>NZ_JBSFVB010000001.1:0-752955 GCF_053592115.1 Streptomyces sp. NPDC002788 | reverse complement strand
ACGCTCGGCTGGGAGACCCCAGCCGAGCGCCTGCATAAACTGCTCGCCGTCTGACACAACCGATCATGTGTTGCGACGATCCCTAGAAACCGCCCGGCCAGGGAGGGGCCTCCTCATGCGCGTACGGCCGTCGGCACTCCTCCCTCGGGGAGTGACCTTCACGTGGAACGGCGGGCAGCGGTCGGGCTGCCTGAGGACGGAGCAGGAACGGGGCTCGGAACCGGACGCGTCGTGCTGAAGAACTGAGGTGCGCTTGAAAGGGTCCTGCTGGGCGGCCTCCAGGGCGTCGCGGGTGAGGGCCGCTCCTGGTGAAGTGCGCCTCCGGGCAGCCCCGGTTGCCGCAGGCGCACGCGCGGCCGTCAGGGACGGCTCGGATGTGCCCGAGGTCGCCGGCGTGCCTGTCGTGCCGCGGTAGACCTCACCGCCCATGACGATGCCGCAGCCGATGCCGGTGCCGATCTTGACGCTGAGGAAGTCGGCGACGGTGTGAGACCTCAGGACCGCGCCCGCGCGTGGTACGACCGCCGTGTGTGCTCGGTGTGTTCGCGCATCAGCTGGCTGGCCCGCTGCTCGTCCCGGTCGGCGACCGCGGCGATGAGTTCGCGGTGCTCTATCCAGGACTGGTGGCCGCGTTGGCGGGCCACCGGCGTGTAGTACCAGCGCACGCGCCGGTCGACCTGGGCGGCGAGTTCGGCGAGGACCGCGTTGCCGGCCAGCTCCATGATCTTGGCGTGGAAGCGGGCGTTGATCGCGACGGTCCCGTCCACGTCGTCGGCCTCGACCGCCTTCTCGCCCTCCGCGCACAGCGCCTCCAGGGCGGAGATGCCGGCACTGCCGGCGTTGGCCGCGGCGAGGCGGGCGGCCTCGGCCTCAAGAAGCGTACGGACCGTGAGGAGCTGGTCGGCCTCCTCCTCCGTCGGCTCGTGCACGAACGCGCCCTGGGCGGGCCGCAGATCGACCCATCCCTCGGTGTTGAGCCGCTGGAGCGCCTCGCGCACCGGCTGCCGGGAGACCCCCAGGTGCCCGGCGAGTTCGCTCTCCACGAGGTGCTGGCCGGGCTGGAGGGAGCGGGTGGTGATGAGTTCGAGCAGGGCCTCGTAGACGCGATCGCGCAACGGTCCCGGGCGTTCCAGCTTGGGTACCGCCCCCTGGGGCAGGCCTGTCGACAGCATCGCGGTCCCCCTCCTCGGCAGGGCCGTGCACAACGCGGCTGATGCCGGTGTCACCGCACAGTCAGTATCAATTGTCTTTCGTCTACAGTCTACTGCGCACAAGGGCCAGGGTTTCGGGGAGTTGACCGCGTCACACCGCCTCAGCGCTCACGGGCAGCGCACGACCTGCCCCGCGTACGACAGGTTCCCGCCGAAGCCGAACAGCAGGACCGGGTCGCCCGAGGTGACCGCGCCCTGCTCGACCAGCTTGGAGAGGGCCAGCGGGATGCTCGCGGCCGAGGTGTTGCCGGACTCGGTGACATCGCGTGCGACGACCGCGTTCACGGCGCCGATCTTCTCCGCGAGGGGTTCGATGATGCGCAGGTTCGCCTGGTGCAGTACGACCCCGGCGAGGTCCGCCGGCTCCAGTCCGGCCCGCTCGCACGCCCGCCGCGCGATGGGCGGCAGTTGCGTGGTCGCCCAGCGGTAGACGCTCTGCCCCTCCTGGGCGAAGCGCGGCGGGGTGCCCTCGATCCGCACCGCGTTCCCCATCTCCGGCACCGACCCCCACAGCACCGGACCGATGGCCGGCTCGTCGGCGGCCTCCACCACCGCGGCCCCGGCCCCGTCCCCGACGAGCACGCAGGTGCTGCGGTCGCTCCAGTCGGTCACCTCGGACATCTTGTCGGCCCCGATGACCAGCGCCCGGCTCGCGCCCCCCGCGCGGACCGCGTGGTCGGCGGTGGCCAGGGCGTGGGTGAAGCCGGCGCACACGACGTTGAGGTCCATGGTGGCGGCCTGCGGGACGCCGAGGCGGGCCGCGACCCGGGCGGCCGTGTTGGGCGAGCGGTCGACGGCGGTGGAGGTGGCGACCAGCACCAGGTCGATGTCGGCCGGGGTCAGTCCGGCCGCGGCCAGGGCCTTGGCGGCGGCGTGCGCGGCCAGTTCGTCGACCGGCTCGTCGGGTCCGGCGATGCGGCGGGTGCGGATGCCCACCCGGCTCCTGATCCACTCGTCACTGGTGTCCACCATGCCCGCCAGGTCCTCGTTGGTGAGCACCTTGGCGGGCTGGTAGTGGCCGACGGCGGCTATGCGCGAGCCGTTCATTGGGTGGGTCCCCCTCGTTGCCTTGGGTAGCTGATCCACCAGTCTGATCAGTGACTCGCGGGTACGACGGCAGCCGAGGCGACAGGAAACGGGCGCCGGGGTTGTCGGCTTCCGTCAGCACCACGGGCTTCCGTACACCTGTCGAACCTCTCACCGGTGAACCGCTCGCCTACCCGGTGAACAGCTGCGTCGCCTTCCGCACGAGCTCGAACAGCCCGTACGCGAGCGGTACGCCCACCCAGACCCAGGCGAAGGCGATCAGCCACCGCCGGTCGGGGCTAGGCGGGCTCTGACTGCTGTCGCTCGGCATGTGCGGCCTCCCTCGGGGCGGGGATGTGGTGACGCGGGTGGACGGGCCGGACGAGTTCGTTGGCGACGAAGCCGACGACCAGCAGGCCGATCATGATGACGAACGACAGTCCGTACAGGGACGCGCCGTGCCGGCCCGCCTCCTCCTGCCGGTCGGCGATCCAGTTCACGATCAGCGGGCCGAGCACCCCGGCCGTGGACCAGGCGGTGAGCAGCCGCCCGTGGATGGCCCCGACCTGGTAGGTGCCGAACAGGTCCTTCAGATACGCCGGGACGGTCGCGAAACCGCCGCCGTAGAAGGAGAGGATGACCAGCGCGCACAGGACGAACAGCGGCTTGGAGGAGTCACCGAACAGGGCGATGAGGGCGTACATCACCGCACCGGCGCCCAGGTAGACGCGGTAGATGTTCTTGCGGCCGATCAGGTCGGACGTCGACGACCAGCCGATGCGGCCCGCCATGTTCGCCGCCGACAGCAGCGCGACGAAGCCGGCGGCGGCCGTCACCGACACCGGCGTGGAGGTGTCCGCGAAGAAGTCCGTGATCATCGGCGCGGCCTTCTCCAGGATGCCGATGCCGGCGGTGACGTTCATGCAGAGCACGATCCACAGGCACCAGAACTGCGGGGTGCGGATGGCCCGGTTCGCGGAGACCTGCGGGCCGGTGGGGGCTTGCCGCACGGTTCCCCGGGCCCCTGGCGCGCTTCTCGGAACCCGGACCAGGAGCACACCCAGCAGCATGAAGACGGCGTACGACAGCCCGTGCACCAGGAAGGCGAGCGCGATGCCGGAGCTGTCTTCGCCGAACGACTCGAGCATCTGCGCGGACCATGGCGAGGCGATGAGCGCGCCGCCGCCGAAACCCATGATGGCGATGCCGGTGGCCATGCCGGGCCGGTCCGGGAACCACTTGATGAGGGTGGAGACGGGCGAGATGTAGCCGATGCCGAGACCGATGCCGCCGACGAAGCCGTAACCGAACACGATCAGCCAGAACTGCTCCAGGGACGCGCCCAGCGCGGAGAGCAGGAATCCTGAGGAGAAGCAGAGCAGGGCGACGGTCATCGCCCAGCGCGGGCCGTTGCGCTCCACGAGTGTGCCGCCGAACGCGGCGGACAGACCCAGCATGACGATGCCCAGCTGGAAGGGCAGCGCGCTCTGCGTACCGCTGAGCCCGAGCGCGGACTCCAGAGGCGGTTTGAACACGCTCCAGGCGTAGGCCTGGCCGATGGAGAGGTGTACGGAGAGAGCGGCGGGCGGGACGAGCCAGCGGCTCCAGCCCGGGGGCGCGACTGGGGGACTCATGAACCCCGGACGCTAGGGATACGCACCGGAGTTGAGAAGACGGCGCGTCGACCGTATGGGATGAGCGGTATGCAGCATGCGCCGAACGGTCGGTGCGCGGACCCTTGCCGCCCCAACCTCCATACTGTAGACAATATTTCGTCGACACAAGCCGTGCACGAGCCAAAGGCGAGCCGCACGGCCGCCCTTCGGCAGTCACCTCCGCGGTATCCCTCAAACCGAACGGAGTGTTCCCGTGAAAGTCGCAGTTCTCGGCGCCGGTGCCATCGGCGCCTACGTCGGCGCCGCGCTCCACCGTGCGGGCGCCGACGTGCATCTCATCGCCCGTGGACCGCATCTGGCGGCCATGAGGCAGCACGGAGTCAGGGTGCGCAGCCCGCGCGGCGACTTCGCCGCGCACCCGCACGCGACCGACGATCCGGCCGAGGTCGGCCCGGTCGACTACGTCTTCCTGGGCCTGAAGGCCAACGCGTACGCGGCGTGCGGGCCACTGATCGCGCCGCTGCTCCACGAGACGACGGCGGTCGTCGCGGCCCAGAACGGCATCCCCTGGTGGTACTTCCACCGGCACGGCGGCCCGTACGACGGCCACCGGATCGAGAGCGTGGACCCGGACGGCGCGGTCAGTGCGGTGCTCGCGCCCGAACGGGCCGTCGGATGCGTGGTCTACGCGGCGACCGAGCTCGAAGCCCCGGGCATTGTTCGGCACTTGGAAGGGACGCGGTTCTCGATCGGCGAGCCCGACCGCAGCCGCTCGGTACGCTGTCTCGCCTTCGGCGAGGCCATGCAGGCGGGCGGCCTGAAGTGCCCGGTCGAACCGGAGCTGCGCAGCGACATCTGGATCAAGCTGCTCGGCAACATCTCCTTCAACCCGATCAGCGCGCTGGCCCGCGCGACCATGCGGCAGATGTGCCTGCACGGCGGCACGCGCAGGGTCATCGAGATCATGATGACCGAGACGCTCGCCGTCGCGGAGGCCCTCGGCTGCGAGCTCGGCGTCTCCATCGAGCGCCGGCTCGCGGGCGCCGAGCGGGTCGGCGACCACCGCACCTCCACGCTCCAGGACCTGGAGCGCGGCAAGCCGCTCGAACTCGACGTCCTGCTCGCGGCGGTCGTCGAACTGGCGGAGATCACCGGCGTCGAGGTGCCCACCCTGCGCACCGTGCACGCCATCTCGGACCTGCTCGCGCTGAGGAGCGCCGCATGAGCAAACGCGACCGAAGCCCGAAGACCTACACCCGGCTCACCCACCCCCTGGTCAGGGACTCCCGCGACGAGCCGTTCCGCCGGGCCACCTGGGAGGAGGCCCTGGACCGGGCCGCACGGGGCCTGGCCGCGGCGCGCGGCGCGTTCGGGATGTTCTCCTGCGCCCGCGCCACCAACGAGATGAACTACGTGGCGCAGAAGTTCGCGCGGGTCGTCATGGGCACCAACAACGTCGACTCCTGCAACCGCACCTGCCACGCCCCGAGCGTGGCGGGCCTGTCGGCCGCGTTCGGCTCGGGCGGCGGGACATCGTCGTACGAGGAGATCGAGCACACCGACGTCATCGTGATGTGGGGCTCCAACGCCCGTTTCGCGCACCCGATCTTCTTCCAGCACGTGCTGAAGGGGATCAGGAACGGCGCCCGGATGTACGCGGTGGATCCGCGCCGGACGTCGACCGCCGAGTGGGCGGAGAGCTGGCTCGGGCTGAACGTCGGCACGGACATCCCGATGGCGCACGCGATCGGCCGCGAGATCATCCACGCCGGGCTCGCCAACGAGGCGTTCATCGAACGGGCGACCACCGGCTTCGAGGAGTACAAGGCGCTGGTCGAGCCCTGGACCCTGTCGCTCGCCGAGAAGGTGACGGGCGTACCGGCGGCGGCGATCCGGGAGCTTGCCCACGCCTACGCCCGTGCCGAACGCGCCCAGTTGTGCTGGACGCTCGGCATCACCGAGCACCACAACGGCACCGACAACGTCCGTGCCCTGATCAACCTGTCCCTGCTCACCGGGCACGTCGGCCGCTACGGATCGGGACTGCAGCCGCTGCGCGGGCAGAACAACGTGCAGGGCGGCGGCGACATGGGCGCGATCCCCAACCGCCTCCCCGGCTTCCAGGACCTACTCGACCCGGAGACCCGGCTGAAGTTCGAGTCGGCCTGGGACACCGTCATCCAGCCGCACTACGGCCTGAACCTGACGGAGATGTTCGAGGCCATGGAGGACGGCACCCTCAAGGCCGTCTACTGCATCGGCGAGAACCCGGCTCAGTCGGAGGCCGACAGCGAGCAGGCCGTACGGCGGCTGAAGGCCCTCGACTTCCTGGTCGTGCAGGACATCTTCCTCACGAAGACGGCCGAACTCGCGGACGTCGTCCTGCCCGCCACCGCCGGCTGGGCGGAGACCGACGGCACGACCACCAACAGCGAGCGGCGGGTCCAGCGCGTCCGCAAGGCCGTCACCCCGCCCGGCGAAGCCCGCGAGGACATCGACATCATCTGCGACCTCGCCGCCCGGCTCGGGCACGACTGGAAGTACGCCGATGCCGAGACCGTGTGGAACGAGCTCCGGTCGGTCTCCCCCGACCACTACGGCATGACGTACGAGCGCCTGGCGGAGCACCAGGGCATCCAGTGGCCCTGCCCGAGCACCGACGGACTCGAACCGACCTACCTGCACGGCCGGTTGTGGGAGCCGGATCCCGCGAAACGCGGCCGGCTCGCGCCCTTCGGCATCGTGCAGCACGACCCGCCCGTGGACATCACCGACGAGCAGTACCCGATCCGGCTCACCACCGGGCGGCGGCTCGACTCGTACAACACGGGTGTGCAGAGCGGCGGTTACGCCTCACCGCTCAGGCGCGGCGAGTATCTCGAGCTGTCCCCGGAGGACGCCGAGCGCTACGGGGTCGTGGTGGGTGAGCAGGTGCGGGTGACCTCGCGGCGCGGGTCGGTGACCGCGCCCGTGTGGGTGGACGCCGCGCTGCGGCCCGGGCTCGCCTTCATGACCATGCACTTCCCTGACGAAGTGGACACCAACCAGCTGACGATCGAGGCGAACTGCCCGATCGCGGGGACGGCGGAGTTCAAGGCGTCGGCGATCCGGATCGAGAAGCTGCCCATCGCGACCATCGTGGGGTGACGCAAGTGGACCTGCACTTCGGTGACAGCAAACCGACGGACGAGGAACGGGCGGCCGTCGACGCCCTGCTGGGCCCTCCGGAGTCCTCATGGGAGGGCGCCGACCGCTCCGACGCGGATCTGAGGTGGGCCCGCGGCGGGCGCGCGGCCCGGGACCGCCGCGACCTGTTGTTGCCGGGGCTGCACGCGATCAACGACCGGGTCGGCTGGATCAGCGACGGCGCCCTGGACTACCTGTGCCGGCGGCTGACGGTACCGCCGGCGGAGGCGTACGGGGTCGCCACCTTCTACGCGATGTTCTCCGTCAAGCCGCGTCCGGCGACCGTGCTGCACGTGTGCACGGACCTCGCGTGCGCGGCGGCCGGGGCGCCGGAGCTGTGCGCCGGGATCGAGGAGCGGCTGGGCCCCGGCAGCGGGGTCTCGGTCGAGCGCAGCCCCTGCCTCGGTCTGTGCGAGCGCGCCCCGGCGGCGCTCGCGATCAAGGCCGGGGACCCGGTCCGTACGGCGGTCGCGGCGCCGGCGACCGTCCACGACGCCGTGCTCGCCGCGAGCGCGCCCGACTCGGCGCCCGAGGAGCCGCCCGCGGAGCTGGCGGTGCCCCAAGCCGGACGGGACGGCCTGATGCTGCTGCACCGGGTGGGCGTGGCCGACCCGGCGTCCCTCGACGACTACCGCGCCCACGGCGGCTACACCGCCCTGCGCCGGGCCTTCGAGCTGGGCCCGGCCGGGGTCATCCGGGAGGTCACGGACTCGGGCCTGGTCGGGCGCGGCGGTGCCGCCTTCCCGACCGGCCGCAAGTGGCAGGCCACGGCATCCCAGCCGGACCGTCCGCACTACCTCGTCTGCAACGCGGACGAGTCGGAGCCGGGCACCTTCAAGGACCGCTTGCTCATGGAGGGCGACCCGTACGCCCTGGTCGAGGCGATGACGGTCGCCGCGTACGCGACCGGCGCCCACAAGGGCTACCTGTATCTGCGCGGCGAGTACCCGCGTGCCCTGCACCGCATGGAGCACGCGATCACGCAGGCACGCGCGCGCGGCCTGCTCGGCGACGACGTCCTCGGCCAGGGTTACGCCTTCGACATCGAGATCCGGCGCGGCGCGGGCGCCTACATCTGCGGTGAGGAGACGGCCCTGTTCAACTCGATCGAGGGCTACCGGGGCGAGCCCCGCTCGAAGCCGCCGTTCCCCGTGGAGAAGGGCCTGTTCGGCAAGCCGACGGTCGAGAACAACGTGGAGACGCTGGTCAACGTCCTGCCGATCCTGACCATGGGCGCCCCGGCCTACGCGGCGATCGGCACACAGCGGTCCACCGGACCGAAGCTGTTCTGCGTGTCGGGCAGTGTGGAGCGGCCCGGTGTCTACGAGGTGCCGTTCGGTGCCACGCTGGGCGACCTGCTCACGCTCGCCGGAGTGCGGGAGGGGCTGCGGGCGGTGCTGCTCGGCGGCGCGGCCGGCGGTTTCGTACGGGCCGACGAGCTGGACGTCCCGCTCACCTTCGAAGGAACGCGTGAGGTGGGCGCGACGCTCGGCTCGGGGGTCGTCATGGCCTTCGACGACAGCGTGCCCCTGCCCCGCCTCCTGCTGCGCATCGCCGAGTTCTTCCGCGACGAGTCGTGCGGGCAGTGCGTGCCGTGCCGGGTCGGGACGGTGCGGCAGGAGGAGGCGCTGCACCGGATCGTGGAGCGCACCGGCGCCGCCGCAGCGGACGACATCGCCCTGCTCAGGGAGGTCGGCCGCGCGATGCGGGACGCCTCGATCTGCGGTCTCGGGCAGACCGCGTGGAACGCCGTGGAATCCGCCATCGACCGTCTGGGGGCGTACGAATGACCGTCACACCGCTGGGGATCCCGCGCCGCATGCTGGAGTTCACGATCGACGGCGAGGAGGCCCGGGTCCCCGAGGGTTCGACGATCCTCGACGCCTGCCGGGCGGCCGGGAAGGACATCCCGACCCTGTGCGAGGGCGACACGCTGCGGCCGAAGAACGCCTGCCGGGTGTGTGTCGTCGAGGTCGAGGGGGCCCGCACCCTGGTCCCGGCCTGCTCCCGCAAGGCCGAGCCGGGCATGGAGGTGCACACCGGCACCGAGCGCGCCCGGCACAGCCGCAAGGTCGTCCTCGAACTGCTCGCGTCCTCCGTCGACCTGTCGACGACGCCGCGGGTCGCCGAGTGGCTCAAGGAGTACGAGGCGAAGCCCGACCGCTTCGGCCCGGACGCGGCCCGGCTCAACGAGGAACCGAGGGTCGACAACGACCTGTACGTACGCGACTACGACAAGTGCATCCTCTGCTACAAGTGCGTGGACGCCTGCGGCGACCAGTGGCAGAACACCTTCGCGATCTCGGTCGCCGGGCGCGGTTTCGACGCCCGGATCGCCGTGGAGCACGACGCGCCGCTGACCGACTCGGCGTGCGTGTACTGCGGGAACTGCATCGAGGTGTGCCCGACGGGGGCGCTGTCCTTCAAGTCCGAGTTCGACATGCGCGCGGCGGGTACGTGGGACGCGTCGCGGCAGACGGAGACGACCACGGTGTGCGCGTACTGCGGAGTGGGCTGCAACCTGACGCTGCACGTGCAGGACAATGAGATCGTGAAGGTCACCTCGCCGCACGACAATCCGGTGACCCACGGCAACCTCTGCATCAAGGGCCGCTTCGGCTACCAGCACGTACAGAACCGGGACTGATCAGGCATGGGACGAGTCACGGAACGACGCAAGGTGCTCCGCATCCGGGACGGGGCGGTCTCCAGCCGCCCGGACACGCTCGTCGCCGAGGAACCCCTGGAGATCCGGCTCAACGGCAAGCCCCTGGCGATCACCATGCGCACTCCCGGCGACGACTTCGCGCTGGCGGCCGGCTTCCTGGTGAGCGAGGGGGTGCTGGGCGGGCAGCGGGACCTGCGGAACATCGTCTACTGCGCCGGGGCGACGGCCGACGGCTCGAACACGTACAACGTGGTCGACGTCCAGGCGGCCCCGGACGTGGTGATCCCCGACATCACGCTGGAGCGCAACGTCTACACGACGTCGTCCTGCGGCCTGTGCGGCAAGGCGTCGCTGGACGCGGTGCGCACCACGGCCCGCTGGCCCATCGCCGACACTCCCCCGGTCCGGGTCACGCCCGAGCTGCTCGCGAGCCTGCCCGACCGGCTGCGCGCCGCCCAGCGGGTCTTCGACCGGACCGGGGGCCTGCACGCGGCGGCCCTGTTCTCCGAGGAGGGCGAGCTGCTGGACGTCCGGGAGGACGTGGGCCGGCACAACGCCGTCGACAAGCTGGTCGGCCGCGCCCTGCAGAACGGGGAGCTGCCGCTGTCCCGGGCGATCCTGCTCGTCTCGGGCCGGGCCTCCTTCGAGCTGGCGCAGAAGGCCGTGATGGCCGGCATCCCGGTCCTGGCGGCCGTGTCGGCGCCGTCCTCGCTGGCGGTGGACCTGGCCGCCGAGACGGGCCTGACGCTGGTGGGCTTCCTGCGGGGCGCCTCCATGAACGTGTACGCGGGTGAGGACCGCATCGCTCTGCGGGCCGCGGCCGCCCAGGGCTGAACCGGTCCTTCCGCGACACGGCGGCGGGGCCCCGACCGGCGGGGAGCGCCCCCTGCGCCGCAGGGGCCCCGTCTCGGCCCGCCCCCGGGGAGACGGGGGCGCCGTCAGTGTGCCGTGCCGGATATCCGCAGCAGCATGCCCGTGAACTGTTCGCGTTCGGCTTCCGACAGCGGCGCGAGCAGCTCGTCGTTGGCCGCGCGGGCCGCCTTCTCGCACCGCTCGAGCAGCCGGGCGCCCTTCTCGGTGAGGGACACCGCGTTCTTGCGGCGGTCCCTCGGATCCGGCTCGCGGACCGCCAGGCCGGCCGACTGGAGGTCGTTGAGGATGCCGACCAGGTCCTTGGGGTCCAGCCGGACCGCACGGCCGAGGTCGGCCTGGGCGACGGGGGCCAGGTCGCGGACGGCGGACAGCACCACGTGGTGCCACATCCGCATGTCCTGCGCTGCCAGCGCCTCGGCCACCAGGGCCCGGCCGCGGGCGGCGGCGCGGCCGAGCAGCCAGCTGGGCAGGGAGCGGATCGCGGGGAGGGGGGCTTCCGACATGGCCGCAGCCTAACCAGAAAATCGTTGGTTCCTCCTATGATCCTCCTATACCGTTGGGCTTCCCAACGATCCGTCGGGATCACCCACGACTCCGGAGGTGCGATGCGCCGTGTCCGCTACGAATCCCGAGACGGCCCCTTGTTCGTGGAAGAGGTACCGGCTCCCGAGCCCGGCCCCGGAGAACTGCTCGTGCGCACCGCGGCGATCGGCGTCACCCTCCCGGTCGTCCGCAAGGTCACCGAGGCGGCCGAGCCGGTCCCGCTCGGCGGCGAGATCGCCGGGGAGGTCACGGCCGTCGGCGAGGGCGTCACCGGCTTCCGCACCGGCGACCGCGTGACGGGGCTCTGCTTAGGCCACGGCTACGCCGACTTCGCGCTGCTGCACGAGGCCATGGCCTCCCCGGTTCCGGTGGAGGCCGGTGCCGTCGACGCGGTCGCCCTGGTCCGCAGCGGCCTGGTCGCCCTCGGCGCCCTGGAGGCGGCCCGCCCCGAGCCGGGCGAGGCGGCCCTGGTCACCGCGGCCGCGAGCGGCGTCGGCCATCTGGCCGTGCAGCTGGCCCGGACGCGCGGCGCCGGACGCGTCGTGGGAGCCGTCTCCGACCCGGCCAAGGCCGGCTTCGTCCGGGGCCTCGGCGCCGACCACGTCATCACGTACGGGGAGGACAGCTGGGGCACCCCGGTCGACTACGCCCTCGACGCGGTCGGCGGCGAGCTGCTCACCCCGGCCCTCGCCGCACTCGCCCCGGAGGGCCGGCTGGTGGCGTACAGCTCGGGCGGCGGCACCATCCGGGCGTACGACCTGCTGGTGGGCGCCAAATCGGTGATCGGGTTCCAGGTGGCCCGTATCGCCCGGGGGAGACCGGAGTTGTACGAGCGGTGGCGCGAGGAGCTGTGGCGGCTGTTCGCGGCCGGCGAGCTCAGGCCCGTCGTCCACGGGGAGTTCGCCCTGGAGGACGCGGCGAAGGCGCACGGGGAGATCGAGGCGCGGTCCAACCTGGGCAAGGTCGTCCTGATCCCCTGACGCACGCTTCTTGTGGGGGGTCTGTGAGGCCAAGTACCGTCTGTGAGCCCACACATGGGACGTGGGATGTCCGAATGACCGAATGACCGCATATCCGTTCCCACTCCCCGGTGGTCCAGCCGACAGACGCATGAAGGGGCACATCGCACCATGCCGTCAAGTCTTCGCGCACGTCTGAGATCCACCCTGACAGCCGCTGTCGCCGCCGGGGCGCTGCTCGCCCCCATCGGCACGGCGCACAGCCAACCCACCACGGTCGCAGGGGAGTTCGAGCAACAGGTCCTCTTCAAGGCTTCCCGGGACCCCGGCTACGCCTGCTTCCGGATCCCGGCGATCGTGCGCACCGCCAACGGCACGCTGCTGGCCTTCGCCGAGGGCCGCGTCCTCAACTGCGGTGACGCCGCCGACATCGACATCGTCCTCAAGCGCTCCACCGACGGCGGCCGCACCTGGGGACCGCTCCAGGTCGTCAACGAGGGCGCGGGCGACACGCACGGCAACCCGGCGCCCGTCGTGGACCGCAGGACCGGCCGGATCCTGCTGGCCGAGACGTACAACACCGGCCGTACGGACGCCGGCAACTGCACCGTTCCCTGCGACCGCACCCCGCATCTGCAGTACAGCGACGACGACGGCCGGACCTGGTCCGAACCGCGCGACCTGAGCGGCGAGATCCTGCCCGCCCACTGGAACTCCTGGTACGCCACCGGGCCCGTGCACGGCATCCAGCTCACCCGAGGCAAGCACGCCGGGCGGCTGGTGTTCGGCGTCAACACCGAGACGTGGGACGGCGGCCGGGTCACCGCCAACCACGCCGCTCTGATCGTCAGCGACGACGGCGGCGACCACTGGCGGATCGGCGCCACGGACTCCTGGCCCATAGCGCAGGACGGCACGTTCCGGCAGAAGCCGTCGGAGGTGACGCTCACCGAACGGGCCGACGGCGCCGTCCTGGTCAGCGGCCGTGAACAGGACGGCACCGACCTGGGCCACCGCTCCCAGACCCTCAGCCTGGACGGCGGCGACAGCTTCGCCACGCCCTTCCGCGGCCTCCCGGACCTCTACACCCCGCAGGTCCAGGGCGCGACCCTGCGCCTGGGCGGCCGGATGCTGCTGTCCGCTCCGGCCGATCCCGACCGCCGCCGGACGATGATGGTCCGCTCCTCCTACGACGGCGGGCGCACCTGGGAGAGCGTGGACCGCGGCACGGTCGTCACGAGGGACTGGTCCGGCTACTCGGACATGGCGGCGGTCGACGGCGCGACGGTGGGCCTGCTGTACGAGGGCGGCGCGGTCGACGCCCGCGACGAGATCCGCTTCGCCCGCTTCACCGAGGACTGGCTGACTCCGCGCCGGGGCGCCGACCCGACCACCCGCGACGCCGCGCCGGGTGCCAAGCCCGCGGCGGTGCTCGGCGGAGCCGGACGGACGGCCGGGATCCGCGGCGGCGCGCTGGCCTTCGACGGCGCCGACGACGCCGTACGCCTGCCGTACCGGTCCCGACTTCCGCTCGGTGAAAGGGACTTCACCGCCTCGCTGTTCTTCCGCTACACGGCCACGACCGGCGAGCAGCCCTTCCTGTGGATGGGCGGCATCGGCAGCACCCAGCCGCAGATCTGGCTGCGCGGGGAACCGGCGAGCGACCGGGTCCGTGCGCTGATCACCACCCGTTCCGGCGCCACGACCGTCAGGACGGCCTCGGTGTGGACCACCGGCGCCCACAACGACGGCCGCTGGCACCATCTGGCGCTGCGCCGCGGCGGAGGGAAACTGACCCTCTTTCTCGACGGCGAGGCACTCAGCACCACGGACGTGCCCGGCTCGGTCAGCCGCAACTCCCCGTTCGGCGTGCACATCGGCCAGCGCATGGACGGCAGGGCGTTCCTCACCGGGACCGTCGACGACGTCCGCGTGTGGAACCGTGCCTTGTCCGACAAGGAGTTGGCGTCCGGCGCCTTTGGCGCGGCCTCCCGGGGCACCGTGCTGTGGCTGCCCATGGACCGGGTGAGCGGCAGCAACTAACGTCACGGGACGTGCCCGACGACGCAAGGGGTCCTCGCACTGTGCCCGCCCGGGTCGCGCGGCCTGGCACCGCGCCTCGCCGCGTTGCCGGAGTGCCCAGGCAGCTCCGCTGCCTGGGCACTCCGGCGCCGTCTGACTCGCTGACGCTGCTGACGATCGTTCACTTCATCGCCGCTCTCACGGCTCGTATCCTGGGGCGGCATCCCATCCTCGTACGTGTGCCGGGAACGCGAGCCGGTGCACGCGTCGGCGCGAAAGAGGTCGCACGGTGAGCCAGCCGAGCCCGAAACCGCAGCAGATCCCGGTCGTCGTCCTGGCCGGATTCCTCGGCTCGGGAAAGACCACACTGCTCAACCACCTCCTCCACCGCGGCGGCGGCAGCCGGATCGGCGCCATCGTCAACGACTTCGGGGCCATCGAGATCGACGCGATGGCCGTGGCCGGAGCGCTCGGCGACTCGACGCTCTCCCTGGGCAACGGGTGCCTGTGCTGTGCCGTCGACGCGAGCGAGCTGGACCAGTACCTGGAGCGGCTCGCGGCCCCCTCCCTCGGCATCGACGTCATCGTCATCGAGGCCAGCGGTCTCGCCGAGCCGCAGGAACTCGTGCGGATGCTGCTCGCCAGCGAGCACCCCGGGATCGTCTACGGCGGGCTCGTCGAGGTCGTCGACGCCGCCGAGTTCGACGACACCCGCTCCCGGCACCCCGAGATCGACCGGCATCTCGCGCTGGCCGATCTCGTCGTCGTCAACAAGCTCGACCGGGCCGTGGACGGCGAACGCGTGCTCGGGCTCGTGCGGTCCCTCGTCGACGGCGCCGCCGTCGTCCCGGCGACCTACGGCCGCATCGACCCCGAGTTCCTCTTCGACTGCCGGCCGAGCGAGGAGCGCATCGGGCAGTTGTCCTTCGACGACCTCGGCGGACACGGCGAGGGCGACCACGCCGGGCACTTGCACACCGCGTACGACAGCCTGTCGTTCGCGGCACGGGAGCCCCTCGACCCGCGCCGGCTGATGGCGTTCCTCGACAGCCGGCCCGAAGGGCTGTACCGGATCAAGGGATACGTCGACTTCGGGCCGTACGACGTCCGGAACCGGTACGCCGTCCATGCCGTGGGGCGGTTCCTGCGCTTCTACCCGGAGCCCTGGCCGGCCGGAGACGAGCACCTCACCCAGCTCGTCCTCATCGGCTCGGGCATCGACGCCTCCGCTCTCGACAAGGAGCTCCAGGCGTGCAAGAGCGACGCCCCACAGGCCGACGAGCACGGCATGTGGGGCGTCCTGCGCTACGTGCGCGATCCCGAGGAGGATCCCGCGGAGCGGGTTTAGACCGGCCCGGCCACCACCGCCACCGTCTTGGCCAGGGACACGCCCGAGCCGTCGCGGCGCGGGTCGATGTCCGGGAGGTCGGCCGGGGTGCCGTTCTTCTGCGCCGCCAGGGCCGGGGCCGGGCCCGCCCAGGCCAGGGACAGGCAGTCCTCGCCCTTCAGGAACCGCTGACAGCGGACGCCGCCGGTGGCGCGGCCCTTGCGCGGGTACTGGTCGAACGGGGTCATCTTGGCCGTCGTCTGGACCGAGTCGTCCAGCGTGCCCCGCGAGCCCGCGACCGTGAAGACGACCGCGTCCGCGGCCGGATCCACCGCCGTGAAGGAGATCACCTTCGCGCCCTCGGCGAGCTTGATGCCGGCCACACCGCCGGCCGGACGGCCCTGCGGGCGCACCTGGGACGCCTGGAAGCGCAGCAACTGGGCGTCGTCGGTGATGAAGACCAGATCCTCGTCGCCGGTGCGCAGCTCGACCGCGCCGACGATCCGGTCGCCCTCCTTGAGGGTGATCACCTCGAGCTCTTCCTTGTTGGACGGGTAGTCCGGCACCACGCGCTTGACGACGCCCTGCTGCGTGCCGAGCGCCAGGCCCGGGGACGACTCGTCGAGCGTGGTAAGGCAGACCACCGTCTCGTCGTCCTCCAGGGACACGAACTCGGCCAAGGGGGCGCCCCCCGCGAGGTTCGGCGTCGGCAACGGCTCCGGGAGCTGGGGCAGGTCGACGACGTTGAGCCGCAGCAGGCGGCCCGCCGAGGTGACCGCGCCGATCTCGCCGCGTGCGGTGGCAGGGACCGCCGAGACGATCACGTCGTGCTTCACGCGCTTGGCGCCGGCGTCCTCCGCGAACGGCTCGCCGTTGGCCGTACGGGCCAGCAGACCCGTCGAGGACAGCAGCACCCGGCACGGGTCGTCGGCCACCTGCAGCGGCACGGCGGCGACCGGGGCGGCGCCCGACTCCAGCAGGACCGTACGCCGGTCGGTGCCGAACTTCTTGGCGACCGTGGCCAGTTCCGAGGAGACCAGCTTGCGCAGCTCCGCGTCCGAGTCGAGGATCCGGGTCAGTTCCTCGATCTCCGCGTTGAGCCGGTCCTTCTCCGTCTCCAGCTCGATGCGGTCGTACTTGGTCAGCCGGCGCAGCGGCGTGTCGAGGATGTACTGCGTCTGTACCTCGCTCAGCGAGAACTGCTCCATCAGGCGCTGCTTCGCCTGCGCGGAGTTGTCGCTGGAGCGGATGAGGCGGATGACCTCGTCGATGTCGAGCAGCGCCGTGAGGAGACCCTCGACCAGGTGCAGCCGGTCGCGCTTCTTGCCGCGCCGGAACTCCGAACGCCGCCGGACGACGGTGAAACGGTGGTCGAGATAGACCTCCAGGAGTTCCTTCAGGCCCAGCGTGAGCGGCTGGCCGTCGACCAGGGCCACGTTGTTGATGCCGAAGGACTCCTCCATCGGCGTCAGCTTGTACAGCTGCTCCAGGACCGCCTCCGGCACGAAGCCGTTCTTGATCTCGATGACCAGGCGCAGACCGTGCTCGCGGTCGGTGAGGTCCTTGACGTCGGCGATGCCCTGGAGCTTCTTGGAGCCGACCAGGTCCTTGATCTTGGCGATGACCTTCTCGGGGCCGACCGTGAAGGGCAGCTCCGTGACGACGAGGCCCTTGCGGCGGGGCGTCACGGGCTCCACCGCCACCGTCGCCCGGATCTTGAACGTGCCGCGGCCCGTCTCGTAGGCGTCCCGGATGCCGGACAGGCCGACGATGCGGCCGCCGGTGGGCAGGTCGGGGCCCGGGACGTGCTTCATCAGGGCGTCGAGATCCGCGTTCGGATGCCTGATCAGGTGGCGGGCGGCGGCGATGACCTCGCGCAGGTTGTGCGGCGGCATGTTCGTGGCCATGCCGACCGCGATGCCCGAGGCGCCGTTGACCAGCAGGTTCGGGAAGGCGGCGGGCAGGGCCACCGGTTCCCGCTCCTGGCCGTCGTAGTTGGGGTTGAAGTCGACGGTGTCCTCGTCGATCGACTCCGTCATCAGGCTCGTCGCCTCGGCCATGCGGCACTCGGTGTACCGCATCGCGGCCGGCGGGTCGTCGTTGCCCAGCGAGCCGAAGTTGCCGTGGCCGTCGACCAGCGGGACCCGCATCGAGAAGGGCTGGGCCATGCGCACGAGGGCGTCGTAGATCGACGCGTCGCCGTGCGGGTGCAGCTTGCCCATCACCTCGCCGACGACACGGGCGCACTTGACGTACCCGCGCTCGGGGCGCAGGCCCATCTCGTTCATCTGGTAGACGATGCGGCGGTGCACCGGCTTGAGGCCGTCGCGGGCGTCCGGCAGGGCGCGGGAGTAGATGACCGAGTACGCGTACTCGAGGAAGGAGCCCTGCATCTCGTCGACGACGTCGATGTCGAGGATCCTCTCCTCGTACGAGTCGTCGGGCGGCGGGGTCTTCGTGCTGCGGCGGGCCATCGCTGCCGGCTCCTCCTGTTGCTGGTCGCTCGCCTACGGGGAATGCGTGTCGGTGACGGGACGCCGATCGTGCTCAGCCCATCGGGCCTCGGCGCGCTCGCCCTCTCGTCTCCGGCCGCCCCTGCGGCTCGCTCGTGCTGCTGCGATCCGGATCTGACGCCGACCATTGTGGACCGCCGCACTGACAACCGGGACCAGGACCCTTCCTCCGGCTGCCGCACCCCGTCCCACAGCTGTCCTCGAGTCTCGCTCTCGGCGTACCCCGACCGGGAACTTCACCAGCGCTTCGCGCGCTTGCATACAGTGGCAGGACCGGCAGGAATCCGCGGTCGGGAAGACCGCTCCGCGATCGAAGGGACGTACATGCCCATGGGTCACACGGCCACAGCCCAGGCAGGCTCCGGGGGCCTGACAGCGACCGAGCACCGCCTGGCCAACGGCCTGCGCGTGGTGCTCTCCGAGGACCATCTGACCCCGGTCGCGGCGGTGTGCCTCTGGTACGACGTCGGCTCGCGCCACGAGGTCAAGGGGCGTACGGGCCTGGCTCACCTTTTCGAGCACTTGATGTTCCAGGGATCCGGCCAGGTCAAGGGCAACGGCCACTTCGAGCTCGTCCAGGGCGCGGGTGGCTCGCTGAACGGCACGACCAGCTTCGAGCGGACCAACTACTTCGAGACCATGCCCGCCCACCAGCTGGAGCTCGCCCTCTGGCTGGAGGCCGACCGCATGGGCTCCCTGCTCACCGCCCTCGACGACGAGTCGATGGAGAACCAGCGCGACGTCGTCAAGAACGAGCGCCGCCAGCGATACGACAACGTCCCCTACGGCACCGCCTTCGAGAAGCTCACCGCCCTCGCCTACCCGGAGGGCCACCCCTACCACCACACCCCGATCGGCTCGATGGCCGACCTGGACGCGGCGACCCTGGAGGACGCGCGCGCGTTCTTCCGCACCTACTACGCGCCGAACAACGCCGTGCTGTCCGTGGTCGGCGACATCGACCCGGAGCAGACGCTGGCCTGGGTCGAGAGGTACTTCGGTTCCATCCCCGGTCACGACGGCAAGCCCGCGCCGCGTGACGGCTCGCTGCCGGAGACCATCGGCGAGCAGCTGCGTGAGGTCGTCGAGGAGGACGTCCCGGCGCGCGCCCTGATGGCCGCCTACCGGCTGCCGCAGGACGGCACGCGCGCGTGCGACGCGGCCGACCTGGCCCTCACCGTCCTCGGCGGCGGCGAGTCCTCCCGCCTCTACAACCGCCTGGTACGGCGCGACCGTACGGCCGTGGCGGCAGGCTTCGGCCTGCTGCGGCTCGCCGGGGCGCCCTCCCTGGGCTGGCTGGACGTGAAGACGTCCGGTGACGTCGAGGTGCCGGTCATCGAGGCCGCCATCGACGAGGAGCTCGCCCGGTTCGCCGAGGAGGGCCCCACCGCCGAGGAGATGGAGCGCGCCCAGGCCCAGTTGGAGCGCGAGTGGCTGGACCGCCTCGGCACGGTCGCGGGCCGCGCCGACGAACTGTGCCGGTACGCGGTGCTGTTCGGCGACCCGCAGCTCGCCCTGACGGCCGTCCAGCGCGTGCTGGAGGTCACGGCGGAGGAGGTCCAGGAGGTCGCCAAGGCCCGTCTGCGCCCGGACAACCGCGCGGTGCTCGTCTACGAGCCCGTCGCCGACGAGACCGACGATGCCGAGGACACCGCAGCCGCGGCCGGCGACGAGAACGAGGAGGCGGCCAAGTGACCGAGCTCACCACGATGGACTTCCACCCCCGGCCGCAGGCGGGCGAGGCCCGGCCCTGGGCCTTCCCGGCCCCCGAGCGCGGCACGCTCGGCAACGGACTGACACTGCTGCGCTGCCACCGCCCCGGCCAGCAGGTCGTCGCCGTGGAGGTGCTGCTGGACGCGCCCCTGGACGCCGAGCCGGCCGGCCTCGACGGCGTCGCCACGATCATGGCCCGGGCCTTCTCCGAGGGCACCGACAAGCACTCCGCCGAGGAGTTCGCCGCCGAGCTGGAGCGCGCCGGCGCCACCCTCGACGCGCACGCCGATCACCCCGGCGTCCGAATCAGCCTGGAGGTGCCGGCCTCCCGGCTCTCCAAGGGAGTCGGCCTGCTCGCCGACGCTCTCAGGGCGCCCGCGTTCGCGGACAGCGAGATCGAGCGGCTGGTCCGCAACCGCCTCGACGAGATCCCGCACGAGCTGGCCAACCCCTCGCGCCGCGCCGCCAAGGAGCTCTCCAAGGAGCTGTTCCCGGCGAGCTCGCGCATGTCGCGGCCACGGCAGGGCACCGAGGAGACGGTCGCCGCGATCGACTCCGCGGCCGTACGCGGCTTCTACGAGAAGCACGTCCGCCCCGCCACGGCCACCGCCGTGGTCGTCGGCGACCTCACCGGCATCGACCTCGATGCCCTGCTCGGCGACACGCTGGGCGCCTGGACGGGCTCCTCGGCCGAGCCGCGCCCGGTGCCGCCGGTGACCGCCGACGACACGGGCAGGGTCGTCATCGTGGACCGCCCGGGCGCCGTCCAGACGCAGCTGCTGATCGGCCGCATCGGCCCGGACCGGCACGACCGCGTGTGGCCCGCGCAGGTGCTCGGCACGTACTGCCTCGGTGGCACCCTCACCTCCCGCCTGGACCGCGTCCTGCGCGAGGAGAAGGGCTACACCTACGGGGTGCGCTCGTTCGCCCAGGTCCTCAGGTCCGCCCCGGACGGCACCGGTGCCTCGATGCTCGCCATCAGCGGTTCCGTGGACACCCCCAACACCGGCCCCGCGCTGCAGGACCTCTGGACGGTGCTGCGTACCCTCGCCGCCGAGGGCCTCACCGACGCCGAGCGGGACGTCGCCGTGCAGAACCTGGTCGGCGTGGCGCCTCTGAAGTACGAGACGGCGGCTGCCGTCGCGTCCACCCTGGCCGACCAGGTAGAGCAGCACCTGCCCGACGACTACCAGGCCACGCTGTACCGGCAGCTCGCCGCGACCGGCACCGTGGAGGCGACCGCGGCGGCCGTCAGCGCCTTCCCGGTGGACCGGCTGGTGACCGTCCTCGTGGGTGACGCGGCGCAGATCAAGGGCCCGGTCGAGGCCCTGGACATCGGCGAAGTCACGGTCGTCGCCGCCGAGTAGCGAGACGCGGGCGGCACGCGTACGGAGGGGCCCTGGTTGTCTCCTAAGGCACCAGGGCCCCTGTATGCCCGAATTGATACGGAGGTTGCCTGTCTGCCCTGTGGTATGCGCTACAAAAGCCGGGATTCGTTTGGGAATTGAAAGTGGACCCGTTTAGCGTCATCCGGGCTGTTCGTCAGGCAGTGCGCCGCACCCGCGGCACCGGACAGTCATCGCCGAGTCCCCGCACGGCGCGAGCCAGGGGAGCCGGGGACCCAACGCAGTCCCTGGGGTGAATCGGACGCCCGCGCGAACCGCGAGGGGGTCCGTAGGAGACCTTCCTGCTCCGAACCCGTCAGCTAACCCGGTAGGCGAGAGGGAAGGAAAGGACCAGCCACCACATGGCGTTCACACGCGCCACCGGGAAGCACCGTCGTCCCAGCCGGATCCAGCGCGGCACGGCCCGCGCGGCGGGCGTCGCGGCCCTCGCCACCACCGGCGTCCTCGGCACCGTGGCCGCCCCGGCCGCCTTCGCCGCCGAGCCCGCCCCGGAGCAGACCGGCCTCACCCCGGTCGTCACCATGGGCGACACCGTGGCCCAGCAGATCGACGCCCAGGCCGTCGCGCAGCAGCACGCGGCCGAGGAGGCCGCCGCCAAGAAGAAGGCCGAGGAGGCCGCCCGCAAGCGGGCCGAGGAGGCGGCCGAGAAGGCCCGCGAGGCCAAGGAGCGCGCCGCCCGCGAGGCCGAGCGCAAGCGTCTCAACAGCTTCCAGTCCCCCATCCCGGGCTCCTACGTCTCCACCGGTTACAAGTCGGGCGGCGCCATCTGGTCCTCCGGCAGCCACACCGGCATCGACTTCCACGCCGCCACCGGCACCTCCGTCCACGCGGTCGGCATGGGCACGGTCGTCGAGGCCGGCTGGGGCGGTTCCTACGGCAACCAGGTCGTGATCAAGATGAACGACGGGACGTACACCCAGTACGGCCACCTGTCGTCCATCGGCGTCTCGGTGGGCCAGCGGGTCACCCCGGGTCAGCAGATCGGCCTGTCCGGCGCGACCGGCAACGTCACCGGCCCGCATCTGCACTTCGAGGCCCGCACGAGTCCTGAGTACGGCTCCGACATGGACCCCGTCGCCTACCTCCGCTCGCACGGCGTGGACGTCTGACGGCACCTTTCGCTGTTCCCGAGGCCCCGGCTCCCCGAGCCGGGGCCTTTCGGTTCCCGGCGGCCCGCTGTCCAAAAAATATCCCTGGATTCCGGCCTGCCGTCGGAAATTCGGGCTCATTGCAATAGAGTCACGGAACACGCGTCACTCGTCGGCGTTTCACGGGGATTAAGCGGAGGTCGGTCATGCGTATTCCCGCGCACTCGGTGTGCACGGCCATCCGGGACGACATCGTCGCGGGTGTCCACGCACGCGGCAGCCGGCTCACCGAGGAACTCCTCGCACGCCGCTACGGCGTCTCGCGCGTACCGGTCCGGGAGGCCCTGCGCACCCTGGAGGCCGAGGGCTTCGTGGTGACCCGGCGGCACGCGGGCGCGTGCGTGGCCGAACCCACCGAGCAGGAGGCGTCCGACCTGCTGGAGATGCGCATGCTGCTGGAGCCGCTCGGCGCCGCGCGGGCCGCCCAGCGCCGCACCGAGGCCCATCTCAAGGTCCTGCGCGGTCTGGTCCGGATGGGTCAGGAGCGCGCCCGCCGGGGCAACAGCGACGACCTGCGCTCCCTGGGTGGCTGGTTCCACGAGACGCTCGCACAGGCCTCCGGCAGCCCCGCGCTGACCTCGATGCTCACGCAGCTCCGCCACAAGATCCTCTGGATGTACGCCGTCGATCCACCGGCGAGCCCGGTGGAGTCCTGGAGCGAGCACGGAGCGATCGTGGACGCGGTGGCGCGCGGGGACGGCGAGCGCGCGCGGGCGGTCACGGCGCTGCACGCCGAGCGCGCGACGGCCGCGCACCGCCTGCGGTTCGGCTCCGCCGGGGAGCGCACCGAGCGTGTGAGGAACTCGCAACATGCCGTAAACACGTCGAGTCTGCGGCATTAACACGAGAGCCGTATACAAAGAGCAGGAAATTGCGGGGGGCTATTTCTGCTGTCGTCATTTCGCGGGAGAGAAATTAGCCGCGTGGCGAGGAAATGGCGAAGGGCTCGCCCGATGAATTCGGACGAGCCCTCCCGTGTGCGCCGGAGCCGGCGCGAATGGACTCAGACGGTCTCGGGCAGTTCCTCGAGACCCTCGGAGACCAGCTTGGCCAGTCGGTCCAGGGCGGCGTCCGCGCCCTCGGCGTCGGAGGCGAGGACGATCTCCTCGCCGCCCTGGGCGCCCAGGCCCAGAACGGCCAGCATGGAGGCCGCGTTGACGGGGTTGCCGTCAGCCTTGGCGATCGTCACCGGGACGCCTGCGGCCGTGGCGGCTCGGACGAAGATGGAGGCGGGGCGGGCGTGGAGGCCCTCGGCCCAGCCGACGTTGACGCGGCGCTCAGCCATGTGTTGCTGCCCTTCGGTGTTCAGGGTTGTCTAGACCAGTTTCCCATACGTGAAGCCCACCCGGAGCGGTCCTGTCGTTCCACTCCGGGGTGCCGTCGGATCGCGGCCTCGACCCGACTGACGCCCTCCACAGACTGCCTCGCGCCGTTGTCAGGCGCTAGCCGTACTCTGGGGCCCATGCAGACCTCGCCGGACCGGCACGAGTATCCCGCCCACTGGGAGGCCGACGTGGTGCTGCGCGACGGTGGCACCGCGCGCATCCGGCCCATCACCGTCGATGACGCCGATCGCCTCGTCAGCTTCTACGAGCAGGTCTCCGACGAGTCGAAGTACTACCGCTTCTTCGCGCCGTACCCTCGCCTGTCCGCCAAGGACGTCCACCGCTTCACGCACCACGACTTTGTGGACCGGGTGGGACTCGCGGCCACGGTCGGCGGCGAGTTCATCGCCACCGTACGCTACGACCGGATCGGCGCGGACGGAACGCCCGCGTCCGCACCGGCCGACCAGGCCGAGGTCGCCTTCCTGGTCCAGGACGCCCACCAGGGCCGCGGGGTCGCCTCCGCCCTGCTCGAACACATCGGAGCCGTCGCCCGCGAGCGCGGCATCCGCCGCTTCGCCGCCGAGGTACTGCCCGCCAACAACAAAATGATCAAGGTGTTCACGGACGCCGGGTACACCCAGAAACGCAGCTTCGAGGACGGCGTCGTCCGTCTCGAGTTCGACCTGGAACCCACCGACCGCTCCCTCGCCGTGCAGTACGCGCGCGAACACCGCGCCGAGGCCCGCTCCGTGCAGCGGCTGCTCGCGCCCGGCTCGGTCGCCGTCATCGGCGCCGGGCGCACCTCGGGCGGCGTGGGCCGCAGTGTCCTCGGCAACATCCGCGACGCCGGGTTCACCGGCCGGCTGTACGCCGTGAACAAGGCCCTCCGCGAGGAGCAGAAGGAACTCGACGGCGTGCCCGCGCACCGCTCGGTGCGGGACATCGACGGCCCGGTCGACCTCGCGGTCGTCGCCGTACCGGCCGAAAACATCACCGAAGTCGTCACCGAGTGCGGCGAGCACGGTGTGCAGGGGCTCGTCGTGGTCTCCGCCGGCTACGCCGAGAGCGGCCCCGAGGGGCGCGAACGCCAGCGTGCGCTCGTACGGCACGCGCGCACGTACGGCATGCGCATCATCGGCCCCAACGCCTTCGGCGTCATCAACACCTCCCCCCGGGTGCGGCTCAACGCCTCCCTCGCCCCCGAGGTCCCCCGCCCGGGCCGGATCGGCCTGTTCGCCCAGTCCGGCGCCATCGGCATCGCCCTGCTGTCCCGGCTGCACCGGCGCGGCGGCGGCGTCACGGGCGTGAGCGGCGTCTCCACCTTCGTCTCCTCCGGCAACCGGGCCGACGTCTCCGGCAACGACGTCCTGCAGTACTGGTACGAGGACCCGGACACCGACGTCGTCCTCATGTACCTGGAGTCCATCGGCAACCCCCGCAAGTTCACCCGCCTCGCCCGCCGCACCGCCGCCGCGAAGCCACTGGTCGTCGTCCAGGGCGCCCGGCACGCCGCCGCCCCCCAGGGGCATGCCGTACGGGCGACCCGGCTGCCGCACGCGACCGTCTCGGCCCTGCTGCGGCAGGCCGGCGTCATCCGGGTCGACACCATCACCGAGCTGGTGGACGCCGGCCTGCTCCTCGCCCGCCAGCCGCTGCCCGCCGGCCCCCGGGTGGCGATCCTGGGCAACTCCGAGTCGCTCGGCCTGCTCACGTACGACGCGTGCCTCGCGGAGGGCCTCCGGCCGCACCTCCCGCAGGATCTGACCACAGCGGCGTCGGCGGCGGACTTCCACGCGGCCCTGTCGCGCGCGCTGGCCGACGACCGGTGCGACGCGGTGGTGGTCACCGCCATACCGGCGGTGGGGGAGCGGTCGGTCGCGGACGAGGCCCTCGCGCAGGCACTGCGCTCGGCGGCGGCCTCGGCTCCTGCCAAGCCGGTCCTGGTGGTGCACGTGGAGCTCGGCGGCCTGGCGGAGGCCCTGTCGGCGGCGGCGAGCACGGCGCCTCAGGCCGGGGCGGACCATCCTTCGCACAGCGCCCCTCGCCCGGCCTCCGCCGAACAGCGACTTCCCGCTGCCGAGGCCCCCGAAGGCACCCACCTCATCCCCGCCTACCCCGCAGCCGAGCGCGCCGTCCGCGCCCTCGCCCAGGCCGTCACCTACGCGCAGTGGCGGCGCGACGCCGCCGACCCCGGCAAGGTGCCCGAGTACGACGACATCGACGAGAAGGGCGCCGCCGCCCTGATCGAAGGCCTCCTCGCGCGCGGGCAGGGACTCACGCTCGGCACGGAGGAGACCTGCGACCTGCTCGGCCACTACGGCATCCAGGTCCACCGCGCCCTGCCGGCCCCGACCCCCGACGCCGCCGTCGAGGCCGCCCGCACCCTGGGCTACCCCGTGGCCCTCAAGGCCACCGCACCGCACCTCAGGCACCGCGCCGACCTGGGCGGCGTACGCCTCGACCTTGCCGACGAGGAGCAACTGCGCCGGTCGTACGCCGAGTTGACCGAACTGTTCGGCGCGGCGGAGGAACTGCGCCCCGTCGTGCAGCGCATGGCACCGCGCGGTGTGGACGTCGTCGTCCGGGCCGTCATCGATCCCGCGGCCGGCGCCGTGCTCTCCTTCGGGCTCGCCGGGGCCGCCTCCCAGCTGCTCGGGGACACGGCGCACCGGCTGATCCCGGTGACCGACCGCGAGGCGACCTCCCTGGTGCGGTCGATCCGCACCGCGCCCCTGCTGTTCGGCTGGCGCGGCTCCGCACCGGCCGACACCCGCGCCCTGGAGGAGCTGCTGCTGCGGGTGTCCCGGCTGGTGGACGACCACCCCGAGGTCGTCGCGGTCACCCTGGAACCGGTGGTCGTCGCCTCGCACGGCCTGAGCGTCCTGGGCGCCTCCGTCCGCCTCGCGCCGCCGCCCGCCCGCGACGACCTCGGCCCGCGGACACTCCCCGCGTACTGACAGGGGCCGAGCGGTGCCTCGCAGTCAGTGGACCCCCGTAGGATGGGCGTCATGGCCAAGACCAGTACGACGACCCAGGGGCTGCGGGCGGCGATCGAGCGCAGCGGCTACTACCCGGCCCTCGTGGCCGAGGCGGTGGAAGCCGCCGTGGGCGGCGAGCCCATCCGGTCGTACCTGGTCCACCAGGAGACGACGTTCGACCAGAACGAGGTGCGGCGGCATGTGACGGTGCTCGTCCTCACCGACAACCGCTTCATCGTCAGCCACACCGACGAGCAGGCCGCCGACAGCACCTCCCCGACGCCCTACGCCACGACGTCGACGGAGTCGGTGAAGATCGGCCGTATCTCGTCGATCGTGGTCAGCCGCGTGGTCGCCAACCCGGAGTCGTACCAGCCGGGCACGCTGCCCCGCGAGGTGGTCCTCACCATCGGCTGGGGCGCTGTCTCCCGCATCGACCTGGAGCCCGCCGCCTGCGGCGACCCCAATTGCGAGGCGGACCACGGCTACACCGGCAACTCGACGGCGGACGACCTCAGCCTGCGCGTCAGCGAGGCCGGGGACGGACCGGAGACCGTGCGCCAGGCACTCGCCTTCGCGCAGGCCCTCTCCGAGGCGACCGCGGACACCGGCCGCTGATGGCGCAGCCCAAGACGGCCTGGGACCCCCATCCCGAACCGCTCGCCGTCGCCTCCGCACCGGTCCCCGAGTACGGCGGCGGATCGCTCGCCGACCTCCTGCCGACCCTGGCCGCCGGCCTGGACGTGCCGGGCATGACCGCCACGATCCCCGAGCTGGCCCCCGCCGACCGGAACTGCGTCTTCCTGATCGACGGCCTCGGCTGGGAGCAGCTCAAGGCGCATCCCGAGCACGCGCCCTTCATGACGTCCCTGCTCGCCACCTCGCGCGGCGGCACCGGGCGCCCGCTCACCGCCGGCTACCCGGCGACCACGGCGACCTCCCTCGCCTCCGTCGGCACCGGCCTGCCGCCCGGCGCGCACGGCCTGCCCGGGTACACCGTGCGCAACCCGGACACCGGCGAGCTGATGAACCAGTTGCGCTGGCAGCCGTGGACCCCGCCCGGCGCCTGGCAGCCTTACCCGACGGTCTTCCAACTGGCGCACGCGGCGGGCGTGCACGCCGCGCAGGTGTCGTCCCCGACCTTCGAGAACACCCCGCTGACCCGGGTCGCGCTCAGCGGCGGAACATTCCTCGGGCGGCTGACCGGCGAGGACCGTATGGACCTGGCCGCCGAGCAACTGGCCGCGGGCGACCGCTCCCTGGTGTACACGTACTTCGCCGAGGTCGACGGCGCCGGCCACCGCTTCGGCGTCGACTCCGACGCCTGGCGCGGCCAGCTCATGTACGCCGACCGCCTGGTCCAGCGCCTGGCCGAGCAACTGCCCCCGCGCAGCGCGCTCTACGTCACCGCCGACCACGGCATGATCGACGTGCCCTTCGACGAGGAGCACCGCATCGACTTCGACGAGGACTGGGAGCTGAGCGCCGGCGTCGCCCTGCTCGGCGGCGAGGGCCGCGCCCGGCACGTCTACGCGGTGCCCGGCGCCGCGAACGATGTCCTGACGTGCTGGCGCGAGGTGCTGGGTGAGCAGTTCTGGGTCGCCTCACGCGACGAGGCCATCGCGGCGGGCTGGTTCGGCCCGCAGATCGACGAACGGGTGTACGACCGGCTCGGCGACGTGGTCGCCGCCGCGCGCGACGACGTCCTGCTCATCGCCTCCGAGCGGGAGCCGAAGGAGTCGGCGATGGTCGGCAACCACGGTTCGATGACCCCCGCCGAGCAGCTGGTTCCCCTGCTCGAAGTACGCTCCTGAAGTCCCGCTTCCGACCTCCCGCCCGACCTCTCCCGCCGAAAGGTGCTCAACTCGACATGCCCGAGCTGGTGTTCTTCTCCGGAACGATGGACTGCGGGAAGTCGACGCTGGCTCTCCAGATCGAGCACAACCGCTCGGCGCGCGGCCTGCAGGGCATGATCTTCTCCCGTGACGACCGCGCCGGTGAGGGCAAGCTGTCCTCGCGCCTCGGTCTGGTCACGGAGGCGGTGGAGGTCGAGGACGGGCAGGATCTCTACGCCTACCTCGTCGACCACCTCTCGCAGGGCGGCCGCGCGGACTATGTGATCGCCGACGAGGCGCAGTTCCTCGCGCCGGAGCAGGTCGACCAACTCGCGCGCGTGGTCGACGACCTGAGCCTGGACGTCTACGCCTTCGGCATCACGACCGACTTCCGCTCCAAGCTGTTCCCCGGATCCCAACGACTGGTGGAACTGGCCGACCGGGTCGAGGTGCTCCAGGTCGAGGCCCTGTGCTGGTGCGGCGCCCGTGCCACGCACAACGCCCGCACGATAGACGGCGTCATGGTCGTCGAGGGCGCCCAGGTGGTCGTCGGCGACGTCACCCGCTCCGCCGACGAGGTCGGCTACGAGGTCCTGTGCCGCCGCCACCACCGCCGCCGCATGACCGCGGCGACGGCCCGCGCGGCGGCCCTGTCCCCGGACGTGCTGCCGGTGTCGTCCGTCTGACCAGCCGCCGGACGGACAGGCCGGGCGCGGGCTCGGCCGCTCCCCGGACCGGCGTACGCAGGATCGGCGCGCCCCACGCCACAGCGGTGCGGCAGGCCGAGCAGCAGCGCCACAGCCCCAGCGTCCACCGCCTCACCGACTGTCCCGGGGGACCGTCAACTCGGTCGTTGCAGCAGCGCGAACCGCGCCCCTTCCGGATCCGCCACCGCCGCCACCCGGCCCTGTGCCGTGTCGTGGACCGGCTTGAGGACCTGCCCGCCCAGGTGGACGAGGTGGTCCAGCGCGTCGTCGACGTCGGCGACCTGGAAGTAGGTCACCCAGTGCGGGCCCCGGTCGCGGGGCAGGGCCTGGCCCAGTCCGTGGATCCCGGCGACCGGCCGGCCGTCCAGATGCAGGGTCACGTAGTCGAAGTCGGCGGAGATCACCGGCTCCTCCTCGAGGCCGAACACCGTCCGGTAGAACTTGGCGGCGCTCGCCGACTCGAAGGTGAGCAGCTCGTTCCAGGCGGGCGTACCGGCGACGCCCGAGACGACCGTGCCGAGATGCGCGGCGGCCTGCCAGACGCCGAAGACCGCGCCCGAGGGATCGGAGCCGATGGACAGACGCCCGGCGTCGGCGGCGTCCAGCGGCCCCACGCCGATCGTGCCGCCACGGCTGCGCACGGTCTCGGCCGTCAGATCCACGTTCTCCGAGGCGAAGTAGGGCGTCCACGTGATGGGCAGATGCCGGTCCGGCGGCAGCCGCCCGATGCCGGCCACCTCGCGCCCGTCGAGCAGCGCGCGCACGTAGGGGCCGAGTTGCTGGGGGCCCGGCTGGAACTCCCAGCCGAACAGCGCTCCGTAGAATTCCTCGGTCGCGTCAAGTCCGTGCACCATCAGGCTCACCCAGCAGGGCACGCCGGGTGTGTGCCGAGCGGGCGCCTCGCCGTTCGGGCGGGCCGACCCCCGTGCGTCGGTCATCGTCACTCTCTTCTCGGCCTCGTGGTGGCCGTGCTCTCCGCAGCCCTCGTGGGGCACGCCCTGTGGGGCGGCTTCTGCCCGGGAGAATGCCCGATGTGCGGGCCCCTGTCCCTTGCGGCGCGCTTGTCGGCACCTGTCGTTCAGCTGTACAGCATGTGCTTGTTCCCGTACGCCGCGTGATCGCCCGGGTCCGGCCGAGCAGAGTAGCCGGACACGGACGGCTCGGCCACCCCCGTGCGCGAGGATGGGGTCATGAACGCCATCATCTCCGCTTCCGACCTCGCGACCGACCTGGCGGGCCCCCGCCCGCCGGTCCTGCTCGACGTCCGCTGGCAGCTCACCGCGGCCAAGGCGGCCGGTGAACCACCGTTCGACGGCCGGGCCGCGTACGCGTCCGGGCATCTGCCCGGGGCCGTCTACGTCGATCTGGACCGGGAGTTGGCCTCCGCGCCGGGCCAGGGCGGCCGGCACCCGCTGCCCGATCTCACGGTCTTCGGTGCCGCGATGCGACGGGCGGGCGTGTCGTCCACGGTGCCGGTGGTCGTCTACGACGGCGGCCAGGGCTGGGCGGCGGCCCGGGCGTGGTGGCTGCTGCGCTGGACGGGTCACCCGGACGTGCGGGTCCTCGACGGCGGGCTGCCGGCCTGGGAGGGCCCGCTGGAGCAGTCCGAGCCGGCCCCGGCGGAGGGCGACTTCGTGCCCGAGCCGGGGGTCACGGGACTGCTCGACGCCGACGCCGCCGCGGAGTTGGCGCGGTCCGGGGTGTTGCTGGACGCGCGGGCGGGGGAGCGGTACCGGGGCGAGGCCGAGCCGATCGACCCGGTGGCCGGGCACATCCCGGGTGCGGTGTCTGCGCCCACCACGGACAACGTGGGGGCGGACGGCTGCTTCCTGCCCGCCGAGGAACTGCGCGAGCGCTTCAAGGGGCTCGGCGTGTCCGGCGGTTCGCCGGTCGGCGTGTACTGCGGGTCCGGGGTCTCCGCGGCCCACGAGGTCCTGGCGCTGGCGGTCGCGGGCGTTCCGGCGGAGCTGTACGTGGGGTCGTGGTCGGAGTGGTCCTCGGACCCGGACCGGCCGGTCGCGGTGGGGCCGGATCCCCGGTAACCCGGCATGACGAAGGGGCCGCGCCCGGAAGGCGCGGCCCCTTGTCCCCTGCACCTCTTGCAGCCGGAGTCGGCTACTCCTGCTTCTTGCGCCGTGTGCCGAACACGATCTCGTCCCAGCTCGGGACGGCCGCTCTGCGGCCGGGACGGACGCCGTCGGCTTCGGCCTGGCGGTCGGTGGCACCGATGAGGCGGTCGCGGTGGCTGCCGACGGAGCGCGGCATGAGGACGTCCGCGTAGGCGGAACCGGCCGAGGCCGCGGGAGCCGGGGGCTCCTCCTCCTCGGGTTCGACGACGGGTTCCTCGTCGGGTTCCGGCGCGGGGTGCTCCGGAACGACGAGATCACCGCGGAAGCTCGGCACCGCCTCCAGCAGGCTGGTCAGCGAGTCGCGCTCGCCCGTGCTCTCCTCGATCGGTTCGGACGCCTGCGCGGGCAGGCTGGGCCGCTCGCGGTCGGCGGGACGGTCCAGCGGTCTGTCGCGCGGCAGCCGGGCGATCCGGGGGACGAACGGGAAGCTGGGCTCGGGCGCGGCGAGGTCGTCGGACTCGCCGATCAGCGAGCGGGCCTCGTCGTCGACGGCCTGGACGAGCCGCCGGGGCGGGTCGTACGTCCAGCTCGCCGAGTGCGGCTCGGCCGCGACGCGGTAGACCAGCAGGACCTCCCACGTGCCGTCGTCGCGACGCCACGAGTCCCACTGGACGGTGTCCTTGTCGACGCCGCGCATCAGCAGCCGCTCCTGCACGGCCTCGCCCAGTGGCGGACCGGAGTTCTCGCCGGGACGGCGGACCGGGGTCTTGCGGGCCCGTTCGGCCATGAAGGCACGCTCGGCGAGCACCGGGCCCTCGAAGCGGCGCACCCGGTCGACGGGGATGCCTGCCATCTGCGCGACCTCCTCCGCGGTCGCACCGGCACGTATACGCGCCTGGATGTCGCGGGGGCGGAGGTGACTCTCCACCTCGATCTCGATCTGGCCGAGGCGGGGACGGTCGCCGCGTACGGCGGCGCGGAGCCGTTCGTCGATCGGAAGCGTGTACTCCGTGCTGTCCGCAGCCTTCAGCACCAGCCGTGTGCCGTCATTCGAGACGGCCACGACACGCAGTTCGGGCATGGGGACCTCCCGGGTGGTGCCTGCCGACGTCACGTGCGTCGCTGCTTCCGCTAGTCGAGTGTGGCCTGCCCGGGTGCAGCCTGCCACAACCTTGCCGAGTTGCCCGGCGTGTCGGGCGCGGGCCCTGGATCGCCGTTATGGCACGGTTACCTATTCGCAACGCTAAGTGACGAACTTCATCACCCTGTGCAACTAGCCCCCTCCCGGCGGTCCTTAAAGGCCCCGTACACCCTGACGGGAGACCGGACCCAGGGTTCGCCACAGTACTCCATTTGGGCCACGTGCGTGGATTGGCACGCCGCCGAACTTCCGGCAAGACGGGGGACATGGCCACCCCTTGCCCCCATTTCTCGATCTTGAACGTGGGGAACTTCCGCGGCGCGAGGGTCGTGGCCCGCTGGCCGGCGGTCGTGTCCGCGGCCCGAGCACCGCCGCCACCCGGCGAGTTCAGCGAGGGCACCGTCCACCGCGCCCGGGTCAGGGGCTGGAAGCGTCCGGTGCTCGCCGCGGCCGTCGCCTTCGACGTCACGATGGCCGGAATCACCACCTACGAGCTCGTGTCCGGCCGCAACCTCAGCGGCGGACGCAGCACCTCGGTCGGCGACGCCTTCTCCGGTGGCCGTGACTCCTCGCCGGACTCCGGGCTTTCAAGCGGCTCGGAGGCCCCGGGGCTTTCCGGCGGCTCGGGAAACTTCGACGATTCGGACTCCGGTTCGGGGGATGACGGCGGGGTTACGACCGGCCCCTCCGGCATCGGCGCACCCTCGGACGGGGACGCCTCACCCTCCCCTGACGAGGGCGGCGGTACGGCACCGAGCCCGACCCCACCGCCACCGCGAGCGAGGACCCCGGGCACATCAGCCCGAGCGCGTCGCCTACGCCCCCAGAACCCTGCGCAAGTAGTCGTTCTGGAACCGCCGATCAGGGTCGAGGCGATTCCGCAGCGCCGTGAACTCGCCGAACCGCGGATACACCCGGGAGAAGTACTCGGCGTCCCGGGTGTGGATCTTGCCCCAGTGCGGACGGCCCTCGTGCGCGGTGAAGATGCGCTCGGCCGCGGTGAAGTACCGCTGATAGGGCGAGCCCTGGAACATGTGGACGGCGATGTACGCGCTGTCGCGGCCGGAGGCGGTGGACAGCGTGATGTCGTCGGCGGGGGCGGTGCGCACCTCGACGGGGAAGCTGATCCGGAGGCCGGAACGGTCGACCATCGTCTTCAGCTCGCGCAGCGCCTCGACGACGGCCGCGCGCGGAACGGCGTACTCCATCTCCACGAAGCGCACCCGGCGCGGGGACGTGAAGACCTTGTAAGGGATGTCGGTGTAGGTCCGCGCGGACAGGGCCTTGCTGGAGATCTGGGCGATCACGGGGATCGTGGCGGGCACCGCTCGGCCGACCCAGTTGGCCACCTGGAAGACGCCGTTGGAGAGGAACTCGTCCTCGAACCAGCTCTGGAGCTGGGGCACCGGCTTCTCCGGGCCCGCGCTGCGGTTGTTGCGCTTGGTGTTGGTGTTCCCGGTGTGCGGGAACCAGTAGAACTCGAAGTGTTCGTTCTCCGCCCACAGTTCCTCGAAGTCCGCGAGGACCTTGTCGAACGGCATCGGTTCCTCGCGGGCCGTGAGCAGGAAGACCGGCTCGACGGCGAAGGTGATGGCGGTGACGATGCCCAGGGCGCCGAGGCCGACGCGGGCCGCCGCGAAGACCTCCGGGTTCTCCTTCTCGGAGCAGGTGAGGACCGAGCCGTCGGCGGTGACCAGTTCCAGGCCCTTGATCTGGGCGGCGATCGAGCCGGAGTCGCGGCCGGTGCCGTGCGTGCCCGTACTGGTGGCCCCGGAGACGGTCTGCTCCATGATGTCGCCCATGTTCGTGAGCGACAGGCCCTCACGGGCCAGAGCCATGTTGAGCCTCTTGAGCGGGGTGCCTGACTCCACCGTGACCGTCATGGCCTCGCGGTCGATGTCGCGTATGCCGGTCATCAGTTGAGGGCGGATCAACACACCGTCGGTCGCGGCTATGGACGTGAAGGAGTGCCCCGTGCCGACGGCCTTCACCCTCAGGCCGTCCTCGGCTGCCCGCCGTACGGCGGCGGCCAGCTCGTCGACGGAGGCCGGGGTGACCTCCCGCGCGGGACGCGCCAAGACGTTGCCGCCCCAGTTACGCCACGTGCCGTTCTTTCCGTTCGCTGTGCTGCTCAACGGAGCCTCCCCGACCCGGTGCCGGTCGCTTGAGCCGGCGGAACCCGAGGAAACCCACCGCGACCGCGACGGCTCCGGACACTGCCGGAACCCCGTACCCCGCACGCGCCCCGGCCGCGTCGATCACCCAGCCGGCCGCGGAGGAGCCGAGTGCGACCCCGACCGCGAGCCCGGTGCTCACCCAGGTCATGCCTTCGGTGAGCTGCGCGCGTGGTACGTGCTCTTCGATGAGGGACATGGTCGTGATCATCGTCGGAGCGATGGACAGACCCGCAACGAACAGCGCCACGGCCAGAGACGGCAAGTTTCCGACCAGTAGGAGGGGGATCATACTCACGGCCATGGCGCACACGCCCAGCAACCACCGGCGTTCCGGTGCCCCGGCGAAGTGCAGCAGCCCGAAAACCATGCCCGCCACACAGGAACCCGCCGCGTACAGCGCGAGGACGATGCTCGCGGCGGCCTTGTGCCCCTCCTCGTCGGCGAAGGCCACGGTCACCACGTCTACCCCACCGAAGATCGCCCCGGTGGCGACGAAGGTGACCACCAGGACCTGAAGCCCCGGCGCGCGCATCGCGCTGCCGCCGGCCTCGCGTTCGCGCGGGTACGGCTCGGGCTCGGTGGCGCGCTGCGCGGTCAGCCAGAACACGCCGACGGCCAGGAAGCAGGCGGCCAGCAGCGGACCGGCCTCAGGGAACCAGGCCGTGGACAGGCCGATGGAGATGATCGGCCCGAAGACGAAGCACACCTCGTCCACCACGGACTCGAAGGAGTACGCGGTGTGCAGCTGCGGGGTGCCCCGGTACAGGGCCGCCCAGCGGGCGCGGATCATCGCGCCGACGCTCGGTACGCACCCGACGCCGGCGCAGGCCACGAACAACACCCAGTCCGGCCACCCGTAGTGCGCGGCGAACAGCAGGACGGCCGCCGCCGTGAGTGAGATCAGCGTCGCCGGGCGCAGCACCCGCCGCTGCCCGTACTGGTCGACCAGGCGCGAGACCTGCGGTCCGGCCACTGCGGCGAAGAGCGCGATGGTGGCGGACAGGGCACCGGCCAGCCCGTACCTCCCGGTGAGCTGGGAGATCATGGTGACCACGCCGATGCCCATCATCGACACCGGGATGCGACCGAGGAAGCCCGCTGCGGAGAACCGCTTGGAGCCGGGAGCGGCGAACAGGGCGAGGTAGGGGCTGGGCAACGGGGTCTCCGAAGGGCTCGGTAACCTGCGAACGCAGGGGATACAGCTTACGCGTGAAGAAGCCCTCAGACACCGGGCCGGAAACCAGTCACGGACCGGCCTCGACGCCACCGGTCGCGCACGTGTCACCCCGCCGTTTCCTGCCCGTCGGTGCCGGGTGGCAGGATCGACTCATGCCAGACGCGCGCGATGTCAGCCCCTACGACGCCCTGCTCCTGCTCTCCTTCGGCGGCCCGGAAGGCCCGGACGACGTGGTCCCGTTCCTGGAGAACGTGACGCGCGGGCGAGGCATCCCCAAGGAACGCCTCAAGGAGGTCGGGCAGCACTACTTCCTCTTCGGCGGGGTCAGCCCGATCAACGACCAGAACCGTGCCCTGCTGGACGCCCTGCGCAAGGACTTCGCCGATCACGGCATGGACCTGCCGGTCTACTGGGGCAACCGCAACTGGGCGCCCTACCTGACGGACACGCTGCGCGAGATGGTCCGCGACGGCCGCCGCCGCGTCCTGGTCCTCGCCACCAGCGCCTACGCCTCGTACTCGGGCTGCCGCCAGTACCGCGAGAACCTCGCCGACTCCCTCGCCGCCCTGGAAGCCGAGGGCCTTGAGCTGCCGAAGATCGACAAGCTGCGGCACTACTTCAACCACCCGGGGTTCCTCGAGCCCATGATCGACGGGGTGATCCGGTCCCTCGCCGAGTTGCCCGAGGACGTCCGGGACGGGGCGCACATCGCCTTCTCGACGCACTCGATCCCGACGGCCTCAGCCGACACCTCCGGGCCCGTCGAGGACCACGGCGACGGCGGTGCGTACGTCAAGCAGCACCTGGACGTGGCCAAGCTGATCGCGGACGCCGTCCGGGAGCGCACCGGCGTCGACCACCCCTGGCAGCTCGTCTACCAGTCCCGCTCCGGCGCCCCGCACATCCCGTGGCTCGAGCCCGACATCTGCGACCACCTCCAGGAGCGGCACGCGGCCGGTGTCCCGGCCGTGGTGATCGCCCCCATCGGGTTCGTCTCCGACCACATGGAGGTCCTCTACGACCTCGACACGGAGGCCAAGGCCAAGGCGGAGGAGCTGGGGCTGCCGATGCGCCGCTCGGCCACCGTCGGTGCCGACCCGAGGTTCGCCGCCGCGATCCGCGAGCTCGTCGTGGAGCGCGCCGCCGTCGAGCGCGGACAGCAGGTCACCCCCTGCGCCCTGGGCGCCCTCGGTCCGAGCCACCACCTCTGCCCGGTCGGCTGCTGCCCGGCCCGTGCCCCCCGGCCCGCCGCCGCGGGCGCCGACAGCACCTACGCGTGAGGAGCCCTGTGACCGACCCCCTGCACACGGACCTGCTCGAACTCGCCCAGGAGGCCGCCCGCCACGCCGGCGCGCTGCTGCGGGACGGGCGTCCGGCCGATCTCGCGGTCGCCGCGACCAAGTCCAGCCCCATCGACGTCGTCACGGAGATGGACATCGCGGCGGAGAAGCTGATCACCGGCCTGATCGCCGAGCGCCGCCCGGAGGACGGCATCCTCGGTGAGGAGGGCGCCTCCACGGAGGGCACGAGCGGCATCCGCTGGGTGATCGACCCGCTCGACGGCACGGTCAACTACCTGTACGGGCTGCCCACCTGGGCGGTCTCCATCGCTGCCGAGCAGGACGGCGACACCGTCGTCGGAGTCGTCGCGGCCCCGATGCGCGGCGAGACGTTCCACGCCGTGCGCGGTGGCGGCGCCTGGGCCACCGGAGCCTGGGACGGCGAGCGCCGACTGGCCTGCCGCCCCGCGCCGCCCCTGGACCAGGCGCTGGTCTCCACGGGCTTCAACTACGTCCAGAAGGTACGCGCCCACCAGGCCGAGGTCGCCCAGCGACTGATCCCGATGCTGCGCGACGTCCGACGGGGCGGCTCGGCCGCGGTCGACCTGTGCGACCTGGCCGCGGGGCGCCTGGACGGCTACTACGAGCGCGGTCTGCACCCCTGGGACCTCGCAGCGGGGGACCTGATCGCCCGGGAGGCGGGTGCGCTGACCGGTGGACGCCCTGGTGAGCGCCCGTCAGGTGATCTGGCGGTCGCGGGGACCCCGGGCGTCTTCGAGCCCCTCCAGCGCCTCCTGGAGGACTTCGGCGCCTGGCACGACTGAGAGCCGCCCGGGCCGCGAACGACAGAGGGCGGCTCAGGGCCGTCGCACCACGCCGGGCGTGGCCTCGGGCCGTCGTGCGACGTGGGGCGCGGCCTCGGGCCGTCGTGCGACAGTCGGCTGCGCGCTGAACAGCGTGTGAACACCGCCGCGGGACGACGAAGCGGGCCCCGGCGCTGGATTCGCCGGGGCCCGCTTCGTACGGCCTGATCAGACGCTCGTCGTGGCGCCGACCTCCACACCGTGCTCGGCGGCGAGACGGCGCAGGTCGTCGAGCTCACCCTGCTCCACCTCGACGAGGAAGTCGTCGCCCTCGTCGCGAGCCCGGGACAGATCGGACTCGGTCGCCCTTATGCGCTGCAGAAGTCCTGCCGTGAATGCGTCCATGCTGCGCCCCCTCGTCCTGGGTCGTGGGTCGATGGCACGGGGGTGTGCCGTTCAAAAGGGACGATCACGTCTGATGCGGATGCCCGGCGCCGCGCGGCCGGGCGGCGACGGTGCCGGACACCCACGCCCGCCCTGCGGAAAGCGGATCGGTGCGCACCGCATGGGAGTGCGGTACCAGCAGAGCGTGATCGTGGGATGTAAAGCCGTCCTCCCCAAGCTCCCTTCCGCGGAAACCTAACCGGAGGGGAAAATCTCGTATTCCCGCCCGGGCCCTCGGCCCCCCACTCGCCTTACCTCCGACTTATGGTCGAAACGGGCAGGATGGAGGGCACCACACAAGACACCGTCGAAGACCCCTGCCCGCGTGCGCCCAGCGCTGCGCGGGCGGACATGAGGAAGGACCAGGGACGTGCGCGTACTCGTCGTCGAGGACGAGCAACTGCTCGCCGATGCGGTGGCCACCGGACTGCGCCGGGAGGCCATGGCCGTCGACGTCGTCTACGACGGTGCGGCCGCCCTGGAGCGCATCGGCGTCAACGACTACGACGTGGTCGTCCTCGACCGCGACCTCCCGCTCGTGCACGGCGACGATGTCTGCCGCAAGATCGTCGAGCTCGGTATGCCCACGCGCGTGCTGATGCTCACGGCCTCCGGTGACGTCAGCGACCGCGTGGAGGGCCTGGAGATCGGCGCCGACGACTACCTGCCCAAGCCGTTCGCGTTCAGCGAGCTCATCGCGCGCGTGCGTGCCCTGGGTCGGCGTACGAGCGTGCCCCTGCCGCCCGTCCTGGAGCGCGCCGGGATCAAGCTCGACCCCAACCGCCGCGAGGTCTTCCGCGACGGCAAGGAGGTCCAGCTCGCTCCCAAGGAGTTCGCCGTCCTGGAGGTGCTGATGCGCAGCGAGGGAGCCGTGGTCTCCGCGGAGCAGCTCCTGGAGAAGGCGTGGGACGAGAACACCGACCCGTTCACCAATGTCGTGCGCGTGACGGTCATGACCCTGCGCCGCAAGCTGGGCGAGCCGCCCGTCATCGTCACCGTCCCCGGCTCCGGATACCGGATCTGATCACCCGTGGCAACGACTCCAGCGCCTCCCCAGGCGCCCCCGAAGCCCACCTGGGACCCCAGAAGGCCCGTGCCGCCCTTTCCGTGGCTGCGCCCGACCATCCGCATAAGGCTCACGCTGCTCTACGGCGGCATGTTCCTGATCGCCGGCATCCTGCTGCTGTCGATCATCTACCTGCTGGCCGCGCAGGCGCTGAACGTGGGCAGCGATCTCCCGTTCAAGATCGTCGAGGGCAAGGTCACCAGCGACATCTGCAACCTGCCCGACCAGGCCTCGCCCGCCGAGTTCAACAACGCCATGAACCAGTGCGTCAACGACCAGCGCCAGCACGCCCTGGACAACCTGCTCAGCCGCTCGCTGCTCGCGCTGCTGGGCCTGGCGGTCATCGCCTTCGCGTTCGGCTACGCCATGGCCGGCCGCGTCCTGTCGCCGCTGGGCCGGATCACCCGCACCGCCCGCGCGGTGGCGGGCTCGGACCTGTCGCGCCGGATCGAGCTGGACGGCCCGGACGACGAGCTGAAGGAGCTGGCGGACACCTTCGACGACATGCTGGAGCGGCTGCAGCGCGCCTTCACCGCCCAGCAGCGCTTCGTCGGCAACGCCTCGCACGAACTGAGAACGCCGCTGGCGATCAACCGCACGCTCCTCGAGGTGCACCTGTCCGATCCGAACGCGCCAGTGGAACTCCAGCAACTCGGCAAGACGCTGCTGGCCACCAACGAGCGCAGCGAGCAGCTCGTCGAGGGCCTGCTGCTGCTCGCCCGCAGCGACAACCAGATCGTCGAGCGGGGCCCGGTGGACCTCGCAGAGGTCGCCGGTCAGGCCATCGACCAGGTGCACGCCGAGGCCGAGAGCAAGGGTGTGCGGATCCGCGGCGAGCAGAAGCCCGTGGTCGTCCAGGGCAACGGCGTGCTGCTGGAGCGGATCGCGCTGAACCTGGTGCAGAACGCCGTGCGCTACAACGTGCCCGAGGGCGGCTGGGTCGAGGTCACCACCGACGTCCAGCACGGCCAGGCGGTCCTGGTCGTGTCGAACACGGGACCGGTTGTGCCGGCGTACGAGATCGACAACCTCTTCGAGCCGTTCCGGCGGCTGCGCACGGAGCGCACGGGAAGCGACAAGGGCGTCGGACTCGGTCTGTCCATCGTCCGGTCCGTCGCCCGGGCGCACGGCGGGCACATCTACGCGCAGCCGCGCGAGGGAGGGGGGCTCGTGATGCGCATCACGCTGCCCATCTGAGATCATGGCGCCGATCAACTCGACGACACCCGAAGATGTTCGCTTTACGCGGAATTCCCGAGACATCGCCGTGCGTGTCCCGTGTGTGATCGATCACAGGGGCAACTTTCCGGTCATCTACTCTCCGTGATCATGTGTCCTGTCGGAAAGCCGGGAAAGTCCCGGTTTTCGGGGGTCTTGATCACGGGAAGTACACGGTGAGACGCCTTTGTAGTGCGGCATTCGGACCGTGTACGGTCCCCATCGCCATCCAAGCCGATCACTCGTGAGGAGTCCGGTTGGGTGTCGATTGAGTAACAGACCTTGATGTGAGGCAAAATCTCCGCCTCAGGTCGGGCACAAGTCCGGCCTCTCACGCGTTACGTGCGCTGGAGACACCGCAGACACCCAGAGGGGGAGAGCGACCATGGCAACCGATTACGACACTCCACGCAAGACCGACGACGACGTCGACTCGGACAGCCTTGAAGAGCTGAAGGCTCGTAGGAACGACAAGTCGGCCTCCGCCGTGGACGTCGACGAGTTCGAGGCCGCAGAAGGCCTCGAACTGCCCGGAGCCGACCTCTCGAACGAGGAACTGGCAGTCCGAGTGCTCCCGAAGCAGCAGGACGAGTTCACCTGCATGAGCTGCTTCCTGGTGCACCACCGCAGCCAGCTGGCCCGGGAGAAGAACGGTCAGCCGATCTGCCGCGACTGCGACTGAGGGCGGGTCGGCCGTGACTGGCTCGACCCCTCCCTGGAAGCGCCGCTTTTCCAAGCGGAAAGCGGACGAAGGGCCGACCGACGGCCCGCGGTACGACGCGCGTGACGATGAGCGAGGCCCCACCGGTACGGGGGCGGCCTCGCTCGAACCGGCAGCGGACCGGGGTGACCTCCCGGCATCCGTGGACGTCCCCGCACCCGTCGCCCGGCGGCGGGTGGGGGCGATCCGGGAGCGGGCCAGGTCGAGCGCCCGCAAGGGCGGCGACCGGGCCCGGGCGGGGCTCGCCTACCTCGCCGACCGGATCATCGATCTGGCCCCCAGGGTCCCCGTACGGGACCTGGCGACCCTGCGCAGACAGTTCCCCGGCCTCGGGCCCGAGGAGCTCGCGGACAAGCTCGTGGCGGGCGCGTCGAAGGCGACGGCGACGGTCGGCGCGGGTGTCGGCGCGGCGGCCATGCTTCCCGTGCCGCCGGCGATGCCGACGGAACTGGCGGCGGAGGTCACCGGCGTCGCGGCGATCGAGCTGAAGCTGATCGCCGAACTCCACGAGGTGTACGGCGCACGGCCGCCCGGCAACCTCAAGCAGCGCAGCACCGCTTACCTCGACTCGTGGTCGGGGGAGCGCGGGATCGACGCGTCCAAGCCGTCGACGTTCAGCACGGCGCTGAACAGCCGCATGAAGCGCGAGCTGCGGCAGCGGATCATGAAGCGGATGGTCCGCAACATGCCGAACCTGATGCCGTTCCTGGTGGGCGCCGCCGTGGGCGCGGCGATGAACCGCAGCGAGACGAGGAAACTCGCCGGCCGGATCCGCGAGGACCTGCGCAAGTTCCAGGTGCCCTGGGAGTCCCTGGAGCAGCTTCCCGCCCTGCAACGTCCCGCGGACGCCCTGGAGATGGGCGCGATCACGAACGACCCGCTGGGCCGCCACGAACAGCGGCACCACGAGGACCACCAGCAGGACGGCAGACCCGGCGACCAGCCCGGCGACGGGCGCTGATCCCGCCCGTCCCGTCTGCCGGGCGATGCCTCGCACAGGTGTGCCAGGCCCTGTCGTCACATTCCGCCTGCCCCTCGACGCCATGCACGCACTCCCGCCGCACCGGGCGAACATGCCCAAGTGCGTCCGGTGCAGGACTTCCGCACGGCACGCCGAGAGCACGCACCTGCCGCCGCGGGGCCGCCCTCCGGGCGACGACGGGAAGGTGACGACAGACCTCAGGCCGACTTGGCCGCCCTCAATGCCTCCGCGAGGCGCTCCGGCTCGCGCGTGGACAGGTAGAGGTACGGAGTCGGGTCCTGCGGATCCGTGACCTCCACGCGCAGGGCCGTGGGGATGTAGGCCCGCAGCAGCATGAAGGCGCGCGGGTCGGCCTTGTGGGTGCGCCAGGCGCGGGTTTCCTCCGCGTCCAGCACCTCCGCCTCGCCCAGTGCCGCCACGGGGATCTTCGCCTCGCCCGCGATCAGGCAATCGCCCACGACGCGGATGCGGACCGAGCCGTAAGAGCTCGCGGCGACGGCCGCGACCGCGGTGCCCCCGGCCAGGCCGCCGAGCATCGGCAGCGTGCCGAACGGGAGCAGGACCAGGGCCATGGAGACCCCGACGAGGAACGAGATCAGCCACCAGGTCCGCGGGGCGGTGAGGCGTTCTTCGTACGGGGCGGCGGAGAGCTGCATGGAGTCAAGCTTGGCACGGTGTCTTGAACGGGCCGACGCGCGGGTAAGGTCTGCGGCTGTGAGTCGTACTTCCGCCGCTCTTCAGCCACCGGCCGACGCCGTGCGACCGGTGCGGCATCCGGATGCCCCGGCGCCCGGCGAGCTCCTCGGTGCGCACTACGGCCAGTGCTTCGGCTGTGGCGGCGACCAGCCGCACGGGCTGCACCTGCAGGCACGGGCCGGCGAGGGCGTGTCCCTCACCGCCGAGTTCACGGTGCAGCCCGCTCACCAGGGCGCCCCGGGTCTCGCGCACGGAGGCGTGCTCACCAGTGCCCTTGACGAGACCCTCGGCTCGCTGAACTGGCTGCTGCGCACGATCGCCGTGACCGGGCGGCTGGAGACGGACTTCGTGCGGCCCGTGCCCGTCGGCACCACGCTGTACCTGGAAGCGGAGGCGACGGCGGTGGCCGGGCGGAAGATCTACTCGACCGCGACCGGACGCGCGGGCAGCCCCGACGGGCCTGTCGCCGTACGCGCCGACGCGCTCTTCGTCGAGGTGAAGGTCGACCACTTCGTCGACCACGGCCGCCAGGAGGAGATCCAGGCGGCCATGAACGACCCGGACCAGGTCCGGCGCACCCGTGCCTTCGAGGTGAACCCGTGAGCCAGGACAGCTCCGGGAGCGCCGTCGACCTTCTGAGCCAGGCGGCCCCTCTTGCCCCGGCGGTCTCCCGGAGTCCGTTCGCACCTCTGAGCGCAGTGAGTTCCCTGGACGCCGTCGACCCCACCAGCTCCGCCACCCCGGAGAGCCCCATGACCCCCACGAGCCCCTCGAGCCGGCAGCCGGTCGACGTGCTGATCCGGCGCGTCGATCCGGACGTACCGCTTCCGTCGTATGCGCACCCCGGTGACGCGGGTGCCGATCTGCGGACCACCGCGGCGTGCGAACTGGCCCCGGGCGAGCGGGCCGTGCTGCCCACGGGAGTGTCTGTGGCGTTGCCGGAGGGGTACGCGGCCTTCGTGCACCCGCGATCCGGTCTGGCCGCGCGCTGCGGCGTCGCCCTGGTGAATGCCCCGGGGACGGTTGATGCCGGGTACCGTGGGGAGATCAAGGTGATCGTGGTGAATCTCGACCCGCGCGAGACCGTGCGGTTCGAGCGCTTCGACCGAATCGCCCAACTGGTCGTCCAGCAGGTCGAGAGGGTCCGCTTCCAGGAGGTCGCGGAGCTTCCCGGCTCCGCGCGGGCCGAGGGGGGCTTCGGGTCCACCGGAGGCCATGCCGCGGTGGACGGGACGAGCGGCACAAGCGGTCAGGCCGCCGTGGGCGGTCAGGCGGGTGGGAATCGATACGCTTCGGTCGTATCCGACCGGGAAGGACAGTGACGTGTTCGGACGTCGCAAGAAGAGGGATGCCGCCGAGGACGCGGCCGGCGAGGCCGAGCAGGTCGTCGACGGTGTCGACACTGAGGCGGACGAAGAGGGCGGGCGCCTGAGGCTCGAGCCTGCGCCGCGCCCCGACGGACCCTGGGACAGCTCCGAGGTCCGCGACCCGGGCGAGGGCCGGGTCGACCTGGGCGGTCTGTTCGTGCCCGGCGTGGACGGCATGGAGCTCAGGGTCGAGGTCGCGGGTGACGCGATCGTCGCGGCGACGGTCGTGCTGCGCGACAGCGCCATCCAGCTGCAGGCTTTCGCCGCGCCCAAGCGTGAGGGCATCTGGGGTGAGGTGCGCGAGGAGATCGGCTCCGGCATCACCCAGCAGGGCGGCATCGTCGACGAGGTCGAGGGGCCGCTGGGCTGGGAGCTGCGCGCGCAGGTCCCGGTGCAGCTGCCGGACGGCACCGGCGGTTTCCAGGTCGTGCGGTTCGTCGGTGTGGACGGCCCCCGCTGGTTCCTGCGCGGGGTCATCTCGGGCCAGGGCGCGGTGCAGCCGCAGGCCGCCGGGGTGCTGGAGCAGATCTTCCGGGACACCGTCGTGGTGCGCGGCGAGGGCCCGATGGCGCCCCGCGACCCGATCGTCCTGAAACTGCCGAACGACGCCCAGATGGTTCCCGAGGGCGTTCAGCAGGAGGAGGGCTCCCGTTTCGCCGGCGGAATGGGGCAGCTCCAGCGCGGACCGGAGATCACCGAGGTCCGCTGAGCCGCAGCGACACCAGGGCCGCATTCCACCGGGGTGCGGCCCTCTCTCGTGCGCGGAACCTTGACGGCCTCCGCACTGCGCCTACCGACTCCGAGCAACGGGCAGACGGCTGGACCGGTTCCTCCTGGCCCGAGGCCGCCGAGATCAACAAGTACACGCACCGGGGGGACCGGGCCCGCTCCGGCCGCTTCGCCACCATGCTCGCGCACCGTGTACCTGCCCTCTTCGTCGCCTGGGAGACCCGCACCCACGGCGGCAACCCCGCGTGAGCCCCTGATCGGCCGGGCGCGTCAGAGTTCCGTCAAAGACGGCCCCGCCGGCGTGCCCGGCACGGACGAGGAGCCCCGGCCGGCCGTAAGGTCGACGCTGCGCAGGCACAGACCGGAAGACAATGGGGCCATGGCACGCGGCAAGCTTCGGATCTACCTCGGTGCGGCACCGGGCGTCGGCAAGACGTACGCGATGCTGGCCGAGGCGCACCGCCGCGTCGAGCGGGGCACCGACTGCGTGGTCGCCTTCGTCGAGACCCACGGCCGCTCCCGCACCGAGGTGATGCTGCACGGGCTGGAGCAGGTGCCGCGCAGACGGCTGGAACACCGGGGCGGCGTCTTCCCCGAGATGGACCTCGACGCCGTCCTCGCCCGCCGCCCGCAGGTCGCCCTCGTGGACGAACTCGCCCACACGAACATCCCCGGCTCCCGCAACGCCAAGCGCTGGCAGGACGTGGAGGAACTGCTCGCGGCCGGGGTCGACGTCGTCTCCACCGTCAACATCCAGCACCTGGAGTCCCTCGGCGACGTCGTCGAGTCGATCACCGGCGTGCGCCAGCAGGAGACATTGCCGGACGAGGTGGTACGCCGGGCCGACCAGGTCGAGCTGGTCGACATGTCGCCGGAGGCGCTGCGGCGGCGGATGGCGCACGGCAACATCTACCAGCCCGACAAGGTCGACGCCGCCCTGTCGAACTACTTCCGCCCCGGTAACCTGACCGCCCTGCGCGAGCTGGCGCTGCTGTGGGTGGCCGACCGGGTCGACGCGTACCTGACGCAGTACCGCAGCGAGCACCGGGTGTCGAGGATCTGGGGCTCGCGCGAGCGGATCGTGGTCGGCCTGACCGGTGGCCCCGAGGGCCGGACGCTCATCCGCCGGGCCGCGCGGCTGGCCGAGAAGGGCGCCGGCGGCGAGGTGCTCGCCGTCTACATAGCCCGCAGCGACGGGCTGACCTCGGCCTCGCCCAAGGAACTCGCGATGCAGCGAACCCTGGTCGAGGACCTCGGCGGAACGTTCCACCACGTGGTCGGCGACGACATACCGGCCGCGCTGCTCGCCTTCGCCCGCGGGGTGAACGCCACCCAGATCGTGCTGGGCTCCTCGCGCCGCAAGACCTGGCAGTACGTCTTCGGGCCCGGCGTCGGGGCGACCGTCGCCCGGGAGTCCGGGCCCGACCTGGACGTGCACATCGTCACCCACGGCGAGGTCGCCAAGGGCCGCGGACTGCCGGTGGCCCGAGGCGCGCGCCTCGGACGCTCCCGCCGGGTATGGGGCTGGATCGTCGGGGTCGCCGGCCCGCCCGTCCTCGCGGCGCTGCTCGGCACCGTCGACCTCGGCCTCGCCAACGACATGCTGCTGTTCCTGGCGCTGACCGTGGCCGCCGCCCTGCTCGGCGGGCTGCTCCCGGCGCTCGCCTCGGCAGCGGTGGGCTCCCTGCTGCTGAACTACTTCTACACACCGCCCCTGCACCGGTGGACCATCGCCGACCCGAAGAACATCGTCGCCATCCTGATCTTCGTGGCGGTCGGGGTGGCCGTGGCCTCCGTGGTCGACCTCGCCGCCCGCCGCACCCACCAGGCGGCCCGGCTGCGGGCAGAGTCCGAGATCCTTTCCTTCCTCGCCGGCAACGTGCTGCGCGGCGAGACCGGTCTGGAAGAGCTGCTGGAACGGGTCCGCGAGACCTTCGGCATGGAGTCCGCGGCCCTGCTGGAGCGGGCGAGCGACGTCGAGCCGTGGACCTGCGCCGGCCGGGTCGGCCAGGGGCACCCCGTCGAGCGGCCCGACCAGGCCGACGTGGACATGCCGGTCGGGGACCACATGGCGCTCGCTCTCACCGGTCGCGTCCTGCCCGCCGAGGACCGCAGGGTGCTGGCAGCCTTCGCCGCCCAGGCCGCCGTCGTCCTGGACCGCCGGCGGCTCCAGGAGGAGGCCGACCGGGCCCGCACGCTCGCCGAGGGCAACCGCATCCGTACGGCGCTGCTCGCCGCCGTCAGCCACGACCTGCGCACCCCGCTCGCCGGGATCAAGGCGTCGGTGACCTCCCTGCGCTCCGAGGACGTCGCGTGGTCCGAGGAGGACCGGGCGGAGCTGCTGGAGGGCATCGAGGAGGGCGCCGACCGCCTCGACCACCTCGTCGGCAACCTCCTCGACATGTCCCGGCTCCAGACCGGCACGGTCACCCCGCTGATCCGGGAGGTCGACCTGGACGAGGTGGTGCCGATGGCACTCGGCGGTGTGCCCGAGGGCAGCGCCGGGCTGGACGTCCCGGAAACCCTGCCCATGGTCGCCGTGGACCCCGGACTGCTGGAGCGGGCGATGGCCAACCTCGTCGAGAACGCCGTCAAGTACAGTCCGTCCGGCGCGCCCGTGCTCGTCGCCGCCAGCGCACTCGCCGACCGGGTCGAGGTACGGGTGGTCGACCGGGGGCCGGGCGTCCCCGACGCGGCCAAGGACCGCATCTTCGAGCCGTTCCAGCGCTACGGCGACGCCCCGCGCGGTGCCGGCGTGGGCCTGGGGCTCGCGGTGGCGCGCGGTTTCGCCGAGGCCATGGGCGGCACCCTGAACGCCGAGGACACACCCGGCGGCGGGCTCACCATGGTCCTCACCCTCCGCGCGGCGGGTACCGGCCCGGATCCCCTCCCCGCAGCAGAACCCGAGAGGCAGGCCTCATGACCCGCGTCCTGGTGGTCGACGACGAGCCGCAGATCGTGCGTGCCCTCGTGATCAACCTCAAGGCACGCACCTACGAGGTCGACGCGGCCCACGACGGTGCCGGCGCCCTCCGGCTCGCCGCCGCCCGCCACCCCGACGTGGTCGTCCTCGACCTCGGACTGCCCGACATGGACGGCGTCGAGGTGATCAGGGGACTGCGCGGCTGGACGCGGGTGCCGATCCTGGTGCTGTCCGCCCGGCACACCTCCGACGAGAAGGTCGAGGCGCTGGACGCGGGCGCCGACGACTACGTCACCAAGCCGTTCGGCATGGACGAGCTGCTGGCCCGGCTGCGGGCCGCCGTGCGCCGGGGCGAGCCGGCCGGCGGCGGGGAGGACGACGTGGTCGTGGACACCGGCGAGTTCACCGTCGACCTGGCCGCGAAGAAGGTCAACCGCGCCGGGAAGGACGTACGGCTGACCCCCACGGAGTGGCACCTGCTGGAGGTCCTCGTGCGCAACAGCGGCCGCCTGGTCGGGCAGAAACAGCTGCTCCAGGAGGTGTGGGGGCCCTCGTACGGGACGGAGACGAACTATCTGCGCGTGTACATGGCCCAGCTGCGGCGGAAGCTGGAGGCCGATCCTTCGCACCCGAAGCACTTCATCACCGAGCCGGGGATGGGGTACCGGTTCGAGAAGTGACTGGTCGGAGGGCGTCGGTTCACGGCCTCACCTGAGGGGTACGGAGATGTCAGCACGCCCCGGTACGCTTCAGACATGAGTGCTGTTCCTCGTTCCGAAAAGCCGGCGGGCCGGTTCCGGCGCATGCTCGACCGGCTCTCCTCGTCGCAGGAGGACCTGGAGTCCGAGGAACTGCGGGAGGACAGCGAGACCACCGGCTGCACCCGGATCGGAGACTGTCAGGACCGCCAGATAGTGACGGTTACTGGTACCTTGCGCACGGTCACCCTGCGACCGCGGGCCGGAGTCCCGGCCCTGGAGGCCGAGCTGTTCGACGGCTCCGCCGCACTGGACGTGGTGTGGCTCGGCAGGCGCTCCATCGTGGGGATAGAACCGGGGCGCAAGCTGATCGCATCGGGCCGGATCTCCATGAGCCGGGGCCGCCGGGTGCTGTTCAATCCCAAGTACGAACTCAGACCCCTCGGACGGGAGTAGCCGGTGACGTCGCTCGACAAGCCGACCGAAGAGACATCTGCGGACGACGCACGGGCGGTGACCGAGGCCGCCCTGTTCGAGGCGTTCGGCGGCGTGCGGGGCATGGTCGAGACGGTGCTGCCCGGCCTGCTGTTCGTCACCATCTACACGATCAACAAGGACCTGCACCTGTCGGCGATCGCGGCGCTGGCCGTGTCGCTGGTGCTGGTGGTGGTCCGGCTGGTGATGAAGGACACCGTCAAGCATGCCTTCAGCGGTGTCTTCGGTGTGGCCTTCGGTGTCGTCTTCGCGATGATGACCGGCAACGCCAAGGACTTCTACCTGCCCGGCATGCTCTACACGTTGGGGCTGGGACTCGCGTACATCATCACCACCCTGTGCGGTGTGCCGCTGATCGGGCTGATTCTCGGCCCGGTCTTCAAGGAGAACCTCTCCTGGCGGACGCGGAACCCGGGCCGCAAGAAGGCCTACGCGAAGGCCAGCTACGCGTGGGGTGCGATCCTGCTCGCCAAGTGCGCGATTCTCTTTCCGCTCTACTGGTGGGCCGACACCACGCAGCTGGGCTGGGTCCTGATCGCCCTCAAGATCCCGCCGTTCCTGCTCGCCGTGTGGCTGACATGGATGTTCCTGGCGAAGGCGCCCGCGCCCATCGACGTGTTCGCGGAGATGGAGGCGGAGGAGAAGGCGGCCGAGGAGAGGGAACGGCAGGCCGCGGCCAGGTCGCCCGAGCAGTGAACCTCCCGGCGTGACGAGTTCCGGAGCCGAGAGACGCCGGAACCGGAAGAGGAGGGGGCGTCCCGAGAAGTCGGGACGCCCCCTCCTCTTGCTCCCCGCGGGGGCCTGGTTCAGCTCGCCGCGCTGTCCCGGCGTACCGAGAGCAAGTCCTCCAGCTGTTCCTCCCTGGCCTGGGCGGCCACGAAGAGGAGTTCGTCGCCTGCCTCCAGGGAGTCCTCCCGGGAGGGCGTGAGGACGCGGGTGCCGCGGATGATCGTGACCAGGGACGTGTCCTCGGGCCACTCGACGTCGCCGACCTGAGTGCCGGCCAGGGCCGACTCCTCCGGCAGGGTCAGCTCGACGAGGTTGGCGTCGCCGTGGCTGAAGCGGAGCAGGCGGACCAGGTCGCCCACGCTCACCGCCTCCTCGACCAGGGCCGACATCAGACGCGGGGTGGAGACGGCGACGTCCACGCCCCACGACTCGTTGAACAGCCACTCGTTCTTGGGGTTGTTCACCCGAGCGACGACGCGCGGCACGCCGTACTCCGTCTTGGCCAGCAGGGACACGACCAGGTTCACCTTGTCGTCGCCTGTCGCGGCGATGACGACGTTGCAGCGCTGGAGCGCAGCCTCGTCCAGGGAGGTGATCTCGCAGGCGTCGGCGAGCAGCCACTCGGCCTGCGGGACGCGTTCGACCGAGATGGCGGTCGGCGCCTTGTCGATGAGCAGGATCTCGTGGCCGTTCTCCAGCAGTTCGCCCGCGATCGAGCGGCCGACGGCGCCGGCACCGGCAATGGCGACCCTCATCAGTGACCGCCCTCCTCTTCGGGACCCTTGGCGAACGCCGCCTCGACCATGTCGACCTCGTCGGTGCGCATCATCACGTGCACCAGGTCGCCCTCCTGCAGCACCGTCTGCGAGGTGGGCAGGACCGCCTCGCCGAGCCGGGTCAGGAACGCCACGCGCACGCCCGTCTCCTCCTGGATCCGGCTGATCTTGTGGCCGACCCAGGCTGTGGAGGTGTGCACCTCGGCGAGCTGGACGCCGCCGGTGGGGTCACGCCACAACGGCTCGGCACCGGACGGGAGCAGTCGGCGCAGCATCTGGTCGGCCGTCCAGCGGACCGTCGCGACGGTGGGGATGCCCAGGCGCTGGTAGACCTCGGCGCGACGGGGGTCGTAGATGCGCGCGGCCACGTTCTCGATGCCGAACATCTCGCGGGCCACGCGGGCGGCGATGATGTTGGAGTTGTCACCGCTGGAGACAGCGGCGAAGGCGCCGGCCTCCTCGATGCCCGCCTCGCGCAGGGTGTCCTGGTCGAAGCCGACTCCGGTCACCCGGCGGCCGCCGAACGAGGAGCCCAGCCGACGGAACGCGGTGGGGTCCTGGTCGACCACGGCGACCGTGTGACCCTGTTGCTCGAGGTTCTGGGCCAGAGCGGAACCCACCCTTCCGCAACCCATGATGACAATATGCATCCCGTCACACCGTGCTTCCTGCAGGCCCTCTGACCTTCATGAATGTCGTGCTCATGTCTCTCTTTCGGCTCGCAAGGCATCACGTCGCGGCCTGCGTGCGGGCCGCCAGGCAACATCATGCCGGTGGAATCACGCCATGATGCCCTCCGGTGCCGATGCCGTGTTCGACTGTCCGACTCCAACGTATCGGCAAAGCCGAGGGGGTTGCCGACGGCCCTGCGGGGCTTCGGCGGTGGGAGGTAGCGCAATGAGTCACGAGATCGACGTCCTGGTGCTGGGCGGCGCGGGTGTGGACACGATCGTGCACGTGCCCGAACTGCCCGTGCCGTTCGCCGACAGCCACATGATCCGGCCCGGGATCGTGACGCGGGCGGGGCAGAGCGGGGACTTCGTCGCCCTCGCGGCGAGCGCGCTGGGGCTGCGCACGCACCACCTCGACATGCTGGGCGACGACTCCGAGGGGGACCTCGTCCGCGCGCTGCACCGCGACCGGGGCATCGCGCTCACCCCCGTCCCGCAGCCGCTCGGCACCAAGCGCGCGGTCAACCTTGTCGGCCCCGACGGCAGGCGGATGTCCCTGTACGACGCCACGCGCTGCGCCGACACGGACCGGCTGCCCGAGGCCACGGTGCGGGAACTGGCAGCTGTCAGCCGGCACGCCCACGTCGTCATCACCCAGCCGTGCGCCCACGCCCTGCCCGTCCTGCGCGAGGCGGGCGTCACGATCTCCACCGATCTGCACGACTGGGACGGCTCCAACCCCTACCACGAGCCCTTCGCCCATCAGGCCGACCTGGTCTTCCTGTCCAGCGCGGCCCTCACCGACCCGGAGCGGACCATGCGGCGGATCACCGAGCGGGGCCGGGCCCGGACCGTCGTCGCCACCGCCGGGGCGGACGGGGCGTACCTGCTGACGGACGGCGCCCTGACACACGTACCCGCGGCCGTGCCCCCGTCCCCGGTCATCGACTCCAACGGCGCGGGCGACGCCTTCGCGGCCGCCTTCCTCTACGTCTGGCTGAACGGCGAGCCACCCCACCGCTGCGCGCTGTACGGCACGGTGGCGGGTGCGCACGCCTGCACGGTTCCGTCGACGCGGGTCGACGGTGTCGGGCGGGAGCAACTGCGCGCGCGGGTGGCGGAACTTGAGCGGGCCCAGGCAGGCAGCGGGCCGTGCACGGACGCCGGTGATGGCCCTGCCCCGCGTCCCGGCTCGTGTGTCTAGCGCGCCCCCGGCGACACGTCCTTGCGCCGGCTGATGCTCCGCACACTCGCCACGGTGAGGATTCCGAGGACGAACAGTGTCGCTACGGCGCCGATCAGCTCTGCGGTCGTGTGCATGGGGCCTCCGAGGGGACAACGGCCGGGGATCGGACGGGGCTAGTCATATAGGCATGGGAAGCGGGTGACCTGCGGAATCGGCAGCCGCACCAGTCTCTGAATTCACTCGGAGAGCAGAGGGAACGCCGATGGGGGTGGCGGGTGGGCGGGCCCGCAATCGAACGCTTACGATCCTCTGTTGTGTCCAAACTGACCGACGTGCCCAAACGGCTCCTGATCGGGCGCGCACTGCGCAGTGACCGGCTCGGGGAAACGCTCCTGCCGAAGCGCATCGCACTACCCGTCTTCGCCTCCGACCCGCTGTCCTCCGTGGCGTACGCGCCCGGCGAGGTGCTGCTGGTCCTGTCGATCGCGGGCGTGACGGCGTACCACTTCAGCCCCTGGATCGCCGTCGCGGTGGTCGTGCTGATGTTCACCGTGGTGGCCTCGTACCGGCAGAACGTGCACGCCTACCCCAGCGGCGGCGGCGACTACGAGGTGGCGACCACCAACCTCGGCCCCAAGGCGGGTCTGACGGTCGCGAGCGCGCTGCTCGTCGACTACGTCCTCACCGTCGCGGTGTCGATCTCCTCCGGCATCGAGAACCTGGGCTCCGCGATCCCGTTCGTGGTCGAGCACAAGGTGCTCTGCGCGATCGGCGTGATCGTGCTGCTGACGCTCATGAACCTGCGCGGCGTGAAAGAGTCGGGCTCGCTGTTCGCGATCCCGACGTACGTCTTCGTCGCGGGCGTCTTCACCATGATCGCCTGGGGCGCCTTCCGCGGACTGGTCCTGGACGACACCATGCGGGCACCGACCGCGGACTACGTCATCAAACCCGAGCACCAGGGCCTGGCCGGCTTCGCCCTGCTCTTCCTGCTGCTGCGCGCCTTCTCCTCCGGCTGCGCCGCGCTCACCGGCGTCGAGGCGATCTCCAACGGCGTCCCGGCCTTCCGCAAGCCCAAGTCCAAGAACGCCGCGACCACGCTCGCCATGATGGGCCTGCTGGCCGTCACCATGTTCTGCGGCATCATCGCGCTGGCCGCCGCGACCGACGTCCGCATGGCCGAGAACCCGGCCCGCGACCTCTTCCACAACGGCGTCCCGCTCGGCCCGGACTACGTCCAGAACCCGGTGATCTCCCAGGTCGCCGAGGCCGTCTTCGGCAAGGGCAGCTTCCTGTTCCTCGTGCTGGCCGCGGCCACCGCGCTGGTGCTGTTCCTCGCCGCAAACACCGCCTACAACGGCTTCCCGCTGCTCGGCTCGATCCTCGCCCAGGACCGCTACCTGCCGCGCCAGCTGCACACCCGCGGCGACCGCCTCGCCTTCTCCAACGGCATCGTGCTCCTCGCCGGCGCCGCCGGACTGCTGGTGTGGATCTACGGCGCCGACTCCACCCGCCTGATCCAGCTGTACATCGTCGGCGTGTTCGTGTCCTTCACGCTCAGCCAGACCGGCATGGTCCGGCACTGGAACCGCCACCTGGCCACCGAGCAGGACCAGGCCAAGCGCCGCCACATGATCCGCTCGCGCGCCATCAACGCCTTCGGCGCCTTCTTCACCGGCCTGGTGCTGGTGGTCGTCCTCGTCACCAAGTTCACGCACGGCGCGTGGGTCGCCCTGCTCGGCATGGTGATCTTCTACGCGACGATGACGGCCATCCGTAAGCACTACGACCGGGTCGCCGAGGAGATCGCCGCCCCCGAGGGCCCGAGCGACGACAGCGTACGGCCTTCCCGCGTCCACTCCGTCGTCCTGATCTCCAAGATCCACCGCCCGACGCTGCGCGCCCTGGCCTACGCCAAACTGATGCGCTCGGACACCCTGGAGGCGGTGAGCGTCAACGTCGACCCGGCGGAGACCAAGGCGCTGCGCGACGAGTGGGAGCGGCGCGGCATCGACGTACCGCTGAAGGTCCTGGACTCGCCCTACCGCGAGATCACGCGGCCGATCATCGATTACGTCAAGGGACTGCGCAAGGAGTCGCCGCGGGACGCGGTGTCCGTGATCATCCCCGAGTACGTCGTCGGCCACTGGTACGAGCACCTGCTGCACAACCAGAGCGCCCTGCGGCTGAAGGGCCGGCTGCTGTTCACGCCGGGGATCATGGTCACCTCGGTGCCGTACCAGCTCCAGTCCTCCGAGGCGGCCAAGCGGCGGGCCCGCAGGCAGCAGGAGTGGAACGCGCCGGGGTCGGTGCGGCGCGGTCCGGCCCAGGTGCGGCCGAACGAGTCCGCCGAGCCCAAGTCCTGAAGAGGTCCTGAGGCGACAGCCGAAGGGAAACGGCGGTGAATCGGCCGGGCGGCAGCCACGTAGACTGGTGGGCTGTTGTCCGGCCGTGTTCCGTACGGCCTCTTCCCCTCACGCATTTTGGAGTCACCCCGCCATGCAGGCAGAACCGAGGACGTCGCTGGTGGGGGAGGAGTACGAGGTCGAGATCGGCCCCGTCGCCCACGGCGGCCACTGCATCGCCCGTACGGCCGAGGGCCAGGTGCTGTTCGTGCGGCACACGCTGCCCGGTGAGCGGGTCGTGGCGCGGGTGACGGAGGGCGAGCAGGGCGCGCGGTTCCTGCGCGCGGACGCGGTGGAGGTGCTCGACGCCTCCAAGGACCGCATCGACGAACCCTGCCCGTTCGCCGGGCCGGGCCGCTGCGGCGGTTGCGACTGGCAGCACGCCAAGCCGGGCGCGCAGCGTCGCCTGAAGGCCGACGTCATCGCCGAGCAGCTCCAGCACCTCGCCGGGCTCACGCCCGAGGAGGCCGGCTGGGACGGCACGGTGGTGCCCGCCGAGGGCGACAAGGTGCCGGCGGGCCAGGTTCCCGCGTGGCGCACCCGCGTCCAGTACGCCGTCACGGCCGACGGCCGGGCGGGCCTGCGCCGGCACCGCTCCCACGAGGTGGAGCCGATCGACCACTGCATGATCGCCGCGGAGGGCGTCAGCGAGCTGGGCATCGAGAAGCGGCTCTGGACCGGCATGGACTCCGTCGAGGCGATCGCGGCGACGGGCTCGCAGGACCGGCAGGTGGTCCTCACCCCGAAGCCGGGCGCACGCCTTCCCCTGGTCGAACTCGACCGCCCCGTGTCGGTCCTGCGCGTGGACGAACGCTCCGGCGGCGTCCACCGCGTCCACGGCCGCCCCTTCGTCCGTGAACGCGCGGACGGCCGCACCTACCGCGTCGGAAACGGCGGCTTCTGGCAGGTCCACCCGAAGGCGGCCGACACGCTGGTGACGGCGGTCATGCAGGGCCTGCTGCCCCGCAAGGGCGACATGGCCCTCGACCTCTACTGCGGCGCCGGCCTCTTCGCCGGAGCCCTCGCCGACCGGGTCGGCGAGCAGGGCGCGGTCCTCGGCATCGAGTCCGGCAAGCGGGCGGTGGAGGACGCGCGGCACAATCTCGCGGACTTCGACCGCGTGCGGATCGAGCAGGGCAAGGTCGAGAGTGTGCTGCCGCGGACCGGGATCACCGAGGTCGACCTGATCGTCCTCGACCCGCCGCGGGCGGGAGCCGGGCGGAAGACCGTGGAGCATCTGGCTTCGCTGGGGGCGCGGAAGATCGCTTATGTGGCGTGCGATCCGGCGGCGTTGGCGCGGGACTTGGGGTACTTCCGGGACGGGGGGTACCGGGTGCGGACGCTTCGGGCGTTCGATCTGTTCCCGATGACGTCGCACGTGGAGTGTGTGGCGATCTTGGAGCCCGCAACAAAGAGGTCCTGACCTGCTGTTTCTCTGGATTGCTGAGGAACGCCGGTGCTTCCTCGACCTGTTCTCCAAGGTGCACGACGTGGAACGTGTCGGGGGACCAGGGAGAGGGTTTGACCTGCGGCTTCGTGAACGTCGTTCGGGACGGTGGACGCGTTGTCCCTACTCCGCGGGGCGTATGAGAAACCGTCCTGACGCTGGTCCCGACGGAGCGTCGGGCGAGTGGCCCTCTGGTCCGCGTGGTCGTCCGCCGCCCATGCCGTCTTTCCCCTGGGCAGATGGTGTCAGCGGAAGAGATTGGCGGGGCAGGGCTCAGCGACCGATCGTGCCGCGGGCGGCATGGACTCCGTCCTCGACGGCTCCGCTGAGCCAAGAGAAGTCGTTCACAGCCACCCGCACCGCTTCCCGCTGCCGGCCCCTGTCCGGGCCTCCCGAGTCCCTCTCAAGACGACCTGCCTGGACGGGGGCCTCGTCGCCCGTGCCTGTACGGGCAGCCCGACCCCGCGAGACTGGCGGATCGGCCCCAGCGGCTCGCGCTCCGGCGGACGCTACTCGGTGCGCAGCGCCGTGGCCGTACGGGCCCTGGCCGCCCAGCCGGCCGGGATCAGCGCGCCCAGCACCGCGATCACGACCCCGCCGAGCCCCAGTAGGAGCAGCTGGAAAGGCCCGTACACGTCGAGGACAAGCGACGGCAGGCTGGTGCCTACGGCCCGCCCCATCACCGGCATGACGACGTGGTGCAGCGCGTACCCCGCAGGGACGCCGATCAGCCCGCCGATCACGCCGATCACGGCCACCGAGGCGAGCACGAGGCCCATGGTCTGCCGCGGCGTCATGCCGATCGCCTTGCAGACGCCCAGGTCGTGGATGCGTTCCCGGGTGTCGAGGACCACGGAGTTGAGTACGCCGAGACCGGCCACGGTGATCAGCATGAGGGTGAGCAGCACCGCCATCGCGGACATGATGAGGATGATGCCGTCCTGCCCCGACTCGGAGCCGGTCGTTGCGTCGCCCCCCAGTGGCTGTACGACTGCGGCGACCTTCTGGGCGTATTCGTCGGCGGAGACGCCGGACTTGGTCTCGACGAGGAAGGTACTGGGCTCGGCCGACGCGAAGCTGGCCATGTCCGCGTGGATCTCCAGCCGGCTGCCCGACGTGTCGAAGGACTCGCCCACGATCCGCAGGTTCGCGGTCTCCTTCTCATAGGTCACCCGCACCGTGTCACCGATCTTGGTGCTGGTCCTCTCCAGGAAGCGGGAGGGCACCACGACCTGCCCCTTACCGGTGATCCAGTGCCCGGAGAGCATCTCGTAGCTGCCGGAGCGCGAATTGCCCTCGTAGAGGCTGGCCTGAATCGAGCCGGAGACCCCGGCCACGGCGACCTCGGTCTGGGCCTTGCCGTAGTACGACTCCGTGCCCGGCTGTGACGTGACGGCGGACCGCACCTTCGCCGGATCGGCGACCTTGGGCTCTTTGGACGTGCTTGCCGCGCTGTTTTCCACGGGAGGCGGGCCTGACTCGCTGCCGCCAGGGCGAGGCGGGTCTGCCGCGTTGCCCCCTACAGGAGGCGGCGGGGGAGGAGCGACTTCGATTGCCTTGGTCGTCGTGACCGTGACCGCGGCACGGTTCTCGGGGTTCTGGGAGGTGCCGATCGCGTTCAGGGACGAGGTCAGCCCCACCGCGAACGTCACCGCGACCGTGCCGAACGCCACCGCGAGCAGCATCGCGAGGGTACGTACGGGATGCGTGAAGGGAGTGGCGAGACCGTAGGTCACCTGTCGCGGCAGCGGCAGCATCCCCATCGCCCGATGCGCCCACTGGCCGCGTCCTGTGCGCGGCGACCGGCCGACCGCGATGGCCTCGACCGTACGCAGCCTTCCGGCCCGCAGCGCGGGAATCAGAGCCGCGAGCCCCACGACGACCAGGGCGGCGGCCGGCACGGAGACATCCACCCACCAGGCCACCGAGAGTGAGACTCCGCCGTACACCGACTCGGTGTCGGACAGCAGTGGCACGGCCAGGAGATTCCCCAGGACGACACCCAGGGCGATGCCGACGACGGCCGGGATCAGCGCCTGGGCCACGTAGGCGCGTACGACCTCGCGCGGAGTGAAGCCGATGGCCTTGAGGATGCCGATCCTGCGCAGGCTGGTGCCGACCGCGCCACTGATCACACTGCTGACGATGATCACAGACATCACGATGCCGAGCGCGCCGAAAGCCATCACGAACGGGACGGTCGCCGCCGCACCCTGATCAGCGGCGCGCTTGGTGTCCAGCCAGGACTGGGTCCCAAGGAGCGCCCCGGGCCCCACGGAGGCGGCGAGCTTCTTCCGGTCGGCGATGATCTGCTGCTTCGTGCTCGCGGAGTCGAAGCGGTAGAGCATCTGACTCGCGACTGGGTTGCCCTTCGATGCCAGCGCGTCGACCTGCGCGGGGGCCGCCCAGGCGTCGGCGGTCTTGCTGGCGGAGGCGGCGAAGCCGACGATCAAAAGGGGCGGTCCGTCCTTGGCGCCCGACGTCTTCACGGGGGTGCCGATCCCGATGGCGGGCCCCTCGAACGACGCGTCGAGCACGATCTCGCCCGGCTGCTGCGCCCACCGGCCCGACTTCAGATCCACCCGGTCCACGGCGCCGTCAGGGCCGGACCGCCCGACCAGGGTCAGCGTCGGCAGTTGGAAGCCCGCCCGGTCCACCGGACGGACCGACGTGGACGGGTACGGTCCCGCGCTCGCGGCGACGCCGGGCAGCTTCCCGGTCTTCGCCAGCTCCGCCGCACTCGCCTTGGCGGGATCGAACTGCGCGGTGATGTGCGAACCTCGCTGCTTTTTGAAGGCGTTGTCGAAGGGCGCGGCCGCGGCGACCATCAGCGACCCGGCGACCACCGCCGAGGCCACGGCCATCATCGTGGCCACGGCGATCACCACGGTCTGCGCCCGCCGCCGGCCAACGCCGGAGCGTACAACCCGGCCCAGAGCACCGGTACCGAACAGGCTCATCGGACGGCCTGCGCGTAGGTGTCGAGGGCGACGTGACCGTCGACCAGGTGAATCGTGCGGCTCGCGCACGCCTCCGCCAGCGTCAGGTCGTGCGTCACCAGCACGATGGTCTGTCCGGCGCGGTGCAGATCCATCAGCAGATTGCGGACGTCGTGGCCCGAGGCGGTGTCGAGTGCACCGGTGGGCTCGTCGGCGAGCAGCAGCGCGGGCCGGTTGACCAAGGCCCGGGCGACCGCGACCCGTTGGCGTTCACCTCCGGACAGTCGGCCCGGGTAGGCGCGGGCGTGCTTCTGAATGCCCAGCATCTCCATCAGCTCACCCGCACGGGCCGCGGCCTTGCGCCGACTGGTCCCAGTCAGCTGGGCCGGGAGCTGAATGTTGTCGGTGACGGTGAGGTCGTCGAGAAGATTGAAGAACTGGAAGGCCATGCCGATGTACTCGCGACGGAACTTTGCGAGGGCGTGCTCGCTCAACTGGTCGATGCGCCGCCCCGCCACGATCACGGCGCCATCGGTCGGTTTGTCCAGGCCGGCGACGAGGTTCAGCAGCGTGGACTTGCCGCTGCCGGAAGGGCCGGTCACGGCAAGGGCCTCACCTTTGGCGACGCTGAGCGTGAGCGGTCCGAGCGCTGGCGCGCCAGCGCTGTCGTAGCGCTTCGCCACACCCTCCAGTTCGATCATTTGATGCATACGAGTTGTCCGTCCTTGCGGTCGCGAGAGGCACATGCCGTTGCCGGTCCTGCGAACCTAGAGGTGCCGCGTATGAGGCGCGTCGGCCGCGGAACCAACATCAGGCCCTTCCCGCGGAGGATTCGGTCGCGGAGTCATACCTGAGAAGTAGACCTCTGGGACAACGCCCTGGCCGGGCAGGCGGACGCGGGCCGGGCGGAGAGCGCAGCACAATGCACGGATGGAGACGGAAGACCGGCGCAGTCGGCATCAGCAACTCATCGACGCGCTACGCCCGGAGGCGAAGGCCGCTCCGCTGTCTCGGCGAGCGGTGCGCGCCGATGTGGTGCTGGCGGTCGTACTGACCGTCATTGCCCTGTTCGTGGCGGTGCGCTATCCCGGCGACGGGCCGGTGAACAGCAGCCCCCCTGCGGTGGACGTCGGGACCGGGGTCCCGGCCCCGCCCTCGCCGCCCGACCCTGGTCAGGTGCCCGAGGAGGAAGAACCCTCCTCCGTACCCTGGGGCCTGGTAGTCCTGTCGACGCTGCCGCTGGCAGCCCGGCGCCGGTATCCGCTGACCATGTTCGTGGTGGTGCTGGGCGCGGCACTGGCCATCGGCAGCTCCGCCTCCTGGATCACCGTCCTGGCCTGTGTCATCGGCGCCTACAGCGCCGTCGTACACAGCCGTTACCGGATAACGGCGATCTCCGTCCTGGTGATCGCCGCCGCGCTGTCCGGTTTCGCTTTCCGCAACGCGGACCCCGTGCTCCCCGGATGGTCCAGCCCAGGATTCGTGCTCCTGGTGGCAGGGATGCTGGCCAGCCTCGTCCGCTTCCTGCAACTGCGGCTGGCGTCCAGCCGGGACCGGGTGACAGAACTGCAGGCCGCCCAGGAGGAGGCCACGCGCCGCGCCGTCGAGGAGGAGCGTGCCCGCATCGCCGCCGAACTGCACGACGTTGTGACCCACAATGTGAGCGTGATGGTGATCCAGGCCGGCGCGGCCCGCAAAGTGATGGACATGGCGCCCGAGCAGTCGAAGGAAGCACTGCTGGCCGTCGAGGCGGGCGGTCGGGCCGCCATGGCCGAACTCCGCCACGTGATGGGCCTGCTGGCCGCCCCGGACCACGAGAGGCCCGACGGCCTGGAGCCCCAGCCCGGGCTCGCACAGCTCGACGCGCTCGTCGCACGAGTACGCGCCGCCGGTACGCCCGTGAGCGTCGGGGTGTCGCTGCCGCCGGATCCGCTGCCACCGGGGGTGGACCTCGCGGCGTATCGCGTCGTACAGGAGGCGCTGACCAACACGATCAGACATGCGCGTGGCGCGCAGGCGTCCGTCGCCATCGGCTACACCGACGACTGTCTGGAGATCGAGATCACGGACACCGGCGGCACCAAGGATTCCCCGCCGGTGCAGAGCAACGGCCGTGGCCACATGGGGCTGCGCGAGCGGCTGGCCGTCTACAAGGGCGAGCTGACGGCCGGACCGACGCCGGCCGGCGGCTACAGGGTCACGGCCCGCATCCCGCGGAGCACCGTATGAACAAGGACCAGCCGCCGCTGCGCGCCGTCATCGCCGACGACCAAGCTCTCGTACGCACCGGTTTCAAGATGATCCTGGCGGCGGACGGCATCGAAGTGACGGCCGAGGCCGCCGACGGGGCCGAGGCTGTCGCAGCGGTCCGCCGTACGCGGCCCGACGTCGTCCTCATGGACATCCGGATGCCGGAGATGGACGGCATCGAGGCCACCAGGCGCATCATCGGCGACGCCGGCCCGGCCGGAACGCGGGTCATCATCCTCACCACATACGATCTCGACCACTACGTCTACGCCGCGCTCACGGCCGGCGCCAGCGGCTTCCTACTCAAGGACGTCACCCCCGAACATCTGGTCTCCGCCTTACGCCTGGTACGGACCGGCGACGCTCTCCTCGCACCCACGATCACCCGTCGGCTGATCGAGCGCTTCGCCCCTCGCGACGAACCGCGGACCATCGCCCCGCACCGCGATCTGTCCGGCCTGACCCCGCGCGAGCTCGAGGTGCTCCGCCTGCTCGCGACGGGCCTCAGCAATGCCGAACTCGCCTCCCGGCTGTTCCTCAGCCCGACCACGGTCAAGAGCCATGTCGGCCGTATCCTGTCGAAGCTGGACCTGCGTGACCGCGTCCAGGCCGTCGTCTTTGCCTACGAGACGGGACTGATCGCCCCGGGCGGGGCGCCCCGATGACTGATTCCGAGGTCAGTGGTCGTGGGCCGTCAGTGACCAGATGACTGGTTGGTGATGTGGTGGTTGTGCCAGATTCGCGGCGGTCATCAGAGCGAGGAACCGTCGCACGACACGGAAGCTACTCCGGCAGGCTCGGGAGCCGCCTGTGCAGCTCCGGCATGTCCGTCTCGCGGCTGCCCGGCTGCGGGAGGAGAGGAGGGGGAATGCGCCTTCCCGCACGACGCGTACGGTGCGACCGACGAGGGCGCGTTACACCGGCCACATCTGGAGGAGCAGATCCCGGTTGAGGTAGTGGGGCAGATCATCGCGCAGGCCCTCGTGCAGGACGGTGCGGTACAGGCCCATGTGCTGGTGAGGCTTGCTCATGTCGTACGAGGTCAGCCCCGCCCCAGCCATGTGCAGCGGCAGCTCCACGACCCCCTGAGTGGTGCCGTGCGCCTCGTTCAGCGACTCCGGCAGACGCCGCCGGAACTTCTCCCGCTGGTTGGAGCAGCCTGATTCCGCACCGAGGAAGCAGGGGACGGACTGTTCGTCATGACGCTCGTTTGACGCTATGGTCGCCCGCAGGCGGGACAGCGAGCCGGGAAACGGGCCCTGACCTGATCTTTTCCGATACTTGCTCAGGACGACGTCTTTCCGATGACGTCGCATGTGGAGTGCGTGGCGGTTCTTGAGCCCGCAGCAAAGGGCCTTTGACCTGCTGATTTATTGATTCCCCAGGTTGCGGGCGGGTTGTGCCGACATGTTTTCGTAGGCCCACCGGGTGGAGCATGTTGCAGCTTTCCGTCACGTGTCCCACCTGTGGCTTCGCAGTGGGGGCGTGGGTCGAGAACGCTCTGTCTCAACGGTCAGGGACGGGTTCGGGAAATGTCTTGACGCGCGTTCGACGCTGTTTCTGACGGAGCGTGAGGTGGTCGTCCTGGATCAGATGGCGCGGGTCAATGGACTTGTCGGGCTTGACCCGTCGAGCAGCGCGTCGGCCTCGAAGTTCCATGACGGTCCGCCGGCGGAGTCGGTGGACCGCTTTCGTGCCGTGGGTCGAGGGTGCGCATGCGGAAGATCCGATTGTCGCCTCGGGGTGGCGCCGGGTTCCACTGGTCCGGGTGAGGTGCTGTCCGGGGGACGGGGAATTGGCTGGTCAGCCTGGGTCGGGCACCTGGGTGAGCCGGTCGAGGGCTGTGGTGATGTGACCGGTCCAGGGCCAGTGCCCGGCCAGGCGGAGGATTCACCGACGACCGGTGGTGACGAGCTGTCCGGCCGTGGTCAGCAGGGCGGAGCCGCAGTCGGCGGGGCTCTCAGAGTGGTGGCGATGTGCGAGGACGGATTTCCTGGTGCCGGTCTCGCTGAGTGCGGGGCAGGGGCATGGACCTGTCCGGCGGCTGGCTACGGTTCCAGGAATTCGAGCGCCCGCGGGACGAATCTGTCGTGGTGCTGGAAGATCCCGCCGTGTCCGGCGTCGGGGTAGAGGGGTTCGAGTTCGCCTTGGGGCAGCCGGGCCGCCAGGTCGACTGTGTTGACGCTCGGGACCATGCGATCGCTCTCGCCGTTGGCCACCAGGACCGGTTGGTGGATGCGCGACAGATCGGCCGGTGCCTGGCGGCCCCAGTGGTGGATGGCCTTCAGTTGGGCGCGGAACGATGAGAGCGAGATGGCTTTGTCGCGGTCGTTCGTGCGCTCCTTCAGCCGGTCCAGGAAGGCGTGGGCTGCCCGGCGGCCACCGGCGGTGTCGGTGAAGAAGAGGTACTGCTTGGGGTCCTTGCGGGTCAGGACGGCCTTGACGGTGTCCTTGATGGTGAGGCTCGTGACCTTGTTGATGCCGGGGCCTCCGGCGGGGCCCGTGCCCGCGAGGATCATCTTCCGTACGAGGTCCGGTTCCTGTGCCGCGACGACCTGGGCGACGAAGCCGCCCATCGACAGGCCGAGCAGGTCGACACGGTCGTACCCGAGAGCCCGGATGAACAGCACCGTGTCGCGGGCCATCGCCTCGATGGTGTCGGGCGTGGAGCCGCCGGAGGCGCCGACGCCGCGGTTGTCGTAGGTGATCACGCGGCGTCGGGCGGCGAGTCCGTCGACGACGCGGGGGTCCCAGTTGTCCAGGACCGCGGACAGGTGGTTGAGCAGGATCAGCGGTACGCCGTCGTCCGGACCGTGCTGCCGGTAGGCGAAGTCCACGCCGTGCACGGACACGGCGCGGGTCGGCGCGTTCTTGTACGACGACGGGGTGGGCGTGGGGGAGCTGGACGGTGCGTTCGTGATCGGGTCCTGGTGTGGGAGAAAGGAGCGTGGGGCGGGATCTTCTCGTTGTGGCGGGCGGCGTTCTCGGCGTCCGGCAGGGCCGGTGCCCTGTGCTCACGTCATGGAGACGACGACCTTGCCGGCTTTTGCGCGGCCTTTCTCGACGTACTCCATGGCCTGAAGGGTCTCGTCGAAGGGGAAGACCTGGTCGACGACGGGGCGGATCTTCCCGGCGTCGATGAGGGGGGTGAGTTCGCGCAGCTGGTCGCCGCTGGCCCTCATGAACAGGAAGGAGTAGGTGACGCCGAGGCGCTTGGCCTGGCGCCGGATCTTGGCACTGAGGACGGCGATGCCCAGGCGCATGACCGCGTTCGAGCCGAGTTCGAGGGCGGTGGCCGGGTCGGGCGGGCCCGCGACGGAGATGGCCAGGCCGCCGGGCTTGAGGATGCGCAGGGACTTGGCGAGGTTCTCGCCGCCGAGGGAGTCCAGGACGAGGTCGTAGCCGGTGAGGAGTTCGGAGAAGTCCTGGGTGCGGTAGTCGATGACCTCGTCCGCGCCGAGGTCCTTGACGAGCTCGATCTTGGCGGTGCTCGCGGTGGCGGCCACGTGCGCGCCCAGTGCCTTGGCCAGTTGGATGGTGATGGATCCCAGGCCGCCGGCGCCCGCGTGGATGAGGACCTTCTGGCCCGGCTGGACGTTCGCCCGCTCGACCAGGGCCTGCCAGGCGGTCAGCGCGACCAGGGGGAGGGAGGCGGCCTCGGTCATGGTGAGCGTGGCGGGCTTGGGCGCCAGGTCGTCCTGGTGGACGGCGAGGAGTTTGGCGAAGGTACCGATGCGGTCCTTGTCAGGCCGCGCCCAGACCTCGTCGCCCACCGCGAAGCGGGTGACGGACGATCCGACGCGGACGACGGTCCCGGCGAGGTCGTTGCCCAGGACGAGCGGGAGACGGTAGGGCAGGATCGCCTTGAGGTCACCATCGCGGATCTTCATGTCCAGCGGGTTGACGCCCGCCGCGTGGATCTTGACCAGGACGTCGTCGGCGCCCACCTGAGGGTCAGGTATCTCGGCGGCGCGCATCCCGGCCGCATCACCGTACTTCTCGACCATGAAGGCCTTCATCGTCATCTCCGTTCGTGTGGTCTCCCGTCCAAGCGGGAGGGGTGTTCTGTCCGTGAGGGGCTTGTCTCGGTACGAGACGGTTTGTGGTGTTCTTCTAGTCCGCGCGCTCCGCGTCGGCACGGCAGTGGCCAGTGCCTGCGCGGAGAGCTCTGCGTCGGCCGTGTTTCCGGGCTCAGGCCACCGGCACGACCGGGGTGATGACGCTGCTCGCGTCGCCGCCCTGGAGGTGCCCCAGCGAGCCCGCGATGCCCTCGTGCGGTACGCCGAGCGGCACGGCGCTGACCTTGTCGAGGCGCGCGTACTGCTCGTCGGTCAGCTGGACGTCGAGGGCTGCGAGGTAGATGTCGAGCTGGGAGAGGTTGCGCGGGCCGATAATCGGGACCAGCGTGGCCGTGGAGCGGGCGGCGCGCTCGCGCACCCAGGCCACCGCCACCTGGGCGGGTGTCACGCCGGTCTCCTCGGCGATCGCCAGGACGGTGTCGACGACGGCGGTCTTCTGGCCGGTGCTCTCGGTGTGGATGACCATGCCCAGGTCGCTCAGGCGCCCCTCGGCGGAGCTGCGGTACTTGCCGGTGAGCAGTCCGCCGCCGAGCGGGGACCACAGGGCTGCGCCGAGCCCGAGGCTCTCGGCCATGGGCAGGAGCTCACGGTCGGCGGTGCGCTCAACGAGGCTGTACTCGTGCTGGATGCCCACGATCGGGGCCCAGTTCTTCAGGTCCGCGAGGGTTACCGCGCGCGAGACGCGCCAGGCGGGGAAGTTGGACAGCGCGGCGTGGTGGATCTTGCCGGCGCTCACCAGGTCGTCGAGCCCGCGCAGGAGTTCCTCCATCGGAGTGAGCTCGTCGGGGAAGTGCACCCACAACAGGTCGATGTAGTCGGTCCCCAGGCGCTTCAGGCTGGCCTCGACAGAGGCGACCATGTTCTTGCGGCTGTTGCCGGTCTTGGAGATGTCCGGCTGCGGGGCGGCGCCGAGGGTGAACTTCGTGGCCAGGACGAAGTGGTCGCGGTCGGCGGAGATCAGCTTTCCGGTCAGTTCTTCCGACTCGCCGAACTGGTAGCCGTCCGCGCTGTCGAGAAAGGTCCCGCCGGCCTCGGCGAACCGGTCGAAGATCCGCCGGGCCTCGTCGGGCTCGGCGCCTGCGCCCCAGCCGGTGCCGAAATTCGCGGTGCCGAGCGCGTACTCGGAGACGCGCAGCCCGGTCCGGTGGCCGAAGGTCGTGTAGCGCAATGAGATGTCCTTGCATGAGGGGTGTGAGGGCGGTCGCGCCTGAGTGGAGGGGTGAGCGTCAGTCCGCGTTCGGCTGGGGTGCCGCGGACAGGCTCTGCTTGACGTACCGGCTGGTCTCGTCGGCGAGGATCTCGGGCAGGCCGGTCTCGATGCCGTACAGGGCCTGGGCCGCGACGTCGGCGGCGGCGACCTTCTGATCGGCGGGCACGCCGGCGGCCATGTCGGTGTCCATATAGCCGACGTGCAGCGCCGAGACGGTGATCCCGCGCGGTGCCAGCTCCTCACGGATCGCGTCGCTCAGAGCCCAAGCGGCGGCCTTCGACGCGGCGTAGGAGCCGAGTCCTGCCGGGTGGAACCAGGACAGGGCGGACAGGACGTTGAGCACGGCGCCGCCGCCGTTGCCCTCGATCACGGGGGCGAAGGCGCGGGTCGCGGCGAGCGGGCCGAAGAAGTTGGTCTCCATCTCCCGGCGCACCTCAGCGACGTCGCCTCCCATCAGCGTCGCGCCGGTGGAGATGCCCGCGTTGTTGATCAGCAGTGTCGCGTCGGACGCCACGCGCGCGGCCTCTCGTATCGACGCCTCGTCCGTGACGTCCAGCCGCAGCGGGATGACGCCCGGCACGTCGACCGTCTCAGGGCGTCGGGCCGCGCCGTACACCTTCGCGCCGCGCTCGACGAGCTGGGCGGCCAGGTGTCGCCCGAAGCCCCGATTGGCGCCGGTGACGACTGCGACCGCGTTCTTCAGTTCCATGTCCACTCCTGGTCGTGGCGGGCGCCGTCGGCCACCCGCAACTACTTAGATTATGAGAGCAATCTAAACACAGGCCTATGATAGATGCCAGTCGACATCCAAATGGGAGGTGGTCATGGGCCGCGTATCGCAGGCGCAGGCGGAGGAAAATCGCAGGCGGGTGGTGGACACTGCATCCCGGCTGTTCCGGGAGCAGGGCATGCAGGTCAGCGTCGCCGACCTGATGAAGGCGGCCGGTCTGACCCACGGCGCCTTCTACAAGCAGTTCGCCTCCAAGGAGGCACTCGTCGACGAGGCCACCGCCCACGCCTTCGCCGAGCTCGCCCAGCGCTACAGCGCCGGGCTCGAGCGGCACGACGGGCAGCGCGCCGCCGCCCAGCAGGCGCTGATCGACGCCTACCTCTCCGTCGAGCACCGCGACGCCCCGGCGGACGGCTGCCCCGTCGCCGCGCTCGCCACCGACATCGCGCGCGAGGGCGGGGGGCGCGAGGCCCGTCGCGTCTACGCCGAGGGGGTGGCCGACTTCGCCGGTTTCCTGGCCAGTGACGACCAGGACGGCATCGTCCGCCTCTGCACACTGTTCGGTGCGCTGGTCCTGTCCCGGGCCACCAAGGGCTCCCCGCTCTCCGGGGAGATCCTCGCCGCCGCGCACGCGGCCTTGACTGAAGCGGGCTGATCACGGGCGCGGTGGCCGCGTCGTGGCAGCCGTCCGGTCCCTGGGGAAGTGACGAGCCGGTCGTCATGACGCTCGTTTGACGCTCTGCGCACGTGGAGAGGGAGGCAGAGAGCCGACAAGCGCTCTGACCTGGTCGATGACGATCTCAGGGGCGTCAAGAGGTCTCGGTGCCGCGGTCTGTTTGCCGCCCTGCAGCATTCCTCCGTAGGCGAGCGAGTTGGCCGGCGGCATCACCACCGGGCCGAGGCAGGCGCGGGACGGAGCAGAATCCGTCCCGCGCCACGGGCATCGTCAGCGTTCCGAGGTGGCGATCCCCGCACGCAGTGCCTTCTTGTCGACCTTCCCCATCGGTGTGCGCGGAAGCTGAGGCATCGGTATCAGCCGGTCGGGGATCTTGTAAGCGGCCAGGCCGCGGCCCCTGAGGAACTCCTTCATGGCGGACGGGCGGACGTCCACGTCGCTGAGGACGACGAACGCGTAGGTCCGTTCGCCGAGCACGGTGTCCGTCACGCCGATCACGGCCGCGTCCTGCACGGCGGGGTGGGTGCGCAGCTGCCGCTCCACCTCCTCCGCGGAGACCTTCTCGCCGGCCCGGTTGATGACGTCCTTGATCCTGCCGACGATCATGATGTTGCCGTCCGGCCTGCGCCGGACGAGGTCGCCGGTGCGGAAGAAGCCGTCCGGCGTGAACGAGCGGGCGTTCTCCTCGGGGGCCCGGTAATACCCGCGGATGGTGTACGGCCCCCGTACCTGCATCTCGCCCGCCTCCCCATCGGGCACGGGGTTCCCCGACTCGTCGACGATCCGGACCTCGTCATCCGGTGACATCGGGCGGCCGTCCGTGTTGACGGCCACCTCCTCCGGGTCGTCGAGCCGGGTGTGGGTCAGCACCCCCTCGCTGATGCCGTACCACCGCTGGACCCGGCAGCCCAGCACCTGGGCCGCACGGCGCGCCAGGGCCGGGTCGAGCGGCGCGCTGCCCACCTGGATCAGCAGGCGGGACAGTTCGCCGGGCGGTCGTCCGGAATCGGCCCACAGCCGCAGCACCGAAGGCACGACCGTGGTCACGGTGACCCCCTCGCGACGGATCAGCGAGAAGACGTCATCGGGCCGCACGCTCGACGTGAGGACCGCCTTCCCGCCCAGCAGGAGACTGCCGAACACACCCGGACAGGCGAGGGCCGCCTGGTGCGCGACCGGGTTGACGGCCAGGTACACCACCTCCGGGCCGACCCGCATCGCCTCCGCGCTGGCCCGCATGACGTACTCGTAGTCGTCGTGGGTCCGGGGAATCAGCTTCGGCAGTCCGGTGGTGCCCCCGGAGAGCAGGAACAGCGCGGGGTCGGACGCGTCCACCCGGGGCAGCGCGACGTCCGGGGCATCCAGCGACTCCAGCTGTGTGAACTCCTCGGCGTCGCCGCTGACGATCACGTGCGGGACCGACGGGAGCTCCCGGGCGATCGTGCGGTAGTCGAACCCGCCGAACTCGTCCTTCGCCACATAGGCAACGGCGCCGGAGTGCGCGCACAGATGCGTGATCTCGGCCCTGCGGTGACCGGGCAGCGCCAGCACCGGGATGGCTCCGGCCCGCAGCAGCGCGAAGACCAGGACGACGAACTCCGGGATGTTGGGGAGGTGCACCACCACCCGGTCCAGGGGCTTGATGCCCAGTCCGATCAGGCCGCCCGCCAGCCCGTCCGCCCGCTGGGACAGCTCCGCGTAGGTCATCCGGCGTGCGCCGCACACCACGGCCACCCGCTCGGCGTTCCGTTCGCACGACTCGTGCAACAAGTCACTGAGCGGCCGGCCGAGCCAGACCCCTGTCCGGCGCAGCTCCGCCGCGAGCTGTTCGGGCCAGTGCACAAAGCCGTCAAGCATGATCGCGTTCCCTTTCAGCGGTCGGTCGAGGCGTGGATCGAGGGGGCGCGGAGGTCCGGGTGGAGCCGCGGGTGCGCTCGGTCCGTCCCGGCCGGCCGGCGGCAATGCGGCCGGAGGGCGGGTGCCTCCACGCGGTGGCGGGCGGTGTCCGGTGCGGTGGTGCGCGAGGTCCGCGCACGACGTGAGCCTGGTGCTGTGCGGCGGCGTGCCTGCGGTCCTTGCTGTCCTGTCCCTTGGCATCGTCAGCGCCGCGGTCCACCGCCCCCCGATCTCTTGCCGACATCTGTCGCGGGCCGCGCGAATCCGCGGCGAGTGGAAAACATGGTGCGGACGGAACGACGGCCGGCCAGGAGGGAAGAGGATGAGCCGGATACGGGAACGCGGATGGGTGCGGTCGATGACCACCGGTGACCCGCTCGGCGTGCGCGTGGTGTGCTTCCCGCACTCGGGGGGCTCGGGGATCGCCTTCGGTGCGTGGTCCGCCGCGGTGCCGCCCGGTGTGTCGCTGATGGCCGTCCAGTACCCGGGCCGCGGCGACCGCTTCGGAGAGCCGCCCGTGGACGATGTGGTCGCGATGGCCGGCTGCGTGGCGGCGGAGCTGCTGCGGTTGCCGCCGGGCGACCACATACTCTTCGGGCACAGCCTGGGCGCGCTGGTCGCCTACGAGACCGCCCTGCTGCTGCGGGACGCCGGCGAGGAACCCCCGGCGCTCTGTGTGTCCGCCGCTCTGCCGCCCGGACGGATGAACAACAGAAGCATCCACCTGGCACCCGACGACGAGTTCTGGACGACGCTGTGCGCGCTGGGCGGCATCGAACCCGCGATCGCCGAGAACGCCGAGCTGCGCGACCTCCTCCTGCCCGTGATCCGCTCGGACCTGCGGGCCCACGCGACCTATCGGCCCCGTCCGGGCACCCCTTCGCTGTCCTGCCCCGTGCGCTGCTACCACGGCGAGGGAGACCCGCTGGTGGAGCAGGCCCAGCTGGCGGGGTGGGCGAGCATCACCTCCGGCGGCTTCACGGAAACCGTGCGGCCGGGCGGGCACTTCCATGTGACGACCGACGTCGCGGAACTCGTCGCGGACGTGCTGAGCCAGGGCCGGAAGTGAGGCGGGCGGCCTTGACCACCATCGCCGTGATCCCCGGTGACGGCATCGGCCCCGAGGTCATCGAGCCGGCGCTGGACGTCCTCGACGCCCTCGGCCTCGGGGCGCGGACGGACGTCCTGGACCACGTCAACGCGGACACCTACCTGCGCACCGGAACGGCCCTGACCGGAGCCGACCTCGACCGGATCAGGTCCAGCGAGGCGGCGCTCCTCGGCGCGGTCGGCGATCCCCGGCTCAGCGACACCGCGTACGTGCGCGCTGTCCTCACCACCCTGCGTCTCGAACTCGACCTCTACGTCAACTACCGGCCCGCCAGACTCTGGCACGACAGGCTCAGTCCGCTGCGCGACCCGGCCCGCCGGGCGATCGACTGCGTGATCGTCAGGGAGAACACCGAGGGCCTCTACAGCGGCATCGGCGGCGGTACGCGCACCGGGACCCCCCACGAGATCGCCATCGACGTGGACCTCAACACCCGTCAAGGCGTGTCAAGGGTCCTGGAGTTCGCCTTCTCCGTGGCGCGCAGGTCGGTGTGCCTCGTCGACAAGGCCAACGCCGTCCGCAACGGCGGGCAGTTGTGGCAGCGGTGCTGGAGCGAGGCGGTCGCACGGCACCCGCACGTCGAGACGTCCCACCTCTACGTGGACACCGCCGCCCTGCGGCTGGCCACCGATCCGACCGCCTTCGACGTCATCGTCACCAACAACTCCTACGGCGACATCCTCAGCGACCTCACGGCCGCGCTCGCCGGCGGCCTGGGCGTCGCGGCGTCGGCGAATCTCAACCCCGTGACCGGACAGGCGCTCTTCGAGCCCGTGCACGGCAGCGCCCCGGACATCGCGGGTACCGGCACCGCCAACCCGTTCGGCGCGATCCTCTCCGTGGCCCTGCTGGCCGAGCACCTGGGCCGGACCGAGGAGGCGGACGCGGTCCGCCGGGCGGTCGCCGCTGCCGTGGCGGCCGGCCGCGTCACCCGCGATCTCGGCGGATCCCTCAGCACGAAGGAGGTGGGCACCGTGGTCCTGACCGAACTGCGGCGGCCATAGCGAGGTGCGGACGCGGACACGACCGCGGAACCGCGGGCGGAACGACGGACGAAGGGCGGGGACAGCATGAACGGCAACGGCACGAACCGCACGGACGGGAACCCGGAGACCGTCATCGTGGGGGCCGGTCTGGTGGGCGCGGTCACGGCTTGCTACCTCGCCCGCCGTTTCGGACCGGTCACCCTGCTGGAGAAGCGGGCGGACCCCAGACTGGAGCCCGGCCGAGAACGCCGGTCGCTCGTCGTGATGCTGTCGTCGCGCGGCTGGCGCGCCCTGTCGGACCTGGGCGTTGCGGACGCCGTGCGCCGGAGCTGCGTCCCCCTGCACGGACGCTGCGGGCACCTGCCCGACGGCCGGACGCGGTTGACTCCCTACAGCCGGGACGGACAGCCCATCTGGGCGGTGGAGCGCCGGCGGCTGCACCAGATCCTGCTGGACGCCGCCGAGGCCACCCCCGGAGTGCGCATCCGTTTCGGGCAGCGGGTGCGCTCGGTGGACCTGGACGAACCCGCGGTGCTGGTGGAGGACCGGCACGGCTCGCGCCGGCTGACGTGCCGCCGGGTCCTCGGCTGCGACGGCGCACACTCCGCCGCCCGGGCCGCCCTGGAGGAGCGCAGCGCCCGGGTCGAGGTGCGCAAGCTGGACCTGGCCTACCAGGAGATCGACGTACCGGCCGGCCGGCTGGACCCGACCATCACGCACTACTGGCCCACCGGGAAGGCGATGTTCGCCGCGCACCCCCTGCCGTCGGGGAGGCTCTCCGGCTCCTTGTTCATGCGTCTCGACGGCCCTGCCCCGTCCTACGCGGCGGCCCGTGGCGGCCAGGACCTGTACGAGATGTTCGCCGCCCACTTTCCCGAGCCGACCGCGATCATCCCCGACATCGCGGAACAGCTGGCCGCCAAGGCCGTCTCGACCCTCACGACCGTCCGCTGCGACCGATGGGTCTGGCGCGACACCTTTGCCCTGCTCGGTGACTCCTGTCACGCGATGGCGCCCTTCATGGGGCAGGGCATGAACTGCGGCTTCGAGGACGCCCGGGTCCTCGTCGACTGCCTCGACGCCTCCGCCGGCTGGGCGGCGGGCCTGGCCGCCTACGAGAAGTCGCGGACCGAGGACGCCGACGCGATCTCCCGGCTCTCCTACCGCCACTACTTCACCATGGCCGACCCACCTCGCGAGGAGACCGCCGCGGACGTGCTGCGCGGGCGACTGACGGCCCTCTTCCCCGACCGGTTCGTGCCGCTGTACGAGCGATGCGCCTTCACCGAGGAGAGCTACGCCTCCGTACTGCGCGACGACCGGCGTCTGGACCGGCTCGTGGCGGATCTGCTGGCCCGGTACGGCACCGAGCTGGTCTCGGCGCCCGACGACCGGCTGCGCGCCTGCACCCCGCCCACCGCCCCGACCACAGCCACCCTGGAGGACTCCGGATGTTCGTGATCCTGTTCAAGTCGCACCTGTCCGAGCAGGCCGGCGAGGAGTACCACGCCACCGAGGAGCGGATGCAGGAGCGGGTCCGCGCCATCGCCGGGTCCGACCCGGTGGAGGTCAAGCACTACACCGGGGAGGACGGTGAACGTCTCGCCGTCATGATGTGGCGCGACGAGGAGACGTTGGACCAGTGGCGTTGCGACCCCGAGCACCAGGTGGCGCAGCGCATGGGCAGGAGGCACTGGTACTCCGCCTACGAGCTGACCGTCGCCCAGGTGATCCGGACCAGCGCGCACGACAACCGGAGCTCGGCCGCAGCGGCCGAGGAGGCGCGCTAGCAGGCGGAGGACGGCCGCGGGAACGACCGGATGCGCCGGCGCAGGAAGTCCTCCGAGGGCGGTTGCGGCGGGCGACGGACGGACGCCGGCCCGTGCCGTGTGGCGGAGTTCTTTCGGGTGATGGCCAGTTCCTCTTCGATCTCTGGCCAACATCTTTCATCGCAGTTGTTCAACCACATGGGCCGCGACAAGCATCGGCACGGCGAGGGGCCGCCGACCGGGAAAACTACTTTGCTGGGGGGCATTTGGATGGGTTGCACCGGCGTCACATCCGCGCAGGAAGCCATGTGGCTCGCGCAGGAGTTCACCCCTGACGTACCGAACAACGTGGCGACTCTCTGGGACATCGACGGTGACCTGGACACCGCCCTGCTCGCCGAGGCCCTGCGGGCGGCGGTGGCGGAAGCCGACGCGCTGAGGGTGAACTTCCGCCGCGACGACGACGGACTGCGGCCGGTCGCCCGGGACCTCGGGGCGTGGGAGCCGTTCCGCCTCGACGTCGGCGATGCCGCCGACCCCGCCGACGCGGCCCGCGCCGTCGTCGCCGATCTCGTGCGCCGGCCCTTCGACCTGACCGAGGACGCGCTGCTGCGGATCGGCTCCATCCGGCTGGGCCCCGGCCGTCACCTGCTCGTGCTCGTCTTCCACCACATCCTCACCGACGCGTTCGGCGTTCTCACCCTGCTGTCCCGGCGGATCGCCGAGATCTACCGCGCGCTGCGCGCCGGCTCCGCGTTGCCGGAAAGCGCCCCCAACCCGCCGGAGGACGCGGCGGTGAAGGACGCCGCCTACCGGGCGTCGAAGCGGTTTGCCGACGCCGAGCGGTTCTGGTCCGACTACCTCGCCGGAGACCTGCCCGCCGCCCGCCTGCCCGCCGGTGTCCGTCCCGGCGCCGGCGCCCCCGCCGGTGAGCCCGGGTACTGGGACGGCCTCACCGCACCGCAGGGGATGTCCACCCGCACCGTGACGGTCCCGGCCGCCGAACTCGCCGCCTGGGAACACGCCTCCACCGCGGCCGGGACCTCGGTGCCCGACCTGATCGCCTCGGCCGCGACCGCGTTTCTCGGGCACATGTGCGGTCTGTCCGAGCCGCTGCTGACCATCACCGTCAATCACCGCGTCGGCGCACTGCGCCGCTCCCTCGGCCTGCTCTCCAACCGGGTGCCGCTGCGCTCGCGGGTGGACCCCGCAGCCGACTTCGTGGAACTGGCCGAGGCGCTCGGCCGGGAGCGACGCCGTGTCCTGCGGCACGCCCGGCACGACATATCCCTGATCAAACGGGCCACCGGCCACGCCGGCGACGCGCGCAGTCCGTTCGGTGCCGTCGTCAACGTGCTCCCCGCCGTCGAAGCGCTCGACCTGGCGGGCGCCTCAGCCCACTTCGCCGGTGGCACCTTCGGCGTGATCGACGAGGTGATGGTCTGCGTCTACACCGACGGAAGGGCCGACAGCGACCTGTACGTCCGGTTCGACGCGCCGCGGGCCGAGTACGACGACCAGGACATCGCCGGGCTCGCCGAGCGGTTCGTGACGTTCCTGCGGACGGCCCTGGCCGACCCGCACGCCCCGGCCGGGACCGTCACCGCGCTGCACCCCTCCGAACGCCGCGCGCTGCTCACCGAGTACGCCGGCCTCACGGTGACCCCGCCCCCGGCGACCCTGACCGAACTGCTGGACCGGCAGGCCCGCGCCACCCCGGACGCCGTCGCGCTGACCTTCGAGGATTCCCGGACGACCTACCGGGAACTGGCCGAGAGATCCGGCCGGCTCGCCCGCCTGCTGACCGAGCGCGGCGCCGGGCCCGAGCGGTTCGTCGCGGTCGCGGTGCCCCGCTCCCCGGAACTGGTCGTCGCGCTGGTCGCGGTCCTCAGGGCGGGCGCCGCCTACGTCCCCGTCGATCCGGACTACCCGGCCGCGCGGGTGGAGTTCATGCTCGCCGACGCCAAGCCCGCGCTGCTGCTGACGGTCAAGGACACCGCGGACCGGCTGCCCCGGACGGATGTCCCCGTGGTCATGGTCGACGACACCCCGCTCACCGAAGAACCCGTCACCTCCGCCCCGCACGGTGTCGACCATCCCGCCTACATGATCTACACGTCGGGATCGACCGGGCGGCCCAAGGGCGTCGTCGTCACGCACGCCGCGATCGTCAACCGGCTGCTCTGGATGCAGGACCGCTTCCGGCTCGACGGCACCGACCGGGTCCTGCAGAAGACGTCCGCCTCGTTCGACGTGTCCGTCTGGGAGTTCTTCTGGCCGCTGATCACCGGCGCCACCCTGGTGGTCGCCCGGCCGGACGGGCACCGGGACCCGGACTACCTCGCCGAGGTGATCAGGCGGGCCGGTGTCACGACGGCGCACTTCGTCCCGTCGATGCTGGCCGAGTTCGTCACCGAGGAGACGGCCGCCGCGTGCACCGGTCTGCGCCGCGTCGTGTGCAGCGGAGAGGCGCTGCCGGCCGAGCTGGCCGCGCGATTCCACCGGACCTTCGGCGTGCCGCTGCACAACCTCTACGGGCCGACCGAGGCGGCCGTGGACGTCACCGCGTGGCAGTACCGGCCCGGGGTGCGCACGATCCCGATCGGCACCCCGATCTGGAACACCGCGCTCTACGTCCTCGACAGCCGCCTGCGACCGCTGCCGCCCGGCGTCTTCGGTGACCTCTACATCGCGGGCGTCGGACTCGCCCGGGGCTACCACGACCGCCGGGGCCTGACCGCGGAGCGCTTCGTGGCCTGCCCCTTCGGGGAACCCGGGCGGCGCATGTACCGGACCGGCGACCTGGCGCGCTGGAACGCCGACGGCGAGCTGGAGTTCGCCGGCCGCGCCGACCAGCAGGTGAAGATCCGCGGCTTCCGGGTCGAGCCCCAGGAGATCGAGGACACGCTGACCGACCACCCCGGAGTGCTCAGGGCGGCCGTCCTCGCCCGGCCCGGCCGGGGCGCGGACGGAGCCGCGCAGCTCGTTGCCTACGTCGTCCCGGCCACCTCCGGCGGCAGCGGCCCGGCCGGCGCCGACTGGGATCTGCACGCCGGTCTGGACCTCGCCGAGCTGCGGGGCTTCGTCGCGGCCCGGCTGCCCGCCCACCTGGTGCCCGCCGTCTTCGTCGCCCTGGACCGCATGCCGGTGACCGCGAACGGCAAGCTGGACCGGGCCGGGCTGCCGGAGCCGGAGATCACCGGCCGCGCCCACCGGCCGCCCCGGACCGGTGACGAGAGCCTCCTGGCCGCCGCGTTCGCCGAGGTGCTCGGCCTGAGCGAGATCGGGGTGGACGACGACTTCTTCGTCCTGGGCGGCGACAGCATCCGGGCGATCCAGGTGGTGGCCCGCGCCCGCGCCGGCGGTCTCGCGTTCAGCCCGCGCACCGTGTTCGAGTGCCGCACCGTCGCCGCGCTCGCACAGGCCGCGACCCGCGACACCGCCCCGGCCGCCCTCGCCGAACTCGAGGGCGGCGGCGTCGGCCTGCTGCCGCTGCCCCCCATGGCCCGGCTGTACGCCGAGCGGGGCCCCGGCCTGGACCGCCTCACCCAGTGGCTGGTGCTGGAACTGCCCGCAGCCGTCGACCTCCCCGGCCTCACCGCGGCCCTGCGCTGCGTCCTGGACCGGCACGACGTCCTGCGCTCACGGCTGACGGACGACGGCCTGCTGGTGCGGCCACCCGGGACTGTGGACGCCGGCGCGCTCGTCGGCCGGGCCGACTGCCCGGGGGACTGGGACGGGGAGGCGTGGCAGACCCTGCTGCGCGCCGAGGCCGCCGAGGCCGTGCGGCACATCGACGCCCGGGCCGGGCAGATGATCCGGCTGGTCTGGTTCCGGGGGGCCGCGGGCGGGCCCGGGCGGCTGCTGGTCGCGGCCCACCACCTGGTCGTCGACGGCATGTCCTGGCGGGTGCTGCTGCCCGACCTGGCCGCGGCCTGGCACCAGGTCCAGGAAGGCCGGATCCCCACGCTGCCGCGGGTGGGCACCTCCCTGCGCCGATGGCTGCACGCCCTGGCCGACGAGGCGGCCCGCCCCGAACGGGTGGCGGAGGTGACGTTGTGGCGCGACCTGCTCGCGGCCCCCGTCGCACCCGTGGGCTCCCGGCCGCTCGACCCCGGCCGGGACCTCACCTCCACCACCGACACCGTCCGGGTGGAGCTCCCGGCCGACCTCACGAACGCGATCCTGACCTCCGTCCCCGCGGCCTACCGCAGCGGCGCGGACGACGTCCTGCTCACCGCCCTCGTCCTCGCGCTGGCCCGGGAACGGCGGGGCCCCACCGGCGGCACGACGGTCGTACGGATCGAAGGGCACGGCCGGCAGGAGGAACTGGTGCCGGGTGCGGACCTGTCCCGCACGGTCGGCTGGTTCACCACGGTCACCCCCGTACGCCTCGATGTCTCGGGGATCGACGTCGACGCCGCGATCACCGGAGGAGCCGCCGCCGGTGACGCCCTGAAGCGGGTGAAGGAGCAGCGGCGGGCCCTGCCCGACCAGGGCATCGGCTACACCCTGCTGCGCTACGTCAACGACGACACCGCGGCGCTGCTGCGCCCGTATCCGGCGGACGACATCGGATTCAACTTCCTGGGCCGCTTCTCCTTCGAACGCCCGGAGCCGGTGTCCGGCCGGGACCCCACCCGCGGCTCCGGATGGACCCCGGCGCCCGAATGCGCCGAGCTGGTCGCCGCGCCCGCCGCGGACATGCCGACGCCCAGCGCGCTCGAACTGAACGCCCTGGTGACCGGCACCGGCGACGACGCGCGCCTCACCGCCCTGTTCACCTTCGCCACCGGAGCTCTGACCGCCGACGAGGTCCGCGCCCTGTCCCGCACCTGGTGCGCCGCCCTGCGCGGGCTGCGGAGCCTGGTCGAGTCCGGCGGTCGGGGACTGACCCCGTCCGACGTCCCGCTGGTCACCGTCGGCCAGGAAGAACTGGACGACTGGCAACGGCGCTTCGGACGCGTCGGCGACGTATGGCCGCTCACGCCGTTGCAGGACGGGCTGCTGTACCACACGATGCTCGCGCAGAGCGCGTCCGAGGCGTACCAGACGCAGTTCGTGTTCCGGCTCGAAGGCCCGGTGGACCCGGCGCGCCTGCGGGCGGCGGGCCAGGCCCTGCTCGACCGGCACCCGAACCTGCGGGTCGCGTTCCAGCCGAGCGCCACCGGTGAGCCCGTGCAGGTCGTCGTGGACGACGTCCCGCTGCCCTGGCGGCACCTCGACCTCACCGGCACGGCCGACGCCGCCACGCGGCTGGAGGAGATCCTCGCCGAGGAGCGGGACGCCCGCTTCCGCCCGGACAGCCCACCGCTGCTGCGCCTGACCCTCGTCACCCTCGGCCCCCGGCACGCCGAACTGGCCCTCACCGCCCACCACGTGCTGCTCGACGGCTGGTCCGTGCCGCTCATCGAGCGCGAGCTGATGGACCTGTACACGGCCGTCGGCGCCGGCACCGCACCGGCGCGCCCGCACGGCTACCGGGACTTCCTGAGCTGGCTGTCACGGCAGGACACGGCACGCTCCGCCCGCGCGTGGGCCGAGGAACTCGCCGGTGTGGCGGAGCCGACCCTGCTGGCGCCCACGACGCCCGGGCCCCGGCCGGCCGGCAGCGGCAGCGGGCAGATCGACGTCCCGCTCACCGGCGAGGACACCACCAGGTTGGCGCGCCGCGCCGCGGAGTGGGGCGTGACCACCAACACTTTGGTGCAGGGCGCGTGGGCCATGGTGCTGGCGCAGCTCACCGGCGGCCGGGAGGTGCTGTTCGGCGCCACGGTCGCTGGCCGTCCCTCCGCGCTTCCGGGCGCGAACAGCACGATCGGCCTGTTCATCAACACGGTGCCGGTGCGGGTGCGCTGCACGCCGGCCGACCCGGTCCCGGAGGTGCTCGGCCGGCTCCAGGACGCCCAGGCGAGACTGCTGGACCATCACCATGTGGGGCTCGCCGACATCCAGCGGGCGACCGGCCTGAACGAACTGTTCGACACGCTGGTGGTGTTCGAGTCGTTCCCCGTCGACCGGTCCGGCCACGCGGCGGCGGGCGCGTCGGCGCAACCGGTGGTGACCGGTATCCGTCCCTACGCCCCGCCGCACTATCCGCTGACCGTGATCGCGGCGGCCGACCCGCTGCTGCGGATCTCCTTCCAGTACCGCCGCAACGTCTTCGAGCGGACCGCCGTGGAGGCGCTCGCCGACCGGCTGGTGCGGGTGCTGCGGCAGTTCGCCGCCGATTCGCGGGCCACCGTCGGCGCGCTCGACGTGCTGTCCGACGCCGAGCGCGAACAGGTGCTGCACGGCTGGAACGACACCGCGGTCCCGCCGCCCGAGCGGACCGTCCCCGACCTGCTCGCGGCGCGGGCGGCCCAGACGCCGGACACGGTCTGTGTCGAGTACCGCGGGCACCGGCTGACCTACCGGGAGCTGGACGAGCGGGCCGGCCGGCTGGCGCACTGGCTGGCCGGGCAGGGCGTCGGTCCGGAGTCCCGGGTCGTGGTGCTGCTGCCCCGCTCGGCCGACCTGGTGGTGGCCCTGCTGGCCGTGTGGAAGGCCGGCGGCACGTATGTGCCGGTGGACCCGGAGTATCCGGTCGCCCGGGTGCGGGCCGTGGTCGAGGACAGCGCACCGGTGCTGGTCCTCGATGAGAAGCGGCTGGCCGGGGTGGACCTGTCCGACCGGTCCCCGCACCCTTCCCACGGCCCGCGCGTTCCGGTCGGCGCCGACCACGCCGCCTACGTCATCTACACCTCCGGCTCCACGGGGACGCCCAAGGGCGTGGTGGTCCGGCACGGTGCGCTGGCGATCCTGCTGACCGGCATGCAGAATCGATTCACCCTGACGCCGGACGACCGGTTGCTGGCCTGCGCCACCGTCGCGTTCGACATCGCCGCGCTGGAACTCTTCCTGCCCCTGCTCGTCGGCGGCCGGGTGGTACTGGCCGGCAAGGACGACATCACCCAGCCGTCAGCACTGCTGGACCTCGTCGAACAGTCCGGCGTCACCGTCATGCAGGCCACCCCCGCGCTCTGGCAGAGCCTGGTCACCCACGCGCCGGCCTGCCTGACCGGGCTGCGGGTGATCTCCACCGGCGAGGCCCTGCCCCTGGCGCTCGCCGAAACCCTGTGCCGGCACGCCGCCGAGGTCACCAACCTCTACGGCCCGACCGAGACCACCGTCTACGCCACCGCCGCTCGTCTGCTCCCCGGCCACTGCGGCATGCCTCCCTCCGTCGGCGGCCCGGTCGCCGGCACCCGGATCCTCGTGCTGGACCATGCGTTGCGCCCGGTGCCGCCCGGCGCCACCGGTGAACTCTGGATCGCCGGCGAGGGCCTGGCCCGTGGCTACCACGACAAGCCGGGCATGACCGCGGAGCGGTTCGTGGCCTGCCCGTTCGGGCCACCGGGCGCCCGGATGTACCGCAGCGGGGATCTCGCCCGCTGGACGGTCACGGGTGAGGTGGAGTACCTCGGCCGCTCCGACCACCAGATCAAGCTGCGCGGTTACCGGATCGAGCCCGCCGAGATCGAGTACACCCTGACCCGCCACCCCGTGGTCCGCCGGGCTGTCGTCATCGCCCGCGAGGACCGGCCGGGGGACCGCCGGCTGGTGGCGTACGTGGTGCCGGAGACCGGCGCCGAACCGCCCACCACGGAGCTCCTGCGGGAGTCGGTCGGAGAGCGGCTGCCGGCCCATATGATCCCGGCCGCGTTCGTGACGCTCACGGAACTGCCGCTGACGCCCAACGGCAAGCTCGACCGTTCCGCCCTGCCCCGCCCGGAGTTCGCCGCGGACGAGTACCGGGCTCCCCGCACGCCCCGGGAACAGACGCTGTGCGCGTTGTTCGCCGAGGTTCTGGGCGCTGAGCGGATCGGTCTCGACGACGATTTCTTCCTCCTGGGCGGCCATTCGCTGATGGCCACCCGGCTGGTGGCCCGGGTACGCGCGGAAATGGGCGTGGAAATCCCGATGCGCATCCTCTTCACCGCCCCGACCGTCGCCGAACTGACCGCCCGCTGGAACGAGATGTCGGCCTCCACTCGAAAGCCGCTGCGGAGAATGACCGAAAGGTAGGAAAAACCCATGACCCCCCTGTCGTACGCGCAGCGGCGAATGTGGTTCATCAACCGCTTCGAAGGCCCTTCCTCCACCTACAACATCCCGCTGCTCCTGCGCTGCCACGGCCCGCTCGACACCGTCGCGCTGCGGGCGGCGTTTCGTGACGTGATGGTGCGCCACGAAGTCCTGCGCACGGTCTTCGGGGAGACCGACGGCCAGCCGTACCAGCGTGTTCTCGACCCTGCGGAGATCGACCTGCCCTGGCAGGACTGGGGCCGGGTGGCCCCCGAGCGGGTGCCCGGCGTCGTGGCGTCGGTGAGCGGCAGCTGGTTCAACCTGTCGACGGACGTGCCGCTGCGCGGCTGCGTCCTCCAGAGCGACGACGAGGAGTTCCTGGTCGTCCTGGTGATCCACCACATCGCTGGCGACGGCGGCTCGCTGGCCCCGCTCGCACGTGACGTGTCGACGGCCTACCGGGCCCGGGTGACCGGCACGGCACTGGACTGGCCCGAACTGCCCGTGCAGTACTCGGACTACGCGCTGTGGCAGCAGGAAATGCTGGGTGACGAAAATGACCCGGACAGCGTCGTCTCGGTGCAGAGCGCCTATTGGCGCGAGGAACTGGCCGGTCTGTCCAAGCCTCTTCCCTTGCCCCTGGACCGGCCCCGTCCCGAGGTGGCGAGTTTCCGGGGCGGAACGGTTCCGGTCGGGTTGTCCGCCGAACTGCGCGCCGCCACTGAGAAGTTGGCGCAAACCAATGGTGTCACGACGGCGATAGTGCTCCAGGCCGCCTTGGTGGTATTGCTGCATCGTCTGGGAGGAGGCAAGGATGTGACCGTCGGCTCGCCGATCGCGGGCCGTACGGAGGAGGCACTGAGTGAACTGGTGGGCTTCTTTGTCAATACCTGGACGCTGCGCGTGCAGGTGACCGCGGACCGGACCTTCGAGTGGGTGCTCGAACAGGTACGGAAGAAGGCGCTTGCCGCCTACGATCACCAGGATGTGCCGTTCGAGCGGCTCGTGGAGCTGCTGCGGCCGGAGCGGTCGACCGCGTACCACCCCTTGTTCCAGGTGGTGCTGGCGTGGCAGAACAACATTGCACCGCACCTGGACCTGCCGGGTCTCACCGTAACGATGGAACCGCTGCCCACCGGCAGCGCCAAGTTCGACCTGTTCTTCAACCTGGCGCCGGACGACTCCACCGGCTCCGTCGTCGGTGAGATCGAGTACGCCACCGATATCTTCGACCGCTCCACCGTGGAGGACATCGCGGCACGGTTCGTGGCCGTTGTCGAAGAGGTCGTGGCCGACCCGAGGACCACCGTCGCCGCAGTGGCCGAGGCCGGGCCCGGCCGGTCCGGCGACACTCTCGACGCCGCCGAGCGCCACAAGATCCTCGTCGAGTGGAACCACACCGCCCACCCCGTCCACTGCCCGGGACCGGTCCACCTGCTCTTCGAGGAGCAGGCCGCACGGCGCCCGGACGCCACCGCCCTGCGCTGGGCCGGCGGCACCATGACCTACGGCGAGCTGAACCGGTGGGCCAACCGCGTCGCCTGGGACCTCAAGGAACGCGGCGTCGGCCCGGAGACCGTCGTCGGCGTCGGCGTCCCCCGTGGGCCGGCCATGATCGCCGCCGTCCTGGGCGTGCTCAAAGCGGGCGGCGCCTATCTGCCGCTCGAACCGGCGCTGCCCGCCGACCGCGTGGCCGGCATGCTCGCCGACGCCGGGTGCTCCCTCGTGCTGTCCACGCCGGACACCGAACGCTGGTCCCTGCCGGACGGCGTCCGGCTCGCCGAACTCGCCGACGCCCGGTCGCCCGGCGCCGACCACGATCCGGAGCCGGCCGCGGGACCGGACAACACGGCGTACATCATCTTCACCTCCGGCAGCACCGGGAAACCGAAGGGCGTCGCGGTCACCCACCGCCCGGTGCACAACCTGCTCGACTGGTGTTACCGCACGTTCGCGTTCGGCCCCGACGACGTCGTCCTGTGCGTCACCTCGCTCGGCTTCGACCTCTCCGTCTTCGACATCTTCGGCCTGCTCGGCTGCGGCGGCGGCGTCTACATCGCGGACGCCGTCCAGCAGCGCGATCCGCAGCTGCTCCTGGACGTCCTGCTCACGGAGCCGATCACCTTCTGGGACTCGGTGCCCACCACCCTCAACCAGGTCGCATCCCTGCTCACGGAGGACGGCGGGTACGAGGGCACCGACGACCTGCGCCTGGTGTTCCTCTCCGGTGACTACACCCCGCTGGCGCTGCCCGACGAGGTCCGGCGGGTGTTCACCGGCGCGGAGATCGTCAGCCTCGGCGGCGCCACCGAGGCGACGGTGTGGTCCAACTACTTCCGGGTCCGGGAGATCGACCCGTCCTGGCGCAGCATCCCCTACGGCCGTCCCATCGACAACGCCCGCTACTACGTGCTCGACGACAACATGGAGCCGTGCCCCGTCGGCGTCGAGGGCGACCTGTACATCGGTGGGGACTGTCTCTGCGTCGGCTACGTCAACCGGCCCGAGCTGACCGCAGAACGATTCGTCCGTGACCCGTTCAGCGCGCGTGAGGGCGACCGGCTGTACCGCACCGGCGACCGCGCCAGCTTCTTCCCGGACGGCAACATCTGCTTCCTCGGCCGCGCCGACAACCAGGTCAAGCTGCGCGGGTTCCGCGTCGAGCCCGGCGAGATCGAGCACGCCCTGGTCCGGCACCCGGCCGTCCGCCAGGCCATCGTCACCGCCCGCGAGGACCAGCCCGGCGACCTGCGCCTGGTCGCCTACGTCGTCCCCGACACCGGCGCCCTGCCGCCCGTCGGCGGCACCGACGACCAGGTGGGGGAGTGGCAGGAGGTCTACGACCAGACCTACTCCGACGACGGCGGACACGGATTCGGTGAGGACTTCACCGGCTGGAACAACTCCTCCACCGGTGAGCCGATCCCGCTCGACGAGATGCGGGCCTGGCGCGACGCCGCCGTGGAAGGCGTCCTGCGCTGGTCACCCCGGCGCGTCCTCGAACTCGGCGTCGGCACCGGACTCCTGCTCGCGCACATCGCCGGCCGGGTGGAGGAGTACTGGGCCACCGACTTCTCCCGGGCCGTGATCGACCGGCTCGGCGACCAGGTGACCCGGGCCGGCCTGACCGACCGGGTCCGGTTGCGCCACCAGGCCGCCGACGATCTCACCGGACTGCCCCGGGGCGGATTCGACACCGTGGTGCTCAACTCGGTCGTGCAGTACTTCCCCGACGAGCGCTACCTCGCCCGGGTCCTGGACGGCGCCTGGGAACTGCTCGCGCCGGGCGGCCGGATCGTCCTCGGCGATATCCGGCGGGCGGCCTCCCTGCGCACGCTCCAGACGGGCGTCCAGCGGGCCAAGCACCCCGATGCGGCACCGGCCGTCCTGCGCACCGCGGTCGACCAGGCCGTCCTGCTGGAGAAGGAACTGGTGGTCGACCCCGAGTGGTTCTTGCGCTGGGCAGACGGGGCCGGGGCGGCCGGAGCCGACATCCGCGCCAAGGACGGCATCCACCACAACGAACTGACCCGGCACCGCTACGAGGTCGTGCTGCACAAGCCGGGCACGGAACCGGCGGACGCCCCGCGACGGCTCGACGGCGTCCCCACTCTGGCCTGGGAGGGCGACCTGGGCCGGCTCGCCGACCGCATGGGCGACCGGCCCGAGCCGACGGTGCGGATCACCGGAATCCCGAACGCCCGCCTCACCGAGGAGGCCGCAGCGGCCCGCGCCCTCGGCGTCGACGGCTCCGCCGCGCCCGAGCTGCCGCCGCTCGACCCCGCCGAGATACGCGCCTGGGCCGCCCGGCACGGCTGGGACGCGGTGCCGACCTGGTCGGCCGACGCGGTCGACCTGCTCGACGTCGTCGTGCTGCGCGACGGCCCGGCGGCCGGCACCCCCCTCACCGGCACGTACCTGCCGGCCACCGACGGACGCACCCCGGCGAACGCCCCCGCGGCCGCCGCCGCCGTCACGGCACTGCTGCCCGGCCTGCGCGGCCATCTGCGGGAGACTCTGCCCGAGTACATGATCCCGGCCGCCATCGTGCCCATCGCCGCCGTGCCGCTGACCGACAACGGCAAGCCCGACCGGAGCGCCCTGCCCACGCCCGACTACACGGCCGGTGGCGGCCGGGCCCCCGCCACACCGCAGGAGGAGTCGCTGTGCGCGCTGTTCGCGGCGGTCCTCGGTCTCGACCGGGTCGGCGTGGACGACAACTTCTTCACCATCGGCGGCCACTCGCTCCTGGCCACCCGGCTGGTCAGCCGCATCCGGGCCGAGCACGGCGTGGAGATCCCCATCCGGGCCGTCTTCCAGTCGCCCACCGTCGCCGAACTCGCGGTCCACCTGACCACCCTGAATCACCTCCGCGCGCCCCTGCGGCCCCAGGTCCGGCCCGAACGGCTGCCCCTGTCCTACGCCCAGCAGCGGCTGTGGTTCATCCACCGCTTCGAGGGACCCTCGGCGACCTACAACATCGCGTTGGCCCTGCGGATGCGCGGCGCGCTCGACGCGGCCGCGCTGCGCCGCGCCGTGCACGACGTCGTCGTGCGGCACGAATCGCTGCGCACCGTCTTCGGCGAGGCGGATGGGCAGCCGTACCAACGGATCATGCCCCCGGCCGCGGTCGAGGTCCCGTGGGAGGAACGCGAGGTCACCGAGGCCGAACTGCCCGGCGTCCTGCGGGCGGCGGCGCGCCGCCCGTTCGACCTGGCGGCCGAGATCCCGCTCCGCTCCTGGCTGCTGCGGACCGGTGAACGCGAGGCGGTTTTCCTCATCGGCGCGCACCACATCGCCGCCGACGGCTGGTCCGCCCTCCCGCTCGCCGAGGACCTCACCACCGCCTACGAGGCCCGCCGCGCGGGCCGGGCGCCCGACTGGGAACCGCTTCCCGTGCAGTACGCCGACTACACGCTCTGGCAGCGGGAACTGCTGGGCGACAGTGAGAACCCTGGCAGCCTCTACCGGCGGCAGCTGGACTACTGGACGACCCAGCTGGCCGGCCTGCCCGAGACCGTCACGCCCCCCACCGACCGGCCCCGGCCCGCCGTCGCGTCGTACGCCGGCGATCTGGTGCCGCTCGCACTCGACCCCCAGCTGACCGACGGCGTGCGCCGGATGGCCCGGGAGTCCGGCGCCACGGTGTCGATGGTGCTCCAGGCGGCCCTCGCCGCGCTGCTCACCAGGCTCGGCGCGGGCACGGACGTGCCGATCGGCTCACCCATCGCCGGACGCACCGACGAGGCGCTCAACCGGCTGGTCGGCTTCTTCGTCAACACGTGGGTGCTGCGCGCGGACACCTCCGGTGACCCCTCCTTCGCCGAACTCGTCGGCCGGGTCCGCGAGAGCAGCCTCGCCGCCTACGACTACCAGGACATCCCGTTCGAGCACCTGGTCGAGGTGCTCAACCCGGCCCGCTCGCCCGCCCACCACCCGCTCTTCCAGGTGTGCCTGGCCCTCCAGAACAACACGCGGCCGGAGTTCCACCTGGCCGGCCTGACCGTGACCGAGGAGCCGTTCTCCCTCGGCACCGCGCGCTTCGACCTGTTCATCAGCGTCACCGAGCGGGACGAGGAAGGCGAACCGGCCCGCATCGAGGGCTTCGCGGAGTACGCCACCGAACTCTTCGACGCCGGGACGGTCAGGGCCCTGCTCGACCGCTGGCTGCACTTCCTGCGCCAGGCGGTCGCGGCGCCGGACACGCGCATCGGTTCCGTCGGTGTCCTGACCGAGCACGAACGCGCGGCGCTGAGTGCCTGGGGCGGCCCGGCCCGAGACGCCGGGTTCGAGGCCGACACCCTTCCCGAGCGGTTCGCCGCCGCGGTCGCCGCGACTCCGGACGCGACCGCGCTGGTCTCCGCGGACGGAACGCTCACCTGGACCTACGCCGAACTGGACCGCTGGGCCAACCGCCTCGCGCACCACTTCCGGGCCCGCGGCGCCCGCCCGGCCGACCGCGTCGCGCTCGTGATGGAACGCTCGCCGCTGCTGGTCGCCGCCATCCTCGGTGTCCTCAAGGCCGGTGCCGCCTACGCGCCGGTCGACCCGACCTACCCGCCCGAGCGCATCGACTTCGTGCTCGCGGACCTTGATCCGGCGGTCACCGTGGACGAGGGACTCGCCGAGGAGGATCTCGACGGGCTGCCCGACTCGCCGCCCGAGGTGGAGGGCGTCGGCGAGCACGCCGTCGCCTACGTGATGTACACCTCGGGCTCCACCGGCCGCCCCAAGGGCGTGGAGGTGACCCACCGCAACGTCGTCGACCTCGCGCTCGACGGCTGCTTCCGCACCGGCGCCCATCGCCGCGTCCTCGTCCACTCGCCGCACACCTTCGACGCGTCGACGTACGAGATGTGGGTGCCGCTGCTCGGCGGCGGCACGGCCGTGGTGGCCCGCGCCGGCCAGCCGGGCACCGCGGAACTCGCCCGGGTGATCGCCGAGCGGGGGGTGACGGCGCTGTGGCTGACCGCCGGACTGTTCGCCGTGATGGCCGAACAGCACGCCGAGTGCTTCGGCGCCGTCCAGGAGGTGTGGGCCGGCGGGGACGTCCTGTCGCCGACCGCCGTCCGCGCGGTCCTCGACGCCTGCCCCGGCGTCACCGTGGTCAACGGCTACGGCCCGACCGAGACCACCACGTTCGCCTCCCGGCACCGGATGACTGCCGCGGCGCAGTGCACCGACCCGCTGCCCATCGGCACCCCGATGGACGGCAGTCGGCTCCTCGTCCTGGACGACCGGCTGCGGCCGGTGCCACCCGGCGTGGTGGGCGAGCTGTACATCGGTGGCGACGGCGTGGCGCGCGGTTACGCGGGCCGCCCGGGCCTGACCGCCACCCGGTTCGTGCCCGACCCGTCCGCACAGCCCGGAGCGCGCGTGTACCGCACCGGCGACCTGGTGCGCTGGGACACCGCCGGTCGCCTTCACTACGTCAGCCGCAGCGACGACCAGCTCAAGCTGCGCGGCTTCCGCGTCGAGCCCGGCGAGTTGGAGGCGGTGCTGCGCGAACAGGACGGCGTGGCGAACGCGGTGGTCGCCGTGCGCCGGGACCGGCTCGGCGAACGCCGCATGGTCGCCTACGTGGTGCCCGACAGCATCGCGTCCACCGGCCGTGACGCCGCCGAACAGATCGGCGAGTGGCGCGAGGTCTACGACACCATGTACGGCGGGACAGAGGTCGCCACCGACACGGTCGGCGAGGACTTCACCGGCTGGAACAGTTCCTACACCGGCCGTCCCATCCCGCTGGCGCAGATGCGGTCCTGGCGCGAGGCGGTGCTGCGGCGGGTGCGGTCCCTGCACCCGCGCCGGGTGCTGGAGATCGGCGTCGGCTCCGGCCTGCTGCTCGGCCCGCTCGCACCGGAGGCCGAGGAGTACTGGGGCACCGACTTCTCGTCGCCCGTCATCGAACGACTGCGCACCCAGACCAGCGCCGACCGGCGGCTGTCGGGCAAGGTGACCCTGCGCTGCCAGCCCGCCGACGACGCCGACGGCCTGCCCGCCGGGTACTTCGACACGGTGATCCTCAACTCGGTCGTGCAGTACTTCCCGGACGCCGACTACCTCACCCGGGTGCTCGATCTCGCGATGGACCGGCTCGCACCCGGCGGGCGCGTGGTGCTCGGCGACATCCGCAACTACCGCACCCTGCGCCCGTTCGCCGCGGCGGTGCACCGCTGCCGGCAGCCCGCCGACGGCCCGGCCGCCGTGCAGGCCGCCGTCGAACGCGCGGTGCTCGCCGAGAAGGAACTCGTCGTCGACCCGGGCTTCTTCACCCGTTGGGCCGAGGCCCGCCCGGACGCCGTCGCCGCCGACATCCGCCTCAAGCAGGGCACCCACCACAACGAGCTGACCCGCCACCGCTACGAGGTCGTGCTGCACAAGGCGCCGGCGAAGCCGCTGGACCTCGGGGACCTGCCCGAGGCGGTCTGGGCGTCGGAGGTCCGCGAACTGGCCGACCTGGAGACCGCGCTGGCCCGGCACGGCGGCCGGCTCCGCCTGACCCGCATCCCCAACGCCCGCCTGGCCGGCGAGGCCGCCGAATGGGGCGCTCCCGCCGAGCTGGGCGGCACCCTCGACCCCGCCGAACTGGAGGCGTGGGGCGCCCGGCGCGGGCTCGCGGTGTACTGCACGTGGTCGGCCCGGGCAGGTGACTGCTTCGAGGCGGCCATTCTGCCCGACGTCGACGCCGTCTGCTGCGACGGCCTGTACCGGCCCGCAGACGCCCCCTCGGCCCGGCTGGCGAACGTCCCCGCGGTCTCCCGCCGTGCCTCCCGGCTGCCCTCCCTGCTGCGCGAGCGGCTCGCCGGCCGACTCCCGGAGTTCATGATGCCCGCCGAGATCGTCGTCCTCGACCGGCTCCCGCTCACCGAGAACGGCAAGGTGGACCGGGCCGCGCTCCCCGAGCCGGACCCGGTCGGCGGGCAACACCGGGCCCCGCGCACCCCGCGCGAGGAGGAACTCGCCGCGCTCTTCGCCGAGGTCCTGGGCCTGGACCGGATCGGCATCGACGACGACTTCTTCGCCTGCGGTGGCCACTCCCTGCGGCTGACGCGTCTGGTCTGGCGGATCCACGAGAAGATGGGCGTGGACGTCCCGATCCGCACCGTGTTCCAGTATCCGACTGTCGCCGAACTGGCGGCACAGCTGTCCACCGACGCCGACGCCGACGCCGACTTCGAGGACCCGTTCGCTGTCCTGCTGCCGATCCGCACCGAGGGGCAACAGCCACCTCTGTGGTGGCTGCACCCGGGTGGCGGGCTGAGCTGGCCCTACCTCGGCTTCGCCCGCCACCTGGACCCGGCCTGGCCGCTGTACGGCATTCAGGCACGCGGCTTCGACGGGACCACTGCGCCGGCCGGCTCCATCGAGGAGATGGTCGAGGACTACCTGGGACAGGTGCTCCAGGTCCAGCCGAGCGGCCCCTACCACCTGCTGGGCTGGTCCTTCGGCGGCACCCTCGCGCACGCCATGGCGGCCGAACTCCAGCGCCGCGGACACGAAGTGGCACTCCTGGCGCTTCTGGACGCCGCGCCCTCCAGCCACTTCGCCGGCCTGGAAGCGCTGGACGAGTCCATGGTCCGCCGCTACCTCGCCAACTACATGGGACACCTGGCAGGGATGGAGGAATACCCGTCGCTCGTCACCACCGCCTCCTCGATCTTCATCGGACAGATGGAGCAGATGCGGCGGTTCACCTCACCGCGGTACCGAGGTGACGTCGTCTTCTTCAACGCACTCCTCGACCCGGATACCCACGACAAGCGGGAACTGGCCGAGGACCTGGACGTGCTCTGGCAGGACCACGTCGACGGTCGTGTGCAGCGCATCGACATCGCCTGCGCTCACAACGAGATGTACTGGCCGCGGAACGCGGCCGAGATCAGCCGAACCATCAACCGGATGCTGCGGGCGGCGCAGTGACCCTGTTCCAGCCCGCAGCTGCTGAGACGATATCTGGAGGACACAAGGTGAGCACCAACCCGTTCGATGACGAGAACGGCCAGTTCCACGTGCTGGTCAACGACGAGGACCAGCACTCACTGTGGCCGGCCTTCGCCGAGGTGCCCGCTGGATGGCGCAGCGTCTTCGGCCCCGCCGCGAGACCGGAGAGCGTCGCCTACGTGGAGGAGCACTGGACCGACATGCGGCCGCGCAGTCTCCGGGAGACGGCGAACGGCTAGCGCCGTGCCGCGGCCTGCGGCCTGTTGCGTTTGTTCGGTCGGCGTGAGAACGCCGTGGGCCGGCGATGACAGTGACCACCTGTATGCGTCGACGGGGAGGCGCACGCTGTGCGATGCACGACCAGCGATGTCATGTTCGTCCGATGGCCGGCCCAGACAGACCTTCGGAACCGATGTAGGAGGGACGGCGTACCCCGTCTCCTCGTGGTGGAGGCGGGTGCCCGTCCGCCGGTCTGCAACGACCCCTTCGAGGATTGGGTCCGGGCGCCCATCTCCCGGGACGATCTCGACGCCCGGGTCAGGGCGCTCCAGAACCGGCTCGACAGCCGGCAGACACCCACCCTCGACTCCGCCGGAACACTCACCTTCGGTTCGCACTCGATCACCATCTCCAACGTCCAGACCGAATTGATGGAACTGCTCATCGAGCACTTCGGGGAGGTGGTGTACCGGCACGAACTCTCACAACGGCTCGCGGAACGCGTGCAGAGGCCGACGAGGAACTCGCTCGACCTCCACATCATGCGGCTCCGACGCCGTCTGTCAGCGACCGACCTGGTGATCCGCACGGCCTGGGGCCGCGGTTATGCCCTGGAGGTCGAAGCCCGCTAGCTCCTGTCGTCACACTCCCGCTGCGCCCGGAGGACGGGCCTCGCGGCGTCAGGTGTGTGCTCTGGAAGCCCCGGCCGGAGACCGGGGGAAGTCCCGGCACTGAGCCTCTCACTGGACGTGCTCGGGTCTTAGGGGTGTTTTCACTGTGAGTGTCCGATCAGGTCGCGTGGTCTGCGCGGTGCCAGGCCGCGCGACCCGGGCGGGCACAGTGCGAGGACCCCTTGGCCCGGTGCCGCGAGAGCGCGTATGGCGTCGCCGGGCAGGCGGGGAGTGTGACGGCAGGGGCCGGCCACTCCGGGGCGTTGGGGCCGGTTGCCTCCGCGCGGCCGGGTCACGCAGCGTGTCGGCCTCACCCCCCTGCGGGCCGGCCGCGGCCCTAGCATCTGAGAACTGATCTCAGTCGGAAGAAGGTGCGTCGGTGACGAAGCGGGCAGATCGGTCGACGCGGGACAGTCTCTGGCGGAAGGGCGAGGTCCGGCGCCGGGGGCGCGGCGGGCAGCCCTCCGGGCTGGACCGGGAGCGGATCACCGCGGCGTCGGTGCGGCTGCTGGACGCCGAGGGACTCGCCAAGTTCTCCATGCGCCGGCTGGCCGCCGAACTGAACGTCACCGCCATGTCCCTGTACTGGTACATCGACACCAAGGACGACCTGCTCGAACTCGTCCTGGACGCGGTTTACGCCGAACTGGAGCTGCCCGACCCGGACCTCACCGACGAGGACTGGCGCGAGCAGCTGCGGGGGCTGGCCGGTGCGTACCGGGGACTGCTGGTCCGCCACCCCTGGCTGTCGCCGCTCGCCGGGCGTTACCTCAACATCGGCCCGAACTCGCTCGCGTTCTCCCGCGCGGTCCAGCGGCTCGTCCGCCGGGCGGGGCTGCCCGCGCACGGGGTGACCGGGGCGCTCTCGGCCGTCTTCCAGTTCGTCTATGGCTACGGCACGATCGAGAGCCGCTTCCTGACCCGGATCGCGGACACCGGACTGTCCCCGGAGGAGTACTTCCAGCAGGTCATGTCCCTGGTGGACGAGGCCCCCGGAAGCGCCGAGATCATCCGGAAGTCCAAGGACATCATGGCGGCACGCGGCGGCGACACGGTGGCCGAGATGCTGGACAGCGACTTCAGCTTCGCCCTGGACCTGCTGATCGCGGGTATCGAGGCCTTGGCCGTCCGGAGCTGATGATCTTTCTCGACCAGCCGCGCCGGAAAACCGCCCGTCGCCACTGCCGCCACCGCCGTGGATGCACGTCGGCGGCGGCCGGAAGGCTATGTGTGGTGCACCTTACCGCGCAGCCGGCGAAGTTCCGGGAAGGGCCGGGTGACTCGGCGGGCGAGGAAGTCGACACCGCTCGAGCCGCCGGTTCCGCTCTGCTCCCCGATCATCTTCGACACCAGCGCCAGGTGAGCCACCTTCCAGTGCCAGTACCCGTTCCCCAAGTCCACCAGTGCTTCCGCGAGGCGGTGCAGCACGCCGGACTCCACGCCACGTCGGCAGACGTCGTGCACGGACTGCCCGCGGTACTCGACCGCCGCCGCGAACGCCTCGTAGAGACTGCCCTGGTGGTGACTGTTGCCCAGCAGTGCCGTCAGCCGCCGGAACTGCGCGGACTGCGCGCCGCTCGCCGTGTCCAGATAGGTCCGGAACTGGGCGAAGTACCGCAGTGGCAGTTTCTCCAGCACCAGCAACTGCTGCTGAAGCACTCGTATCAACTCGCCGGACCGCAGGAGGAATTCCAGCCCCAGCTCCAAATCGTGCGGGTCACAGGGCGGCAGGAGCGCCTCGGCGGCGGCGTCCAGATCAGCCGCGAGCTGCTTCAGCCACAGCTCGCAGGACTGGTGGGTGATGATGAAGAACTGTTCGGCCAGGACGACCGCGCGGCCGGCTGTGTGGGGGGCCTGCGGCTCTTGGAGCGAAAGCAGGGTCTCCATGTGGAGATAGTCCCCATACGTCAGAGTACTCAGGACGCCGCCTCCTCGTCATAGGTGAGCTGCCGGCCGCAGCCGGACGATCCGGCGGCGTCCAACGACCCATATTTCTGAGCGTGACACGGGAAGAACCGGCTGATCAGCAATCTTTCGTCTCTCATTCAAGAAGAAAGACCTGCGCAAGAGCTGCCCGGCGTCGGTGCCGCCGATGTGACGATTTGGGCATGACCACCCCGCCCGAGCTGGACCTGACCGACGCGACCGCCTTCGTACGGCACGACGCATACGAGTTCTGGCGCGACGTGCGCAAGCACCGGCCCGTGTACTGGCACGAGGGAAATCCCGGTTTCTGGGTCGTCGCCCGTCACGCCGACGTGCTGTCCTGCTACGCCGACGTACGCTCCCTGAGCTCCGCTCGCGGGACCGTACTGGACGTCCTTCTGAGCGGCGGTGACTCGGCAGGCGGCAAGATGCTCGCGGTCACCGACCGGCCCCGCCACCGCGAGCTGCGCAACCTGATGCTCCGCGCCTTCTCCCCGCGCGTCCTCGGCGCGGTGGAGGAGAAGGTGTGGAAACGGACCTCACGGCTCATCAGGACCGTCGCTCAGCAGGGGGAGTTCGACTTCGCCGCGGAGGTCGCCGAGCACATCCCGATGAACACGATCTGCGATCTGCTCTCCATTCCGGAGGCGGACCGCGAGAAGCTGCTGCGCTGGAACCAGCTGGCCCTCTCCTCGGACGACGCCGAGTCCGACCGGCTGGACTCCCTGGAGGCCCGGAACGAGCTCATCGGCTACTTCATGGACCTCGCCCGGCACCGCCGCGGCGACCCCGGCGACGACGTGATCAGCATGATCGCGACGGCGGAGGCGGGAGGCCGCCCGCTGACGCTGGAGGAGGTCGCGCTCAACTGCTACAGCCTCGTGCTCGGCGGCGACGAGTCCTCCCGCGTGTCCGCGATCTGCGCGGTGAAGACGTTCGCCGAGCACCCCGCCCAGTGGCGGGCGTTGCGCGAAGGGTCGGCCGCGATCGACACGGCCGTCGAGGAGGTGCTGCGCTGGGCCACACCGGCCATGCACTTCGCCCGCACCGCGACCCGGGACATGCGGATAGGCGGCCGGCAGGTGCGCGCGGGCGACATCGTGACGCTGTGGAACACCTCCGCCAACAACGACGAGGAGGTGTTCGACCAGCCGCGCCGGTTCGACCCGGCCCGCTCGCCCAACAAGCACCTCTCCTTCGGACACGGCCCGCACTTCTGCGTCGGCGCCTTCCTCGGCCGAGCGGAACTGCGCGCACTGCTGAGCTCGCTCACCGAGTCGGTCGGCGAGATCGAGGTGTGCGGCGAGCCCGCCCCGATCTACTCCAACTTCCTGAACGGCTACGCCAGTCTGCCGGTCGCCTTCCGCTGACGGCCGTCAGCCGGGCAGCCGGCTCTCGACGGCCGCGGCCAGCTCGCCGATCGTCGCCGCCTCCAGCACGGTCCGGATCGACAGCGCGACCTCGAACCGCTCCCGGATCCGGGCGACCAGCCTGGTCGCCTGCACGGAGTGCCCGCCGAGCTGGAAGAAGTTGTCGGCGGCCGTCGCCTCCGGTGTCCCGAGGACTTCCCGCACGATCGCGCAGACCACGGCCGCGTAGTCGTCCGCCTCGACGGCCTCCGGCGCCCGCCCGCCGCCCGGAAGTTCCCCGGTGCCCGCGTCCGGCTGCGGCAGGGCCCCCCGGTCGATCTTGCCGTTGGCCAGCGTCGGGAACCGCTCCAGCACCGTGACCCGTGCGGGCACCATGTGTACGGGCAGCGACTCGGCGACATGGGCGCGCAGATCACCCGGCTCGACCGGCGCCGTGGTGGTGACGTAGCCGACGACATGCGCGTCGGCCAGCTCACCCCGCAGCACGGCGACGGCGACGTCCACCGCCGGATGGGCGGCGAGCTGGGCTTCGATCTCACCGAGCTCGACGCGGAAACCGCGCAGCTTCACCTGGCCGTCGGCGCGGCCCGCGAAGAACAGCTCGCCGTCCGGCCGCCTGCGGCCCCGGTCGCCCGTACGGTACATCCGGGTGCCCGGCGGCCCGAACGGGTCGGCCACGAACTTCGCCGCGGTCGCCGGGTACCGGTTGAGATAGCCGCGCGCCAGCCCGCTGCCGGCGATGTACAGCTCGCCTTCCGTGCCGGGCGGCACCGGGCGCAGGCGCTCGTCGAGCACGTGCACCTCCTTGCCGACCCAAGGAGTGCCGATCCCGATGTCACCGGCGTCGCGCACCGGCCCGGCGATCGTCGCCCCGACGGTCACCTCGGTCGGACCGTAACCGTTGAACATCCGCCGCGCCCGCGACCACTTGCGCACCAGCGTCGGCGTACAGCTGTCCCCCGTGGACATGACGGTACCGCCGGGCAGGACGTCCTCGGCGTCGGTCTCGCTGAGCGCCACCGGGGGCAGTACGGCGTGCGTGATGCCGTACTTGAGAAGGGTGTTCCACAGCGGATGGCCCGGCAGCAGGTCGTCGGCGGGCACCATGACGAGGGCCGCCCCGGACAGCAGCGCCAGGGACACGTCCCAGAAGGCGGCGTCGAAACTGATGGACGCCCACTGGAGCACGCGGTCGCCCGGGCCCGCCCGCAGGACGGCCGCCTGGGTGGCGGCCATGTCGCGCACACCGCTGTGCGGCACGGCGACGCCCTTTGGTTTCCCGGTCGACCCCGAGGTGTAGATGACGTACATCAGGTGCTCGGGGCGCAGTGCGGCGCGGCGCTCGTGCTGGGCGACGTCGTGCCCCGGCAGAGCCGCGCACGCGGCATGGAACGCCGGGTCGTCGAGGACGAGTTCCTCCGGACCCGCTCCGAGGGGCGCCACCGAGGAGGACCGCAGCAGCAGCACCGGCCGTGCGTCGGACAGCATGAACGACAGTCGTTCCGCCGGATAGTCCGGGTCGAGCGGGAGGTAGGCGCCGCCGGCCTTGAGCACCGCCATGATCGCCACGATCAGTTCTCGCGACTTCGGCATCGCGATCGCGACGAGCGAGTCGGGACCGACACCGTGCGCGATGAGCCTGCGGGCGAGCCGGTTGATCCGGGTGTTCAGCTCCGTGTACCCAAGGGTGCCCTCCCCGTCGACGAGGGCGGGTTCGCCACCCTGTCGGGCGACGATTGACTCGAACAGTGCAGGAACCGTGTTCAAGCGCGGTCAGCTCCTTCGAGAGGCTCCCCGATCGACGGCGAATCTAATCTCCGGCGCCCGGGGAGCCCGGCGAATCCTTCCCGTCTCTGTCAGTGCTCGCTCCGGGCGCCGGCGGGGGTGCGCAGGAGGTCCCCCGACCGGGTGACGGCGGAGCCGTCGCGGACGTGCAGGACCGCGTCGGCGGTGTCCAGGAGGGCCTGGTCGAGCGGAAAGTAGCCCTGCTGCGGGGTGGTGTCCGTCCGGGTCCGGGCGGCGGTGACCGTGCCGGTGGGGGCCAGGGCCCAATCGGTGACGCGGTCCTGCAGAACGCTCTCGTGGGTGCCCGGCTCGGGGTCGCCCAGCCCGATGGCCTCACTGCGGCCCAGGCTGCCGGCGACGAAGACGTACTGCTCGCCCAGCAGCGGTGCCACGACGGTGCCGGCCCCGGGCCAGCCGACGCGCAGGTCTCCCAGGCTCCAAGTGCTCGGGGTCCGCTGGAGGTGCACGTTGTGGGCGAAGACCAGCGTCGCGCCCCGGCGGCCCTCGATGCTGCGGATGTCGAGGAGGTTCTGCGCCATGAGCGCGTCCCGGGTGGCGAACAGCCGGGACAGCCGGGTGTTGTTCTCCAGGCGCTGGGCCGCCTGCCGGTGGTAGCGCAGCAGCCCGAGGCCGGCGGTGAGGTGCGTCCTGGCCCGGAGCCACTCCGCGCGCGAGGTCTGCGCGATCCGCTCGGCGGCGTTGGAGTGGAGCAGGGCGAGCATGTCGTCGGCGAGGGACCGCAGCCGCTCGGCCTCGGGCGTGGCGCCGACCGACATGGCCGGGTCCATCACCGCCTCCGTACGGCTCCACTGGTCGTCCGCGCCGAGCAGCCCGGTCAGGTCGAGGTCGAGCCCCAGATAGTCCCGGGCGTGCTCGAGACAGGTCCGCGGGCTGGGGGCGCTCGTCGTCTCCGTCGGGACGTCGAAGCCGTGGAAGGTCAGCCTTTCCTCCGGCGGCAGGTTCGCGTTGTGGTCGCGCATCCAGGCGACGAGGCGCCGGTTGGTCTCCAGGTTCCCGAAGCCGTGGGAGAAGCCCTCCCGCGCCACCTCGTCGAGATCCCCGTCGCCGCCCTTGACGAAGTCGTCGACGCGCAGCGCGGCCACGCGGTCGGTCTCCAGGGCGATCGAGCGGAAGCCGAGGCGGGCCAGCCGGGCGAACAACTCGTTGCGCACCCACCCGAAGGCGGGTTCCCGGTGGGTGGGTTCGCCGAGCGCCAGCACGGAGCACGAGGCAACGGGCAGGTCGTGGAAGTCCTTTCTCATGTCTGTCCATCGAATCATTGAAAGACCTGTTGAGGCTTACGGCGGTGCCGTCGGCGCCGCGGGCGGACCCGCCGGGTCGCGAGGTCTCAAACCGTCGGCGGGGACCCCGGCGCGGGAGCGGGTTCCGCGGCGGCCGGCGGTCCGGCCGGGGCGATGCCGAGGAGGGCCACGTACCCGCCGAGACGGGCTGCCGCGTCGAGCATGGACACACCGCGGGCCGTGAGCCGTCGCCGCCAGTCCTCGAGGGCGGCGGACAGCGCTTCGGTGCCGCCGGCCGTGCGGATCTGCCGAACCACCGTGCTGATGTGCTCCAGTGGGTAGCCGCCGCGCCGCAGGAGATGGGTCAGTTCGGCGTCGCGCACGTCCGTGGCGCCGAACGAACGGTGGCCGGTGACCGGCTCCCGGGCGGGGATGAGGATGCCCACCGCCTCCCAGTTCCGCAGGGTCGCCGCGGTCACCCCCAGACGGCGCGCGAGTTCGCCGATGCTGAGCGGCTCGCTGCCGGCGGTGGTGTGCTCGGCGGGGCCGGGGCCGCTGGTGAGGTGCGCCACCGCCCGCCCCACCGCGTCCAGCGTGCTGCGGTCGCGCAGCAGTTGGGCGTGGCCGCGGTCCACGGCCGTCAGCGCGGCGTCGAGGTCGCCGGTGTTGAGCGACCGCATGATCTCGCCGCCCGTGGCGTAACCGTATGCCTGGACGAGCGCCAGATAGGCGCGCAGGGCCGCCGCGTGGATCTCGGTGTAGGTGCGGTAGCCGGACGGGGTGCGCCGGGCGAGCGGGATGAACCCGTCCCGCTCGTAGTTGCGGACCGCCTGGGTGGAAATGCCGTGCTCACGGGCCAGGTCGTAGGGACGCAGGTACTTCACGGTTTGAGACTCTATCCGAAGAGATCCGCGTGGTGCCTCCAAAACCCTCAACCGGCTTTGCAGGTATACGCTTGAGCCCATGAACCGGGACGTTCAGGAACTGGTCACCACGTCGCATGACGAAGGCGTGCCGCGTCCGACAAACGGGAGGGACACCATGACGGCCGGCACCGAGACGGACACCCAGCCCGCTGCGCTCTGTGCCGCCGACAGCCATGACATGATCCGTGTGTACGGAGCACGTGAGAACAACCTCAAGAACGTGCATGTGGAGATCCCTAAACGGCGGCTGACCGTGTTCACCGGGGTCTCCGGCTCGGGCAAGAGCTCCCTGGTGTTCGACACGATCGCCGCGGAGTCGCAACGGCTGATCAACGAGACGTACAGCGCCTTCATCCAGGGCTTCATGCCCACTCTGGCGCGGCCCGAGGTCGACGTGCTCGACGGGCTGACCACCGCGATCCTGGTCGACCAGCAGCCGATGGGCGCCAGCCTCCGCTCCACGGTCGGCACCGCCACCGACGCGGGCACACTGCTGCGCATCCTCTTCAGCCGGCTCGCCAAGCCTTACATCGGGTCGCAGAAGGCGTTCGCCTTCAACGTCGCGTCGGCCGACGCGTCGGGTGTCCTCGTGGTGAACGGCAAGAAGATCGAGAAGGGCTTCAGCGTCGTCGGCGGCATGTGCCTGCGGTGCGAGGGCATGGGCACCGTCTCGGACATCGATCCCGCCCAGCTGTTCGACGATTCCAAGTCGCTCGCGGACGGCGCGATCACAGTCCCCGGATGGAAGCCCGACGGCTGGGTGGTGCAGTCGTTCACCGAGTCGGGCTTCCTCGACCCGCACAAGCCGATCCGCGACTACACCGAGGAGGAACGGCACGACTTCCTGCACCGGGACCCGGTCAAGGTCAAGGTGAAGGGGGTCAACACCACCTACGAGGGCCTCCTCGCGCGGGTGCGCAAGTCGTTCCTGTCCAAGGACAAGGAGACGCTCCAGCCGCATATCCGTGCCTTCGTGGAACGGGCGGTGGCGTTCTCCGTCTGCCCCGAGTGCCACGGCACCCGGCTCAGCGAGACCGCCCGGTCCGCGAAGATCGACGGCCTCAGCATCGCCGACGCCTGCGCCATGCAGATCAGCGACCTCGCGGCCTGGATCCGCGGTCTGACCGACCCGTCGGTCACGACACTGCTCACGGTGCTCGGCCAGACCCTCGACTCGTTCGTCCAGATCGGCCTCGGCTACCTCTCGCTCGACCGGTCCTCGAGCACGCTCTCGGGCGGTGAGGCCCAGCGCGTCAAGATGGTCCGTCACCTGGGCTCCTCGCTCACCGACGTCACTTACGTCTTCGACGAGCCCACCGTCGGCCTGCACCCGCATGACATCCAGCGGATGAACGACCTGCTGCTGCGGCTGCGGGACAAGGGCAACACCGTGCTGGTCGTGGAGCACAAGCCGGAGACGATCGTGATCGCCGACCACGTCGTCGACCTGGGACCGATGGCCGGTACCAAGGGCGGCGAGGTGGTCTTCGAGGGCACCGTCGAGGGTCTGCGGGCCAGCGGTACCGTCACCGGGCGGCATCTGGACGACCGGGCCTCGCTGAAGCCGTCCGTGCGCGAGCGGTCCGGTGTGCTGGAGGTGCGCGGCGCCAACGCCCACAACCTGCGCGACGTCGACGTGGACATCCCGCTCGGCCTGCTCACCGTGGTCACCGGGGTCGCGGGCTCCGGCAAGAGTTCACTGATCCACGGCTCGGTAGCGGGCCGGGACGGCGTCGTCACGGTGGACCAGTCGCCCATCAAGGGCTCCCGGCGCAGCAACCCGGCCACTTACACGGGCATGCTCGAACCGATCCGCAAGACGTTCGCCAAGGTCAACGGGGTCAAGCCCGCCCTGTTCAGCCCCAACTCCGAGGGTGCCTGCCCCACGTGCAAGGGCGCCGGTGTCATCTACACCGACCTGGCGATCATGGCCGGTGTCGCCACCACCTGCGAGGACTGCGAGGGCAAGCGGTTCCAGGCGTCGGTGCTCCAGTACCGGCTCGGCGGCCGGGACATCAGCGAGGTGTTCGCGATGCCGGTGGCCGAGGCCGCCGAGTTCTTCCGCAGCGGTGAGGCACGGACGCCGGCCGCGTACACCGTCCTCGACCGGCTCGCCGAGGTCGGTCTGGGCTACCTCAGCCTCGGCCAGCCGCTCACCACCCTCTCCGGCGGCGAGCGGCAACGGCTGAAGCTCGCCGGCCACATGGGGGGAACGGGCAGCGTCTACATCCTCGACGAGCCGACCAGCGGCCTGCACCTGGCCGACGTCGAGCAACTGCTCGCCCTGCTCGACCGGTTGGTGGACGCCGGCAAGACGGTCATCGTCGTGGAGCACCACCAGGCGGTCATGGCCCACGCCGACTGGATCATCGACCTCGGCCCCGGCGCCGGCCACGACGGCGGCCGGATCGTCTTCGAGGGCACTCCCGCCGAACTCGTCGCCGCCCGCCCGACCCTCACCGGCGAGCACCTCGCCCAGTACGTCAGCGCCTGACGCGACGCGGCCGTCCGCCTGCCCCCGCCTGGTGACTCGGGGCGGGGGCGTCGACCGTGGCCGGCTCGTACCCGGGCGCCAAGTCGGCATCGGGCGTGCCGCGCGGGCGCACGACTGTCTGGCTCACCTCTTTCGCCCGCACCTTTCCACCAGCGCGGCGGCGACCACAATGCGGGCCGACGGCTTCCGCCCGCCGACAGCCCATTCCGGCGTTCCCACACCGAGCACCTGCCGGACCGCTCCTGCGGTGGACGGACCCCGCTCATGCCGCCCGACGGAAGGGATCACACCGATGTCCTCGCACACCGACCACACCACCGTGATCGTGGGAGCCGGCCCCGCCGGGCTCACAGCGGCGCTCGGTCTGGCCAGATACCGGCACCCGGTGATCGTCGTGGACAGCCCCCGGGCACCGCGCAACAGCGCGTCGGCGGGCGTTCACGGCCACATCGGCATGGACGGCCTCACTCCCGCCGAGTTCCGGGAGCGCGCCTGGCGGGAACTCTGCCGGTACACGACCGTGGAGCGGCTGGAGGACGACGCCGACAGCGTGTCCCCCGCTCCCGGCGGGGGCTTCCGGGTCGCCCTCGGCGGCGGTGAGACCGTCGAGGCCCGAACCGTCCTGCTCGCGACCGGTGTCGTCGACGTCCATCCGGCCGACGTGGACGGCTTCACGGAGTGCTGGGGCCGCAGCGTGATCCACTGCCCGTTCTGCCTCGGTGAGGAGAACGCCGGTCGGCGCTGGGCGACGGTCGCCGACAACGCGGAACTCGCCGGACTGTCGGCCGTGGCCTTCCGCGCCTGGAGCGAGGACACGATCGCGATCTGCCAGGAGTCGATGCCCGGCCTGGAGACCGCTCGCGCGACCGCGCGAAGCAGGGGAGGGGACGTCGTCACGGGAACGGTCCGCCGCCTGCACCACCGGGAAGGGGACCTGTACGGCATCGAGTTGGCCGACGGCAGGGTCCTGGAGCGGCAGACCCTGGTGTGGACGCCGCGACAACGGCAGCAACCCGTCGTGCAGCGGGCGGCCGACGAACTCAAGCTGACGGTCGACGACGCCGGCTTCGTCGGCGTCGACGCCTCCCAGTGCACCAGCGTGCCCGGCCTGTACGCGGCCGGGGACCTGACCAGTCGCTGGAAGCAGTCGGTCACCGCGTCGACCGCGGCGGGCGCGGCGGCCGCCGACGCCATCCACACGTCAGCCTTAGGGGTCCTTGCACTATGAGCGTCCGATCAGGCCGCGCGACCCGGGCGGGCATAGTGCAAGGACCCCTTACTCGGTGCCGTGCACCACTGAACCGGGTCGCCGCCCCGCCACCCCGCACCCCAGGGCGCGCCGGACCGGGAAAGGAGTCACGGCAGATGCCGGCAGCGATCAGAACGGCCGGACTGTGCAAGCGTTTCGGCTCGCTCCCCGCACCCGACCGCCTCGTGGTTCGGTCCGCACGTACGGCTTGCGCTGACCGGCGGACGACACCACCGTGACAGAGTTCCGCAAGAGACCGAGGAGGCGCCGGGGGGCGACGCAATCATGGCAGCCATGACTGAACCTGCCGGCGCACCCGACGGACCCGCGGTGATGACTGAGGTATTCGACGCCGTCTACCGCGGGGAGAGCCCGTTCGGCAAGCGCCCGCCGTGGGACATCGGGGCGCCCCAACCCGCCTACGTCGCCCTTGAGGAAGCGGGGCTCATCCGCGGCACGGTGCTCGACGCGGGCTGCGGCACTGGCGAGGACGCCCTCCACCTGGCGGGCAAGGGCTACGCGGTGACGGGGCTGGACCTGTCCCCGACGGCCATCTCCCTCGCCCGGGACAAGGCCGCCGCACGCGGACTGGGCGCCGTCTTCGAAGTCGCCGACGCCCTCGACCTCACGGGCTACGAAGGACGTTTCGACACCGTGATCGACTCCGGCCTCGCCCACACCTTCGAGGGCGACAGGCTGCGCGCCTACGCGGCGGCCCTGCACCGGGCCTGCCGCCCGGGGGCGGTGGCGCACATCCTCTCGATCAGCGACCGGGGATCCGCGGAGATGCAGGCGCGGCTCGCCGAGGCCATCGAGGAGATACCGGCGCCACTCCCGGACGACGACGAGCCGCCCGCCCTCAAGCGCTCCGCCGACCACTTGCGCGACGGCTTCGCCGACGGCTGGACGGTCGAGTCGATCGACGAGGCCCTCATGCGCGGCATCATCCCGCCCACGTCGGAACTCCTCGACGTGCACGCCTGGCTCGGACGTTTCCGCCGTAGCTGACCGCGACCACCGAAGACGGCCCCTGAGAAGGTGATGAACGATGAACGTGCGAGTAGGCAAGTGGCTGCGGAACGTCGCGTCTTCACCGGCCGGCCGTGCGGCCAGACGCGCGTTCCCGCCGGGCGGCACCTCCCCGGCCCCGCCGAAGTGGGCCGGGGCCGCCCGCACCGCCTACCGGTTCGGCTGCGTCTACGCCGGCCTCTACTGCCTGACCTCGCCGCAGGTCTATCTGGCCCTGCGCGGGGGCGGAATGGGGCGTCTGCAGGAAGCGGCCGACGCCTGGGCGAAGGTCTGGGCGATACGCCCGGTGCGGAACTGGATGTCCGTCCGGTTCCTCGGCAGGGAGCTGGGTGACCGTTTCGACGGCGGCGACGACCCGCACACCTGGGCCGGGCAGCTCTGCTGGCTCGCGGGTGCCGCCGCGGCCACCCCGGTCTGGTCCGTGCTCGACCGGCACCGGACGGACTGCGCGACGCTGGACGAGTGGTTCCGTCTGGCCGCCCGTTTCTGCCTCGCGGGGCAGATGTTCTCCTACGGCGCGGCCAAGGCTGTCCCGCTCCAGTTCCAGCTGCCGCCGTCCAAGCTGGTCGAGCCGCTCGGCGACCTGAGCCCGATGAGCCTGCTGTGGGCGCAGACCGGATCCTCGACGCCGTACCAGATACTGCTCGGCTGTGCGGAGATCGCGGGCGGGCTGCTCCTCATCGTGCCGCGCACGGCGTCGCTGGGCGCGCTGCTGTCCGCGGCGGAGATGGCCCAGGTGCTCCTGCTCAACATGACCTTCGACGTCCCCGTCAAGGTCCACTCCTTCCAGCTGCTCCTGCTCAGCCTGCTTCTGCTGGCCCCGCACGCGCCTCGCCTGGCCGGGGCCGTGCTCACGGAGCGCCCGCTCCCCGGGGCCGCCCGCGCGGACCTCTTCCGTTCCCACCGGGCGAACCGGATCGCCACCGCCCTCCAGGCCGGGGCCGGACTCTGGCTGCTCGGCGCGCAACTGCGCAACGACTGGACGTTCTGGAAGAATCACGGAGGCGGACGGCAGAAGCCCGAGTTGTACGGCGTCTGGGACGTCATCGACTTCTCCGCCGACGGCGAGCAGCATCCGCCTGTGACGACCGACGGCCGGCGCTGGCGCCGAGTCGTCGTGGACTCCGTCGACGCCGTGGCCATCCAGCACATGGACGACTCGCTCGCCCCCTGCATGGCCGCGATCGACATGAACGCCCGTTCGATCGCCCTGACCAAGATGGCCGACCCGAAGTGGCAGGTGACGTTCGCCTTCGAGCGCCCAGCCGACGATCACCTGATCCTGGAGGGCAAGGCCGACGGCTGCCACCTCCGCCTGCAACTGCGCCGCCGCGACCTCGGCACCTTCCCGCTGGTCAGCCGTGGCTTCCACTGGGTGCAGGAGAACTCGTCCCTGCGCTAGCGGACCTGTGGGCCGAGCGGCACTCGCGGGGCGGTGGCCACGCCGTCCACGGAAGGAGAACAACGGATGAGCGTGGACGTGGCGACGCTGGCCGCCGAGGTGCGAGGACCCGTCCTCCTGCCCGGCAGCCGGGAGTACGACGAGGAACGGACCGGTTTCCAGGCCGGCTTCCGGCACCGCCCCGCCGTCGTCGTCGGCGCCACCCGCCCCGAGGACGTGCGCGCCGCGGTCCGCTTCGCCGCCGAGCGGAGGCTTCCCGTCGCCGTGCAGTCCACCGGACACGGCATCGTCACCGCCCTGGACGGCGAGGGCGTTCTCATCACCACCCGCCGGATGAGGGCCGTCGCGGTGGACGCGGAGGCCGGAACCGTCAAGGCCCAGGCCGGCGTGCTGTGGGGAGAGGTCATCGAGCGGGCCGCCCCGCACGGCCTGGCCCCCGTCAACGGCTCGGCCCCACACATCGGCGTCGTTGGCTACCTCCTCGGCGGCGGTATCGCCCTGCTCGGCCGTCGGACCGGTTACGCCAGCGATTACGTCCGCGCCATCGACATCGTCACCGCGGACGGCGCGCTGCGCCACGTCACGGCCGGCTCCGACCCCGACCTGTTCTGGGCGCTGCGCGGTGGCGGCGGCAACTTCGGCGCCGTCACCGCCATCGACACCGCCCTCGTGCCGGTGACGCGGCTCTACGGCGGTGGCCTCCACTTCGCCGCGGACCACCCCGTCGACCTGCTGCACGCCTACCGGGCATGGACCCTGACGCTGCCTGAGGAGCTCACCTCCTCGATCTGCCTCATGACCTGCCCGCCGTGGCCGTCCGTCCCCGAACCGCTGCGCGGACGCTACGTCGCACACGTGCGGATCGCCTTCACGGGCCCCGCCGAGGAGGGCGAACGGCTCGTGGCGCCCCTGCGGGCGCTCGGCCCGCGGCTGGTCGACACCGTCCGGGAGATGCCGTACACACAGGTCGGCACCATCTACCAGGACCCGCACGTCCCGCACGCCTACTTCGGCGACAACGTCCAGCTGCGCGAACTCGATCCCGCGGCCCTGCGGACCGTCGTGGATGTGGCCGGGCCCGATGCGGCCGTGCCCTGCATCGTGGAGATCCGTCACCTCGGCGGGGCCTTCGCCCGCCGGCCCCCCGACCCGGGCGCGGTCGGCGGACGGGACGCTGCTTACATGCTGCGCGTGATGACCGGCGGTACGGCCGCGCCGTCCACGGCCGCCCGACCGGTCCATCAGCGCGTCTACGACGCCCTGAAGCCCTGGACCGTCGGCCGCAGCCTCAACTCCGTCTACAACGACGGCGCCCCGGTCTCCCAGGAGCGGGTGCGGGAACTCTTCGCGGCCGAGGATTACGAGCGGCTGCGACGCGTGAAGACGCTGTACGACCGGCACAACCTGTTCCGGTTCACCCATAACATCCGACCGGAAGAAAGCGATTGACTGAGGTTTTTCGCATGCACGCGGGAACCGTGCCGCTCGCCGAGGTCCCCGGCGTCCGGGCCCGAGACGTCCGTAGGGGTGGTGCGGGGTGCTGTGGGCTGGAGGACGCTGACCTGGGAAACCGGTTCTGACCAGGGCTTTTCTGAGACCTGTTCAGGCCGACATCTTTCCGATGACGTCGCACGTGGAGTGCGTGGCCATTCTGGAACCGGCCAAGTAAGTCCTGGCGGTGTGGGTCCGGCCGGACCCACACCGCCGGCAACGGCCTTCCGCCGCAGCGATGGCTCAGCGGTCGGAATAGCTGAAGTCGCCCATGGTCCAAGCGCTGACGTCTTCGATCGCGACGCGGTACATGCCGCCCGTCTCGGGGATCCCCACCGTGCCCTGCAGGATGCGGGCGACATGGAAGTGGAGATGCGTAGGAGGCCCGTTCTTCGCGGGCGTGTCGAACACGGCGGAGAACTCGGCCAAGTGGTCCGAATCCGTGAGCACATCCGACACCCTCTGCCTCCACAGTGCTTCGGGAGCCAGCCGACCGGTGATGACAGCACCGCCGGTGACCACGGTCAGGGACATCTGATTGCTCTGCCCGGATTCCACCAGGGCGGCGACTTCGACCAGCAGCTCGTCAGGCTTCGACATGAGGCAGATTGTATTCACCGTCCGTCCGGCTGCTGTCACGCACCAGGCAGACGCAGCACCAGAAGCGCCACGTCGTCGGTGCTGCGCGGCATGCGGGCGAGCAACTGGTCGCACAGGGTGTCCAGCGGGGCGTCGGCGAGTGCGAGGGCGTGGCGGCGCAGGCGGCCGAGGCCGGTGTCCAGGTCGCTTCCGGGGATCTCGATCAAACCGTCGGTGTAGAGCAGGAGGGTGGAGCCGGGTGGCAGGGGCTGTGTGCCGTTCGGCCTGCTGCCGCCGGTGCCCAGGCGGGCGCCGAGGAGGAGTCCCTGCCCGGCTTCGAGGTACTGCGCGTGCCCGCCGGGGGTCAGCAGGAGAGGCGGCGGGTGTCCGGCGCTGGTCCAGCGCAGGGTCCACGGGCCCGTTTCGAGGTCGCCTTCGACCCGGGCGAGGACGAGGGTGGCCAGGGGGACGGTGGTGATGGCGGGCATGGCGTCGTCGAGGCGGTCGACGACGGTGCCCGGCGGCCCCGCGTGGTCCCAGGCCATCGAGCGCAGGATGCCGTGCAGTTGGGCCATCCCGCCCGCCGCGGTCAGATCGTGGCCCACGACGTCGCCGATGACCAGCGCGAGCGTGCCGTCCTTCAACTCGAACGCGTCGTACCAGTCGCCACCGACCTGGGAACCGGCCGGTGCCGGCTGGTAGCGGGCGGCCAGCCGCAGGCGGCCGGGCTGGGGGAGCGGGGCGAGCAGGTTGCGCTGCATCGCCTCGGCGACTGCGCGCTGGCGGCCGAACCGCCGGGCGTTGTCGATGACGAGGCCGACCCGGCGGCCGATGTCGCTCACCACCTCCAGGTCACCGCCGTCGAAGGGGTGCGCGGGAGCGGTGCGCACCAGCGTCAGGGCTCCGGTGACCTGCCGTCTCGAGCTCAGCGGCACCGTGATGGCGGACGTCGCCCCCACCGTCCGCAGGAAATCGCCGTGCGCGGCGGCCAGGGGAGAGCCGGGCGGTGCGGCCGTCCGCGCCTCGTCCAGCAGGACGGGATCACCGCCGTTCAGCACCTGGACGAGAGGTGAGTGATCCCCCTCCGCGGGGTCGGGCAGGCGCTCGCGCCTGCTCTCCAGCGCGGCGTCCCGACCCGCCGGACCGGTCACCGCCACCCGGTGGACCTGCCCCGAGCCGGTACGGAGATCCACCGCCGCCCAGTCGGCCAGGCGCGGCACCAGCAGGCGGCCCAGCCGGGCGAGGGCCTCGTCGGTCTCCAGGGTCTGGCCCAGGACGTCGGTGATCTCCGCGACCAGCGTCAGCCGCTCGTTGAGGTCCTCCAGCGCACTGGTATAGGCCGCACGTTCCCGGCGCGCGCCGTGGTCACCCGTGACGTCGGTGAACAGCACGGCCGTGCCCTCGAACGAGCCGTCGCCCGTCAGCGGAGAAGCGGACCAGGAGATCGTGACCAGGCGACCGTCACCGCGCAGATAGCGGTCGCCCTCCCCGCGCGCGGAAGTCCTCTCGGCCAGCGCCTGGAGCAGCGGACACCGCTCCCGGAGCAGTGCGCCACCGGCCGCATCCCGGTGCAGCAGCTCGTGCGCGTCCTTCCCGTGCATCGCGTCGGCGGCCCGGCCCAGCAGCCGCTCGGCAGCCGGGTTGACGGCCAGGATCCGTCCCGCCGGATCGACCACCATCACGCCTGTGCTCAGCTGTGCGACGACCCACTGCCACCAGCCTGCTCCCTCACCGGCCACGACCCACCCTTCACTCGCCGAACCTGGCACCCCACCTTCCCCCACACCGCCCTGAAAACGCGGCGCAGCCTCGCGGGGAGCTGTTTTTCCCTACGCCTTCCGACGTCAGCGGACGGGACGCCGCCCGGCGCGCCGGGACAGCCACACCTAGAAGAAGATCACGTCGACGGCGAGGAGCGCGATGCCGACGGCCAGGAGTCAGCGCGAGCCCTGGGCCGTCGCACCGATGATCCCCGATGCGACGGCCACGAGGACGACGAGCGGGGAGAGCTCTGTCACCCGGCCACCTCTTCCTGTCGAAACATCCTGCCTGACGGGGAGTACGTCACGGTCAGTACGGCGACGGGTGAACGCGATGCCGATTCCGCTCGGGCTCGGTTGTTACACAAGCGGGAGTACGGTGGAGAGCACGCGCACTTCCGTATGCCGGAATCCCCGGCCCTGGACCGTCGCCTCGTCTCCGGCGAGTCCTCCCGAGCACGTCTCTCCGACAGCACGTCACCGTCCCTTGCCGGTTCAGCCCGTGACCCCGGCCGCGCCATCCGCATCCAAGCCGAGGAGCCACGTATGCCGTCCGATCCGAGCACGACCACGACAGTCACGCCATCGGGCCCCGCCCCGCCGGCCCAGGGCTACGACGGGACCTCCCCCTTCCCGTCCGACGGCCCGGCGCCCGCACGCGACGGCGGTGACCGGCTGTACGTCGCGGTGACGGGGGTGATCGTCGTTCTGCCGTTCGTCGCGATCGCGCTCGCTGGCTGGCTCATGTGGGGGAGCCTCATCCACCCTGCCGACATCGTGCTCGCCCTCGTCCTCTACACGATCACGGGGCTCGGCGTCACGGTCGGCTTCCACCGCGGCCTCACCCACGGCGGCTACCGTGCCGCCCGCCCCGTGCGCATCGCCCTGGCGGTGGCAGGGTCGATGAGTTTCCAGGGCGACGTCATCGGCTGGGTCGCCACCCACCGCCGCCATCACGCCTTCACCGACCGGCCGGGGGACCCGCACTCCCCGTACCGCTACGGCACACATCTGCGAGGTCAGTTGCGCGGGCTGCTGCACGCCCACGTCGGTTGGTTGTTCCGCAACGACCGCACACCGGCGGACCGGTACGCCCCCGATCTCCTCGCCGACCGCGACATCCGTGCCATCTCCCGGGCCTTCCCGGCCCTGTGCGTCCTCACGCTCGCCCTGCCGTTCGCGGTGGGCTGGGCCATCGGCGGCAGTTGGTGGTACGGCGTGACCGCCCTGCTGTGGGCGGGACTTGTGCGCATAGCGCTGCTCCATCACGTCACCTGGAGCGTGAACTCCCTCTGCCACCTGATCGGTGAGCGTCCGTTCCGCACCCGGCGCCACGACCGGGCCACCAACCTGTGGCCCCTCGCCCTGCTCTCGTTCGGCGAAAGCTGGCACAACCTCCACCACGCCGACCCCACCAGCGCCCGCCACGGCGTCGACCGCGGTCAGGTCGACCCCTCCGCCGCCTTCATCCGTCTCCTCGAACGCCTCGGCTGGGTGCGCGACGTGCGCTGGCCTGCCGCGGAGCGGGTCGCCGCCCGTCGCGTCTGACACCGCCCACCCGATCCCGCACACAGCCGGCAGGAGCCCGTCATGACCACCGCACTACAGCCCCCGCTCTCCTCCCACCCCGTCCTCCGGTTGCGTCTCGCACCCCGCAGCGGCATGCCGCGGCCCATCGACGGCGCGTGGTGGCCCCGCTCGTACGACCTGCTCGCGGAACTCCCGACGCTGCTCGCCGGACTGCCTCGTGCGTGGGGTCACATCACCAGCGTCACCGTCAACGGGGGGACCTGGTCCCCGGCGCCCGGCCGGATGCTCGTCTGCAACCAGGTGGTACAGCTGCACAGATCCTTCGCGGCATCCGCCCCGGACACCGTCCTCCTGCTCGCGCCGGGCCGGGGGCGCTGGGACCTGCTGGTCGTGCCGCCGGACACGGCCGAGGAGGCCGCGGAACCGCTCATGGCGGCCGCCGCGGGCGAACATGTGTGACCACCCCCGCCGGGCGCTGTCCCGCTGAGGCGGCGGTGCGTGCCGCGCGCTGTGCCGCGCTGAAGGGAACGGGCGACCTCGAAGTCCGATGTCCCGGTACGAGACGGGACGGATCTCCCACCCTGCTCCGGCATGCCTCACGGCCCTCGCGTCTGGTGGCATGAGGGCTCTCCGGGCCGCCGCCGGCCGGGAGAGTACCGTGAAACGAGGAGGCCGGTGGGTCCCTCATCCCAGGCAGGGCAGGCGAGAGCGATGTCCGAAGCAGACTCCCCGCGTGCGCCCAGGCCCCTGCCGGACGCCTTTCACCAGGGCGTGCGGCCCGGGACGGCTGTCGTACGGCTGGAGACGACACACGACCGGCAGGGCGTGCTGGACGGGGCGTGGTGGCCGCGTTCCCGCGACCTCGCCACCGAACTCCCCGGCCTGATCACCGCACTGACCGAGTACCTCGGGCCCATCACCCGTGTCGGCGTGGACGCCGGTGCCTGGGAAGGGCCGCCGACGCGGATGACCGTCGACGACCGGGTCGTCCACATCGACTCCTCCCCGGTCGGCGACGACACCGTCCTCATCACCCGGGGCGAGCAGGACCTCTTCTCCCTCCTCGTGGTCCCGCCGCACGCGACGCTCGATGCCGCACGCGCCGCCATGACCGAGGCCGTCCGCGCCGGCAGCGTGACGCAGGCCGAGCAGATCCTCATAGAGACCGGGACCGGGCGAGTGGAACCGGGTGGCACGGACGTGGCGGACGCCCCCGGCGAATAGCCGCGGGATCGTCCGCGGTGTTCATATCGCCCGGGAGTTCGCGGCGATGATCACGAGGGAGTGTTGCCTCAGGGACACGGTTGCAGGGCAGGGGTGAATGGGGCCGTTCCTCCCTCGGCCGTACGGTCCGTTGGGCCTGTCGGAGGAGTACGCTTGAATCACCGAGGATATTTCGCGCACCGGCTTCCAGGCTCGTGTCGTTTTCGGCGAAGGAATATGCCGGGCCGGTTGCGGTCGGCCCGGGGCAGGGTTCGCGTCATGACTGCGACCATCTCCCACCGGCCGACAGCCGAAGCCGATGACCGGTTCTCCTCGTCCCCTCCACGTCTGTCGCTCGCCCCCGACGGTCTCGCACCGTCTCTGCTGGACGGCGCCTGGTGGCCCCGCTCCCGCGATCTCGAAGCCGAACTCCCCGCCTTGGCCGCCGTATTGGATCCGTTGTGGGGCCGGATCACGCGGGTCACGGTGAATCCCACCCAGTGGCCGGCCATTCCACGCAAGGTGCGGGTCGCCGGCCATGTCGTGAACGTGGGCTGGTTCCTGGACGAACAGGACCCGCACGAGTTGCTGTTGCTCTCGTACCACGTGGGCCGCTGGAACCTGCTGGTGGTCCCGCCGCAGACGACTCCCGACTCGGCCGCCTGGCTGATGGCCGCCGCGAGTGACCCGCACGGCACGTGGTCCGGGAGCCGGTTGATGGAGGAGGCGGCGCGCCTGACGACGCTGACCGCTGCCGACCGGGCCGTGGAAGCGGTCTGGCTCTCCGAAGGGGGACACGAGGCCCGCGACTTGGCCGCACGCCCACGGACCCCGGCCGTGAACGTCGCGATGCCGCGGCAGCCGATGGGAAGGTGAGGACCGTGGAGATCCTCGTGACCGTGGCGGCGATCCTGGCGATGACCGCCCTCGGCGTGCTCCTCATCCGCCTGCTCAACTCGCAGCACGGCGACCGCTTCGGTGCCATGCACTACGGCCGCTCCGGGATGCCCATGGCGGGACCGGCTCCGTCGGCACCGCGCAAGTCCCGCGGCCGGAAAGGGCGAGCGGCACCGGCCGCCCCGACCACCCCGGGCCCGGCGGACGCGGACGGTGCCACCGGCGCCGCCCCCGTGGCCGAGCCGGATGAGCCCACCCACGATGCGGGCTCTCAGAGCCCGTCACCGAACGGGCCGAAGTGACCGGACCGAACTGACGACAGCACAGCCCGCAGCCCCGGCCGCAGCACCACAGGTGAGAGGCCGGGGTCCTGCCGCGTCCCGTGCCTCCGGGGCGGGCGACACGGAGCCACCAAGACCTCAGGACACGATGCCCGCAGGGCACGGACCTCCCGTCCGTTTCACGGCGCATCCCGGACAGCCACGGCGCTCGCCGACTCAGGCTTGAGGACCGGCCGTTCACCCGCCTCCCCGCACACCCCGTTCGGCGGCTCGCCGTGGCGGCCCGGACCTGGTCCGGCCCCCACGGCACCTGCGACGGGCACTTCGAACCGAGGAGCCATGCCCCTTCCACGGCTGTACGTCCACCGGCACGACCACACCACCCGCGCGCTGGTCACCCTCGCGGGCGAGATCGATCTGGCCACCGTGCCGCTCGTGCGGGTCACGCTGGCCGCGTGCCTGCACGACGGCATCCGCACCACCGATGTCGATCTCACTGCGGTCACCTTCTGCGACGCCAGCGGACTCAACGCCTTCCTCACGGCATCCCGGCTCGCCACCGATGCCGGAACGACCCTCCAAGTGCACTACCCGCCCCCGGTGCTGGCCCGCATCATCGAGATGACCGGCTCCTCGTTCCTGCTCCACGCGCCCCACGCCGATCGGCCCCCCTCACGCCGGGTCGCCGCTGCCACGGACGGTGCGCCGTGACGGCCCCGCTCCGCCGGCAGCCGCCCCAGGGCGAGGGAAGCACACCGACTCCCGCCCATGCCGTAAGACTGCGCCGGTTGAACCGCTGGCAGGCCGAGACCCTGCAGGAGGACCTGGCCGATCTGTACGTGGAGTCCTCCAGCACGCAGACGGGCCGGCAGTACCGGGCCCGGGAGGCGTTCCTGCGACGGCTCACCGGTGCCATCCGGCGAGCCGGGTTCGCCCTGCTGATCGGGGAGGACACGGCCTTCGCCGGGTGTGCCTACGGGTTCCCCGTACCCCGCGAGGGGACATGGTGGAGGGGGTTCGACGGGGCTCTTCCGCAGAACGTCGAACAACTCACCGCGTCCGGACACGTCTTCGCGATCACCGAGATCGTGGTGCACCCCCACACGGACGACCAGGGGCTCGCTCGCAGGTTCCAGGAACGCCTGCTGGCCGACCACCACGCCTCGCTCGGGGCGACACTGGTCGACCAGGCCGACGCTCCGGCCTACGACGCCTTCCTGTCGTGGGGCTGGCAGGACATCGGGGCGATCCGCCGGCCGACGGATCCCACGGCCCTCCGGCCGCCGCCTTCCGTGCTGCTGCGGGCCCTGGTCCTTCCCATCGGGTCACGCGCGACTGCCCGCACGGACGGCCTCGCACACGACAACCGCACCCAACGGCCCGGCTGACGACCGACATGCGATCCGGGCGGGCCGGCCCACAGGCCGGCCAGGCCCGCTGCCCGACGCGAGCGCGTTCGCGCTTCTCGTGATCGGCGCCACTTCTCCCCATTCGTGTGGGGTTTGTGATGAAGGGATCGCGGCACTCGGTGAGCCCCCAGGGCGCGCGCCTCGCCGAGGCGATCCGCACCGCGACGGGCGTCGAGGATCGCGAGCCGGAGCACGGCAGCGAGGAAGCAGAGGGCGGTCGATGACGACGATCGGCGTGGAAGAGGAGTACCTGCTGGTCGACCCCATAGCGGGGTTTCCGGCGCCCCAGGCGGAAAAGGTCTGCATGGCCGCCGGCCTGGCGCACTGCGTGGGTGATCGGGAGATCCAGTCCGAACTGCTCCAGGCGCAGGTCGAGGTGGCAACGCCCGTGTGCGGGACGCTCGACGAGGTCGGTGGGCATCTGCTGCGTCTGCGACACGCCGTCGGGGCGGCGGCCGAGGAGCACGGTTGCCGGATCTCGGCCTGCGCGACTCCGCCGCTGCGCGACGGGCGGCCCGTGCCGGTCACCGACCGGGCTCGCTACCGGGCCATGGCCGCGCAGGCGCCGCAGCTCGTCGCGGAGCAGCTGGTCAACGGCATGCATGTGCACGTCGGCGTGCCCAGCCGGGAGGCAGGTGTCGAGGTCCTGAACCGCCTCAGGGTGTGGTTGCCGGTCCTGACGGCGATGTCGGCGAACTCTCCCTTGTGGGACGGTCACGACACCGGCTTCGCCAGCTGGCGCACGGTGATCTTCAACCGGTGGCCGGTGGCCGGTGTGACTCCGGCCTTCCGTGACGCCGCCGACTACGACCGACGTATCCAGCACCTCGTGGAGAGCGGTCTGATCTCGGACACCGGTCAGGTGTACTGGCAGGCGCGCCTTTCCGAACGGTATCCCACCGTCGAGGTGCGCTGCCTGGACGTCCAGCTGCGCGCGGACGACGCGGTCATGTGCGCCGGAATCGTCCGGGCTCTGATGGAGACCGCCCTCGCGGAGGCGACCGCCGACCGGGTCCCCGCCGCGGACTGCGCGCCGGAACTGCTGCACGCGAGCATGTGGCACGCGGCCCGGCACGGTCTCGGCGACACCTTGATCGATCCCAGCGGCGGCGAGCGACGCCGTGCCGGGGACGTGCTGTGCCGGCTCCTGCGGTACGTGGCTCCCGCACTCGACGCGTCCGGTGACACCCGGCAGGTCACGGCCCTGGTCCATCGGCTTCTGCGCAACGGCACCGGCGCTGACCGGCAGCGCGCTGCCCTTGCGGAAGGCGGCCTCGGTGCGGTCGTCGGCCTGATCATCGACGAGAGCACGACGCCGTGACCACACGGCGTCCGGCTTATCCGCTCATGGTCTGGGAACCCGGTAGGCGGCACAGCCACCGAAACCGCCCGGTGCCGGGACGGGTCCCACGGTGGGCGCGCCGCGCCCGGCACCCTTGGGAGTGACCGTGAGCATCGGCATCCGTGTGGGGGCGCGGGATGCCGGGCCGTGCCGACCTGCTGATCGCCGGGAAACGCGGCGAGCGCGGGGGCCGCGGGGGTCTCGGGGGCCGCGGGGGTCTCGGGCCCGCTCCGCGCGCCCGCGGTTCCACCCCGGCCGTCGGCGCGGGCGGCCCGCACGCCAAAGCAGTTCCAGGGATGTCCGACGGCATCGACCGCTGATGTACCGGCGCGGGTCACCGGGGGATTCGCCGGCGCGTCGCGGGTGCGCCCGGCAGGGGCCGTCACCGCCTCCGCGCGCCTCACAGCCGTACGACGAAGTCCGTCCCCGAGCAGAAAGGATCTTGTCATGTCTCGCAGAACCGTCCGGGTCCTCACCGGAGGGCGTGCGCCCGGACTCCGGTCGCGGCGCGTGACCGCCGGTACGCGGAAGGGAGGCGGGCCATGTGCGGGCTGAGCGGGGAGATCCGGTTCGACGGCGCCCGAGCCGACCTGGCGGCCGTCGAGCGCATGAGCGGCCGACTTTCCGCCCGCGGACCCGACGGGCAGGGCACCTGGACGCGGGGCGCGGTCGCGCTGGGGCACCGGCGGCTGAAGATCATCGACCTGTCGGACCAGGGAGCCCAGCCGATGACCGATGCCCGCGGGCAGGTCACCGGCGTCTTCAACGGCTGCGTGTACAACTATCCGGAACTGCGCGAGGAACTGCGCGGTCTCGGGTACCGCTTCGAGTCCACATCGGACACGGAGGTGGTGCTCAACGCCTACCTGCAGTGGGGAACCGCCTGCGTCGAGCGCTTCCGCGGCATGTTCGCCTTCGCGATCGTCGAGCACCGGACCGGCCGTGCCGTCCTCGCCCGGGACCGGCTCGGGATCAAGCCCCTGTACCTGGCGCGGACGCCGGGCCGGCTGCGGTTCGCGTCGACACTGCCCGCCCTCCTCGCCGCCGGGGACGTGGACACCTCACTCGACCCGGTGGCCCTGCACCACTACCTGAGCTGGCACGCGACGGTCCCGGCGCCGCGCACGGTCCTCAACGGAGTGCGCAAGCTCCCCCCGGCCACCGTGCGGGTCGTCGAGCCGGACGGCACCCACCGGGACCACCGCTACTGGCAGCCGTCCTACACGCGCCGGCCCGAGTACGCCGGCATGGGCCCCGACGAATGGCGTGACGCCGTGCTGGACGCGCTGCGCACGGCCGTGCGCCGCCGGATGGTGGCCGACGTACCGGTCGGTGTCCTGCTCTCGGGCGGCCTCGACTCCAGTCTGATCGTCGGGCTGCTCGCCGACGAGGGCCAGCGTGACCTGATGACGTTCAGCGTCGGGTTCGAGTCGGAGGGTGGGGAGAAGGGCGACGAGTTCCGGTACTCGGACCTGGTGGCCCGGGAGTTCGGGACCGACCACCGTCGGCTGATGGTTCCCTCCGGCCGGGTGTCGACGGCTCTGGACGGTGCGGTGGCCGCGATGAGCGAGCCGATGATCAGTCACGACGTGGTCGCCTTCCACCTGCTGTCCGAACAGGTGTCCAAGGAGGTGAAGGTCGTCCAGAGCGGGCAGGGCGCCGATGAGGTCTTCGCCGGTTACCACTGGTATCCGGAGCTGGCGGAGGTCCCGCGCGAGGACGAACCCGAGCAGTACGCGGCGACCTATTTCGACCGGCCGCACGCCGACCTCGCCGCCGTCCTGCGTCCGGACACGCTGCCCCGGAGCGACGTCTCGGGCCGCTTCGTCCGCGAGCACATGGCGGCCCCGGGGGCGCAGACCGCGCTGGACGCCGCTCTGCGGCTGGACACGCACGTCATGCTCGTCGACGACCCCGTCAAGCGGGTCGACAACATGACCATGGCCTGGGGCCTGGAGGCCCGGGTGCCCTTCCTCGACCACGAACTGGTGGAGCTGGCGGCGGCCTGCCCGCCGGAGCTCAAACTGGCCGACGGCGGCAAGGGCGTGCTGAAGGAGGCGGGCCGCAAGCTCCTGCCCCACGAGGTCGTCGACCGCCCCAAGGGCTACTTCCCGGTGCCGGCCATCCGGCACATGGCGGGCCCCGTGCTGGAACGGGTGCGTGAGGCGCTCGAAGCACCCGAGGCGAAGCGACGCGGCCTGTTCCAGGAGGCCTACGTGGCCCGGTTGCTGGCGGCGCCCGACGAGCACCGGACCAAGCGGGGTGCGAACGCCCTGTGGCAGATGGCTTTGCTGGAGATATGGCTGCAGACCCACGGGATCAAGTGACCGACGACGGCGGGCGGACGACGCACGGTCCGGCGCCCCGGCTCGCGGGCTCCGGGGCACTCGGTTCCGTGCCCGTGCGGCCCCCGGACCGCCGGACGGGGGACCTGCGCGGCGCCGCCCGCGACGCCGCTCCCGCTCCGGTGCTGCTGCCCGGGGCGGAAGGCCCGCAGGACCCGGTGACACGGCTGCGCGTACACGGCTGCTGGTACCCCTGCGCCGACGCCGACGGCACCGAGGCGGCCTTCATCTGCGACCGGGGCGGCGTGCCCCAGCTCTGGGCCGGCCCCGTCGACGGCGAGGAGGTGCGCCTGCTCGACTCCTCACCGGACCCCGTCAAAGAGGTGGCCTGGTCACCGGACGGACGCTGGATCGCGTACACCACCGCGCCGGGCGGTGGTGAGCACTCACGGGTGCTGTGCGTGCGGCCCGACGGGACCGGCCGCCGCATCCTGGCGGGGGCCGACCCGGCCAGTTCCGCCCATCTGGGGTGCTGGGCGCACGACGGCTCGGCCGTCGCCGTCACCGTCGCGGCTCCGGCCGTCACCGCGTCCGTGGGCCGCGCGGGGCAGGCCGCCCCGGACCACGGCCCGGCCGACGGCCTGCTCGCCGGGGCCCGTCCGGCGGCCGACCGGGCGGACCGGGACGGTCGTGCGACGCTCCTCGGCCCGGCCGCCTACGACGTGGCACCGGGGGCGTCGCCGAACGGGACGCCGGCCGGCACCACGGTCCCGGCGGCCCGGTCCGGTGGGGCCCTGTCGGTCTACCTGATCGATCCCGACGGTCTGGTCTCCCCCGTGCTGCTCACCACGGAGGCGCACGCCGCCTCCCTGCGTGCGTGCGACCTCAGCCGTGACGGCGGACTCGTGCTGCTGCGCCGGGGACCGCGCGGACGACGTGAGGCGGTCGTCCGGCGCACCGCCGACTCGGCGGCCACCTTCGCGGTGCCGGTCGCCGACGGCGACCCGTGGATCGGCCGGTTCTCCCCGGACGGGCGGACCCTGTGGCTGCGCAGCAACGTCGACCGCGAGTACGCGGCGCTCCTCGCGGTCGCCCTGGACGCCGACGGCGGACCGCGCGCAGTGTCCGTCGCGGCGGAACGCGAGGGAAGCGACCTCGAACTCCTCGCGCCGGCGCACGACGGCCGCACTGCCGCGCTGGCGTGGAACACGCAGGGCGCGAGCGAGCTGGAACTCGTCGAGACCTTCCCGACCGGCCACGCCGCGGGCAGCGCGGGACCGGCGAGGCCCCTCGCCCTGCCCCACGAGGTCGTCACGCGCGTGACCGCCGCCGGCGCCGGGCGCCTGCTGCTCGCGTTGTCCGGGTCGCAGCGCCGTCCGGGCGTCTGGTGGGCCCACGAAGGCGTGTCGCTGCTGCGCACGCCGTGGTCCGCCCAGGACGCGGACGCCGTTCCCCCGGGCCGCCCACCGGTACGCCCCGTACCCGTGCGTCTGACAGCACGGGACAGGCTGCCCCTGAGCGGTTGGTACTACAGGGCGCCGGGGCGTGCCCCCGGCGAACCGGCGCCCTGTGTGATCCATCTGCACGGCGGCCCGGAGGAACAGGAACGCCCGGTGTTCAACCCGCTCTACCACGAGCTGGCCGACCGGGGCCTGGACGTCTTCGCCCCCGACGTCCGGGGGTCGTCGGGGCACGGCCGGTCGTTCGTCGACGCGGACCTCGGCGCAGGCCGCTTCGCAGCTCTGGACGACGTCGCGGACTGCGCGGCCCACGCCGTCACGGCGGGCCCCGCGGATCCGACGCGGCTGGCGGTCATGGGCCGCTCCTACGGCGGCTATCTGACGTTCGCCTCGCTCGTGTGGCACCCGGACCTCTTCCGTACCGGGGTCGCGGTCTGCGGCATGTCGGACTTCCTCACCTTCTTCGCCGGTACGGAGCCCTGGATCGCAGAATCGGCGGCGCACAAGTACGGCCATCCGGAGCGGGACCGCGAGCTGCTGCGCGCACTGTCGCCGATGAGCCGCATCGACGCGCTGCGCGTCCCGCTGCTCGCCGTCCACGGCGAACACGACACCAACGTGCCGCCGGGGGAGTCCCGGCGTTTCGTACGGGCCGCGCGCGAACGGGGCGTCCCCGCCGAACTGCTGACCCTGCGCGACGAGGGCCACGACTTCCTGCGTGCGGACAACCGCCGGCTGTTCCGCCGGGCCGCCGCGGACTGGCTGGCGCGGCACCTCCACGTGTGAAACGCGTCCGAGTCGGCGTCATGACCGATGTTCGGGCGCGGGACGCACCTCCAGGTCACTCGCGGTCCGGGCCATGCACCCGGATGGCTAGAAAAATCGGCCGATCGGCGTATACCCCTCGGCTGCGCGTGGGGGTTGTCGAAACAGCGGGACTAGGTTCCTGGCACATCGTCACGCGCTGCCCGACAACGCGGGCGACGTACAGGCGCAGCACCGCTTACCGACAATTCCGTGTTTTCAGTTATGGACTAGGGACGCTGATGGCGACACATGTGACGGAGCCGGTCTCTCCCGTGCCGGCGGTGGAACGTCGCACCAAGGGGCAGGTGATCGTCTCGTGGCTGACCACCACCGACCACAAGAAGATCGGCCATCTCTACCTGATCACGTCGTTCGCGTTCTTCCTGGTCGGAGGAGCGCTGGCGATGGTGATCCGGGCCGAGCTGGCCCGGCCGGGGCTGCAGATTCTGTCCAGTGAGCAGTACAACCAGTCGTTCACGATGCACGGCACGATCATGCTGCTGCTCTTCGCGACGCCGACCTTCGCCGGGTTCGCCAACGCGATCATGCCTTTGCAGATCGGTTCCCCGGACGTCGCCTTCCCACGACTGAACATGCTTTCCTACTGGCTGTTCGCCTTCGGCGGCCTGATCGTGCTCAGCAGTTTCCTCACCCCGCAGGGCGCCGCCGACTTCGGCTGGACCGCGTACACCCCGCTCAGCGGTGGTGAACGCACCCCCTACGTCGGCGGAGACCTGTGGATCATGGGCCTGGCCCTGGCCGGGTTCGGCACGATCCTCGGTTCGGTCAACTTCGTCACCACCATCATCTGCATGCGGGCCCCCGGCATGACCATGTTCCGCATGCCGATCTTCACCTGGAACGTGCTGCTCACCTCGGTGCTGGTACTGCTCGCCTTCCCGGTGCTGGCGGCGGCACTGTTCGCCCTGGAGGCCGACCGCCGCTTCGGGGCGCAGGTGTTCAACCCGGAGAACGGAGGAGCGGTCCTCTGGCAGCACCTGTTCTGGTTCTTCGGCCACCCCGAGGTGTACATCCTGGCGCTGCCGTTCTTCGGCGTGATCACCGAAATCATCCCGGTCTTCTCACGCACGCCGATCTTCGGTTACACGGGGTTGATCGGAGCCACCATCGCCATCACGGGCCTGTCGGTGACGGTATGGGCGCACCACATGTTCGCCACCGGCGCGGTGTTGCTGCCGTTCTTCGCCTTCATGACCTATCTGATCGCGGTGCCGACGGGCGTGAAGTTCTTCAACTGGATCGGCACGATGTGGAAGGGCTCGCTGTCCTTCGAACCACCGATGCTGTGGGCGGCCGGTTTCCTGGTGACCTTCCTGTTCGGCGGACTGACCGGCGTCATTCTCGGCTCGCCGCCGCTGGACTGGCACGTCACCGACTCCTACTTCGTGGTCGCCCATTTCCACTACGTGCTCTTCGGTACCATCGTGTTCGCGATGTTCGGCGGATTCAGTTTCTGGTGGCCGAAGATGACGGGCACCATGCTCAACGAACGCCTCGAGAAAATTCACTTCTGGACGCTGTTCGTCGGCTTCCACACCACGTTCCTCGTGCAGCACTGGCTGGGTGCCGAGGGCATGCCCCGCCGTTACGCCGACTATCTCGCCGCCGACGGCTTCACCGCCCTCAACACCGCCTCCTCGATCGGCGCCTTCCTCCTCGGCCTGTCCACCCTGCCCTTCCTCTACAACGTGTGGCGGACCGCCCAGAAGGGCGAGAAGGTCGAGGTCGACGACCCGTGGGGGTACGGCCGTTCCCTGGAGTGGGCCACCTCCTGCCCGCCGCCGCGGCACAACTTCGTCACCCTGCCGCGGATCCGCTCGGAGTCCCCGGCCTTCGACCTGACCCACCCGGACATCGCACAGGTGGACCAGGCGGAGAACACCGGACGGCGCGACGTGGTGGAGGCCGAGGGCCACAAGGGCGACCGCTCATGACCAAGGGCCGGCGGAGCCGTGCGCCCGCCGGCGAGGGCCCGGCCCTCGCCGGCGAAGTCGAGGGCTACCTCAAGGCCCAGACCTACTACGCCGAGGCATGCCACGAAGCGGAGCTGCTGCGCGCGAGACTGCCGTGGATGACCACTGCGCAAACCGAAGAGGTCACACGCCATTACGTCGAACTGCGCATCGGTCTCACGCGGCAGACCTTGGTCCGCCACATCGAGGATCTCCGCGAGCAGTACGAGACCCGCTATCGGGAGCTACGGCGGAACCTGCTCAGACGCCACGCCGCGGTCGCCTGCGCGGTACTGGCCGCCTCGGCGGGCATCAACGCGGCTGCCGGCGTCCTATGGCGCTGACGCCGGTCACGCCCCGTGCGCGTGCCTGCGGGGAAGCGGCCCGCATCATGGCGGCACCGGCGGCGACGCCGAGGTCCTCCGGTCGGCCGGCGCCTGAGCCGGACCGGCCGACCGGGCCCACCGCCCGGCCCTCAGGTGGTCCCCGCGGTACCGGACATCCCGGGGTCTCCAGCCGCTGGCCGGGACGGGCGTTCGGTGCGGGCGGCGGCGCTGGCCGCCAGGGCCAGCAGCAGGGCGAGGACACCGACGATGATGTTGTTGACGATGCTCCGCGTGGTGCTGACGTCACCCGCTATGACCCAGGGGGCGACGACGGTCCACACGCCGAGGGCGCAGGCGGCCCACGCCATGCTGTGGGTGCGCTCGTAGGCCCGGCCGAAGCCGCCGCTCATCAGGAGGGCGTACGCGATGCCGACGATCAGGTTGGTGACGGCCAGCCGGGTGAGGTTGTCGAATCCGGCGATCCACGGCGATGCCGCCAGGTAGATGCCGGTGAGGAAGGCCATGGTCTCGACGGCCTGCGCCCGGGGTGTGGTCGCCGCGCGTTCGGCCATCTCGTGGCGGGAACGCATCTCGATGATGTCCGGGTGTGTCTCCATGGACGACCGGGGGGAAGTGGCCATTCCTGTCACCTCCAAGGTGACGCATCGAAGTGCTGACATGCCCGAGTACCCAGGTCGCACGAACAAACCTTCACGGTCGTGTCCCTCACGTGCGCGAGCTGCGGACTTTCGTCCCCCGCACAGCCGGGAGACGGCGAGCGCCCCGCCCGTCGCCCGCACGATCCACGTGCTCAGGCGGTCGGAGGAGAGGGCACGTACGCCATCGGGTCGGACCGGCGCAGCGGGAGCCGGAGGAAGGCCCGTAGCGCCGGGGCAGCCTCGTTGCGCGCGCACCTCGCGGTGAGGTCCGCTTGTCCCGGTGATGCACCAGCGTCGTAATCCCGCCGATTTTGCGGACGTGGCGTACGGGGAGGTGAGCGATGGGGCGAGCGGCGGGAGAATGGTAGTGCCTGGCGAGTTCGGCGCGGCGCATCGGGCGAAACCATCCGCCGGACGCGTGCCGCCGCCCCGTCCCGGCACGCGCCGCCGACCTGGCCGGCACCCCGCTACGCGCACGCACCACCCCGCCACGGCACGTGCCCCGGACGCACGGCACGTGCCCCCGACAGGGCACGCTCCCGAGACACGCGGCACCTGCCCCCTACAGGGCACGTACCCGATCCGGCCTCCCCGGACAGGCAAGCGCACGTCCCGAGATCGGCACGCTCCCCAGATGTGATCGGACCGTCTTCAGACCGGCACCCGCGCGCCGGAACGGAGGACTGACTCATGGCCATCCCGCTCACCGCCGCCCGGCTCGTCGCCGCGCTGAAGGCCGAGGGCTGCACCGTTCACGAGGTCGGCGGATGGCGCACCAACAACCGCAACCACAAAGGCCCTTGGGGGCCCGTGCACGGTGTGATGATCCACCACACCGTCACCGGCCCCGGCGCGGACGTCGTCGCGCTGATCTACCGCGGTCACAGCGCCCTGCCCGGCCCGCTCGCCACCGGCTGCATCACCAAGGACGGTGTCGTCCACCTGACCGGCAACGGCCGGGCGAACCACGCCGGCGGTGGTGACGGCGACGTGCTCGACGCCGTCATCGGCGAGTCGTACGGCGCGTACCCGCCCCCGACGCACGAACACGACGGCTCGGCCGGAGCGGTCGACGGCAACGCCCGGTTCTACGGCTGGGAGTGCGAGAACAAGGGCGACGGCAGGGACCCCTGGCCGCCCGCCCAGTACCTCGCGATGGTCAAGGCCACCGCCGCGATCTGCCGCGCGCACGGCTGGGGCGCCAGGAGCACGATCGGCCACCTGGAATGGAGTGACTGGAAGGTCGACCCGCGCGGGGTCGACATGGCCGGCTTCCGCCGTGACGTCGCCGACGCCCTGGCCCTCCCGGCGGGCCTGTGGGAAGGAGAGGACCCCATGCCCCAGTACGTCAACCTCGGTGTCACCCGGCCGTACCAACTCGCGCCCGGCGCCTGGGACTCGGTGGAGCTCACCACGGAGTGGACCGACGAGACCGGCGACCACGCCACCGGCGGCAGCGTCTTCGCCCGTGGCCCGGCCCGCTTCACCGGCACCGTCAGCCTCCACATCGACAATCTGCCGGCGGGCGCGGTCGTCCAGGCCCGCATGTCGGAGTACCAGGGCGACCAGCCCCGCGCCGACCACCCGATCCACGAGATCGTCGGGACCGGCGGCGGCACCTTCGCCGTCCTGCCCGTGACGAAACGCCTTCCGTCGGGGCGCAGCATGCGGGTCCGGCTGCTGAACCAGGCCGCCGTCCCCGTCACCGTCGCGAGCGCCGTGCTGACCGTGCTGGTGTGGCAGGAGACGTGAGTACCCATACCCGGGCTTGAACCGAAGCAACGCACACGCGTTGCGAGTTGAACCGGAGTGCCGCCCTGTGATTAGGGTGCGGGTGATGTTCTGCGCAGCCGCCCCACCCTTGTCCCGAGCAAGAAGAGGCACCGCCGCCGCGAGTCGCTTCGGGAGGGCCCGTGAGTGACACGGTGACGACGCCCCGCCCGGTGGCCGCGACGACCCGGGCGCCCCAGCCGAGGGAACAGGGCACGCCGGCCCGCCCGGCCCGGCAGCGGGACGCGTTCTTCGACAACGCCAAGTACCTGGCGATCGTGCTGGTGGCCGTGGGACACGCATGGGAGCCGCTGCGGCCGGGCAGCAGGGCCGTCACCGCCCTCTACATGCTCGTCTACGCCTTCCACATGCCGGCGTTCATCATCATCTCGGGCTACTTCTCCCGCACCTTCGACGGCAGCCCGGGCCGGCTCAAGCGCCTGGTCACCGGTGTCGTCGTCCCGTACGTGGTGTTCGAGACGGCGTACACGCTGTTCACCAGATGGACCAGCCAGCACCCCGACCGCCCGGTCAGCCTGCTGGACCCCCTGTATCTGACCTGGTTCCTGGCGGCGCTGTTCGTCTGGCGGCTGACCACGCCGGTGTGGCGGCAGGTGCGGTGGCCGCTGCCGGTCGCCCTCGTCATCGCGATGCTGGCGACGCTCTCGCCGTCCATCGGCCACGACCTCGACCTGCAGCGCACCCTGCAGTTCCTGCCGTACTTCGTGTCCGGCCTGCTGCTGCGGCCGGAGCACTTCCGGCTGGTGCGACGCCGCAAGGCGCGGATCCTCGCCGTGCCGGTGGCCGTCGGTGCCCTGGGTGTGGCGTACTGGGCGGTCCCGCGAATGAACTACGCCTGGTTCTTCCACGCCGACAGTGCCCGGGACCTGGCCGCGCCCCCGTGGTACGGGCCCCTGATGACCCTGGCAGCCTTCGGCTGCTCGGTGGTCCTGGTGGCCTGCTTCCTCGCCTGGGTGCCCGGACGCCGCATGTGGTTCACGGTGCTGGGCGCGGGCACGTTGTGCGGCTATCTGCTGCACGGATTCGTCGCGCAGGCGGCCAAGCACTGGGGCTGGTACGAGCCGGACTGGGTGCGGGGGCCTCTCGGCGCGGTCGCCGCCACCCTGGTCGCGGCCGTGGTCGTCACCGCGCTGTGCACGCCTCCCGTACGGCGGGTGTTCCGCTGTGTGACGGAGCCCGGGATGGCGTGGGCCTTCGCCACGGGGCACACGGCCACGCCCCCGGGCGATGCCCGTCGAGCTGCGCGGTGAGGGCCGGGCCCGCACGCTGCGATCCGAACCCTGGCCGCCGGGTGAGCGGCCGTGCCACCCGCTGTCCTGCCACTGCGGCAGCGCCTGGCCCCACGACCACGCGTCATCGCGCCCGGCCTCGTCCGCCACGGACTGCCGTGGGAACTCGCGTGGCTCACGGAGGGGCTCGTGGCGACGTCCGCCCGTCACGGGCACCGGCTGCCCGAGGTCATCGCCGGCTACGACCGCTCCGTCGCGCCGAAGCCGGTGCCGTACCCGTACTCGCCGCAGGCGTGGGCGGCGGCGAGCACGCTTCGCCCTGCGCACGGCACGGGGCTGACGTGCACCGGGTCAGGCGTGGCGCGTGTGGAGTCGGTAGAACAGCAGCAGGAAGAGGCCCGCCGTGAGGGCCAGCGACATCAGGACCATGGCCCGGGGATCATTGTCGGACCGGCTGTAGAGGAATCCGAACGCGACACCGGCGAACACGGCCCGGCTCAGGGCGCGCAAGGCGTGCAGGTCTGGCCGCAGGCTCCGGGCCACCAGGTCCACGGCGGCGTACAGCACGAAGAACGCGAGTGCGCTGAACACTCCCAGCCGGACGTCGCCCGCGGTGATCGGACCGCCGTGACGCCAGTTGACGGCAGCCCAGTTGCCGTAGACGGGGGCGATGACCCCGGGCAGGCCCCATCGCGCGATCTTGTGGGTCCGCTCGCTGAAGACGTCGGGCCTCCCGGTGCGGATGCCGCTCGGCGCGGGTGCTGTCGGTGCCATCGGTCCATTCCCTTCCTCCGCGCTCACGCGGTCACAGCGGCCCAATCTCGCATGCCCGGCATAGGGGTGGCGTCAGTTTTCGCTGTGTGCCGCGCGGTATGCCTACTGCGGGGGACGGGGCTCGTGCTCCACCCCCGCGTGCCCGCTCAGCGCCAGGCTCATCTGCTGCTGGGTCTCCTCGGCCACCACACGAGCCTCCTCGACGACGTCACCGCGCTCGCGGATGAGGCTCTCGTAGATGGGCAGTTCTTCGGTCCGGGTCGAGTCGGGTTTCACAGGGGTTTCCTATCGCTTCGCAGCTGAAATCTGGGGGGTCCGAGTAAGTCTGCGTCATGGCCCCTCTCCGCGTTACCCACCCCCGTCCTGTCCAGAATTCGGTCACGTACTTCGCGAATTCCCCATCTTTGCGACCGCGAGTTGTGCATACCGCACGTGAAAGGGCCCCGGGAATCGCTTCCCGGGGCCCTTCACGCGGAAATCGTCAGAGCGAGGTCGTGTGAACGCCCGCGCTCGTGCCCGCCGCAGCGCCCTCCGTCGAGAGAACCGCCTGCACGGTGGCGCAGGCCTCGCCGGTCAGGGGACCGACCAGGCCGGCGGAGAGGCCGCCCACGAGGCCCGCGGAGGCGCTGACGCCCGCGTTGCCGCCGGAGACCTGCTCCAGGGCGGCGTCGGACAGCTCGGCGGTGTCGACCCGAGGGGTGAGGTTCATAGGGGTGTTTCCCTTCACGTGAATGTCTCGCCATGGCGGTGAGCGCGGGATGGTCGCCGGATCCGTGAACCGGGATTCCGTCCCCGGCGGTACCGCCGTACGCAGGATCAAAACACTTCCCGGGAGGAGACGGCCAGTCGCCCGCCGACCGCGCACGGTGCTTTTCGGTGACCGTCTTCACCGCTATGACCACGGAGTCACCGGATATACACACTCCTTCACGCGGCCCGCCGCCCGGCCCCGCCCGGGAGTGTTGCGCGCTCATTCCCGAAGCGGGCACTTCGGCCCCAAGCCCTCTTGCCCGTGCGCGGATCCGGCGGCGGGACGGGTGTCCCGCCGCCGAATCCGCCCACGGTGTGCAGATGTGCTGGAGCTTCGGGCCACGTCCCCGTCAGGCCGCCGCGGCCGGCTGCATCAGACGGGCCAGCAGGTCGTCCAGGGTGACCAGACCGGTGAGCCGGCCGGAGCCGTCGCGGACCACGGCCAGAGAGGCCCGGCGGCGGCGCAGCACCTCGATCGCGTCGGCGACCGTGGTGGCCTCCGTCAGCTCCGGCACCGGCCGGGCCAGTTCCCGCGCGGACGTGGCACGTCCCCGGGCCCGGGCGACCAGGGCGTCCCGGGCGTGCACCGACCCGAGGACGACGCCGTTCTCGCGCACGAGCAGCCGGGTGCGGTCGTGGGCGGCGGCCAGCCGCAGCAGCGCCTCGACATCCGCGCCGCCCTCGACCCAGCTGATCTCGGCCGCCGGGATCCGCAGTGCGGCCACCGGCGTCTCCGGCTCGGTCAGCGAGCGGGTCAGCAGCTCCGAATCGGCCGCGCTGATCAGGCCCAGCCGCTCGGACTCCTCCACCAGACGCGTCAACTGCTCCCGGTTGTGCACCGAGGCCAGCTCGTCACGCGGCGCCACCCGGCACAGCCGTACCAGGGAGTTGCTCACCCGGTTGAGCAGCCGGATCAGCGGACGTACGGTCCGCACCACCGCCCGGAAGGGCGGCGACAGCAGCATCGCCGAACGCTCGGGGTGGGCGATCGCCCAGGACTTGGGCGCCATCTCGCCGACCACCATGTGCAGGAACACCACCACGACCATCGCCACGGCGAACGCGACGCCGTAACTCACGGCGCTGGGCAGGCCCAGCTCGTGCAGCAGCGGGTCGAGTTCGTGCGAGATCGCCGGCTTCGACACCGAGCCCAGCCCCAGGGTGCACACGGTGATGCCCAGCTGGGCGCCGGCCAGCATCAGCGACAGCTCGCGCATCCCGGCCAGGGCCGCCCCGGCGCCGCGCCGGCCCTCGGCCGCCGCCTTCTCCATGCGGTGCCGCTTGGCGGCGACCAGCGCGAACTCGGCCGCCACGAAGAAGCCGCTGCCGATGAGCAGCAGCACGGTCACGAAGACCGCCATCGGGAAACTCACGCCATCTCCTCGGCTTCCGCGGCTTCCTCGGCTGCCGCGAACGGACTGATCCGTACGCGGTCGGCCACGTGCCGGTCGAGCGTGCGGACGTCGATCACGGCCCGGCCGCCCTCGGGCAGCTCGGCCGTGACCCGGTCGCCCACCGTCGGGAAGCGGCCGAGCCGGTCCACGACCAGGCCGGCCACGGTGTCGTAGTCGTCGTCCTCCGGCAGCCGGATCCCGGTGGCCTCGGCCACCTCGTCCAGCCGGCGGCCCGCGTCCACCAGCCAGCCGTCGCCGTCCGCGACGGCGAGCACGGTGACCTTGTCGGACTCGTCGGCGATGTCACCGACCAGCTCCTCGGCGATGTCCTCGTACGTGACGATGCCGGCCACGCCGCCGTGCTCGTCCAGGACGACCGCGAACTCGTCGTCCTGCTCCCGCATCCGCGCCACGGCGTCGGGCAGCGCGAGCGTGTCCGGCAGCAGCAGCGGCTTCCGGGCCACCTCACCGGCGGTGGCGCCGGCGAGGGGGGCGGCGGGCAGCGCCATCAGCTCGCGCACGCCCAGCACACCGGCGATGTCGTCCGGGTGGTCGCCGAGCACCGGGTAGTTGGAGTGACCGTGCTCGGCGATCAGGCCGATCGCCTCCTCGGCGACGGCGTCCTTGCGCACGAAGACGGCGTCGGCGCGCGGCACCATCACCTCGTCGAGGGTGCGCTCGGAGAACTCCAGCGCGTGGTCCAGCAGCGCGGCGGTGTCCTTGGGCAGCTCGCCCCGCTCGTGGGACTCGCCGATCAGGTGGCCCAGCTCCTCCAGCGTGGCGCCGTGGTGCAGCTCCTCGACCGGTTCGATGCCGGCCTTGCGCAGCAGCCTGTTCGCCGCGCTGTCGAAGACGTGCACGAGGGGGCCGACGACCTTCAGATACGCCAGCGTGGACGGAGCCAGCGCCTTCGCCAGCCGCTCGGGCACGGCGATGGCGAGGTTCTTCGGGGCCAGCTCGCCCAGCACCATCTGCACGACCGTGGCCAGCACGAAGGCGAGCACCACGGAGACGCCGCTCACGGCCGCGTCGGGCAGGCCGAGCCCGGACAGGGCGGGCTTCAGCAGTGCGGACACCGACGGCTCGGCGGTGAAGCCGACGACCAGCCCGGTGACGGTGATGCCGAGCTGCGCGCCCGACAGCATGAACGACAGCCGCTCCAGCACCCTCAGGGCGCGGGCGGCCTTGCGGTCACCGGCCTCGGCCTCACGCGCGAGGGTGAGCCGGTCGGCGGAGACGTAGGCGAACTCCTGGGCCACGAAGTAGCCGGTGCCCGCGGTCAGCACGAACACGGCGAGCAGACCCAGCAGGGCCTCGGCGGCACTCATCGAACACCACCCCGCCATGTGCCGCGATCACTGGTGCCGTGGCGGGATGGTCGGGGACTGTGCCCCGGAGGGTCCGTCGGACTGGCGGACAAGAACGTGCTCCTCATGTGTGGTCTGTATCCGGGACAACGTTCGCCGTCGCGCCGGTGTTCCCGGATTCTACGACCGTGTAGATCACACCGTCGGAGGACGCGACGCCCGGGGCTGCCCGGCAGACGGGGGTGCGGCCGGACCACGGTCACCGTCACCCTCCGCTTCGCCCGTGCCGTTCGGCCTGACGGCCTCAGGGCGTTCGGCGCACCGCCTGCTGCACGTCCGCGCTCGACAGGGTCTGCGGAGACGCCGTGAACGCCCGCAGGCGGATCCGGACCCCCGGCCGGGGCAGGCCGTAGCGGCCCGCGGGCGGGCGCAGTTCGTACCGGGCGGTGCGGTGTGCCGGCAGCGTGCGCGGGCCCCGGACGATCCGCCAGTACGGGTCCATGCCCTGGCCCGTGGTCAGGGTGAAGTGGGGGGCGAGGGGGGTGTCGTCCGTGTTGGTGACCTGGAGGGCGAGGCGGGAGACGGTCGCCGGGGTGGCGTGGCGGACCGCCGTGACCCGCATGCGCAGGGGCGGCGTGCCCGTTGCCGCCACCGCGGCGCTGCCCAGCGCGGGCACGAGCAGCAGCGCCACCGCCACGTGACGGGCCGGACGGCGGCGCGGCCCGGACAGCAGGCGCAGGCGCGGCTGCCACCCCCGGGCGAAGGCCGACGCCGGAGCGGTCACCGCCGCCGCCAGCCACAGCGGCGTCATCATCAGGTAGTAGCCGTCCTGCGACCGGGTCGCCAGAAAGAAGGCACACCAGGGCAGGACGGTCGCGGCCGGGCCCAGCCGCCGGACGAACAGCACGAACAGCGCGAGCAGGCCGGCGAGCAGCAGCAAGCTCGCGTGGGAGTACCAGTCGAGCCGGTCGCTGCCGTTCGTCAGGTACAGCGAGATGCCCACCACGCCCTGCCCGTGCAGCACCGCACCCTGCGTCAGCGGCAGCGCGACCCCCGCCAGCCAGCGGCCGGGTTCGGTCACGATGAAGTAGGCGTTGATCAGCAGCCACACGGCCGTCGCCGCACCGGCGTACCGCAGCACCACCCGTGCCGCAGCCCGTCCGCCCAGTTCGCCGCGCCGTACCGCGTAGATCCCGGCCAGCAGGAACGGCGCCAGGAACCACGGCAGTTGCTGCGCCGCGCACGCCGCCCCCAGACACGCGGCCCGCGCCAGGCCGGCCGTTCCGAGCAGCCCGCCCTCACCGGTCCGATGCCAGCGCACCACCACCGGCACCAGCAGGGCCAGCGCCACGATCGCCGGGTAGCCGAGCCGCCCGTACGACGGCAGCATGCCGAAGCCCAGGCACACCATGGTCGCCGCCGACCGCCACGGCGCCGGCAGCATCCGCCACAGCACGACCGTGCCGGCGATCAGCGCGCTCGTGCTCACCGCCGTCGCCGGCGCACCACCGTGCCCCAGCCACAGCAGCGGCGCGGCCAGCAGCGGGGCCAGCGGCGGATAGCCGTAGGTGAGGTCGTAGCCGCCGCTGACCGTCGGGGTGAGCGCCACGCCGTGGCCGAAGAGCCAGGGCCACGGCTGTCCGTACACCGCATGCCCCGTGGCCAGTTCCCGTGCCGCCTGGGTGGTGAGCAGCGCCTCGTCGGAGCCGTTGTGGAGCATGATCCACGCGCACAGCGTGATCGTCACGCCCGTCACCAGCACGCACAGGTCCACCCGGGCCAGCGAACGGGACCGGCGGACGACCAGGGCCAGCACCCCGCACGCCAGGATCGAGGCGTAGCACAGCGAGATCACCGCGGCCACGGCCGGCCGGTGACTGGCCGCAGCCGTCCACACCGCCCGCGTGCCGATCAGCAGACTGATGTCGGCGAGCAAGGTCAGGACGCGATGCCACTGGGCCGGGGGAGGCGGCGGCACCGACACCGCCGACTGCGTCCGCGGGCCGGGCACCACCAGCGTGGTTTCTGCCGAGTACACGCCGCAGGACGCTAGTCGCCGCCGGTGAGGGAGGCCCGGACGGAGGTGAAGATTCCGGTGTGAGCCGAGTAAGGGGTCCTTGCACTATGAGCGTCCGATCAGGCCGCGCGACCCGGGCGGGCATAGTGCTAGGACCCCTAAGCGGCCCAGCCGTTTCAGTACACGTCCCGCACGTACCGCTTGTCCGCCGCGAGCTGCTTCACGTACGCGGCGGCCTCCGCCTCGCCCAGCCCGCCGTGCGCCACGGCGATGTCCCGGAGCGCCCGGTCCACGTCCCTCGCCATGCGGGAGGCGTCACCGCAGACGTAGAAGCGGGCCCCGTCGCGCAGCCAGTGCCACAGCTCCGGCCCGTGCTCGCGCATCCGGTCCTGCACGTACACCTTGTTGCGCTGGTCGCGGGAGAAGGCGGTGTCCAGACGCGTGAGAGTGCCCTCGTCGAGCAGGGCCGTCAGCTCGTCCTCGTAGTAGAAGTCCGTCGTGCGGTGCTGCTCGCCGAAGAACAGCCAGTTGGGGGCCCGGTGCCCGAGCGCCCGCCGCTCCTCGAGGAAGCCGACGAAGGGCGCCACGCCGGTGCCCGGGCCGACCATGATTATCGGCGTCGACGCGTCGGCCGGCGGCCGGAAGTGCGGCGAGCGCTGCACGAACACCGGCACCTCGGTGTCCGGTTCCGAGTCGGCCAGGAACGGCGAGCACACCCCGCCCCGCGCCCGGCCGTGCAGGTTCTCGTACCGCACCACGGACACGGTCAGCGACACCCGCCGGGGATCGACCAGGGGGCTGGACGATATGGAGTACAGCCGCGGCTGGAGCTTCCTGAGCACCCCCGCCCACTCCCCGGCGCTCGCCCGCACCCCGTACTCGGCGACCACGTCCACGGCCTGCCGACCCCAACTCCACTGCGCCAGCCCGTCCTTGTTGTCGGGCCGCAGCAGCCTGCGCAACTCGTGCCTGTCCCGGGCGCGTTCGGCCACGAAGCGCAGCAGGTCCGGGGTGATCCGCGTGATGTCGAGGTGCCGGTGCAGGGCTTCGGAGAACGGGACCTCGCCCACGCCCGCGACCTCCACGGCCGCCGACGCGTCCAGCCCGGTCACCGCCAGCCACTCCTCCACCAGCGCGGGCGCGTTGACGGGCCGCACCCCCAGCGCGTCCCCGGCCTCGTAGGCCAGGTCCGTGCCGCTCGTGTCGAAGGTGAACCGCCGCACCTCCTTGCCCGCGCCCGGCCCGCTGAGCAGCCGGTTGCCCACGAGACGGGCGGTGGTGACGGGCTCGGCCTTCGTCCTGGGCTTCTCGGTGGGGCCGCCGGCCGTACCGCCCAGCGCCGAGAGCACCTGGTCGAGCCACTCCCCGGCGGACGGCTCGTAGTCCGGCTCGCAGTCCGTACGCGGGGCCAGCCGCACCCCGCCCAGTTCGCCGAGTCGCGCGTCCAGCCGCCGCCCGTGCCCGCAGAAGTCGTCGTACGAGGAGTCGCCGAAGGCCAGCACGGCGTACCGCACCCCGTCCAGCCGCGGGGCCCGCTCGCCGCAGAGCGCGTCCCAGAAGCCGGAGCCGTTGTCGGGCGCGTCGCCGTCCCCGAACGTGCTGGTGATGAAGAGCAGGTCGGCCGTGCGGGCGAGCGCCCCGACATCGGCGTCGTCCATGCCGACGAGGGTCGTACGGTGCCCGGTCGCGGTCAGCCGTTCGGCGGTGGCGGAGGCGAATTCCTCGGCGTTGCCGGTCTGCGAGGCCCACAGCACGACGACCTCACGGCCGGACTTCTCCTGCGGGGCCGCGGCCGCGGTCCGCGAGTACATGCCGGCGAGGACCCCGTTGACCCACAGCGCGTGCTCGGGTGAGAAGGGCGCGTCGGGCGGCAGCACCGGCACGCCCGGGGCGCCCGAGCCGAGCCCGGCCAGGAAACCGGTGAGGTACTGGCGTTCCTGGGCGGACAGGACCGGGGGCGGGGAGGGTTCGATGCCGAAGGGGCCGGTGCCGCCCGGCGTCACGGCCGTGGGTGTCAGGGCCGGTCCCTCCGGCGCGGGCGTCGCCACCCTCGCCAGCGACACGGCACACACCTTGAACTCCGGCTGGAACGACAGCGGATCGACCGCGTCGCTCGTCACCGCGTTGATGCTCAGGTACTCGCCGAACAGGTCGTTCCAGTGGAACGGCGCGAAGCAGCACCCCGGCCGCACCCGGTCCGTCACCACCGCCGGCAGCACGGCCCGCCCGCGCCGCGAGGCGACCTCGACGAGATCGCCCTCCGCGACGCCGAGCCCGTCCGCGTCCTGCGGATGGATCTCCACGAACGGCCCGGGGTTCAGCTTGTTGAGCTTGGCGACCTTCCCGGTCTTCGTCAGGGTGTGCCACTGGTGCTGCACCCGCCCGGTGTTGAGCACGAACGGGTAGTCGTCGTCCGGCATCTCGGCGGCGGGCAGGTGCGGCCGGGCGAAGAAGACGGCCCGCCCGCTCGCCGTCGGGAACCGCAGCCCACCGCCCCCGACGTACCGGATCGGATTGCGCGCCGGCCCGTCCTCGCTCGCGGCCGGCCACTGCACGGGTGTCTCCCGCAGCCGCTCGTAGCTCACCCCGTGCAGATCCCACCCGGTCTTCGGGTTCCCGAACCGCCGGATCTCCTCGAAGACCTGCTCCGCGCTGTCGTACGAGAACCCCTTCTCGTACCCCATCGCGCACGCGACCTCCGCGATGATCCGCCAGTCGGCCATCGCCTCCCCGGGCGGGTCCGCGGCGGACTGTGTCAGCGTGAGGTTGCGCTCGCTGTTGACGAAGACGCCCTCCGCCTCGGTCCACATCGCGCCGGGCAGGACGACATCGGCGTACGCGTTCGTCTCGGTGTCCGTGAACACGTCCTGCGTGACGACGAACTCGGCGGCCTCCAGACCCTCGATGACCGTGCGGCGGTTGGCGACCGAGGCGACCGGGTTGGTGCAGATGATCCAGCAGGCCTTGATCTCCCCGTCGGCCATCTTCCGGAACATCTCGACCGTGCCCTGCCCGACACCGTCCTTGCGCAGCGTCCCGGGCGGCAGCTCCCACACCTCCTCGGTGAACGCCCGCTCCTCGTCTACGAGCACGGACCGCTGCCCCGGCAGCCCCGGGCCCATGTAGCCCATCTCGCGCCCGCCCATGGCGTTGGGCTGTCCGGTCAGGGAGAAGGGCCCGGCGCCGGGACGGCAGATGGCGCCGGTCGCCAGATGCAGGTTGACCAGGGCGTTGGTGTTCCAGGTGCCGTGCGTGGACTGGTTGAGGCCCATGGTCCAGCAGGACATCCACCGGGTGCCGGCCTCGCCGATCAGCCGGGCGGCTTCCCGCAGGTCGTCCTCCGCGAGTCCGGTGATCTCCGCGACGGCCGCCGGGGTGTACTCGGCGAGGAAGCCGGGCAGTTCCTCCCAGCCCTCGGTGTGCGCGGCGACGAACTCCGCGTCGGTGTGCCCGCTCTCGTACAGCAGATGCAGCAGACCGTTCAGCAGCGCCAGGTCGGTCCCCGGTTCGAGCTGCAGGAACAGATCGGCTTTGGCGGCGGTCGCGGTCCGCCGCGGATCGACGACGATCAGCTTGGCGCCCGCCTTGACCCGCTCCATCATCCGCAGGAAGAGAATCGGATGGCAGTCGGCCATGTTCGACCCGATGACGAGGAACGCGTCCGCCCGGTCGAAGTCCTCGTACGACCCGGGCGGCCCGTCCGCGCCCAGCGACAGCTTGTAGCCGGTGCCCGCGCTCGCCATGCACAGCCGCGAGTTCGACTCGATCCGGTTCGTCCGTACGAACCCCTTGGCCAGCTTGTTCGCCAGGTACTGCGCCTCCAGGCTCATCTGCCCGGACACGTAGAAGGCGACCGCGTCCGGCCCGTGCTCGTCGACGATCGCCCGCAGCCGTGCGGCGGTCCCGGCGATCGCGTCGGCCACCGGCGCCGGGGCCGCCTCCTCGCCCCGGTCGTCCCGCACCAGCGCGGTGGTCAGCCGGCCGGGCGCGGCGAGCATGTCGGCCGTGGTCGCGCCCTTGGTGCACAGCCGGCCGGCATTCGCCGGGTGCGCCTTGTCACCGGAGGCCTTGAGGACGGTGCGCCGCCCGTCGGGCCCCGTCCCCACGTCGAGCACGAGGCCGCAGCCGACACCGCAGTACGAGCAGACGGTGCGCACCTGCCGTGTGTCCTGCGGGGTCCCGGGAATCGTGGTCATGCCCCCGACGGTACGAATCGCCCGTTACGCCACTGTCACACGGCTTGATCATCAGGGGTTACGCCCGTCACACAGCCGCCTTCCGGCCGTTGTGAGGTGCGGTGAGGTCGCGGAGCGTGTCGCATTGGGCCGAACGGGTGACCGTGCGCAACAATTGACCGATGCAGACAGCCAGCGCGAGCCAGGACGGAGCATGCCGGTGAACAGCCACGATGTCACCGACGAACAGTGGGAGGGGCTCGCCCAGGTCGTGCCGCTGCGGGGCCGGGACGCCTGGCCTTCCTCCGTCGACCACCGGTCCGTGCCCGAGGCCGAGACAGAGGCTCGGCGCCGCTTCGTCGTCCTGCGGGTGAACGTCTTCGCCGACGCCCGCGACGTCGCCGAGACGTTGATGGCGGGCGTGCCCGTCCTCCTCGACCTGACCAGCGCGGAGACGGAGGTCGCGAAGCGGGTGCTCGACTTCAGCACGGGGGTCGTCTTCGGCCTGGCGAGCGGGATGCATCGGGTGGACCGCAACGTGTTCCTGCTGACACCGGCGGGGACCGAGGTGACGGGGCTGATGGAGGGGGTCGGTGTCCCCGATCTGTGACGCCGACGGTGCCGAGGGCTGCGTGGTGGCCCCGGAGGCCTTGAGGCATGAGTGCGCCCGGCTGCCGGAGCGGCCGGGAGGCACTGGGGTGTGAGGGGGCCGGCAGCCCCTGAGGCGTGAGCGGGCCTGGCTGCCGGAGCGGCTTTGTGGTTCCGGGGCGCGAGCGTGCACGGGTTGCCGGAGTGGCCGGGCGGTTCCGAGGCGCGTGAGCGGGCCGTGCTGCCGGGTCGCCCGATCGTAGGAACCCCCCGGAGACGGAACGGTTCGTCCCGCCTGCGGAGCCCTACCGTCCGCGTATGACCCACCCCCCGCACCCCGACCGCACCCGTGTCACGGAACTGCGTCTGGCCGCCTTCGCCGCCCACCGCCGCGCCTCGTTCCCGCTCGGGCCGCTGACCCTCCTCGCCGGTCCCAGCGGCTCCGGAAAGACCAGCGCGCTGCGGGCGTACGAGGCTCTCGCCCGGCTCGGCGGCGGCGCCGGACTCGACGAGGCGTTCCCGGACCCCGTGGCCTGCGTCCCGGAGCGGGCCCGGCCCGACGCGCAGCACCGCCGCGGCTTCCGCATCGGCTGTACGGCCGACGGCCCCGCAGGCCCGGTCCGGCTCGATGTCGCCGTGCAGGCCGAGCCCGAGCTGCGCATCGTCGGTGAGCGCCTGACGGCCGACGGACTGGTCCTGCTGGAGACCGCCCTGCGCGACCCGGGGAAGCGCACCGTCCAGGCCGCCTGGCACACGGCCGGGCCGACACCGGTGACCCGCGGCCCCCTGCCCGACGACCGGCTCGGCACCGCCCTGCTCCCGCTGCGCGTGGCCGGCACGACGCCTGGGCAGCGCAGGGTGCTGGCCGCCGCCGAGCAGATGGTGGTCGCCCTGCGCTCCGCCTTCTCGTGCGACCCCGAACCCGCCCGCATGCGCGGCCCCGCCCCTACCGGCTCCGGCCGGCTGCTCGGCGACTGCGGCAACCTCGCCGACGTCCTGTGTCGCACCCGCGCCGAGTGCGGCCGGCGGCACGCGCAGTTCGTGGCGGCGGTGCGGGCGGGCTGTGCCGGGCCCGTGGCGGACGTGCTCGCGGAGCGGACGGCTCACCCCCTCGCCGGACCGGTCGGAGGCAGGCCCACTGGACCGACTGCGGACGGGCTCGCCCCGCCGGCGGGGGGCAGGCTCACCCGCAAGGCCGGGGACACGCCCCGGCCGCCTGCGGACGCGCTCGCCCGCCCGGCGGGCAAGCTCGTCCGGCCGGACGCTCCGGCGACCGTCCGCGCGGTGCTCGATCGCGGCGACGGCGTCCGCACGGACCTGGGACGGCTCGGCCACGGCGAACTCCGCTACGTCGCCCTCGCACTCGTCCTGCTCACCGGCCCCGGCGTCCTGGAGGTCGACCCGGCCGGTGAAGTGCCCGCCGCGCTGCAGACGCTCACCGTCCTCGCCGACGGCTTCGACCGGGGCCTGGACCCGCGGCAGCGGCAGGAACTGCTGCGGCTGGCGGCGCGGATGTGCGAGCGGGGGCACATCCGGCTCCTCGGCGCGGTCGGCGACGCCTCCTGGGCCGCCGGGGTGGAGGGAGTCACGGTGGTACACCTGAACCGTGACTGATCCACTGGACGCACCGCAGCGCGGCCCCCGTGACGAACCCCTGGACGTGGCGGGGCTCCAGCGCCGGCTGGCCGAATTCGCCGCCGCGCGGAACTGGCAGCCGTACCACACCCCCAAGAACCTGGTCGCCGCCCTCAGCGTGGAGGCGTCCGAACTGGTCGAGATCTTCCAGTGGTTGACGCCCGAGGAGTCGGCCCGGGTCATGACAGATCCGGACACCGCGCAGCGCGTCACCGACGAGGTGGCCGACGTGCTCGCGTATCTGCTCCAGCTGTGCGAGGTGCTCGGCATCGACCCGCTGGCCGCGCTGGACGCGAAGATCGACCGGAACGAGGGGAGGTTCCCGATCTAGCAGCGGCCCCCGATCCAGGAGCCGAACAGTCCACTTGTACTCTGCGTGACCAAGGTGCGGTCCGAATCCGAATTGTTGTCCGCAGATTTCCGTCTTCCTCTGGCTTTTCGTCTCACTCGCCCTCACTCTGGGTAGTGAACAAGGGAGTTCGGGCAGCGGACGCGCGGAGCGCGTCGGGACAGACGGGGGCAGCGCATCATGGACGCAGTGCGGCTCATCGTGACGAGCAGGCGGTCCCTGGCCGCGGGCGGCGAGGTGCGGGAGATCCTGGCCGAGGTGTGGCAGGCGCAGGCCCTCGCACAGGCGATAGGCAGCCGCCTCGCGGTCGCCGGGCCGCCCGAACTGCGCGGCGAGGCACTGGGGTTGACGGAGCTGGCGGGCCGGGGCTGCGGCGTCCTCGACCCGCCCGAACTGGGTCCTGGTGAGCTGCGGGCGGGCCAGCTCACCGACTTGGGCGACGCCCGCCCCACCCTGATGTACCTCGGCGGCCTCCTCGGCGAGGTCGGCATCGCCCTCGTGGGCCTGGCCAGCGCCGCGGACGACGAGGGCACGTACTGGCAGTGCATGGAGGCGATCGACGCGGCCGACGAGTCCCGCGACCGGGTCCTGGAGATGCTCCGCAGACTCGCCGACCGGGAGCAGGCGTTACCGGAGAAGGAGGAGGAGCGGGCGGAGCAGCGGGAAGGGGGAGCCGGGCGGCGCGGATCCCCGGGCGCGGTGGCGGCCTCGGGCCCTGTCGCCACATTCCCGTCCGCCCCACGATGACGACAGGGCCCTAACCGGCCTGCCCTTCCTCGACAACCCCCGACCCGAATCCCCCGCGGCCTGAAGGTCCGCGTCCAGTGCCGACAGATCCGCGTTCAAGGCCGCCGTCAGCTCCTCCATCTGCTGCAACAGCCCTCTCGGCTGCCCCGTCCCGCCCTGCTGCGGCACGGTCTCTTCGACATGACGGCCTCCTCGGGCCCCTGGCCCCCGGGGAGGCCGACGCGGGTGACGCCCCGGCGTCACCGGCCGGTGCGGAAGCCGCTGGCTCCGGCTCCGCCCGAGCCAGCGATCATCACCGGGGCCGGTCACCGGCCGGGTCAGGCCCGACCCGCGGTATGGATGTGATTTCACCCGACCGGGGACCGGCCGGGACGGGGGACCGACCTCATGATCGCGGAACCCGGCGTGCAGGATGGAAGCATGGATCTCCGCATCTTCACCGAGCCCCAGCAGGGGGCCACCTATGACACTCTGCTCGCCGTCGCCAAGGCCACCGAGGACCTCGGCTTCGACGCCTTCTTCCGTTCCGACCACTACCTCCGCATGGGCAACGCGGACGGTCTGCCCGGCCCCACCGACGCCTGGATCACCCTGGCCGGGCTCGCCCGTGAGACCAAGCGCATCCGCCTCGGCACCCTGATGACCGCAGGCACGTTCCGGCTGCCCGGCGTACTCGCCATCCAGGTCGCGCAGGTCGACCAGATGTCCGGCGGCCGGGTCGAACTCGGCCTGGGCGCCGGCTGGTTCGAGGAGGAGCACAAGGCCTACGGCATCCCCTTCCCCAAGGAGAAGTTCGCCCGCCTCGAGGAGCAGCTGGAGATCGTCACCGGCCTGTGGGCGACGGACCCCGGCAAGACCTTCGATTTCCACGGCACCTACTACGACCTCACGGACTCTCCCGCGCTGCCCAAGCCGGCGCAGAAGAAGATCCCCGTGCTCGTCGGCGGCCACGGCCCGGCCCGCACCCCGCGGCTGGCCGCCAAGTACGCCGACGAGTTCAACATGCCGTTCGCCTCCGTCGAGGACAGCGAGCGCCAGTTCGGCCGGGTGCGCGCCGCCGCCGAGGAGGCCGGCCGCCGCGGCGACGACCTGACCTACTCCAACGCCCTGGTCGTCTGCGTCGGCCGGGACGACCAGGAGGTCGCCCGCCGGGCCGCCGCGATCGGCCGCGAGGTCGACGAGCTGAAGCTCAACGGCCTGGCCGGCTCCCCGGCAGAGGTCGTCGACAAGATCGGCCGCTACGCGGAGGCCGGCTCCCGCCGCATCTACCTCCAGGTCCTCGACCTGGACGACCTGGACCACCTGGAACTGATCTCCTCGCAGGTGCAGTCACAGCTGTCGTAACAAGGACCGGCCGCCCCCGGCCCGCCGCGGCGGCCCTCACCAGGGCACCCGCCCCCACCGCTACCGATAAACGAAGGCGCTGGTGGGCACGCGTGTGCGAAGCTGTGGGCGTCGTCCTGCCGAGCCCCCAGGATCACCCCTCCTGGGGGCTTTCGCGCGCACGGCACCGCAGTCGTCCACCCAGCCGGAGAGGCCCTCCGCATGTTCCTGACGATCAGTACCACCGGCACTCCAGAGCGCCCCGCGACCGACCTCGGCTACCTGCTGCACAAGCATCCCGACAAGGCGCAGGCGTTCTCCACCTCCTACGGCACGGCCCACGTCCTCTACCCGGAGGCGGACGCCCAGCGCTGCACGGCGGCGCTGCTGCTGGAGGTGGACGCGGTGGCCCTGGTCAGGCGCGGCAAGGGCAAGGGCCGCGGCGGCGCCCCGGACGCGGCACTCGCGCAGTACGTCAACGACCGCCCCTACGCGGCCTCCTCCCTGCTCGCCGTGGCGCTGAGCGGCGTCTTCTCCAGCGCGATGAAGGGCGTCTGCAACGCCCGCCCGGAACTCCCCGGACAGGCCAGGCCCCTGCGGGTCGAGGTGCCCGCGCTGCCCGCCCGTGGCGGCCCCGGCCTCGTACGGGCCCTCTTCGAGCCGCTCGGCTGGACGGTCACCGCCGAGCCCGTGCCGCTGGACACCCGGTTCCCCGAGTGGGGCGACTCGCGGTACGTGCGCCTCGTCCTGGAATCGCCCGCGCTCACCCTCGCCGAGGCGCTGCGCCACCTCTACGTCCTGCTCCCGGTCCTGGACGACGCCAAGCACTACTGGGTCGCCGCCGACGAGGTCGACAAGCTGCTGCGCGCCGGTGAGGGCTGGCTGCCCGGCCACCCGGAGCAGAAGCTGATCACCAGCCGCTACCTCTCGCGCCGCTGGTCTTTGACCCGTGCCGCGACGGAGCGGCTGGAGCTCGTGCGGCTCGCCGAGGCCGACGACAGCGAGGTCGAGGAGATCGACAACGCGGTGGAGGCCGAGGCCGAGACCGAGGAGAAGCCGACCCCGCTGGCCGTGCAGCGCCGCGAGGCGATCGTCACGGCGCTGCGGCAGTCCGGGGCCGCCCGGGTGCTCGACCTCGGCTGCGGCCAGGGCCAGTTGGCGCAGACACTGCTCAAGGACCCGGCGTTCACCGAGATCGTCGGCGTCGACGTGTCGATGCGCGCGCTCACCATCGCCTCGCGGCGGCTGAAGCTGGACCGCATGGGCGAGCGGCAGGCCGCGCGCGTGCGGCTCTTCCAGGGTTCGCTCGCCTACACCGACCGCCGGCTCAAGGGCTACGACGCCGCCGTGCTCAGCGAGGTGATCGAGCACCTCGACCTGCCCCGGCTGCCCGCGCTGGAGTACGCCGTGTTCGGCTCGGCCCGCCCGCGCACGGTCCTCGTGACCACCCCGAACGTCGAGTACAACGTGCGCTGGGAGAGCCTCCCGGCCGGCCACGTCCGGCACGGCGACCACCGCTTCGAGTGGACCCGCGCCGAGTTCCGGGCCTGGGCGGAGCCGCTGGCCGAACGGCACGGCTACGCCGTCGAGTTCGTACCCGTCGGCCCCGACGACCCCGAGGTGGGGCCGCCCACCCAGATGGCCGTGTTCACCATGACCACCCCGAAGGAGGCGAAGGCGGCATGACCGACGTGACGCAGGGGCGCGTGCTGCCCGTCACCGACCTGTCCCTGGTGGTACTCGTCGGGGCTTCCGGCTCCGGCAAGTCCACCTTCGCCCGCAGGCACTTCAAACCGACCGAGATCATCTCCTCCGACTTCTGCCGGGGCCTCGTCTCGGACGACGAGAACGACCAGAGCGCCACCAAGGACGCCTTCGACGTCCTGCACTACATCGCGGGCAAGCGCCTGGCCGCCGGCCGCCGCACCGTCGTGGACGCGACCAGCGTGCAGCCCGACGCCCGCCGCCAGCTGATCGACCTGGCCCGGCAGTACGACGTCCTGCCGATCGCCCTCGTGCTCGACGTGCCCGAGGATGTGTGCGCCGAGCGCAACGCGGCCCGCACCGACCGGGCGGACATGCCCCGCCGGGTCATCCAGCGCCACATCCGCGAACTCCGCCGCTCCCTGCGTCATCTGGAGCGCGAGGGCTTCCGCAAGGTGCACGTCCTGCGGGGCGTGGAGGAGATCGAGTACGCCACGGTCGTCACCGAGAAGCGGTTCAACGACCTGACCCACCTCACCGGTCCCTTCGACATCATCGGCGACATCCACGGCTGCGCCGCCGAACTGGAGGCGCTGCTGGGCAAGCTCGGCTACGTCGACGGCGTCCACCCGGAGGGCCGTACCGCCGTCTTCGTCGGCGACCTGGTCGACCGCGGCCCGGACAGCCCGGGCGTGCTGCGCCGCGTGATGGCGATGGTCAAGTCCGGCAACGCCCTGTGCGTGCCCGGCAACCACGAGAACAAGTACGGCCGTTACCTCAGGGGCCGCAAGGTCCAGCACACCCACGGCCTCGCCGAGACCATCGAGCAGATGGCGGACGAGAGCGAGGAGTTCGTCGCCGAGGTACGGGAGTTCCTCGACGGCCTGGTCAGCCACTACGTCCTCGACGGCGGCCGGCTGGTCGTCTGCCACGCGGGTCTGCCCGAGAAGTACCACGGCCGCACCTCCGGCCGGGTCCGCTCGCACGCCCTGTACGGCGACACGACGGGCGAGACGGACGAGTTCGGCCTGCCGGTGCGCTACCCGTGGGCGGAGGACTACCGCGGCCGGGCGGCCGTGGTCTACGGCCACACCCCGGTCCCGGAGGCCACCTGGCTCAACAACACGATCTGCCTGGACACCGGAGCCGTCTTCGGCGGCAAGCTCACCGCGCTGCGCTGGCCGGAGCGCGAGCTGGTCGAGGTACCGGCCGAGCGGGTCTGGTACGAGCCGGCGAAGCCGCTGCGCACCGAGGCGCCCGGCGGGCAGGACGGCCGCCCGCTGGACCTGGCGGACGTGCAGGGCCGCCGGGTCGTGGAGACCCGGCACCAGGGCCGCGTCTCGATCCGTGAGGAGAACGCGGCGGCCGCGCTGGAGGTCATGAGCCGCTTCGCGGTGGACCCCCGGCTGCTGCCGTACCTGCCCCCGACGATGGCCCCGACCGCGACCTCGCACGTCGAGGGCTTCCTCGAGCACCCGGCCGAGGCCTTCGCCCAGTACGCGGCCGACGGGGTGGCGCGGGTCGTGTGCGAGGAGAAGCACATGGGCTCGCGGGCGGTGGCCCTGGTGTGCCGGGACGCCGAGGCGGCCCGCAAGCGTTTCGGTGTGGACGGCCCCACCGGGTCCCTCTACACCCGCACCGGCCGGCCCTTCCTCGACGACGTGGTCCTCACCGAGGAGATCCTCGACCGGGTGCGCACGGCGATCGGCGAGGCCGGTCTCTGGGGCGAGCTGGAGACGGACTGGCTGCTGCTGGACGCCGAGCTGATGCCCTGGTCGCTGAAGGCGTCCGGGCTGCTGCGGTCGCAGTACGCCGCCGTGGGTGCCGCGTCCGGCGCGGTGCTCCCGGAGGCGCTGGCCGCGCTCGACGGCGCGGCGGCGCGAGGGGTGGACGTGACCGGGCTGCTGTCCCGCACCCGCGACCGGTCCGCCGACGCCGCCGCGTTCACCGAGGCGTACCGCCGCTACTGCTGGACCACGGACGGCCTGGACGGCGTCCGCCTGGCACCGTTCCAGATCCTCGCGGTCCAGGGCCGCAACCTCGCCGGCCTGCCGCACGACGAGCAGCTCGCCCTGCTCGACCGGCTCGTCGAGCACGACGGCAGCGGCCTGCTCCAGACCACCCGGCGGCTCTACGTCGACACCGCCGACCCGGAGTCGGTGCAGGCCGGCGTCGACTGGTGGCTGGAGATGACCGGCCGCGGCGGCGAGGGCATGGTCGTCAAGCCGGTCGGCGCCCTGGTCCGCGACAGCCAGGGCCGCCTGGTGCAGCCCGGCATCAAGTGCCGGGGCCGCGAGTACCTGCGGATCATCTACGGGCCCGAGTACACCCGCCCGGAGAACCTGACCCGTCTGCGATCCCGGTTCCTCAACCACAAGCGGTCCCTGGCGATCCGCGAATACGCGCTGGGCCTGGAGGCCCTGGACCGCCTGGCCGAGGGCGAGCCGCTGTGGCGGGTGCACGAGGCGGTGTTCGGGGTGCTGGCGCTGGAGTCGGAGCCGGTGGACCCGCGGTTGTAGCGAGAGCCGGGCCGAGCACCCCGCCCGGGGTGCTCGGCCGGGTCGTTGTCGTCAGAGCGACGCGAACAAGACGTGCGGAAACGCGCAAGGAGCGCGTCAACGCGGGCTTGGATGGTCAGGATGGAGGCATGGCATACCACGTCCACTCCGAGGCCGGGCGGCTGCGCCGTGTCATCCTGCACCGGCCCGATCTCGAGCTCAAAAGGCTCACCCCCAGCAATAAGACCTCGCTGCTCTTCGACGACGTGCTGTGGGTGCGCAGGGCCCGCGCCGAGCACGACGGGTTCGCCGATGTGCTGCGCGACCGGGGCGTCGCCGTCCACCTCTTCGGTGACCTGCTGGCCGAGACACTGGAGGTCCCGGCGGCCAGAGCCCTCGTCCTGGACAGAGTCTTCGACGAGAAGGAGTACGGCCCGCTGGCCGCCGACCACCTCAGAGCCGCCTTCGAGGACCTGCCCGGGCGGGAACTGGCCGAGGTGCTGGTCGGCGGCATGACGAAACGCGAGTTCCTGGACGTGCACCCGGAGCCGACCTCCGTGCGCTTCCACGTCATGGAACTGGACGAGTTCCTGCTGCACCCCCTGCCCAACCACCTCTTCACCCGCGACACCTCCGCATGGATCTACGACGGCGTCTCCATCAACGCCATGCGCTGGCCCGCCCGGCAGCGCGAGACCGTGCACTTCGAGGCGATCTACCGGCACCACCCGCTGTTCCGGGAGGAGACGTTCCACGTGTGGTCCGAGGGGCAGCCCGACTACCCGTCGACCATCGAGGGCGGGGACGTGCTGGTCATCGGCAACGGGGCCGTCCTCATCGGCATGAGCGAGCGCACCACCCCGCAGGCCGTCGAGATGCTCGCCCACAAGCTGTTCGCCGCCGGTTCAGCCGAGACGATCGTGGCGCTGGACATGCCCAAGCGGCGTGCCTTCATGCACCTCGACACCGTGATGACGATGGTCGACGGCGACACCTTCACCCAGTACGCGGGGCTCGGCATGCTCCGCTCCTACACGATCGAACCGGGCGTCGGCGAGACGGAGCTGAAGGTCACCGACCATCCGCCGGAGCACATGCACCGTGCCATCGCCGCCGCGCTCGGCCTGAACGAGATCCGTGTCCTGACCGCCACCCAGGACGTGCACGCAGCCGAGCGGGAGCAGTGGGACGACGGCTGCAACGTCCTGGCTGTCGAGCCCGGGGTCGTCGTCGCCTACGAACGGAACGCCACCACCAACACCCACCTGCGTAAACAGGGCATCGAGGTGATAGAGATCCCGGGCAGCGAGCTGGGGCGGGGCAGGGGCGGGCCGCGCTGCATGAGCTGCCCGGTGGCACGGGACCCCGTGTAGGCGTCCGGCCCCCGGCCCCGGGCACCCGTCCGGCTCCGTATAGGCATGCCGAGCCTCGTATAGTATTTCAAGTGTCTGTGTCCCCTTATTCCTGGAGCGCCCCATGGCGACTGTCCCGACCGCCCTCGCCGGCCGCCACTTCCTCAAGGAGCTGGACCTCACCGAGGAGGAGTTCCGCGCCCTGGTCGAGCTGGCCGCGGAGTTGAAGGCCGCCAAGAAGGCCGGGGCGGAGACCCAGTACCTGCGGGGCCGGAACATCGCGCTGATCTTCGAGAAGACCTCCACCCGTACCCGCTGCGCGTTCGAGGTCGCGGCCGCCGACCAGGGAGCCTCCACCACGTACCTCGACCCCTCCGGCTCCCAGATCGGGCACAAGGAGTCCGTCAAGGACACCGCCCGGGTGCTGGGCCGGATGTACGACGCGATCGAGTACCGAGGGGACAGCCAGCGGAAAGTGGAGGAGCTGGCGGAACACGCCGGGGTGCCCGTCTACAACGGGCTCACCGACGACTGGCACCCCACCCAGATGCTCGCCGACGTGCTCACCATGACCGAGCACTGCGCCAAGCCGCTGACCGAGACCGCCTTCGCCTACCTGGGCGACGCCCGCTTCAACATGGGCAACTCCTACCTGGTCACCGGTGCCCTGCTCGGCATGGACGTCCGCCTCGTCGCGCCGAAGGAGTACTGGCCGGCCGAGGAGGTCGTGGACCGGGCCCGCGCGCTCGCCGAGAGCAGCGGCGCCCGCATCACGCTCACCGAGACGCTGGACGAGGGCGTCCGCGGCGCCGATTTCGTCGCCACGGACGTCTGGGTCTCCATGGGCGAGCCGAACGAGATCTGGGCCGAGCGCATCACCGCCCTCGCCCCGTACGCCGTGACCATGGACGTCCTGCGCGCCACCGGCAACCCGGACGTGAAGTTCCTGCACTGCCTGCCCGCCTTCCACGACCTCGGCACCAAGGTCGGCCGGGAGGTCCACGCGGCGCACGGCCTGGAGTACCTGGAGGTCTCCGACGAGGTCTTCGAGTCGGCCCACTCGGTCGTCTTCGACGAGGCGGAGAACCGCATGCACACCATCAAGGCGGTCATGGTGGCAACCCTCGCCTGAACAGGCCTCAGGGGTCCTCGCACGATGCCCCGCCCGGGTCGCACGGCCTGGCACCGCGCCTCGCCGCGTTGCCGAAGCGCCCAGGCAGCTCCACTACCAGGGCACTCCGGCGCCTTGCGATGCACGGCACCGGACCACGCGACCTGATCGGACGCTCATGGTGCAAGGGCCCCTTATGCTGACGGGCGGCCCGGAACCACCCCTTTCCGCGGCCGTCGCGCGACGAACCCGTCGCGACCCGCACCACCAGAAACGAGCACCACCCGTATGCCCCGCTACAAGTCGCCCCATCTCCTGGTGGCCGAATCCGGCGCCGACCGTGAAGGCCACGGCCTCCAGCGCACGATGGGCCTCTTCCAGCTCGTCTGCTTCGGCGTCGGCGCCATCGTCGGCACCGGCATCTTCGTCGGACTGTCCGACTCGGTCGCCCAGGCCGGTCCGGGCGTCGTCGTCTCGTTCCTCCTGGCCGCGATCACCTGCGTCTTCACCGCGTTCGCCTTCGCCGAGCTGGGCGGCGCGATCCCGGTCTCCGGTTCCTCGTACTCCTTCGCCTACGCCGGACTCGGTGAGAGCACGGCCTTCCTCGTCGGCTGGTGCCTGCTGCTGGAGTACGGCGTGTCGGTGTCCGCGGTGGCGGTCGGCTGGAGCCAGTACGTCGACGAACTGCTCGACAGCCTCGTCGGACTGCACCTGCCCACGACCCTGTCCGCCGGTCCCGGCGAGGGCGGAGTGGTCAACCTCCCGGCCGTCGTCGTCATCGCCATGGCCGCCGTCCTGCTGGTGCGCGGGGTGCGCGAGAGCGCCCGGGCCACGGCCGCGATGGCCGTGCTGAAGCTCGCCGTCCTCGTGGCCTTCGTGGCGATCGGCTTCACCGCCTTCGAGGACGGCAACCTCACGCCGTTCTCGCCGGAGGGCCTGGCCGGCATCGGCGCGGGCACCACCGCCGCCTTCTTCTCCTACATCGGCTTCGACGCGATCACCACGGCCGGCGAGGAGGCGAAGAACCCCCGGCGGGACATCCCCGTCGCGATCCTCGTCTGCATCGGCCTGGTCACGCTGCTCTACTGCGCGGTCGCGCTCGCCGCGATCGGCGCCATCGGCGGCGACGCGGTCGGCGGCCGGCCCGCGGCGCTCTCCTATGTCGTCGACCAGGTCACCGGCTCCACCGTCGGCGGCGGCGTGATCGCCTTCGGCGCGGTCGTCGCCATCGCCTCGGTGGTGCTCGCCGTGATGTACGGCCAGACCCGGATCCTGCTGTCCATGTCCCGCGACGGTCTGATCCCGCGCGTCTTCGAGAAGGTCTCGCCGAGGACCTCCACCCCGGTCGCCGGCACGCTGATCGTCGCCGTGGTCTTCGCGCTCCCCGCGGCCTTCGCCCCGCTGGACGCGGTGGTCAACCTGTGCACCATCGGCACGCTCGCCACCATGGCCGCCGTCAACATCGCCGTCATCGCCCTGCGCCGCCGCGAGCCGGGCCTCGCCCGCACCTTCCGGGTGCCGCTGTACCCCGTCATCCCGCTGCTCGGCGTCGGCTTCTGCCTGTACCTGATGTACGAGACGGGCCGGACGACGTGGATCCAGTTCGCGGTGTTCCTCGCGGTGGGGATCGCCCTGTACCTCGTCTACGGGCGCCGGAACTCCCGGCTCGCCCGCGTCACGCCGACGGACGCCGCTGAGCCGGTACCACAGGGAGTCTGAACCACACCGCCTTGCCGGAGTCGGTCGGCCGGTGCCCGCAGGAGGAGCTCAGGGCGCGGATCAGCAGCAGCCCGCGCCCGTGCTCCTGCCACGGGTCGGGCGGCCCGCCGGCCGGGCAGGTGAGGTCGCCGGGCGGTGCCGGGTCGGTGTCGTGCACCTCGACCTGGCAGCCCGACGGCATCAGCTCCACGACCAGCTCTATGGGCGTCTCGCCGGTGGTGTGCTCCACGGCGTTCGCCACCAGCTCGGCCGTGAGCAGCTCCGCGGTGTCGCAGTCCGCCCCGTGCTCCAGCTCGGTCAGCGCCGTACGGACCAGGGCACGGGCCACGGGCACCGCCGCGGCGGTGTGCGGCAGCGCGATGCGCCAGGAGGCAGGGGCTGAGGAGAGTTCGTACAAGGCGGGTCCGTTCATGGAGCAGGACATCCTGCTTTCAACCTTATGAATGGTACGGCGCCGCTTCTCGAAGGCGTCCGAGGGGCACCGCCGGGGCATCTTCGTCCCTCTGCCGGACGGCTTACCCAGGTGAACGCGGTGCCGCGCACCGCTGCTCCCGCCGTTACGCCGGTGTGGACGATCTGTGACGGATGTAACCGGCCCAGGTCACACCCGGGCCCCTCAGGATTCCTACCCGGACGGTCTATCGCGCACTCATGACGACAGTCACGAATGAGTGATAGCTTCGTGGGGTAGAGCTCAGTGAGGCAGTGCCCGCCCGAGGAGGCCGCACGTCATGAGTCCCTTCACCGGCTCCGCCGCCCGCACCCCACGCTGGGAGCAGCTGCGCGTCGACCTCACCGACGGCGTCGCCACCGTCACCCTCGCCCGGCCCGAGAAACTCAACGCGCTCACCTTCGGGGCCTACGCCGATTTGCGCGACCTGCTCGCGGAGCTGTCCCGGGAGCGGTCCGTACGGGCCTTGGTGCTGGCCGGTGAGGGCCGCGGCTTCTGCTCCGGCGGCGATGTCGACGAGATCATCGGCGCCACGCTGTCCATGGACACCGCCCAGCTCCTCGACTTCAACCGGATGACCGGCCAGGTGGTCCGCGCGATCCGCGAGTGCCCGTTCCCGGTGATCGCGGCCCTGCACGGCGTGGCGGCCGGCGCCGGGGCGGTCCTCGCCCTGGCCGCGGACTTCCGCATCGCCGACCCCAGCGCCCGCTTCGCCTTCCTCTTCACCCGCGTCGGCCTCTCCGGCGGCGACATGGGCGCGGCCTACCTCCTGCCCCGGGTCGTTGGGCTGGGCCACGCGACCCGCCTGCTGATGCTCGGCGACCCGGTCCGCGCCGCGGAGGCCGAGCGCATCGGCCTGATCAGCGAGCTGACGCAGGACGGCCGAGCGGACGAGGCGGCACAACAGCTGGCCCACCGCCTGGCAGGCGGCCCGGCTCTGGCGTACGCCCGGACGAAGGCGCTGCTGACGGCCGAACTGGACATGCCGCTGGCGGCTTCGGTCGAACTGGACGCCTCCACCCAAGCCCTCCTGATGACGGGCGAGGACTACGCGGAATTCCACGCGGCGTTCACCCAGAAGCGCCCTCCGAAGTGGAGCGGACGGTGAGTGCGTCCCCGTCACAGGCGCGGCGCCGGCTCGGCGGCGGGACGCGACCGGCCGGCGCGCACCGGCGCGACAACAGCAGCCATCCCCTGCGCGTCGCCGTCATCGGCGGCGGCCCCGGCGGCCTCTACGCCGCCGCCCTCCTCAAACGCCTCCACCCCGCCCGAGAAGTCACCGTCTGGGAACGCAACCCCCCGGACACCACCTTCGGCTTCGGCGTGGTCCTCTCCGACGAGACCCTGGGCGGCATAGAACACGCCGACCCCAAGGTCTACGAAGCCCTCCGGGGGCACTTCGTCCGCTGGGACGACGTCGGCATCGTCCACCGCAACACTCGCCACACCTCCGGAGGCCACGGCTTCGCGGCCCTGGGCCGCCAACGCCTCCTGGAGATCCTCCACGGCCGCTGCCACGACCTCGGCGTAAACCTCCGCTTCCGCACCGAGGCCCCGGCAGACCTCCCGCAGACCCACGACCTGGTCATCGCGGCCGACGGCATCCACAGCACGACCCGTGAAACGTACGCGGGCGTCTTCCGCCCCAGGGTCACCGCCCATCGCTGCCGCTACATCTGGCTCGCCGCCGACTTCCCCTTCGACTCCTTCCGCTTCGAGATCGCTGAAACCGAACACGGCGTGATGCAGCTCCACGGCTATCCCTACGCCCCCGATGCCTCCACCGTGATCATCGAGATGCGCGAAGAGGTCTGGCACGCGGCCGGTTTCGACGAGCTCGGCGAAGCGGAGTCGATCGAGCGCTGCGCCAAGATCTTCGCGGAAGCGCTCCGCGGCCGCCCCCTGCAGTCGAACAACTCCACGTGGACGACCTTCCGCACGGTCGTCAACGAGCACTGGTCGCACGGCAACGTCGTCCTCCTCGGCGACGCCGCCCACACGGCCCACTTCTCCATCGGCTCCGGGACCAAGCTCGCCGTCGAGGACGCCCTGGCCCTGGCCGCCTGCCTGGAGGAGCAGGACTCACTGCCCGAGGCCCTGGCCCGGTACGAGGCGGAACGGCGCCCGGTCGTGGCCTCCACGCAGCGCGCTGCCCGCGCCAGCCTGGAGTGGTTCGAGAACCTTGCCCTCTACCTCGACCAGCCGCCGCGCCAGTTCGCCTTCAACCTGCTCACCCGCAGCCGCCGTGTCACGCACGGCAACCTGAGACTGCGCGACGCCCGTTTCACGGAGACGGTCGAGCGCGAGTTCGGCTGCCCGCCCGGCACGCCGCCCATGTTCATGCCGTTCCGGATGCGCGGCCTGACCCTGCGCAACCGGGTCGTCGTCTCGCCGATGGACATGTACTCGGCGGCCGACGGCGTTCCCGGCGACTTCCACCTGGTCCATCTGGGCGCACGGGCGCTGGGCGGGGCGGGGCTGGTGATGACCGAGATGGTGTGCGTCAGCGAGGAGGGCCGGATCACGCCCGGCTGCGCCGGCCTGTACACCGGACGGCAGGCCGAGGCCTGGAGACGGATCACGAACTTCGTGCACGACCGGGCACCCGGCACCGCCATCGGCGTTCAGTTGGGCCACAGCGGCCGCAAGGGCTCCACGAAGCTGATGTGGGAGGGCGTGGACGAGCCGCTGGAGGAGGGAAACTGGCCGCTCGTGGCCGCCTCGGCGCTCCCGTACAAGCCGTTCAGCCAGACCCCGCGGGAGCTGTCCCGGGCCCAGCTCACCGACCTCCGGGAGCAGTTCGCGGCCGCCGCCTGCCGGGCCGCCCGGGCCGGCTTCGACCTGCTCGAACTGCACTGCGCCCACGGTTACCTGCTCTCCGGCTTCCTCTCCCCACTGACCAACCGCCGCACCGACGCCTACGGCGGCTCCCTGGAGAAGCGGCTCCGCTTCCCGCTGGAGGTCTTCGACGCCGTACGGAACGCCTGGCCGGGGGAGCGGCCCATGACGGTCCGCATCTCCGCGTCCGACTGGGCGGAAGGCGGCACCACGGTCGAGGAGGCCGTCGAGATCGCCCGGGCCTTCGCCGCGCACGGTGTCGACGCGATCGACGTCTCGACCGGGCAGGTGGTGGCGGACGAGCGGCCCGAGTTCGGACGGTCGTACCAGACACCGTTCGCCGACCGCATCCGCCATGCCACCGGCATCCCGGTGATCGCGGTCGGCGCGATCTCCTCCTGGGACGACGTCAACTCCCTGATCCTGGCGGGCCGTACGGACCTGTGCGCCCTGGCCCGACCCCACCTCTACGACCCGCACTGGACCCTGCACGCGGCGGCCGAACAGGGCTACACGGGCCCGGGCGCCGTCTGGCCGGCCCCTTACCGGGCGGGCAGCCGCCGCCCGCAGACCGGCCGCACGGATGCGCCGAAACCGCGCTTGAGTCTGTGACGACAGGGCCTCTAGCGCGCGGTCGGCGTGAAGTCGGTTTCCTTCGCCGTGACGATCCGGGCGCCCATGTTGCGCTCCATCATCTCCAGAGCGGCGGAGGCCAGGTGAGGGTGGATGGAGGCGACGGCGTCCTTGGGCACCGTGACTTCCAGGTGCCGGATGTGCGCGTCGAGGGCGGAGTAGAGGACGCACTGTTCGGTGACCTGGCCGGTCAGCACCACGTGTCCGACGCCCAGGCTCCACAGGAGGTAGGCCAGCGGCGTCTCGTAGAAGACGGAATGGCGCGCCTTCATCACGAAGAGCGACTCGTCGTCGGGCCGGATCGGCTCGATCAGGTGGGCGTGCGGCCGGGTCAGCGCGGTGTCGACGAGCTCTCCGTGGTGCGAGCGCCACCGTCCGAAGTTGTCGTTCACGTAGATCACCGGCACGTCCGCCTCCCGGGCCCGGGCGATCAGCTCCGCGATGACCGGCACGACCTGTTCGACGGACGGCAGGAGCAGCTCGGCGTCCTCGTGGTCGTACGTGTTGATCATGTCGACCACGATCAGAGCCGGCCGCGTCGGGCCTGCCTGCCGTTCCATCGATCGTGTCTCCCGAGTGAAGCGTGTGGTGCGGGTTCCGGGATCGCGCTGACGAGTACCCGGTGGTCCGGTGGACGTAACAGGGGCGAGGCTTCGGCTCCCGCCGGGGCTCACACCCCCACGAACCCCGCCCCCGCGTCCCGCAACCGCTCGTGCAGCCCCTGGAACACCGCCGCCGAGCGCACCCCGGGCCAGTCCTCGGGCAGGAGCGCGGAGGGCAGGCCCGGGTCGGTGTAGGGGAGGTGGCGCCAGGAGTCGAGGGCGAGGAGGTAGTCGCGGTAGGCCTCCTCGGGCGGGGTGTCGTCCCGCTTGTCCCATTCGTGCAGGACGCGCTCGTGGCGGTCGAGGAACGCCTCGTGCTCCTTGGCGATGGCGGCCAGGTCCCACCAGCGGGCGACGGCCTCGGCGGTCGGGGCGAAGCCGAGGTGGGCGCCGCGGAAGAAGTCGACGTACGCGTCCAGCCGCAGCCGCTGGAGGGTGTGCCGGGTCTCCTCGTACAGCCGCGCGGGCGCGATCCACACGCCCGGAGCGGCCGTTCCGAAGCCGAGACCGGCCAGCCGGGAGCGCAGCACATGCCGCTTCTGCCGCTCCGACTCCGGCACGGAGAACACCGCGAGCACCCAGCCCTCGTCCTCGGGCGGGGCCGTGGCGTAGATGCGGCGGTCGCCGTCGTCGAGCAACTGGCGGGCGTCCGGGGACAGTTCGTACCCGGCCGCGCCCTGCGCGGTGCGGGCGGGCACGAGCAGTCCGCGTCTCTTGAGCCGCGACACCGAGGAGCGTACGGACGGGGCGTCCACGCCGACCGCGGCCAGCAGCCGGATCAGTTCGGCGACGGGCACGGGGCCCGGCGCGAAGCGCCCGTACGCGCCGTAGAGCGTGACGATGAGAGACCGTGGTGCATGCTGGTCGGACACGTTGATCATCTTAGGTCGTTACGGATCATTCCCGGTCGCCTTCCGCCGAGCAGTCCGGGGTTCCTCCCGTGCGCAGTCTGAAACGCTGCAGCTTGCCGGTGGCCGTGCGCGGCAGCGCTTCCAGGAAGACGATCTCGCGCGGACACTTGTACGGCGCCAGTTCGGTCTTGACGAAGGCGCGCAGCGCCTCGGCGTCCCGTGCGGCACCCTCCTTGAGGACGGCGAACGCCGTCACGACCTGACCGCGTGCCTCGTCGGGACGTCCCACGACCGCCGTTTCCACCACGTCCGGATGCCGTAGCAGCGCGTCCTCGACCTCGGGGCCCGCGATGTTGTACCCGGCCGAGATGATCATGTCGTCGGCGCGCGCGACATAGCGGAACCAGCCGTCGGGTTCGCGGACGTAGGTGTCGCCGGTGACGTTCCAGCCGCCGCGTACGTACTCCCGCTGCCGTGGGTCGGCGAGGTAGCGGCAGCCGACCGGCCCGCGTACGGCGAGCAGCCCCGGCTCCCCGTCGGGCACGGGCTGCCCGTCCGCGTCCTGCACGCGGGCCTGCCAGCCGGGCACGGGCGTCCCCGTCGTCCCGGGCCGGATCCGCTCGTCGGCCGCGGAGATGAAGATGTGCAGCAGCTCGGTGGCGCCGATGCCGTTGATGACGCGCAGGCCGGTCCGTTCGTGCCAGGCCCGCCAGGTGGCCGCGGGCAGGTTCTCGCCGGCCGAGACGCAGCGGCGCAGGGACGACACGTCGTGGCCGTCGAGCTCGTCGAGCATCGCCCGGTACGCCGTCGGGGCGGTGAACAGCACGGTGACCCGGTGCCGGGCGATGGCGGGCAGCAGCTGCCTGGGGCCCGCGTGCTCCAGCAGGAGCGTGCTCGCCCCGGCCCGCAGCGGGAAGACCACCAGCCCGCCGAGGCCGAAGGTGAAGCCGAGCGGGGGGCTGCCGGTGAACACGTCGTCCGCGTCGGGTCTCAGGATGTGCCGGGAGAAGGTGTCGGCGATCGCCAGGACGTCCCGGTGGAAGTGCATGCAGCCCTTGGGGCGGCCGGTGGTGCCGGAGGTGAAGGCGATCAGCGCCACGTCGTCGGCCGCCGTCCGGACAGCCTCGTACGGGGTGTCGGGCGCCGGGCGGTTGAGCAGGTCGTCCGGGGCGTCACCGCCGTAGGTCGTGATCCGCAGATCCGGGATCTCGGCCTTGGCGAGGTCGTCGACGGCCCGGATGTCGCACAGCGCGTGCCGCACCCGTGCGATCTCGCACATCGTGCTCAGCTCGTGCGGGCGCTGCTGGGCGAGCACCGTGACCGCCACGGCCCCCGCCTTCAGCACCGCCAGCCAGCAGGCGGCGAGCCAGGGTGTGGTGGGGCCGCGCAGCAGCACCCGGTTGCCGGGGACGACGCCGAGCTCGCCGGTGAGCAGGTGGGCGATGCGGTCCACCCGGGCCCGCAGATCGCCGTAGGACCACGGCTCGCCGGCCGGGGTGAGGAACGCCGGGCGGTGGTCGGGCGGGCCGCTCAGCAGCGCGGCCGCGCAGTTGAGCCGTTCGGGGTAGCGCAGCTCCGGCAGGTCGAACCGGAGCTCGGGCCATTGGTCCAAGGGTGGCAGATGGTCGCGCGTGAAGGTGTCGACGTGGGCCGTGCGCCGTGAATTCATACGGTTCGCCCCCTTGGCGTGGTGGGCTCGCCTCCGGAGCGTATCGTGTTGGTGACGACAGTCAACGGTCCGCGATAGTCTCGGAGTGGCCCGGCCGGAACGCAGGGTGGCGGAGAAGGGACCGGCGATGACCGCATTCTCGCTCGAACCGGCACAACTCGCCTGGTGTGCCGAGTTGCGCACCCTGGCCGCGGAGCGGCTGCGCCCGCTGGCCGAGAAGGGTGAGCCCGGCCATGTGAACCGGACCCTCGTCGCCGAACTCGGCCGACTTGGCCTGCTGGGGCGCCTGTTCACCTCGGGCGCGCTCGACCTGTGCCTGATGCGCGAGTCCCTCGCCCACGGCTGCACGGAAGCCGAAACGGCCCTCGCCCTCCAGGGCCTCGGCGCCCACCCGGTCCACGCCTACGGCACGGCGGCGCAACGGGCCCGCTGGCTGCCCGGGGTGGCCGACGGCACCGCGATCGCGGCCTTCGCCCTGAGCGAGCCGGGGGCGGGATCGGACGCGGCGGCGCTGGAGTTGCGGGCGGAGCGGGAAGGCACGCGGGCCCCGGCACCGCCCACCGCCCGCCCACCGGCCTCGGCGGCACCGGCCGCCGCACCCGGCGGTTCACCGGCCCCTGCGGCACCGGCCGCCGCCCCCGGTCGCTCACCCGCCCCCGCCGACCTGACCGCCACCCCCGACGGCCCCACACGCTGGCGTCTCACCGGTGAGAAGTGCTGGATCTCCAACGCCCCCGAGGCCGACTTCTACACCGTCTTCGCCCGGACCACCCCGGGTGCCGGGGCCCGCGGTGTCACGGCCTTCCTCGTGCCCGCCGACCGGCCGGGACTGACCGGCACCGGGCTCGACATGCTCTCCCCGCACCCCATCGGCGCCCTGGACTTCGACGCCGTGCCCGTGACCGCCGACGACGTGCTCGGCGACGTCGACCGCGGCTTCCAGGTCGCCATGGGCACGCTCAACCTGTTCCGGCCCAGCGTCGGCGCCTTCGCGGTCGGCATGGCGCAGGCGGCTCTGGACGCGACTCTCGCCCACACCGCCGGCCGGGACGCTTTCGGCGGCAAACTGCGGGACCTGCAGGCCGTCTCCCACCAGGTCGCCGAGATGGCTCTGCGCGCGGAGGCGGCCCGGCTGATGGTCTACGCGGCGGCGACGGCGTACGACGAGAACGCCCCGGACGTGCCCCGGCGTTCCGCGATGGCGAAACTGCTCGCCACCGAGACCGCGCAGTACGTCGTCGACACGGCCGTTCAGCTGCACGGTGCCCGGGCGCTGCGGCGCGGCCATCTGCTCGAACACCTCTACCGCGAGGTGCGCGCCCCGCGCGTCTACGAAGGTGCCAGCGAGGTCCAACGCGGCATCATCGCCAAGGAGTTGTACGCCCACCTGGAGGTCCGGTGACCGCCCAGCGCGTCAATCCGCCCGGCCTGTCCCCGGCGACCGGCTTCTCCCACGCCGTCGTGGCCTCCGGGTCCCGCGTGGTGTTCCTGGCGGGCCAGACCGCCCTCGACGCCGACGGCAAGGTGGTCGGGCGGACCCTGCCCGAGCAGTTCGAGAAGGCCCTCGCCAACCTGCTTGCGGCCCTCACGGCCGTCGGCGGCACCCCGTCCGACCTCGCCCGTGTCACCGTCTACGCCACCGACGTCGAGGCCTACCGCACCCACGCACCCGAACTGGGCCGGATATGGCGCGAGTCGGCCGGACGCGACTACCCGGCCATGGCGGTCGTCGAGGTCGTCCGGCTGTGGGACGCGGAGGCGATGGTGGAACTGGACGGCTTCGCGGTCCTGCCGTAGCGCGATCCTGCGGTCAGGCCGCGACGGTCAGCCCTTCCGCCGTGACCCGGTGGGGCTCCACCACGCGTCCGTCAGGCAGGAGTTCGCCGGTGTCGTCGAAGACGATCGCCCCGTCGCAGAGCAGGCTCCACCCCTGTTCGTGGTGGGCGGCGACGACGTGCGCGTCGGGGGAGTCGGTCGCGGGGCACAGGGGCTGGTGGGCACACATGGCGCACCTCCACGTCGGTAGGGCCGTCCGAAGGGTTCGAATGGCTCTTACGGACAGACGATCCTCCCATCTCGAACACATCGGAACGACGTGATGGGAAACGTGACACGCCCCGGACATTCCGGAACCGTTCGACCACGGCCGGCGCGGACTCGCCGCCGAAGAGGTGAGAGGGCCGGCGGCCGCCCTGGTCCGCGGGGTGCCACCGGTCCTTTCCGTCCCCGGCGGCGTGGGTCTTTTCGCCGGGCAGTGGTGCGCCGGAGCCCTCCTTGGCCGAGAGGGGACTCCCGCACGGGGAGCCGAGTCGGGACGGGGTGTCGGCCTACTGTGGCGCGGCCTGGCCCGAGGTGCGCTACTCCTGGGCGTGCCGGATGGCGTCCAGCACGATGTGCGCCACATGGTCGTCGGTGAGGGTGTACCGCGTCTCGCGGGCCTCGCGGCGGGCGCTGACGATCCGGGACGTGCGCAGCACCCTCAGGTGCTGGGAGACCAGCGGCTGGCTGGCCGCCAGCGCGGTCACCAGCTCATGGACGTACTTCCCGCCGCCGGACAGTTCCCGCACGATGCCCAGCCGTACGGGCGAGGCCAGGGCGCGCAGCAGCTCGCTGGCCGCCTGCAGGGTCTGGTCCGGCTCGTCCGAGGAGGCGGAGGACGTCGTTGTCATATGCGCACATTAGCATATGACAACGATTCCCAATACGTTCGCCCGCGAGGGATCCCGGGCGTGCCGTCAGTGATCGTCCCAGTGTCCCTCGTGGGCGGCGTGCCGGTGATCGTCGTGCACGTAGTCGGTGTGGTCGTCGTGCCGGACGGCCAGATGGCCGCAGTGGTCGCCGTGCTGGTGGTCGTGGTTCTGGTGCACCGTGTGGCCGCCGTTCGCGCACTCGTCGACGTGGTCGCCGTGCATCCGGTGGATGTGGCCGTCGTGGGCGTAGTCGGTGTGGTCGCCGTGGGTGAAGGCGACGTGGCCGCACTCGTCACCGTGGGTGTGCGCGTGGTCCTGGTGGCTGATGTGCTCGGCGGTGGTCATGAGGGGGACTCCTTGCGTGTGCTCGTGGCTGCCCGGGTAGGCATGGCGACATTAACATATAGTGATTCCTGCATGTATTGTCCGGCGAACGGTCGCCGCCCACCACCTGACGGGTGCGGAAGGGTGACCGCCGGACCTCCGGACCTAGCGGACCGCCACGACCACGCAGCTGTCGCCGTACTGCCAGACCGGTCCAGCCTTGCGGAAGCCCGCCTGCCGGAGCAGGTCCAGATGGGCGGAGAGGGGGAGTTCGGCCGGGCGGCCGGTACCGACAGGGGTCTCGCGGCGGCGGCGGTCGGCCAGGAGGTCGGTCAGTTCCGGGTCGTGGGCGACGGCGGCCCACCAGGAGCCCCAGTCCTCGTGGGCGAACACCCGCTGACGCTCGGCCCGGCACCGCCCGACATGGGCGGCGATCCCGGCCGGGCCCGTGTCGCCCTGGGGGAGATGGTCGCCGTTCACGAGGACACCCCCGGGGCGCAGCAGTGCGGCGAGCTGACGGTACGTGGCGAGCAGGGTCTCGCGGTCGAGGTAGTGCAGGGCCGTGGTGGAGACGGCCGCGTCCAAGGGACGGTCCAGGTCCAGGGCCCACACCCAGCCGGGTGCGCCGATCTCCGCGTCGACGTAGCGGGCCGCGTCGGGGTGGTGGGTGCGGCCCAGTTCCAGCAGGAGTGGATCCCGGTCCACGGCCACGATCTCCGCGGCCGGCATTCGCCGGATCAGCCGGGCGGCCAGCGAGCCGGGTCCGCAGCCCAGGTCGACGACGAGGGGCGGGGTCACCTGCCCAGCCGTGACGTGCTCGACGACGTCCGCGATCACTGTGAACCGCTCCTCGCGGTCTACGGCGTACCGCTGCTGCTGGAGCTCCCAGCGCTCCACCCATCGCTCCGCCGTCGCCAGACTCAGCCCCATCCGGTCGCGCCACCTCGCCGTCTCGCACCTGGTTCCTGTCGTCCCGAGCCTACAGGTGGAAACGGTTCCCATTACGCCCAGCGGGCTGAGTCACTCGAGTGATGCGAGAACGGACAGCAGCCGGTCGATCTCCTCAACGGTGTTGTAGACGTGCAGACTCACCCGCACCGAACCTGTCTTCTCGCCGGCGTCGCCCTGGCAGTGGTTGTCCGAGCGGACCATGAACCCGTGGCTGAAGAGGATGAAGCCCAGGTCGCCCGAGTCGATGGCGCGATGCCGCAGGGTGACGATGCTCTGTCGCCGCTGCACGGTCGAGTCGGCGGCCAGACTGAGCGGGCAGCCGAGGATCTCGTAGGAGTCCAGCCGGCGCAGCCCGTCGGTGAGCCGGGCCGCCAGGCCGACCGTCCAGCGTTCGATGCGCTCCACACCGGCGGCGTCCAGCCAGTCGAGGGCCGCTTCGAGGGAGGCGATGCCCACGGTGTTCGGGGTGCCGCTCCACCCCCCGGGCGAGAACGCCGGGCCGCGCTCCTGCCGCGCCCACACCGCCCCGGAACCGGGCAGCGCCAGCGCCTTGTGCCCCGAGAAGACCACGAAGTCGACGTCCGACTCGGTCACGGACAGCGGCAGATGACCGACACTCTGCGCCGCGTCCAGACAGATCACCGCGTCCGGGCCCACCGCCCGGCGGATGCGGTGCACGTTCATGTCGCCGCCGTACACATGGTGCACGTGCGTGGTGGCGACGAACCGGGTCCGCGGCCCGGCCCGTTCGGCCAGCGCGCGGTGGTCGTAGTCCCCGGAACCGCTCTGGTACGGCATCGGCACCACCCGCACGTGCACGCCCTCGCGAGCGAGCAGCCGCTGGGCCTCCAGCCAGGGCGCGATGTTGGCCTGGTGATCGGCGTCCGGTACGACGATCTCGTCGCCGTCACGCAGGAACCCGGGCAGCCAGTCCCGGGCGATCGCGCGCAGCCCCTCGGTCGTGCCGCTGGTGAAGTGCACGGCGGAGCGCTCGGGCCGGCTGTCCCCGAGGAACCGGGCGACGCGCTCGCGGGTCCGCTCGACCAGCTCCGTGGTCCGGTTCGCCCAGGTGTAAGTGCCGCGCGCCGCGTTGGCGTTGGAGGTGGTCAGGTACGTCTGCACGGCATCCAGGACGGCCTGCGGCTTCTGTGCCGTGGCCGCGCTGTCCAGGTACGCCAGCTCCGGGTGCCCGGTGACGATGGGGAACTGGGCGCGCAGCGCCTGCTGCCACTGGTGCAGATCCTCGCGGGTGGTGGGTGCGGTCATGGCGGTCAGTCCCGCACCAGGGGCGCGCCCGCGTCCCGCCAGGCGATGATGCCGCCGGCCAGGCTGCGCACGTCCGGGTGGCCCATCCGGGTCAGCAGCGCCGCGTACCGGGCGGACTGCTCGCCCACCGGGCAGGCCAGCAGCACTGGTCGGCGCCGGCTGAACGGCAGGCCGCCCTGGACGAGTTCGGCGAACAGCTCGTCGACGATGTTGACCGACCCGTCGATGTGCAGCGCCGCGTACGCGAACGGGCTGCGCAGGTCGATCACCAGCGGCCCGTCGGTCTCGATCCAGCGCCGGGCCTCGGCCACGGTGACCGACGGCGCCTTGCCGACCTCGGCGTCGGTCAGGTCCGCCGGCGAGTTCTTCCGGGGCGGTCGGCCCAGCAGGTCGGGCCGCCGCTGCCGGACGTAGCTCAGATAGCTCTCCACGCGGTCGCAGACGATGAACACCGCGGTCCGCCGCTCGTCCGACTCCTCGTCCACGGCACGCAGATGACGGACGGCGCCGAAATAGGCGGCCCCTCCGGTGGGGCCGCCCAGGATGCCGCAGCGGCGGTTCAGGGTGAGCATCCCCTCGATGGCCTCGTCGGCGCTGACCGACTCCATCGTGTCGTACGTCTCCGGGTCGAACAGACCGACCTCCTGCACCTCATCGATGGTGCGGATCCCGGGGATGAAGTCGGACTTGGCCGCGACCAGGCCGACCACCCGCACGGCCGGGTCCTCCTCCCGCAACGCGCGGGCGACGCCCGTGGACGATCCGGCCGTACCCACACAGGCGACGAACCAGTCCGGGACCCGGCCGTCCAGGTCCTTCACGATCTCCGGGCCGGTGCCGGTGAGATGGGCCTCGGTGTTGCGCGGGTTGAAGTACTGGTCGGTGTGCAGATAGGCGTTGCCGGAGGCGGACAGGGTCCGGTGGAAGAGGGTCAGCGGGTCGTCCGTGGCGGTCGGGTCCAGGCACTCGCTCTGGCCCGGCAGCTCCTCGATCTCCGCGCCGAGCAGCAGCAGGAGGTCCTTGATCTCCGGAACCCGCATCCGGTTGGTGACGCTCTTGAAGCCCAGCCCGTGCATGCCCGCGACGACCGCCAGCGCCTTGGCCGTGTTGCCGCTGGACAACTCGACCACCTGGCTGCCCTGTTCGACCGCCTCGGCCAGCAGGGGCCGTGCCATGTTCCAGGCGGCCCGGTCCTTGACCGATCCGAACGGGTTGAGCATCTCCAGCTTGGCGTACAGGTCGATGTTGCGCAGCCCGTGCACGGCCGGGTCGATCCGCACCAGTGGGGTGTTGCCTATCGCCTCGGTGATGCTGTCGTACCTCACTGGACTCCCCCCGAGGGCGTGATCGGCCAGAACTGGTCGTCGAGGCACCACCGCCAGGCGTCCCCGTCCTGCCAGGCGGCGACCTTGCGGGCGGCGGGCTGGTGCTGGGCACCGGTGGCGTGGAAGTCCATGGCGTAGCCGGCGGTGTTGGCGAAGGCCAGGAGGTCACCGGGCTCGGGACGGCGGGGCAGGAACACCGTGCGCCGGGTGATCAGATCTGTCTCCAGGCACAGACTGCCGAAGAGGTGGACGGCGACGGGCCCCGCGCCGGGCCCGCCTCCGCTTCTGGGTATGACGACCGGGTCCATCAGCACTCCGTGGTCCTCCAGGGCGATGTCGTCCGCCTTCGCGGCCAGCCGTACCAGCAGCTCGCCCCCCGCCTCCTGGGGGCGGACCTCCAGCACTCTCGCCAGGGTCAGTCCGCACTGGTCCAGCAGCGCCCGGCCGGGCTCGGTGTGCAGGTCGTAGAGGTGCTCCAGCAGCAGCGAGGCCAGGGGGCGGCCACCCAGGGAGGCGGCGGGCTGGGCCAGCAGCTCGTCCAGGTAGGCGGCGCCGGCGACGGACCGGTGCGCCGGGTAGAGGCCGAGCGTGCCGCGCAGGGTGCCGGACTCGTTGCGCAGCCCGTAGCCGTGCCCACCCCAGGCCAGGGGCGGGCGGCGGCCCAGGACGGCGGCGGTGAGCTCCGACGTGTACGCCTCCCACTGCTCCCGCTCGGCGAGGTAGCTCACGCCGAACCCGCCACCGATGTCCACGGCCCGGGGCCGCAGCCCCCGGCTCCTGCACGACTCCAGGGCCGCCAGGCACCCTTCGAGCGCGGCCGCCTTCTCCGCGACACTCGTCGTGTCCAGATGGAAGGCCACCCCGGTCAGCTCGACCGCGTCACCATGCCGCTCGGCCGCCTCCAGCAGCGGCTCCAACTCCCTTACAGGCGTGCCGAAGCGACTGCGCCGGCTCAGCACCCTGACCCCCGACGTCTCGAACCCCGACAGCCGCAGCAGCACCCGCACCGGGGCGAGCGCGTGCTTGCGCACCAGCGTGGCCAGCTGATCCAGCTCCGAGGCGGCATCGACGCCGACCGTCACGCCCGTGCGGGCCGCGAGCCACAGGAACTCGGGGTTCTTCGGCCCCGTGGCCGTGATCCGGCCGGCGCTGAAACCGGCACCGAGTGCGTGCTGCAACTCGCCCAGCGAAGCGACGTCCACCCCCGCGTCCGTCGCCGCGAGCCGCCGCAGCAGCGCGCTGGACCGGTTGGCCTTGTGCGCGTAGAAGACCTGGCCGGGCAGATGGTGCGCGCGGTACACGGACCTGAACCGCTCCAGGTTCTCGGCGATCTGGTCGGGCACGACGACGTGCAGGGGTGAGCCGAGCGCGTCGATGAGCGAGCGCAGTGTGCCGTGCGCCGCCACGAGTGACCTCAGCCGAGGCTCCAGCCGCGGTTCGAGATACAAGGGCCGGCCGTCCATGCACGCTCCCTCCCCTGAAGCCGCAGCGCCCGGCATCCGGGCACGTCGGACACTCCCCGCGTTTCGCCGTATGACCCATATCCATTCTTCGATCGCTTTACGCCATGTAAGGCACGGGCCTGCCCCTCCGTCGGTGTGAAGTGGATCACGGGCCGTGCGTGCGGCGCGCGCCGGGCGCGAAGCGGCGGCGCTCGTCGTTCGGCGGCTCGTCAAGGGCACGACCCGGCGCTTCCCTCAGCCGCACGCATGCGCCTCTCGCCCCAGGGGTACCCCGGCCGAAACCGGCACCGATCCGCAGAGGAGGGACGTGGACTGGCATCCGCTGCGGCTCACCACCCCCGTCAAGCAGCACGTCTTCGGCGGGCGGGCCATCGCCGAGCGGCTGGGCCGCACCGGCCTGCCCGACGGCCCGGTCGCCGAGACCTGGGAGGTCAGCGACGTCGAGGGCGAGGCCTCGACCGTCCTCGAGGGCCCCCTGGCCGGGCGCACCCTGGGGCAGATCACGGCCGACCATCCCGAGGAGCTGCTGGGCCCCCGGCTCGACCCCGGCCCCCGCTTCCCGCTGCTCACCAAGTTCATCGACGGCAGGGGCCCGCTCCCGGTCCATCTGCACGCCGACGACGCCACCGCCCGGCGCCTGGAGGGCCAGCCCAACGGCAAGACCGAGGCCTGGCACGTCCTGGACGCCGCCCCGGGAGCCACCGCCCTGGTCGGCGTACGCCCCGGCGTCGACCGCGACACCCTGCACCGCGCGCTGCTCGCGCAGGACTTCGACGCGGTCATGCGCCGCCTGCCGGTCCGCGCCGGGCAGACGGTCTACGTCCCCGGCGGCACCCTGCACAGCTTCGGCCCGGGCACGCTCGTCTACGAGATCGAGCAGACCTCCGACATCCAGCAGCACGCCATGCGCAGCCACATGGAGGACGGCTCACCCGTCCCCGACCCGGAGTGGCACGCCAACCTCGGCCGTCTGCTCGACGAGTGGCGCCCTGACCCCAGGCCCGCGTTCCACCCGGGCCTGAGCATCCGCGAGGACGACGGACCGGAGCGCACCGTCCTCTGCGCCGGCCCGCACTTCGCCCTCGAACGCCGCACCTCCGGCGCGGCGACGCCCCTGGTGCACCGCTTCTCCACCGCGCGGATCCTCACCAACGCGGGCGCCCCGGTCAGCGTCACCGCCGGCCCCTGGACCGGCCGCCTGGACCGTGCCCGCACCCTTCTCCTCCCCGCCGCCCTCGGCGAGGTCCGAATCCAGGGCCCCGCCGACGTCCTCATCGGCTACGTTCCCGACCTGGACCGTGACATCCGCGCCCCACTCCTCGCCGCCGGCCACGGCCCGGCCGCCATCGCCGCCCTCGGTGAGGGGCTCGACCCGCGGTAGCCCGCCGGTGACATTCGGGACGGATCCGTAGCGGGGCCCCAGGGCAACGGAAGCCGCCAGTGACGGGTCGTAGGAGAAGCAAGGGCAGAAGCCCGCGCATCCGACAGGGGGAACCATGGGGGAGACCATGCAGATCCGCACCCGAGGCATCCGCACCACCGTGGCCGCGCTGGCGGCCGTGGCCGGTGTCGCCGCAGCCGCCGTCCCGGCCGTAGCCGTCACCGCGCCGGCCTCCGGCACACCCCGGTTCCTGGAGCCGGCCGACCTGCCGCCGCACCCCACCTCGCCCTGGTACGCCGGCCCGGTCACCGCCGGTCAGCCGGACCCGCTGCCGGTCTGCGTCGGCGAGGCGCTGCCCTCCACGACCACCCACCGCTCCTACTGGACCGAGTTCGACACCAGCGCCCGGCAGATCACTGTCGTGGAGCGCGACGAGAGCCGCGCCAAGGACTTCGCGGCACTGCTGCGCAAGGACATCGCCGGCTGCGCGAGGAAGCTCATGGAGCAGGACCCGGACCTGACGGCGACCCAGAAGACCTACGGCCGCCTCGACGTCGAGGAGGGCGCCCACGTCTACGGCCTCCACACCGCCTCGGCCTGGGGCTCCTCCGACATCGGCCTCTTCTCGGTCGGCCGCGACGGCCGCACCGTCACGGTCGTCCTGTGGGGTCGGATGGGCACCTTCCGGCACGCCCAGGTCGCGGACTTCAAGGCCACCACCGTCAAGGCGGTGAACAAGCTGTACTGACGGACTCAGGCACCGGCCTGCCCCGCGCCCCCGTCATGGCCGTCGTACACGAGCAGCCCGTCGTCGCGCAGCCGTACGCCGGGTGTCGGCGTATGGGTGCGCAGACGCCCGTCGTGCATGAGGTGGTGAACCGGTACGCCGCGGGCGAGCACCGCGAAGTCGGCGATCAGACGGCGGTGGCAGCGCCACCAGACCGCCTCGCTGCACATCACGGCGGTGCGGGCGTCCGCGGCCTCGCGCAGCACCCGGTCCATCGCGGCGACGAACTCGGGGGAGCGGGTGTGGGCGGCGTATCCGCGGAAGGAGGAGTTGCGCCAGACGACGTCCGGGCTGTCCGGGGGCAGGGGGCGGAACCCGCCGAGGGCGGGTTCCCACCGGTAGCCGATGCCGCTGCCCGGCAGCCACTCGGCGAGCCGCTCCCGCAACAGGTCGGGGTCGCGGCGGCTGCCGGGAGCGGTCCGTACGTCCACGACGGTCGTGACACCGGCGCGGCGCAGCAGCTCGGTGATCCGCTCCCGGCCGGCGGTGCTGTGCCCGAAGGTCAGCAGAAGCGCGTCCACAGTGTCGGTCTTTCCCGTTCGGGCGGGCGCACACCTCGGCCGCGCCATCGGGTCGGATGTCCCGGAAGAGACCAGCGGACGCGGTGACCTGCCGCTATGTATTCGCTGCCCCCGATCGTTGTCCGGCCGGGTCAACGCTTTCCGTCGGCGCGGCGGCTTGCGACCCCGCAGGCCGAGCTCGGCCATGATATCGGCGACGGTGTTCTCGGAGACCTGCCGGCCCTCCTCCCACAGGTCCATCGGGACCCTCGGTGCCCCGCCACGCCTTTCCGGAACTGTCGAAGAAGTAGCCGCGAGCGCGGGCGACCCGGCTGCAGGGTGGTCTCCTTCACCCCAGGTCCTTGGCCTCGGTGACGACCCGCCCGGCCCCCTGGCGGAACTCCGCGTCCTTCCATTCGAGTTCCAGTCGAGGCCCCCAAGATGCTTGATCCCGACTGACGGCAGAACATCGAGGACCCCAAGCGCATCACGGTCGCGAAGAAGCTCGCCGGCAAGCAGGCGGCCTGACACCGCCGGTGGCCCAGGTCGTCACGCGCGACGCGTCGTCGGAACTCTGGGAAGGGCTTCCGGCGGCGCGAGGTGACGGGTGACGGTGAGAAGCCAGGCCGACCGTGGAAGTAGCGCACTCCGTGGATGCGGTGGAAGGTGGCCGGGTGCCGGTCGGGCCTGCTCCGGCCCAGCAGGTCCCGGCGGCCGGGCGGATGCCGAGCGAGCCGAACTCGTCGAAGGCGAAGGTGCGGTCCGGGCGCTTGGGCCAGCCGACGGAATTCGCTGACCTGCTGAAACGCGGCCTCTTCGGCGTGGGGTTCCCGCGCAGGAGCGTGGAGTTTCCCGTTGAACCGCGTGCGGGAGTGCCTGTTCTCCGTCGTCCTTGACAGCTGGGCGACGTACTGGGGCTCGCACACTGGTGTGAGCAGCGTCACGGAGATGCCTGGTGCCGGGCGGACAGAGGTGGGTGTGGAAATTTCTCTGCGCGCCCGGATACGGGCCGGTGATCCGCAGGCGTTCGCCCAGCTCTTCCGCGCCCACGCACAGGCGGTGTACAGCCATGCGGCTCGGATGACCGGGGACCGGAACACGGCGGAGGACGTCGTGTCACTGACGTTCCTGGAGGCGTGGCGGCTGCGGGAGAAGCTGAAACCCGACGCCGAGTGGCCCGATCAGGGTGAGGGCGAAGGTGACGGACTGCGCGCCTGGCTGTTCGGCGTGGCCACCAACGTTCTGCGCAACACGCGGCGGGCCGCCCGGCGCCACGCGGCCGCCCTCGCGCGGCTGCCGGGCCGGGCGGCTGATCACGAGACGGTGCCCGACTTCGCCGACGCGCTGGTCGGCCGCATGGAGGACGCGGACCGGCTGGCGGCCGCCCGTGCGGCCCTGGACCGGCTGAGCAGACGCGAGCGGGAGGTGTTCGCGCTGTGCGTCTGGTCGGAACTGAGCTATGCGGCCGCCGCCGAGGCCCTCGACGTGCCGGTCAGCACCGTACGGTCCCGGCTGTCCCGCGCCCGGCAGCGGCTGCGCCGCCTGGCGGAGGCCGAACTCGCCCGCCGCACCAGCGCGTCCGCAAAGCCCCCGGCACCACCGACTCCGACAGCCGAAAACGAAACGAGATCCCCCCGCGGCAGCGGACAGGAACGGGGTGGCCGCACCGACGCGGTCCGGTCGACACAGGCACAGGAGAATCGCCGATGAAGCCCGCAGAAAGCGAAGAACTGGCCCGGCTGCTGCCGAGCCCGGGTGACCCGGTCCTGCCGAGCGACCGTCTGTCGCAACTGGAGGACCACCTGATGCAGGAGATCACCCGTCAAGCCGCCCCGCACACACGTGTCACACCCCCGGCACCGCGCGCAGCCCATCGCCCCCGGCGGCGGCTCGCCCTGATCGCCGTTCCGCTGGGCACCGCCGCCGCACTCGTCGCGACCGTCCTCGCGCTCGGCGTGAGCGGCGGGACCGAACGCCCGGCCACCGACAAGGAGGCTGTGAACCTCTTGAACCGTATCGCCACGGTCGCCGCCGCGAAGAACACCACCCAGGTCCGCGACGACCAGTACGTCTACACGCAGACCCAAGGCACCCAGCAGGTCATGGACCAGGGCGAGGACACCTTCCGCCGCTCCGACTGGCACACCGTCGACGGCAGCCGGGACGGACTGGCCCGGATCACCGTCCTCTCCGGCCCCTCCGACCCCTCCGGCCAGGGGACCTACGACATGAAGCTCGAGGCCGACCCGAACGCCACCACCTACCGCGAACTCCAGGCTCTGCCCACCGACCCCGACAAGCTGTACCAGCAGGTCTGGGCCGCCACCGAAGGCCAGGGCCCGACGCACGAGGAAGCGGCCCTGGAGAAGATCGGCACCATGCTGCCGGGCGCCATCCTGCTGCCCCAGGTGGACGCGGCCCTCTACCGTGCCGCCGCCAGGATTCCGGGCGTCACCGTCGTCGACAACGCCGAGGACGCAGCCGGCCGCCCCGGCGTCGGCCTGACCTTCGGCGACGGCGACGACCGCCAGGTATGGGTCTTCGACAGGAACAGCCTCAACTACCTCGGCTCCGACGAGGTTGCCCTGCTCAAGGTCGGCGTCGTCGACAAAATTGGCGAAACCCCGGCCGACTGAGGCCCCGTAAGGCGGCGCCGGCACCAGACGACCCGGCGCCGCTTGGGCTCCCCTCCTGCGCATGCCTCCCCAGTCCGTGGAACTCACCGCGGCGCAAGCGCCGACGAACCGCAGGGCGCGTCCAGCTCGCTGACGCCGTCCCGTGCCTTCCGTCACTGTGGGAGCCACATGTCGTCGATCCCCTGCTTGTTGAGGGCGTACTCGATCCGGTCCAGCTCGGCGTCCTTGTCCGGGTCAGTGGACTCCAGAATTGCCAACCCATCCGGACCAAGCCGGCGCAGTCACCCGAAGCGAAACAGGGAGGCTGGTACGCGGTGGGCCGGCCGGACTTCTGAAGTCCGGCCGTCCCACCGGCATTTTCGGTGATGTGTGCGGGGACGGCTACCGCTGCTGCTCCTGCTCGATCCACTCGGTGCGGCCGGGGACGTGACCGTAAAGTGGGCGGCCCGTCATGGACGTGGTGTGGAAGGGCTTTTCGCCGTCCCTGATCTCTATCGTTCCCTGGCGGCCGCCGCTGCTCCACTGCAGCTCCAGGTACCACTTCACGTCACGGGTGTCGGTGTGGGAGGTGATGTGCAGCACCTCGGGGTCGGATTGGCTGACCTTGTAGGGGAAGCCGCGCTGGCCCCCCTTCGGCTTCACAGTGGGCCGTGCCGCGTCGAGGTCCAGCCCGAACTCCCGTGGTTCCACCCCTCCGCCGCAGCCCACCCCCATCACGTACGCGGTCCAGGGCAAAGGCACGTTCGAGCCGACCACGCGGACGTGCAGCGACTCGATGACGACGGCTTTGTCCCCGGTGCCCTGGACGGTCACCGACACACGATGCCTGCCGGCGGAGACGGCACCGACGTCGCTCGCCCACTTCGGGGCGTCCCGGATCGTGGGCGGTGGCAGGGGGACCTGGGCGGGGAGGCGGTCGACCAGGTAGAACGTCCCGCAGTAATCCTCCCAGTCGTGGGCGCGGGCGCTCACCGTCAGCGGCACGGGTCCATCCTCCGGGGCGGCATCCGGTGGGCTGTCCGGGGCCGCGGCGGCAGCACCGCCGCTCACCGACGCCGACGGCTTCGCGCTTGGCGTCTTCGAGGCGGACGAGCGGCTCGGCCGCGCTGAGGGGGACTTCGACGGGGACGCCGACCCGGGCGATGCCGAGGGAGCGGTGGACAGGGTGACGGCGCCCTCCGGTCGGACGTCTGCCGAGTCCTCGCCACGGTCCGGGTTCATGATGATGGCTGTGGACAAAGCGACCACGGCCACGGTGCTCGCGGCGACCACGGCCCCCCGCTTACGGAAGCCGAAGCGGCGCAGCACCGAGCCCTGAGTGCGGACCTCCACTTCCGGTGGCAACGCGGAACCGGGTGCGGGCACGCTCTCGGGCGTGGGCCCGGGCCCGGATACGGACGCCGGTACCGCTGCCGCTGCCGCTGCCGCCCCGGGCTCCGGCACGGCCGCCGACTCGCGACCGGCCGCCGGTCGCGCCGCGGGCCCGGCTGCGCGTTCGGGAGCACGCTCCGGCTCGGAGCCGGGTTCGGGTGCCCGGTGCTCCCGCGCGGAGCCGGGTTCAGGCGCGCGCTCCTGGCCCGCGGCCGCCGGCGTCCTTTCCGCCCGGCCCGCCGCGGCTTGCCGTGAGCGTTCCCGTGCCGCGTCCGCCATGACCCATCGACGGTGCAGCTCGACCACTTCCTCCGGGGTCGCCTTGCACACCCGCGCGAAACGCGAGACCGACGCGTAGTCGGCCGGCACCCCCTCCCCCTTGCAGTAGCGGTGCAGCGTCGACGTGCTCATGTGCGCCCGCTTGGCCAGGGCTTCGTAGCTCAGCCCCGAACGTTGCTTCAACGCGCGTAGAAGCGCGGCGAAATCAGCTGTCTCCTCAGCCGCCCCCACCAGTCCTCCATCTCGTTCGGCGTCCCGCGAAGGGACGTTCCCCCTGTTCAAAGCCGGTGCCGGCGTCCCAGCGTTCCAAAGGTCAGCTTGGAATGGGACGGAGCGTGGCACAGGCTTTGGCCATCGAAGCACGCCGCTCCGCCCGACGCGGTGACGGCGCTCTCAACTTCGTTTTTCGGGCGCGTATCTGACCTGAAAGCAGTCGGTCGCACAGTTGCGAGAACCGGCACCCGGCCGGGCAGCGGTCCGCAACCCACGCGGCGCACCAAGCAGGACCGAACGGCACCCATCAATCAGAAGATCGCCTTCCAACCATGAGAAACCCACAGAAAGCAGTGCATTCCATGCGTATCGCAAACCGCTTCCCCACCCGCGTGGCCGCCTCCTCCGTGGTCGTCGCCGCTGTCGCGCTCGCCGGTGTCCAGACCGCCTCCGCCGCCATCCCGAAGAAGGCCGCCTCGATCGTCGACTGCACCACGGCGAACACGAAACTGACCGTCGAGGAGGTAGTCCGACCCATCAACCACCTGCTGCTCACGGCCACCAACACCGGCACCAAGCCCTGCAACCTCGACGGCGCGCCCTACCTGGCCGCCGGCGAGGGTGCCCAGGCCCCCCCGTCCCGTGGCTGGAGTCCAGCCGCCCTCAGGCTGTGGTGACGCTGGCTCCCGGAGCGTCCGGGTACGCCGCCGTCGGGACCAGCGGCCCCGACGGTTACGAGGGCTACACCGCCAAGACCCTGGGCGTGACCTTCTCCAGCAAGAAGCTGAACGGCTCGATCGGCAAGGGCATCACGCTGAAGCTCCCCAACGGCGGCGTGTACTTCAACAGCTCCAACTACGTCACCTACTGGCAGAGCGACGTGCAGGACGCGCTGATCCACTGAGCCACCCGGCGTCCCGCGGCACCGGCGGCATCCGCGGTTCAGATGTCCCGGAAGATCTCGATCTGCGCCCCGATCGAGTTCAGCCGCTCCGCCAGGTCCTCGTAGCCCCGGTTGATGACATACACGTTGCGCAGCACCGACGTGCCCTCGGCCGCCATCATCGCGAGCAGGACGACCACCGCGGGGCGCAGGGCCGGTGGGCACATCATCTCGGCGGCGCGCCAGCGGGTCGGGCCCTCGACCAGGACGCGGTGGGGGTCCAGCAGCTGGAGCCGGCCGCCGAGGCGGTTCAGGTCGGTCAGGTAGATCGCGCGGTTGTCGTAGACCCAGTCGTGGATGAGGGTCTTGCCCTGCGCGACCGCCGCGATGGCCGCGAAGAAGGGGACGTTGTCGATGTTCAGGCCGGGGAACGGCATGGGGTGGATCTTGTCGATCGGCGCCTCCAGCTTGGAGGGCCGGACGGTGAGGTCCACCAGCCGGGTGCGGCCGTTGTCGGCGAAGTACTCGGGCGTGCGGTCGTGGTCGAGGCCCATCTCCTCGAGCACGGCCAGCTCGATCTCCAGGAACTCGATCGGCACCCGACGCACCGTCAGCTCCGACTCGGTGACGACGGCCGCCGCGACCAGGCTCATCGCCTCGACCGGGTCCTCGGAGGGGGAGTAGTCCACGTCGACGTCGACGGTCGGCACGCCGTGCACGGTGAGCGTGGTCGTGCCGATGCCGTCGACCTTGACGCCGAGGGCCTCCAGGAAGAAGCACAGGTCCTGGACCATGTAGTTCGACGAGGCGTTGCGGATGACGGTGATGCCGTCGTGCCGGGCGGCCGCCAGCAGCGCGTTCTCGGTCACCGTGTCGCCGCGCTCGGTCAGCACGATCGGACGGTCCGGGCGGACCGAGCGGTCCACCACCGCGTGGTACTGGCCCTCGGTGGCTGCGATGTCGAGACCGAACCGGCGCAGCGCGATCATGTGGGGCTCGACCGTGCGGGTACCGAGGTCGCAGCCGCCGGCGTACGGCAGCATGAAGCGGTCCATGCGGTGCAGCAGAGGGCCGAGGAACATGATGATCGAGCGGGTGCGGCGGGCCGCGTCCGCGTCGATCGCCGCGAGGTCCAGCTCGGCCGACGGCACGATCTCCAGGTCCACACCGTCGTTGATCCACCGGGTGCGCACCCCGATGGAGCCGAGCACCTCGAGGAGGCGGTACACCTCCTCGATGCGGGCGACGCGACGCAGCACCGTGCGCCCCTGGTTGAGCAGTGAGGCGCACAGCAGCGCCACGCACGCGTTCTTGCTGGTCTTCACGTCGATGGCACCGGACAGTCGGCGGCCGCCGACGACGCGCAGGTGCATCGGGCCGGCGTAGCCGAGCGACACGATCTCGCTGTCGAGGGCCTCCCCGATGCGCGCGATCATCTCAAGGCTGATGTTCTGATTGCCGCGCTCGATCCGGTTGACGGCGCTCTGACTGGTGCCGAGCGCCTCCGCCAGCTGCGACTGAGTCCAGCCCCGGTGCTGCCGGGCGTCACGGATGAGCTTGCCGATGCGTACGAGGTAGTCGTCTGCCATGTGGTTGAGGTTATCTCAGATATGAGATGGCACCTGCCCGGGGGGTCCGTTCGGGTGACGCGGCGTCAATCCTGCCCGGCGGCCTCAGTGGCGCCGCGCCGTCCGGGTGCGCCGCCACCCGAAAGGTCCGGGCAGATCCATCGATGTCGTACGACGTCCCGTGCTGCTGCGCGTGTGGCGCGGGCCGTTCTTTCCGCCGCCGGTGGTGATGGACCAGGAGCGCTTGTTGATGTTCAGTCGCACTCCGGGAAGGATCCGGAAACTCTTGCGGAACGTGAGGGGCATTCAGGGCCTCCTTCCGGTGTTCACCGGGCTTCCCCGGTTCCGTTCGGTTACCCCGAGTTCGTCCACTGATGGCAGAACGGGAGGCGTCGTCTCGTCGCACCCACGGCACCGCGAGCGCTCCCCGCTCCGCCCGACCGCCCTGGGGAGCGAAGGTGGCCTGTATCCACGGCCGGCCGGTATCGGGACGGCGTCGCCGAGGTGCCGGAAAGTCCGGACCGCTCTCGCTCAGCGAATTGGTCGCCACAGATGCCGCTGACCTGTCTGGACTGGATCGGCTGAGGAAGCCGTCACGGCCTGGGACGTCCCGTTCGGCGGGACGGCCCGGCGGCGACGGCGAGCAACTCCGCGGCGCCGAGCGAGAGCATTCGGACGAAGTCCGGCTGCTCGACGGCCATCCGGCGTTCGTTGGCCGGGCGGGCCGGCCACGTCGACATCGGTGTGGCCCGCCGGGCCTTCTGCCGGTCGCAGTCGTGTGCTTCAGCTCTGGTTTCCGAGCCGGAGCCTCAGCTGCTGGCTAATGAGTCAGTGCGCCGTCGAGAAGCGGGAGCAGGCGGTCCCAGTGGCGCTGCAGTCCGGCGGGGTCGAAGGCGTCGGTGTCGGACATGGTGAACCCGTGGAGGGTGCCGGGGTAGATCTCGGAGGTGTAGTCGACCTTCGCGGCGTCCAGGGACCGGTTGAGCTCGCCCAGAGCCTCGGGCGTCAGGTCGCTTTCGGCATGGCCCAAGTGGATCTGGGCGGTGATCTTTGCGAAGGTCTCGGGCCCGTCGGCACCCACGGGGCCGTGGAACGCGGCGACTGCGGCCACCTGGCCGGAGTGGGCCGCGGTGGTGCGCATCGCCAGGAGGCCGCCTATGCAGTAGCCGGTCACCGCGACCGGTCCGGCGGCGACCTCGGGCTGGGTGGTGAGGAACCTGAGGTAGGCGTCGGCGTCGCTCAGTGCGCGTTCGGCGGTGTGCGCCTCGATCAGGGGCATCAGTTGGGCCATGAGCGTGGGCCGGACCTCTTCTCCGATGTGCTCGGGAAGTTCGATCAGTGGTGCCGGGCCGTGCCGGTAGAAGAGGTTGGGGACCAGCACGTAGTACCCGTGACCGGCCAGTTCGCAGGCCATCTCCCGCAGCACAGGCCGGATGCCGAAGCCGTCCGCGTACATCAGCACCGCCGGGTGACGCTCGCCGTGGTCGGGGAGGGCGGCGAAGGCGTCCGCGTGGCCGTCCGCGGTGGGGATCTGCAGTGTCTTGGTGGGCATGAGGTCTCCTCCTGTCGTGGTTGATGTGTCGAGCCTGTGATCAACACGACGGAGGCGGAGCCCGTGCAGCGGCGCGGGATCCCCGTTCGAAGGGCGGGCCCGAACCGGCCCGAACGGCGCTCAGAAGGGCACCGGGTCACCCATCAGTGTGTGGCGCGATGCCGTCCCGGTATTCATGGCCGGACAGCCTAGCCCACCGGGCAGAGGTGTCTGCTTCGCGGCGGTGGCAAGGCGGGTCGGGGCTGCCGTTTCGCGGCGTAACGCTGAGGGCGGCGCGAGCGGACGTAGGGGCGGAGGTCCCGTCGCCCGCCGGCCCGCGAAGTGACGCTCGCCACGAGGCCGGCGAAACGGCCGCACCGGCGCGGCGTCCTCGGGCCGGGCCGACACCCGATCCAGCAGCGGACGGCGTTGCCGCTCGCGTACCGCGTCCACGCGAGCTCGACGTACGGCTCCACCGGATCCACTCAGCAGGTACGGCAAACCCGGCACCCCCGGTAGGGCTGGGTCCGCCGAGTGGACGCCGCTGTGGGATGAGAGCGGTCAGCGACGACTGTCCTTTGACTTCGAAGTTAGTCGGTTGCGAGGCTTTGACCTCGAGCGACTAGGTTCGATGGCAAACGATCGCTCTCGGTGGGTGCCTCTCGTGTTCCGTCTCAAGTGATCTGGTCCAAAGCCGCGGCTGTGACCTGGGGCGGCCAGAACGGTTGAGACACCTGGGTGGCCGAAAAAATCTCAGTTGATCTGGAACCTGGCGCCTGAATACTGGCTGTCGTCTCAGTTGATCTGGACCGCTTCCGTCGTTTCGAACCGGCTAGTGGAAGGGCCTGCGAGATTGACCATGCACGATGACCAAGTGGATGTGACCACCGACATCGTCGCGACCTTGATCCAAGAACAGTTCCCTCAGTGGAGCGGCAAGGCGATCCAACTCCTGTCGTCGACCGGGACAGTCCACGCCATCTTCCGCATCGGGGATGACCTCTCCGCGCGTTTCCCGCTGCGTCTGACCGATGCCGCTCAGGCGCTGGCGGTTCTGGAAAGGGAAGCCCAGGCGAGCGCGGAGCTGGCACAGGTGTCTCGGTTCCCCGTTCCGGAACCCGTCGCCCTGGGAAAGCCTGGAGCGGGTTACCCCATGCCGTGGTCGGTCCAGACATGGCTGCCGGGAACGGTCGCCTTTGATGCCGACCCGAGTGGGTCGGACGCTTTCGCCGAGGATCTTGCGGCCTTCATCGCAGCCCTGCGGGACGCCGAGACGTGGGGGCGGCGTTTCAGCGGCGAGAACCGTGGCGGCGTTCTCGCTCACCACGACGATTGGATGGCGCAGTGCTTCGAGGAGAGTAAGGGGCTGCTCGACGTGCCCCGGCTGCGCCAGGTGTGGAGCCACCTCCGGGAGTTGCCACGCACGGCTGCCGACGTGATGAGCCATGGTGACTTGATTCCCGGCAACGTACTGGTCACGGGAGACCGGCTCAGCGGCGTACTCGACACCGGCGGCTTCGGCCCGGCCGACCCCGCGCTGGATCTGGTCAGCGCCTGGCACCTGTTGCAACCGGGCCCACGGGAAGTGCTCCGGCGGGGACTGGCCTGCGACGATCTGGAGTGGGAGCGCGGCAAGGCATGGGCCTTCGAACAGGCGATGGGTCTCGTCTGGTACTACGTCGAGAGCAATCCGACGATGAGCAGAATGGGGCGCCGGACACTCGACCGCATTCTGGAGTCGACGAAGTGATGTCGCCCCGATCGTAGGCCGTGGCAGAGACGATCGCTTGCCGCCCCCAACCGACACAGCACCAACGTGAACAGATCTACTGAGACCAGACATCTCGTCTCGACTCAGCATCTTTTCCTCCGGAACGCCGACCCGCTCGAAGTCCCACCCCGCCTGACGGCAGGCCCGGCGCGTCACCTCGAACGCCTCCGCGTCCCTCGGCCCGATCCGCTCATCAGCGCGGACATCCACAACCACCGCCGAACCGTCCACGCGGCGCACGAAGGAGTCCGGAGCATGCCGACGCTCACGCTCACCGTCGTGCCAGTTCAGCCAGAACGGCCGCGAGGTGATCCCCACCACCCCGGGATCGAAATCCATCATGACTCCGCAAGATCCACCCCGCCCGGTACGGCCACCCAGCACCCCCAGTACGTCCCCTCGTACGACTGGGTTCGCCGGCAAGGAAGCCAGAACGACTTGGTTCGCTGTCAAACGCCTGGATCGGATGACAGCGGACAACGATTCCGGGCATGACCAACCGGCTCGGGTGTACTAGAGTTATCTCGACATCGAGATATCTGCCGAGGAGCACCGCAGCGCACGTCGCCATCGGGTCCCACGGTAAGGCTTGCCTAACTTAGCCTTACCTTAGCGGATCGGTCGAGAGGCCGTGGCGGCAGGATCGTGGTGGTACGCGCACATCAATGAAGGAGACTGTCGTGTCGGCGAACAGCTTCGACGCCCGCAGCACGCTGCAGGTGGGCGACGAGTCGTACGAGATCTTCCGGCTGGACAAGGTGGAGGGCTCGGCCCGCCTCCCCTACAGCCTCAAGGTCCTGCTGGAGAACCTGCTCCGCACCGAGGACGGCGCGAACATCACCGCCGACCACATCCGTGCCCTCGGTGGATGGGACTCGCAGGCCCAGCCCAGCCAGGAGATCCAGTTCACGCCGGCCCGCGTGATCATGCAGGACTTCACCGGCGTGCCCTGCGTCGTGGACCTCGCGACCATGCGTGAGGCCGTCAAGGAGCTGGGCGGCGACCCGGCGAAGATCAACCCGCTGGCCCCGGCCGAGCTGGTCATCGACCACTCCGTCATCGCCGACAAGTTCGGCACCAACGAGGCCTTCGCGCAGAACGTCGAGCTGGAGTACGGCCGCAACAGGGAGCGCTACCAGTTCCTGCGCTGGGGCCAGACCGCCTTCGACGAGTTCAAGGTCGTCCCGCCCGGCACCGGCATCGTCCACCAGGTGAACATCGAGCACCTGGCCCGCACGGTCATGGTCCGTAACGGCCAGGCCTACCCCGACACCCTCGTCGGCACCGACTCGCACACCACCATGGTCAACGGCCTGGGCGTTCTCGGCTGGGGCGTCGGCGGCATCGAGGCCGAGGCGGCCATGCTCGGCCAGCCGGTCTCCATGCTCATCCCGCGTGTCGTCGGCTTCAAGCTCACCGGCGAGCTCACCCCAGGCACCACGGCCACCGACCTGGTGCTCACCATCACCGAGATGCTGCGCAAGCACGGCGTCGTCGGCAAGTTCGTCGAGTTCTACGGCGAGGGCGTGGCGGCCACCAGCCTCGCCAACCGCGCCACCATCGGCAACATGTCGCCGGAGTTCGGCTCCACCGCCGCGATCTTCCCGATCGACGACGAGACCATCAAGTACCTGAAGCTCACCGGCCGCTCCGAGCAGCAGCTCGCGCTGGTCGAGGCGTACGCCAAGGAGCAGGGCCTCTGGCTGGACCCGAAGGCCGAGCCGGACTTCTCCGAGAAGCTGGAGCTCGACCTGTCGACGGTCGTCCCCTCCATCGCCGGCCCGAAGCGCCCGCAGGACCGCATCGTCCTCGCCGAGGCCGCCCAGCAGTTCGCGAAGGACGTCCTCAACTACGTCGAGGCGCCCGTCGCCCAGCAGACCGCCGCCTCCCCGGTCGACGAGGCGAGCGCCGAGTCCTTCCCGGCCTCCGACGCCCCCGCCTACGGCAACCAGGAGAACGGCGCCGGCGCGCCGCAGCACGCCGAGGGCACCGGTGCCGCCGTCCCGTCGAACCCGGTCACCGTCACCGCCCCCGACGGCTCGACCTACGAGATCGACCACGGCGCCGTGACCGTCGCGGCCATCACCTCCTGCACCAACACCTCCAACCCGTACGTCATGGTCGCCGCCGCCCTGGTGGCCAAGAAGGCGGTGGAGAAGGGCCTGACCCGCAAGCCGTGGGTCAAGACCACCCTCGCGCCGGGCTCCAAGGTCGTCACCGACTACTTCGACAAGGCGGGCCTGACCCCGTACCTCGACAAGGTCGGCTTCAACCTCGTCGGCTACGGCTGCACCACCTGCATCGGCAACTCCGGCCCGCTGCCGGAGGAGGTCTCCAAGGCCGTCAACGACAACGACCTCGCCGTCACCTCGGTCCTCTCCGGCAACCGCAACTTCGAGGGCCGTATCAACCCCGACGTCAAGATGAACTACCTGGCGTCCCCGCCGCTGGTCGTCGCCTACGCCCTCGCGGGCTCCATGAAGGTGGACATCACCAAGGACGCCCTGGGCACCGACCAGGACGGCAACCCGGTCTTCCTGAAGGACATCTGGCCGACCGAGGCCGAGGTCAACGACGTCGTCGCCAACGCCATCGGCGAGGACATGTTCTCCAAGTCCTACAGCGACGTGTTCGCGGGCGACGCCCAGTGGCAGGCGCTGCCGATCCCGACCGGCAACACCTTCGAGTGGGACGCCGAGTCCACCTACGTGCGCAAGCCCCCGTACTTCGAGGGCATGACGATGGAGACCACCCCGGTCTCCGACATCTCCGGCGCCCGCGTCCTCGCCAAGCTCGGCGACTCGGTCACCACCGACCACATCTCCCCGGCCGGCGCCATCAAGGCCGACACCCCGGCGGGCAAGTACCTCACCGAGCACGGCGTCGAGCGCCGCGACTTCAACAGCTACGGCTCCCGCCGCGGCAACCACGAGGTCATGATCCGCGGTACGTTCGCCAACATCCGCCTGCGCAACCAGATCGCGCCGGGCACCGAGGGCGGCTACACGCGTGACTTCACGCAGGACGGCGGCCCGGTCTCCTTCATCTACGACGCCTCGCAGAACTACCAGGCCGCCGGCATCCCGCTGGTCGTCCTGGCCGGCAAGGAGTACGGCTCCGGTTCGTCCCGCGACTGGGCGGCCAAGGGCACCGCGCTCCTCGGCGTCAAGGCCGTCATCGCCGAGTCCTACGAGCGCATCCACCGCTCGAACCTCATCGGCATGGGCGTCCTGCCGCTGCAGTTCCCGGAGGGCCGGTCCGCCGAGTCCCTCGGCCTGTCCGGTGAGGAAACCTTCTCCATCTCCGGCGTCACCGAGCTCAACGACGGCACCACCCCGCGCACGGTGAAGGTCACCACCGACACCGGCGTCGAGTTCGACGCGGTCGTCCGCATCGACACCCCGGGTGAGGCTGACTACTACCGCAACGGCGGCATCATGCAGTACGTGCTGCGCAGCCTGATCCGCAAGTAAGCGGAGCGGCACGGCGGTTCGAAGGCCGCGTTCCCGGGTGACCGGGGGCGCGGCCCCGCGCCGTTCGGCGCGCGGACGGCGCCGGGGCCCGGCCTCAACACCGGGTTCTCCCGGCGGACGGGGACACGATCGGTACGTGCCCGGCACCCTGAAGCCCCCAGCGGCCGTATCCGAGCCCGGTCCTCCGCCGGCTCGTCGGGACCGGCGGAGGACGGCAGGTGATGACGTGCCGTCCGCCCGCCGGATACCGGAGATGAGGAAGCGCCGTCCGCCCGCCGGATACCGCAGATGATCACGCGCGGCTCCCCGAGGAGCGGTGAGTGACCGTCGGCTCACTCGTCCCGGTACTTCGCCGCCGCGGCGTGCGCGAGGTCCTGCGCCTTGTCCAGGGCGGCGTCCACCGACTGCTGCCCGGCGATCGCCGCGGCGATCTGCTCGGAGACCGCCGTACCCAGCACCGCGAACTCGGGAATGCTGAGGAAGCCGATGCCGGAGTAGGGGCGCGGGCCGACGCCGGGGTTCTTCGGATCGGCGGAGTCCGTCGCCGCCGTGTACTCCTGCCGGTACCAGGCGCCGGCCGCCTGCTGGTACTCGGGGTTGTCGTAGAGCGACCTGCGGTTCCCGGCGGGTGCCGAGGTCCAGCCCACCTCCTGGCCGACCTGCGCCTGGTACTCCTTGGAGGAGGCCCAGGAGATGAACTCCCAGGCGGCGTCCTTCTTGTCGGAGGCCTGCTGGATACCCCACGCCCAGGTCCACAGCCAGCCGGCCTTCTCGGTTTTGTGGTGCGGGGCCGGGACGTAGCCCACCTTGCCCTTGACCGAGGAACCGTCGGCCTCGATCGACGAGGCCAGCGACGTGGCGTCGTACATCATGGCGCACTCGCCCGCGACGAAGCTGTCGAGGATCTCCATCACGCCCATCCGCTCGGCGCCGGGCTGCCCGTGCGAGCGGAGCAGGTCGACGTAGAACCGGACGGCCTCCTTGAACTCCGGTGAGGTCAGACGGGCGTTCCAGTCCATGTCGTACCAGGCGCCGCCGAAGGTGTTGACGACCGTGTTGATCGGGGCGAGGTTCTGGCCCCAGCCGGGCAGGCCGCGCAGGCAGATGCCGCTCGCGCCGTCGGTGCCGTCGACCCGGGCGGCGAGATCGGCGACCTGCTTCCACGTCGGGTTCGCGGGCATCGTCAGCCCGTCCTTGTGGAAGAGGTCCTTGCGGTACATCAGGAAGGAACCCTCGCCGTAGAACGGCTCGGCGTAGAGCTTGCCCTCCTCCCCGGTCAGCGACGCCACCAGGTTCGGGAAGACGTCGTCCTGGTCGAAGTCCTCGTCCGCCGCCACATAGGAGTCCAGGGGGGCGAGCCAGCCGTTGTCCGCGTAGATCGGCACCTCGTACGCGCTGACGCTCGCGACGTCGTAGTTCCCGGCCTGCGTCGCGAACTCGCGGTTCATCCGGTCCCGGCCCTCGTTCTCCGGCAGCAGCGTGTAGTCGACCGTGATGCCGGTCTCCACCGTGAAGTGCTCCTTGGTGAGCCTCTTGAGGGTCTGCATCTGGGGCGCGTCCACCGCGAGCACACTCAGGTCGGCCTGATCCGTGCCGCCGGGCGGATCGGTGTCACCGCATCCGGCGGCGGCCAGACCCGCGGCGACCGTCGCGGCCACGGCCCATTTGGCGAGGCGGCTCCGTGTCATGGCATTCCGGCCCCTACCCGCCTTTGCCGGATCTTAGACATATCTAGACAAAAGGAATGGATCAGGGGAGGCCTCGCCCGGCCTGAGCCCGTCTGGAGAGCGCGTCGGCGGCTACGGCGGCCAGCAGCACGCCTCCCGTGATCATGAACTGCACGGCGTCCTCGACCCCGAGCAGCCCCATGCCCGAGGCGATCGACTGGATGACCAGCACCCCCAATAGCACCGACCAGGGCGAACCCCGCCCGCCGAACAGACTCGTCCCGCCGATCACGGCCGCCGCGATCGCGTTGATCAGCAGCATCCCGGAACCGGCGGCACGGGCCGTCGTGGGGCTCGCCGAGGTCAGCCCCGACGCCACGAACAGCCCGCCCACCGCGGCCAGCGTCCCCGACACCATGAACATCGCGACCCGCACCCGCTCCACCCCGATGCCCGCCCGCCGCGCCGCCTCGACCCCGCCGCCCAGCGCGTACACCCGCCGCCCGTAGCGGGTGCGGCGCAGCACGTAGTCCGAGACGACCAGCACCACCAGGAAGATCAGCAGCGCGAGCGGCAGCCCCTGGAAACGGTTGAGGGTGTGCGCCGCAGCGAAGGCGACCACCGCGAGGAGAGCGGTGCGCAGCCAGATCTCGCCCTCCGGCTGGTACGGCATCCCGGCGGCCCGGTGCCGGCTCCGCCTGCGCCGGGCGGCCAGGAAGTACCCGGCCGTGCCGAGCGCCGCGACCGCGTACGCCACGATGTCGTCACCGAAGTGCCGGCTGGTCAGGGAGGCGACCAGCCCCTCCTCGTCGATGTTGATCGTGCCGCTCGCGCCCAGCAGGTCGAGCGTCAGGCCGTTCCACACCAGCAGCCCCGCGAGCGTCACCACGAACGCGGGAACGCCGAGCCAGGCGAAGAAGACCCCGTGGAAGGCGCCCACGGCCATGCCGGCGGCCACCGCCACGATCACCGCGAGCCACTCCGGCACCCCGTGGTTCACGTTCAGGACGGCGAACGCGGCCCCCGCCAGACCGCTGACCGAGCCGACCGACAGATCGATCTCCCGGATCAGCAGCACGAACACGATGCCGACGGCGACCAGACCGGTCCCGACGATGTCCACGCCGATGTTGGACAGGTTGCGCGGCGAGAGGAACTTGTCGTCCAGCGCCTGGAAGACGGCCCAGATCACGATCAGCCCGGCGATGACCAGGAGCGGCCCGCGCTCGCCGTCCCGCACACTGCCGCGGACGTCCGAGGCGTACTCCCGCAGGTTGTCCTGCCAGCCGCGGGTACGCGCTTCCCGGCCGGCCGTGACGGGCCCGGTCCCCCCGCCGTCCCGGTGCGGCCCGCCGCGGCTCACGGCCATGCCTCCTCGCCGCCCTTCGAGCGATGGGCCACCGCGTTGTCCGCCGCCCCGGTGACCGAGGAGATGATCTGTTCCTGCGTCACCGTGCTCACGTCGAACAGACCGTTGTTGCGGCCCAGTCGCAGCACGGCGACCCGGTCCGCGACGGCCTTGATGTCCCCCATGTTGTGACTGATCAGGATGATCGCCATCCCGCGGTCGCGCACCTCCTCGATGAGGTCGAGCAGGTGGCTGGTCTGCTCCACCCCCAGGGCCGCGGTCGGCTCGTCGAGCAGCAGGACCTTGGGCGCGCCCAAGAGCGAGCGGGAGATCGCGACGGCCTGCCGCTGCCCGGCGGACAGCGCCGCCACGGGCATCCGCACATCCGGGACACGGATCGACAGCGCGCGCATCAGATCACGGGCACGGCGCTCCATCTCCACCTCGTCGAGGATGCCCACCCGGTCGATCTCCCGGCCGAGGAACAGATTCCCCACGACATCCAGGTTGTCGCACATGGCGACGTCCTGGTACACGGTCGCGATGCCCAAGGCGTGGGCGTCGTGCGGGCGCTTGATCTGCACCAGGCGCCCCTCCCACTCGATGACGCCCCGGTCGGCCGGGCTGACCCCGGAGACCACCTTCACCAGCGTGGATTTGCCGGCTCCGTTGTCACCCGCGAGGGCCACGACCTCACCGGCCCGGACCCGCAGGTTCACGTCCACGAGCGCCTGGACGCCGCCGAACCGCTTGGAGATGCCGCGCAACGCCAGCACGGGCGGATGAGCCACGGGGACCACCTCACTCACCGGTGAGTCCGATCCGGTCGCAGGCGGGCCGGAGCTTCGGGATGCAGATCTGGTCGATCGTGTAGACACCGTCCCGGACGAGCGTCCGGCCGATGTCGTCCCGCGTCACCGGGATCGGGCTGAGCAGCAACGCAGGCACGTCCCGGGTCGTGGGACTGTCCACCGTCGTCGTGACGAGGGCGTCCAGATCGTTGCCGCGCGCCAGGGCGACGGCCATCGCGGCGGCCGCGTCGGTCTCTTGCCGGAAGGGCTTGTAGACGGTCATGTACTGCTCGCCCTTGACGATGCGCCGCACCGCGTCGAGGTCGGCGTCCTGGCCGGTGACCGGGGGCAGCGGCGAGATCCGGGCGCTCTTCAGCGCCGCGATGACACCGGCGGCGATGGAGTCGTTGGCCGCGAGCACCCCGTCGATCCGGCTCGGGCCCAGGGTGCTGATCGCGGCGGACATGTGGTCGTGGGCGTTCTCCGTGCGCCAGCCGAGGGTGTCGTACGACTTGAGGATCCGGACCCGGCCCTCGAGGACGGACCTGGCCCCGCCCTCGTACCAGGCGGCGTTGGGGCTGGAGGGGTCGCCGTTCACCAGGACGGCACCGCCGCCGTCGGCCCTCGCTCCCATGCCCTTCAGGAGCGCCTCGCCCTGGAGCCGGCCGACCTGGCCGCCGTCGAAGCTGACGAACCCCGAGATCGGGCCCTCGGCGAGCCGGTCGTAGGCGATGACCGGAATGCCCTCGCGCTGCGCCGCCCGGACCGAGGAGCGCAGGGCCTTGGGGTCGACGACGTCCAGGATCAGCACCGAGGCGCCCCGGGTGATCATGGAGTTCATCTGCTGGCGCTGGCTCGCCGCGTCGTTCTCGGCGTTGGCGTACATCACAGCGCATTCGGCGCACAGCTCCTTGACCCGCTTCTCGATCATGGGCTTGTCGGAATGCTCCCAGCGCGGCACCGCACGGCTCGGCAGCAGCAGTCCGACGGTGAGACGCTCCCCGCCGTCCCCGCCGTCGTCGGTGCACCCGGGGAGGGACAGCGCCAGCACGGCCGCCAGCAGGACGACAGCCGCACGCCACGTACGTCCTCTCATGGCGGACCTCCCTCGCCGGACCGCCACCGGCCCCGGCCGAGCCCCCGGTTCCGGGCGTTGTCGGGGTTCCGGTCCCGTCCTCTGTTCCGGTCCCGGTCCTTGTCCGGTTCCCGGTCTCCGCTCCGATCGGCGTCCTGATACCGGTCCCGGTCCGCCTCCCGCTGCCGGACCCTGTTCCGGTCCCGGATCCGGCCCACGCCCCAGCCCCTGCCACGGCTCCGGTCGGGGGCCCGCTCCTTCTCGGGCTCGGGCTCCGGTTCCGCCTGCGGGTCGGGTTCCGGCGCCGGCTCCGGCCGGGACACGACGATCTCGCTCCACACCTGCTTGCCGCCACCGATCGGCACCGAGCCCCAGGCCGCCGACATGGCCTCGACGAGGAAGAGCCCCCGGCCGCCCGTCGACTCCCAGTCCACGACCACCGGCTTGGCCGGTGCGCGCGGCGAGGAGTCGCTCACGGTCACCCGCAGCCGGTCCGCCGCCAGGGTCAGGTCCACACGGACCGCGCCCTGCGTGTGCACCAGCGCGTTGGTGACCAGCTCCGACACCACCAGCAGGACGGTGTCGGCCTCGTCCACGACGTCCCACGACCGCAGCGTGCGCGCACTGAACCGGCGGGCGTGCATCACCGCGTCCGGCAGCCGCCACACCACCCAGCCCGCCCGCACCGGCCGTACCCGCATCCCGTCGTAGCGCAGCAGCAGCAACGCCACGTCGTCCTCCCGGCGACCCTCCTCGCCGAGCAGTTCGTCGGCCATCCGCCCCGCGTCGGCGGGATCGGCCGCGGCGAGCGCCTCCCGAACGAGCCGCATGCCCTCGTCCAGATGCAGATCCGCCGACTCGACCAGGCCGTCCGTCACCAGCGCGAGCACGGAACCCGGGGCCAGCGCCAGCGCCGTCAGCGGGAACTCCGCGTCGGCGAGGACGCCCAGCGGAAGCCCGCCCTCGACCGCGATCTCCTCGGTGCCGCCGTCGGGATACCGCACCAGCGGGGCCAGATGGCCGGCCCGCACGAACAGCGCGTTGCCCTCCTCCATGTCCAGCTCGACATAGCAGCACGTGGCGAACAGGTCGGTCTCCATGCCGACGAGCAGCCGGTTGGCGTGCGCGACGACCACGTCCGGCGGATGGCCCTCGACGGCGTAGGCCCGGACCGCGGTACGCATCTGGCCCATGATCGTCGCGGCGGCGGCGCTGTGCCCCTGAACGTCCCCGATGACCAGGGCCACCTTCCCCTCCGACAGGGCGATCACGTCGTACCAGTCGCCGCCCACCTGCAGGCCCCGCCGGGCGGGCAGGTAGCGGGCCACGGCGATGCCGCCGGGCAGCCGGGGGAGGCGGCGGGGCAGCAGGCTGCGCTGGAGCATCGTCGCGAGTTCCTGCTCGGCGTCGTAGGCGTGCGCGCGCTTCAGCGCCTGCCCCACCAGCCCCGCGGTCGCGGTCAGCAGGGCCCGCTCCTCGGGGGCGAACTCGTGCGGGGTGTCCCAGCCGACCAGGCACACCCCGGCCACCCGGCTCTTGGCGGGCAGCGGCAGCACCGCGAGACCGCCGGGGCCGATGCCCGCGAGGCCCGGTTCCAGCGCGGCGCCCGCCGGCCACAGGCTCATCCGCCCGTCCCGCAGCGCGGCGTGGAGCGTGGGCAGGGCGCTGACCGGTGCGTCCGGCCACTCCGAGCGCCACTCGGAACGCCACAACTCCGGCCAGGCGCCCGGACCCGGCGGGTCGAGCACCGTGACCGCCAGCCGGTCGTCCAGCAGCTCGGCGAGTGCGACCCGGTCGGCTCCCAGCGGCTCGCGCAGCGCGGCGACGACCACCCGGCTGACGTCCCGCACCGTCGTCGCGTCGTCGAGCGCGGCCGTCAGCCACTGGATGCGGGCGACGTCGCTGGCGCCGCGGCGCAGCACGGGCGCCGCGCTCACCACACCGAGCACGCGCTCCGGAAGGCCCTCCGGCCCCTTCAGCACACGGCAGTCCAGGCGCAGCCAGCACAGTTCACCGGTGGGCCGGCGGATACGGAACTCCAGCTCACGGCGCCCCGGGGCCTGCGCGGACGGTTCGATGACCGACAGCAGTGCGGGCACGTCCTCCGGGACGCTGCAGGAGAGCAGGGTGTCGGTCTTGCCGTCGAAACCGTCCTCGGGGATGCCGACGAGTTCGAGCAGGGTCGTGTCCGTCTCGACCAGCCCGGTGCCGGGCGTGAGGGCGAAGGAGCCGACCCCCATCGCCCGCAGGGCGGAATCCAGCAGGGGCAAGGGCGCCGACCGGTCGGCCTCGCCCCGCAGCCGCCCGGCGACCGCCTCGGCATACCGCTCCAGGAACTCCCGCTGCTCAACCCCGAAACCCTCCCCGGCCTCTCCCACCACGACCAGACACCCCAGCCACCCACCCGCCGCCCCGAGCGGCAGCGCCCCGACCGGAGCGGCGGCGGCTCCGCCTTCTCCGGCGGCGGCGAGCACCGCGCCGTCGAGCCAGCGGGGCCGCCCGCGCAGGTAGGCCTCGGCGATTGCGGATGCGCTGTTTGTCCTGGCCGATGCGGCAGGGGGTGCCGGGGTGGGGGCGCTCGGGTGCGAGGCGGGTGCGGGAGGGGCGCCGGGGGCCGGAGCGGAGCCGTCCCCGAGCCCGGCCGCCGCCCCACCGTCCCTCGGCGGCGACGTGCCCTGCCGCGGCTCTTCGACCTCGGGCGAGCCCTCCGGGACCCGTACGCGGCCCGGCAGCCCGTACCGCTCCGGTTCGCCCCCGGACGACTCCACCACCCGGAGTTCCGCCCCGTCCTCGCTCCGTACGTACACCGCCGCCAGCGCCACCCCGGCGAAGGCCAGGACGCGCTCCCTCGCGGCGAGCTCCGGCGTGGGGCGAGGCGGACCGGTGCCCCCGTTCCCGGGCGCCCGAAGACCGGGGGCCGCGGCCAGGGCATCGCCGTCATGGGGCATCTCCGCATCCACCTCCCGTCCGTGCCGCGGCCACCGGCAGGTGGGAGTCCCGGGACCCGGGCGACGCCGACGCGGGCACAGGACCGGCGGCGCCGGGGCACGCCTCCCACGGCGGAGCCACGCCGCACACGAGCGGCAGGGCACCCACACCTCAGAATCGCACACCTGGATAACAGCGACATATGGGGCGGACGGGCCGACTCGGCCAGTACGTCCGCAGCCTCGGCTCGGCCCCTCGCCCCCTCGACCCCTGGCTCGGGCGACCGGCGCATTTCCGATCACACACCCGGCACCCCGGGCCGCCGCCCCCCGTGCGGCCGCGCCGCATGTCCACCACGCGGATCGAGATCACACCGGCACCGGTCCGGGACCTCCTGCGCGGCCAGCACCCGACCCCGGCCGATCAGCCGGTGCTGCTCGGCCCGCGCGGCTGCGACAACCGGCTCTGGCGGCCCGGCGACGACCTCGCCGTCAGGCTGCCGGGGCGACACGGTCCGCGGACGCGTTACCGCGCAAGGAACACGCCTGACCGTCCGCCCTCGCCGGGCACCTGGAGGAGGTCCGGCGGACGATCGGGTTCGTGGCGGAGGTGCGGCGGCGGTTCCCGGACGTGATCATCAGCGTGGACACGTGGCGGGCCGAGGTCGGCCATGCCCTGTGCGAGGCCGGGGCAGATCTGCCACCCCTCCAGGTCCCGGTCCCGCGGCGCCTCGACCCTCCGCCGCCCCGGTGGCTGGGCCCTCCTGCGCACTCTCGCCTGCCTCCTCATCGGCGAAGCAGGCTCCACAACCGCCCCGGCGGCAAACCCACTCGGCGCGCACCGGCCCTGGCCGCTCCGCGCCGCCTCGTCGCGACGGCCGGTCACTGAAGACGGGCCCGATGACCGAGGCTCCCCGGCCCCGGGCCCGTCGGACGCACCGGTTCACCCCACCCGGCAGGGCAAACTAGTCGTGCCGTCGCCCCCCGAGCCGGAGACGACGTAACCGAACGTCGTGCTTCTGCCCGGATCGAGGGAGCCGTTCCAGCCGGAGTTGTGGACCATGACCGCCTGGCCGTTGTAGGTCGCGGCGCCGTTCCACAAATTCTCGATCTTCTGGCCGGACGGGAGGGTCCAGTCGACCATCCAGCCGAGCATCGGGACCGTGCCGGTGTTGGTGACGGTCACCTCGGACTGGTGGCCGCCGTTCCAGGTGCCGGTCGTCTTCCGGGTGGCCGTGCAGGTGCCGGGCACCGGCTCGGACGGGTTGCCCGGCTCCTTGATGCCCGTCACCTCGCCGTTGCCGCCGTCGAAGACGACGTCGGAGCAGGAGTAGAAGGTCTCCTGGCTGTCGGAGCGCTGCCAGACCATGTAGATGATGTGGCGGCCCGATTTGCCCTCGGGGAGCTTTCCCTTCCAGGAGTAGTTGGCCTCGACCGTGCCCGGTGAGCCGTTCAGGGGCGGGTGGTCGACGCTGAGGAACGGCCGTTCCTCCATGTCGTTCCAGGTGAGCGTCTTGGCCGCGTCGAAGCCGTCCTTGGTGATGTAGACGTGGAACCAACCGGGGTGGGCCGCCCAGGCGTTGTACGAGAAGTCGACCGTCGCGCCCGAGGTGAGATGGGTGAGCGGCCAGTCCTTGCTGGGCTTGTCGAACCCGGTGAAGTTGGGGTTGCCGCCGCTGCACAGCTCGCCGTCCGGTACGAAGCCCCGGGTGCGGCCGGCGCCGTCCGAGCGGAGGACCGAGAACCAGTTGTAGAACGGCGTGGTGCCGCTGACCTGCTGCGCGGCCCGGCACGCCGGATTGACCGGCTTGATCTCACCGGTGTCGGTCAGACCGTCCTGCCAGCACAGGAAGGTGCGGCTGCCGGGTTTCATCGGGGTGCCGTGCGCCTCGGCATCCCCGCCGGCCGTCATGACAAGGCCGAGCGCCGGGACGGTGACGAGGAGGGAGATCAGGACCAGGAAGAGGGCTCCGGCCCGGGTGGGGGGGGCTGATCGGGGCGGCGGAGCGCCTCCCGGCTTTCTTGTCAGGATCATGACAGCATCATCCGTTTCTTCGGGATGCGGGTCTGCGGATGCGTGTGCGGGGATGCGCGGGGCGGGAGCGACTTGAAGGGCGGGTTCCGGTCCACCGTTATGGGAGCGCTCCCACCCCGCTGTTGCGGAAGTTAGCGCCGGGCGGCGCAGTTGTCTACGGCTGCCGCGGTGCCGGTCCGGCCTCGGCGGAAGGAGCCGTTCGTCGTCGGCGGAAGGGGCCGATCGTCGTTGGCAAGGCGGTCCCCCTTCTGGCTGATGGAGCAGACCCCCGGGCGCCGCGGGCGATGCCCCGGAAGGTGGCGAGGCGGAGGTCACCGAGGCGACGGAGCGGATTGACGTCCCGGCAGGCCGTGGTCGACACGCCGCCCCCCGCTGTCCGCGTGACTGCGGCCATGGGCGGACGGGCCCGGCTGCCCCTCCGAGTCGGCCTTCACGACGTACCCCCGAAGTCGGCCATCGCGCCGTACGCCCTCCGAGTCGCCGTGTTCCATCGACTGCGCACCGCCGCCGTCGACGCCCGAGGCGCGCCTGCCGCCGTCCGGGCCGGTGTCGACCGAGTTCGCCGGCCCGGAACCGGGTCATCCGCCACGAAGGAGGGCACGAAGGGGGGCGCGTACTCCCGATCGGGCTTCTCGAAGCTCGGGGCAGTGCGACCGCAACGCCCTGCGAACCCAGGGTCAACGCGAAGGCGGTCGCCGACACGACCGCCGAACCCCCACCGTGCCGAGCTTTCCCTTGCGTCAACGGGTACCCTCCCTGCGCAGTGGACAACGTTGTCAACTTCGATGCGCAAGGACCAGTGGTTGCTCAAGTGCCGGAGCGTTCCAAGGTGTTTGTCTGTGGCATTCGGGGGCGACGACCGGGATTCTTCCGTCGCGGAATACGCAGGCCGCTCATCCTTCCGCGAGGTCTCGACTCGGACAAGACCCGCGGCCAACCTTGTGTTCGATCTTGATCCGTTAGTGGGAAGTGGACTATACCTGTCGGGCGATTCACGCGATGCGCACGTCACCACCCGCACTTTCCTGCACGACCCAGCTTGACCCGATCGCGGTGCCGGGGAGGATCCGGTTCACCGCCTGAGTCCCTGGAGAAGGCGTGGACTTGAGCATGGGATCCACTTCCGCCGAGAACCGCGGCACCGAGGGTGTCGGCCGCCGTGATCTGATCAAAAGGTCTGCCGCGCTCGGGCTGATCTCCGTACCGGCCATGAGCTTCCTGTCCGCCTGTGCCAGCAGCGGCGGCGACGACAGCGGCGACAAGGCGAAGGCCGGCAAGAAGACAGCGAAGAACCCGCTCGCCGTCAACGACACGGCGGGCATGGAATTCGTCCTGTTCGACGGCGGTTTCGGCAAGGAGTACGCCGAGGACGCCGTGAAGATCTACGAGAAGAACTTCCCCGAGGTGACGGTGAAGTTCGCCGCCACCCAGAAGATCCAGTCCACGCTCCAGCCCCGCTTCAACCAGGGCACCCCGCCGGACCTCATCGACAACTCCGGCGCCGAGCAGATGGACATGGGCGTCCTGGTCGGCAAGAACCAGCTCACCGACCTCACCCCGCTCCTGGACGCGCCGTCCTACGACGACCCGGGCAAGAAGGTCCGTGACACGCTGCGTCCCGGCATCGTGGAGATGGGCCAGTTCGACGGCGAGAAGGTCTGGATCCTGTACTACGCCTACACGGTGTACGGCGTCTGGTACTCGCAGAAGGCACTGGACTCGCTCGACGAGCAGTACCCCGAGACCTGGGACCAGATGCTCGCGGTCTGCGCGAAGGCCAGGAAGAAGGGCATGGCGGGCTGGACGTACGCGGGCAAGTACCCGTACTACATCCCGTTCTCGCTCTACCCCATGATCGGCAAGGTGGGCGGCCGCGAGGTCCTCGACGCCATCGACAACCTGGAGCCGAACGCCTGGAAGCACCCGGCCGTCAAGGCCTGCTTCGACGCCTACTACGAGCTCTACAAGAAGGGTTACGTCCTCAAGGGCACCCCGGGCCTGGACCACATCCAGTCGCAGACCGCGTGGGCCCAGGGCAAGGCGCTGTTCGTCCCGAACGGCTCCTGGGTGGAGAACGAGTCGGCCAACGTCATCCCGAAGGACTTCGGCCTGGCCGTCTCCGCGCCCACCGGCCTCGACCCCTCCGACAAGCTGCCCTTCGGCACTCTCTGGGCCTCCGGCGGCGAGCCGTTCATCGTCCCGGCCAAGGCGAAGAACGCCGCCGGCGGCATGGAGCAGCTGCGCATCATGCTCAGCGAGGCGTCCTCGAAGAACTTCACCAGCAAGGTGAAGTCGCTGACCGCGTACCACGGAGGCACCGACGGCATCGCCCTCACCCCCGGTCTGAAGTCGGGTGTCGCGGCGCTGGACAAGGCCGGCGAGAACGTGGTGAATCCCCGTCTGCAGGACTGGTACGTGCAGTTGCAGAAGGAGAAGATCGGCGTCTCCGGCCTGGGCGAGATGATGGCCGGCCGCCTCACCCCGGCCGAGGCCGTCAAGAAGATCCAGGGCTTCGCCGACGAGGCCGCCAAGGACGACTCGATCAAGCACTACAAGCACCAGTAACGGCACCGGAAACCCAATGTCCGCAACGGCACCGGAGTGGCGATGCAGCACGGCAAGTACCGGTTCATCGTGGGCTTCCTCGCGCTGCCCCTGGGACTGTACGCGCTCTTCGTGGTCTGGCCGTTCATCCAGTCCATCTACTACTCGTTCACGGACTGGACCGGCCTGAGCCCCGAATTCAAGATGGTCGGTTCCGACAACTACAGCCGGATGCTCGACGACGACATCTTCTGGAAGTCGTTGCAGCACAGCCTGCTGTTCGCCCTCCTGCTGCCGGTGGTGACGATCAGCCTCGCGCTGTTCTTCGCTTTCATGATCAATGTGGGCGGCAGAAAGAGAAGGAACGGTCCGGTGATCACCGGGGTCCGCGGCTCCTCCTTCTACAAAATCGTCTACTTCTTCCCGCAGGTCCTCTCGATCGCCATCGTGGCGCTGCTGTTCGCGTTCGCGTACAACCCGGACAGCGGCGCGATCAACTCGGTCCTGCGCGGGATCGGCCTCGGTGACGTCCAGCCCCTGTGGCTCGGCGACCCCGACCTGGCGCTGTGGGCCGTGATGGCGGTCCTCGTCTGGTCCACGGTCGGCTTCTTCGTGGTCCTCTTCTCCGCCGGTATGGCCTCCATCCCGGCGGACATGTACGAGGCGGCCCTGCTGGACGGCGCGAACCGCTTCACCACCTTCTTCCGGATCACCCTGCCCCTGCTGTGGGACACCGTGCAGTCCGGCTGGGTGTACATGGGCATCCTCGCCCTGGGCGCCGAGTCGTTCGCGGTCGTGCAGATCATGACGACCGGGCCGGGCGGTCCCGACTACTCGACCACCGTCATGGTCCTGTACGTGTACCAGAAGGCGTTCCGCGACGGTCAGGCCGCCTACGCCACCACCATCGGTGTCGCCCTGCTCGTCGTCACACTGGCCTTCGCCGCCGTGGTGATGCGGCTGGGCCGTCGCGAGCGGCTGGAGTACTGATGAAGACGACCGAAACCCCCGCCCCCCTCCCGGCCGAGTCCGGCGCCTCCCTCACCGAGGCGGACCTCCCGCCGGCCGTACCGCCCAAGGAGAAGAAGGAAGGCACGGTCCTCAACGTCTTCTCCCACGGCGTCCTCGTCATCTGGGCGATCATGGTGGTGATGCCGCTGCTCTGGGCGGTCATGACGTCCTTCAAGGACGACCGCTCCATCTTCGGCTCCCCCTGGTCGCTCCCGGACTCGCCGCACTTCGACAACTGGTCGCGGGCGTGGACCGAGGCCAACATGAGCGACTACTTCCTCAACACCGTTGTGGTGGTGGGCGGTTCGCTCATCGGCACACTCGTCCTCGGCTCCATGGCGGCCTACGTCCTGGCCCGCTTCGACTTCCCGGGCAACCGCTTCATCTACTACCTGTTCATCGGCGGTATGAGCTTCCCGATCATGCTCGCCCTGGTCCCGCTGTTCTACGTCGTGAACAACATGGGCCTGCTGAACACCATCCACGGCCTGATCCTGGTCTACATCGCCTACTCCCTGCCGTTCACGGTGTTCTTCCTGACGGCGTTCTTCCGCACCCTGCCGACGTCGGTGGCGGAGGCGGCCTTCGTCGACGGCGCCTCCCACAGCCGCACGTTCTTCCAGATCATGGTCCCCATGGCCAAGCCGGGCCTGATCAGCGTCGGCATCTTCAACTTCCTCGGCCAGTGGAACCAGTACATGCTCCCCACGGTCCTCAACACCGACCCCGACACACGCGTCCTCACCCAGGGCCTGGTCCAGCTGGCAGTGAGCCAGGGCTACAAGGGTGACTGGTCGGGCCTCTTCGCGGGCCTGGTGATGGCCATGCTCCCGGTCCTGGCGGCGTACATCGTCTTCCAGCGCCAGGTGGTACAGGGCTTGACGGCCGGGGCGCTGAAGTAGCCGCAGGGGACCCCGTCGCCCTCAGCGGCACGATGCCCGCAGCCGGGCGGCCGAGCCCGAGCCACGACGCTCCCGCAGCCCCGCCGACCCACCCCCACGGCGCAGGCGCTGCCCGCACCCCACCCCACGTCCACAGGCCGCCGCAGGCACCCGGCGACAGAAAGCGCGAACCACCACGTAGCCCTGCGCAACCACCCGCGCACCCCCCGGAATCAGTTCAACCTCTTGACGGGAGGCAACCCGAACGGCTCAGCTTAGAGTTCACTAGTTGGACATAGACGGGGTCTCATCGAAGCGGCCCCGTGCGCAGGAGGTCGTCGTGGAGACTCCGGGGTCGCAGTCATCGCTGCACCGAGCCAACCTGGAGCGGGTCGTACGAGCCGTGCGCCTGGCGGGTTCCCTCACCCAGGCCGAGATCGCGCGGACGACAGGCCTGTCCGCGGCGACGGTGTCCAACATCGTCCGGGAGTTGAAGGACGGCGGCACGGTCGAGGTCACACCGACCTCCGCGGGCGGCCGCAGGGCCCGCAGCGTGTCACTCAGCGGTGACGCCGGCATCGTCATAGGGGTCGACTTCGGCCACACCCACCTCCGCGTCGCCATCGGCAACCTCGCCCACCAGGTCCTCGCCGAGGAGTCCGAGCCCCTGGACGTGGACGCCTCGTCCACCCAGGGCTTCGACCGGGCGGAACAGCTGGTCACCCGCCTGATCGAGGCCACCGGCGTCGACCGCTCCAAGATCGCCGGCGTCGGCCTCGGCGTCCCCGGCCCGATCGACGTGGAGTCCGGCACCCTCGGCTCGACCGCGATCCTCCCCGGCTGGACCGGCACCAAGCCCGCCGAGGAGCTCCGCGGCCGCCTCGGCGTCCCCGTGCACGTGGACAACGACGCCAACCTCGGCGCCCTCGGCGAGATGGTCTGGGGCAGCGGCCGGGGCGTCCGCGACCTGGCGTACATCAAGGTCGCCAGTGGTGTCGGCGCCGGCCTGGTGATCAGCGGAAGGATCTACCGAGGACCCGGCGGCACTGCCGGAGAAATCGGGCATATTACACTCGATGAATCCGGCCCCGTCTGCCGCTGCGGCAACCGCGGCTGCCTGGAGACCTTCGCGGCCGCGCGCTACGTGCTCCCGCTCCTCCAGTCCAGTCACGGCACCGATCTGACCATGGAAGGCGTCGTACGGCTCGCGCGGGACGGAGACCCGGGCTGCCGTCGGGTGATCGCCGACGTCGGCCGCCACATCGGCAGTGGAGTGGCCAATCTCTGCAACCTGCTGAACCCGAGCCGCGTGGTCCTCGGCGGTGATCTCGCCGAGGCCGGTGAGCTGGTGCTCGGGCCGATCCGGGAGTCCGTCGGCCGCTACGCCATCCCCAGTGCGGCCCGCCAGTTGTCCGTTCTCCCCGGCGCTCTCGGTGGCCGTGCGGAGGTGCTCGGAGCGCTCGCTCTCGCCCTCAGCGAGATGGGCGATTCGACCCTGTTGGACGGGACTGCCGCAGGACCGCTGAAGGCGGCGCCCCCTGCCTTCACTTAGAGAACGGATGGCACCGTTGCCATCTCGTTAAGGATTTACTTCTTGACGTCGCACGTGTGGCCGAGTTGACTTCCAGCCACCTCGGTCGCAATGTCGCGGCCTCGTCAGGGAGGTTTTTGAAGTGAACACGCGTATGCGTCGCGCCGCTGTCGCCGTTGCCGCCGGTGTGATGGCCGTTTCGCTTGCTGCCTGTGGCAGCGCCAAGGAGTCCGGCGAGAAGGCCGACTCCACCGGGTCCGCCAAGAAGGGCGACGACATCAAGGTCGGCCTGCTCCTTCCGGAGAACGCGACCGCCCGTTACGAGAAGTTCGACCGGCCGCTCATCGAGAAGAAGGTCAAGGAACTCACCAACGGCAAGGGCGAGGTCGTCTACGCCAACGCCAAGCAGGACGCCAGCACGCAGAACCAGCAGGTCGACACGATGGTGACCAACAAGGTCGACGTGCTGATCGTGGACGCGGTGGACTCCAAGGCGATCGCCGGCTCGGTGAAGAAGGCCAAGGACGCGGGCATCCCCGTCGTCGCCTACGACCGCCTGGCCGAGGGCCCGATCGACGCCTACACCTCGTTCGACAACGTCACCGTCGGCAAGACCCAGGGCGAGGCCCTGCTGAAGGCCCTGGGCTCCAAGGCCAAGGACGGCCAGATCGTCATGATGAACGGGTCCTCCACCGACCCGAACGCCGCCCAGTTCAAGCAGGGCGCGCACTCCGTCCTCGACGGCAAGGTGAAGATCGGCCGCGAGTACGACACCAAGGAGTGGAAGCCGGAGAACGCCAACTCCAACATGGAGGGCGCCATCTCCGCCCTCGGCAAGGACAAGATCGTCGGCGTCTACTCCGCCAACGACGGCATGGCGGGCGGCATCATCACCGCCCTGAAGGCGGCCGGCATCGCCGACATCCCCGTCACCGGCCAGGACGCCGAACTCGCGGGCGTGCAGCGCATCGTCAGCGGTGAGCAGTACATGAGCGTCTACAAGCCCTACCCGCAGGAGGCGGACGTCGCGGCCGAGATGGCCGTCGCCCTCGCCCAGGGCAAGTCGCTCGACTCGATCGCCAAGGACAAGGTCGACAGCCCGACCACCAAGGCCGTCCCGTCCGTCCTGGTCCCGGTCGTGTCGCTGACCAAGGACAACATCAAGGACACCGTCATCAAGGACGGCATCTACACGGTGAACGAGATCTGCACGGCCAAGTACAAGGCCGCCTGCGACAAGATCGGTCTCAACTGAGCAGCCGTCAGGTCCCCTGAGGGAGACGGGAGTCCGCGTCCGGACTCCCGTGACTCCCGTGTGTATCCGTACGGGACCCGCTGCCCCGAGTGACTCCGGCGCCCCGCCACACCAGCCCCGCAAGCTCCGCGGGGCGCCGGAGCGATCACTCCTCCCCTACTTCTGCAACAACCTCCCGCCGGGTCAGGCGGCGAAGGAGATGGTTCACGTGTCCGCTACGCCCGTGCTGGCGTTGCGCGGGGTCTCCAAGCGGTTCGGTGCCGTTCAGGCGCTCACCGACGTAGAGCTTGAGGTCCACGCCGGTGAGGTGGTCGCCCTGGTGGGCGACAACGGCGCCGGAAAGTCCACGCTGGTCAAGACGATCGCCGGCGTGCACCCCATCGATGAGGGCGTCATCGAATGGGACGGCAGGTCCGTCCAGATCAGCAAGCCGCACGACGCCCAGAACCTGGGCATCGCGACCGTCTACCAGGACCTCGCGCTCTGCGACAACATCGACGTCGTCGGCAACCTCTACCTGGGCCGGGAGATCCGCAAGCGCGGTGTCCTGGACGAGGTGGAGATGGAGCGCCGCTCCCGCGAACTGCTCGACACGCTCTCGATCCGCATCCCCAGCGTGCGCATCCCGATCGCCTCGCTCTCCGGCGGCCAGCGCCAGACCGTGGCCATCGCCCGGTCCATGCTCGGCGAGCCCAAGCTGGTCATCCTCGACGAGCCCACCGCCGCCCTCGGCGTGGAGCAGACCGCGCAGGTCCTCGACCTCGTCGAGCGGCTGCGCGAGCGCGGCCACGCCGTGATCCTCATCAGCCACAACATGGCCGACGTCAAGGCGGTCGCGGACAAGGTCGCCGTGCTGCGCCTCGGGCGCAACAACGGCGTCTTCGAGGTCAAGTCGACCTCCCAGGAAGAGATCATCTCCGCCATCACCGGCGCCACCGACAACGCCGTGACCCGCCGTGCGGCGCGCACGAACGGGGAGGTTTCCAAGTGAACATCGACAAGACCTCCGCGGCTCCGGAAGACCACGTCGTGGCGAACCCCGAGGCGGCCAAGGCCGCCGTCACGGTGGTCGACCCCCGGCTGCTGGTGCGCGAGCAGGGCCTCGCGGGCTACGTCACCGAGTTCAAGCGGAAGATGAAGTCCGGTGACCTGGGCTCCATTCCGGTCGTCATCGGCCTGGCGATCATCTGGCTCATCTTCACGAGCCTGAACTCCAACTTCCTCACCGCGGGCAACCTGTCCGACATGTCCGTCGCCATGGTCGGTACGGGCATGATCGCCGTCGGCATCGTGTTCGTGCTGCTGCTCGGCGAGATCGACCTGTCGGTCGGCTCGGTCTCCGGTGTCGCCGGCGCCAGTTTCGCGGTGCTGAACGTCACCAACGGCATGAACGAGTGGCTCGCCTTCGTGCTGGCCATCCTCACCGGTACGGTCGCCGGCGTGCTGCACGGCTTCTTCTTCGCGAAGATCGGCGTCCCCGCGTTCGCCGTCACCCTGGCCGGTCTGCTGTTCTGGAACGGCTTCATGCTTCAGATTTTGGGCGACAACGGCACGATCAACCTCGACCCGGACGGGGTCGTGGCCCAGCTGACCAGCTACTACTTCTCCGACGTGGCTGCCGCGTACGGTCTGGCCGCGGTGGTGACCGCCGGGTTCTTCCTCAGCTCCTTCCTCGGCAACCGGCGCCGGGAGGCCGCCGGCGTGCCGTCGCGGCCGCTGAGCGAGACGATCGTGCGGACCGTGCTGCTGGCGGTCCTCGCCTTCACCGTCGCCATCGTCTTCAACCAGTACAAGGGCCTGCCGCTGGCCGTGGTGATCTTCATCGTGGTGCTGCTGGTCACGGACTTCGTGCTGCGGCGCACGGCGTACGGCCGGAAGGTGTTCGCGCTCGGCGGCAGCGTCGAGGCGTCGCGCCGGGCCGGCATCAACGTGGAGATGGTCCGGATCTCGGTGTTCGCGATCTCCGGGACCTTCGCCGCGGTGGGCGGTCTGTTCATCGCCTCCAAGATCGCCGCGGCGAACCAGGGTGCCGGTGGCGGTGACCTGCTGATGAACGCGATCGCCGCGGCGGTGATCGGCGGCACGTCGCTGTTCGGTGGCCGTGGGCGCACCTGGAACGCGCTGCTCGGTGTGCTGGTGATCGTGTCGATCCAGTACGGGCTCGCCCTCGAGGGCATCGCCTCTCCGGTGCAGTACATGATCACGGGTGGTGTGCTGCTGGCCACTGTGGTGATCGACGCGGTGACGCGCAAGACGCAGAAGACCGCGGGTCGCGCGTAGCGCCGAAGGACAAGACCGTGCCCGGCACTTCCCGGTGCCGGGCACAGTCTTGTCGTAGGTGAGGCACAAGTTGGGTACAGCCGAACGCGTGACGTACGACGCACGGCCACGGCGCCGCCCACGAAGGCGGAACATTAGACTCGACAAGCCCGGCAACAGCTCTACTGCAAGGAGGCACGGGTGCCGCTGCTGACCCGTATCAGGGGACCGCGCGATCTGGACCGGCTCAACCTGGAGGAGCTGAACCAGCTGGCGGAGGAGATCCGGACCTTCCTTGTCGAAGCGGTCTCCAAGACCGGCGGTCACCTCGGCCCCAACCTCGGCGTGGTGGAGCTCACCATCGCCCTGCACCGGGTCTTCGACTCGCCCAAGGACAAGGTGCTCTGGGACACCGGTCACCAGTCCTACGTCCACAAACTGCTCACCGGCCGCCAGGACTTCTCCAAGCTGAAGATGAAGGGCGGCCTGTCCGGCTACCCCTCACAGGCCGAGTCCGAGCACGACGTCATCGAGAACTCGCATGCCTCGACCGTCCTCGGCTGGGCCGACGGCATCGCCAAGGCCAACCAGCTGCACAAGCGTGACAGCCACGTCGTGGCCGTCATCGGCGACGGAGCCCTGACCGGCGGCATGGCCTGGGAGGCGCTGAACAACATCGCCGACGCCAAGGACCGCCCGCTCGTCATCGTCGTCAACGACAACGAGCGGTCGTACGCGCCGACCATCGGAGGCCTCGCCAACCACCTGGCGACCCTGCGCACCACCGACGGCTACGAGCGGTTCCTCGCCCGTACCAAGGAGGTCCTGGAGCGCACGCCCGTCGTCGGCCAGGCCCTGTACGACACCCTGCACGGCGCCAAGAAGGGCCTGAAGGACTTCATCGCCCCGCAGGGCATGTTCGAGGACCTCGGCCTGAAGTACGTCGGTCCGATCGACGGGCACGACCTGGAGGCCCTGGAGTCCGCCCTCGCGCGGGCCAAGCGGTTCGGCGGGCCGGTCATCGTGCACTGCCTCACCGAGAAGGGCCGCGGCTACCAGCCCGCCCTGCAGGACGAGGCCGACCGATTCCACGCCGTCGGCAAGATCCACCCCGACACGGGCCTGCCGATCGCCACCTCCGGCGCCGACTGGACCTCCGTCTTCGGCGAGGAGATGGTCAAGCTCGGCGAGGAGCGCGAGGACATCGTCGCCATCACGGCCGCCATGCTCCAGCCGGTGGGCCTGGACAGGTTCGCCAAGCGCTTCCCGGAGCGGGTCTACGACGTCGGCATCGCCGAGCAGCACGGCGCGGTGTCCGCGGCCGGCCTCGCGACGGGCGGCGTCCACCCGGTCTTCGCCGTGTACGCCACCTTCCTCAACCGCGCCTTCGACCAGGTGCTGATGGACGTGGCCCTGCACAAGTGCGGCGTCACCTTCGTGCTCGACCGGGCCGGTGTCACCGGCACCGACGGGGCCTCCCACAACGGCATGTGGGACATGTCGATCCTGCAGGTCGTGCCCGGCCTGCGGCTCGCCGCGCCACGCGACGCCGACCAGGTGCGCGCCCAGCTGCGCGAGGCCGTCGCCGTCGAGGACGCGCCGACCGTGGTCCGCTTCTCCAAGGGCGCCGTAGGCCCCGCCGTGCCCGCCGTGGGCCGCGTCGGCGGCATGGACGTGCTGCGCGAGCCCGGCGCCGACCGGCCGGACGTGCTGCTGGTCTCCGTCGGCGCCCTCGCGCCCATGTGCCTGGAGATCGCCGCCCTGCTCGACAGGCAGGGCATCTCCACCACCGTCGTCGACCCGCGCTGGGTCAAGCCCGTCGACGAGGCCTTGGCCCCGCTCGCCGAGCAGCACCGCGTTGTCGTCACCGTCGAGGACAACAGCCGGGTCGGTGGTGTCGGCTCCGCCGTCGCGCAGGCGCTGCGCGACGCGGGCGTCGACGTGCCGCTGCGCGACTTCGGCATCCCGCCGCGCTTCCTCGACCACGCCTCCCGCGCCGAGGTCCTGGCCGAGATCGGCCTCACCGCGCCCGACATCGCCCGGCAGGTGACCGGGCTGGTCGCCAAGCTCGACGGCCGGTACGAGCGCAGCGCCGCGGACGCGGTGGACTCGGTGGAGCCCGCGCGCGACTGACGCCGCCGACAGGGCCGAACGGGTTCGAATGGGCCGGTTACCCCACCGTGAGGGTGGTGCAACCGGCCCATTGGCGTGATTTCGTCCGTGCCGGGGCATACGGATCCTCCCACCTCTCGATCATGTCGAGGACGACAAGCGTGGGAGGTACCCCGTGAGCAGTACCCTCTTCCGGACGAAGAAGGTCGAGCAGTCCATCCTCGACACCGAGGAACCAGAGCACGCGCTCAAGAAGTCGTTGTCCGCGCTGGATCTGACCGTCTTCGGCGTCGGCGTGATCATCGGTACCGGCATCTTCGTCCTCACCGGCACAGTGGCCAAGAACAACGCCGGGCCCGCGGTGGCCCTGGCGTTCGCCGCGGCCGGCGTCGCCTGCGCCCTCGCCGCGCTCTGCTACGCCGAGTTCGCCTCCACCGTTCCGGTCGCCGGGTCCGCCTACACGTTCTCGTACGCGTCGCTCGGCGAACTGCCCGCCTGGATCATCGGCTGGGACCTCGTCCTGGAGTTCGCGCTCGGGACGGCGGTGGTGGCCGTCGGCTGGTCGGGCTACATCCAGTCGCTCATGGACAACGCGGGCTGGACGATGCCCGCGGCCCTGGGCAGTCGCGAGGGCTCCGACACCTTCGGCTTCGACATCCTCGCCGCCGCGCTCGTCCTCGTCCTCACGGGCATCCTCGTGCTGGGCATGAAGCTGTCGGCGCGGATCACGTCGCTCGTCGTCGCCATCAAGGTGACCGTCGTCCTCGTCGTGATCATCGCGGGCGCTTTCTTCATCAAGGGCGAGAACTACGACCCGTTCATCCCGAAGGAGAAGGCCGTGGAGGCCGGGTCGAGTCTCGACTCCCCGCTGATCCAGCTGATGTTCGGCTGGGCGCCGTCCAACTTCGGCGTGATGGGCATCTTCACCGCCGCCTCGGTCGTGTTCTTCGCCTTCATCGGCTTCGACGTCGTGGCCACGGCCGCCGAGGAGACGCGGAACCCGCAGCGCGACATGCCGCGCGGCATCCTCGGCTCCCTCGTCATCTGCACCGCCCTGTACGTCCTCGTGTCGATCGTCGTCACCGGCATGCAGCACTACAGCCGGCTCTCCGTCGACGCGCCGCTGGCCGACGCGTTCAAGGCGACCGGGCATCCGTGGTTCGCGGGCTTCATCAGCTTCGGGGCCGCGGTAGGCCTGACGACGGTGTGCATGATCCTGCTGCTCGGGCAGACCCGGGTGTTCTTCGCGATGAGCCGCGACGGACTGCTGCCGCGGTTCTTCTCGCGCGTGCACCCGCGGTTCAAGACCCCGCACCGGCCGACCATCCTGCTCGGTGTGATCATCGCGATCCTCGCTGGGTTCACGCCGCTGACCGAACTCGCCGCGCTGGTGAACATCGGCACGCTCTTCGCCTTCGTGGTCGTCGCCATCGGTGTGCTGGTCCTTCGCCGGACCCGCCCCGATCTGCACCGGGCGTTCCGCACCCCGTGGGTGCCGGTCATCCCGATCCTGTCGGTGTGCGCCTCCCTCTGGCTGATGATCAACCTGCCCGCCGAGACGTGGGTGCGGTTCGCCATCTGGATGGCCGCCGGGTTCCTCTTGTACTTCCTGTACGGCCGCACACACAGCCGCCTCGCAAGGAGCGAGCAAACACAGCCCTAGCTCCGGCGGTTCGGCCCTTGCGCCTGCGCGCGGGTGGCGGGTCGGGGCCGCGCCGGTGGCTGCGGGTCCGCCCAGCTGCGGGCCAGCCGAATACGCACTCCACCCGGAAGCCTCCCAGCAGCACGGTCCGTGGACTGAGTGGTCTCCACATCCAGGGTGGCCACCGAGCGGCGCCGGTCTGCTTGCAGGCGTACTCGGCCGTGGTCGCGGGCCAACCGCCAGCGCACGCGTACTTCACCGAACTGAGCCCGGCCCCAAGAGCCGATACGGCGGACTCACCCTCTACCAGATTCTCGACGCCGTCCAAGACCTGCTGAACTACTGGACCGGCACCTGCACCACCTGCCACCGCCCTGCGCTGGTCCATCGATTCTTCCGCGATCCGGCGTACGCACTGATTTCTCAGTCCTGGGAGGGGATGTCCAGGGCGGTCCCGTACAGGCGGGATACCCGGATCAGGATCACCACGCGCCGGTCGGGCAGCGGCTGTTCGCCGGGGGCCGCCCCGTCGGCCGGGTCCACGATCTCCGCCTCGCCCTCCGCCACGGCGAACGACCAGACGTCCGGACCGCTGACGTGCAGTGAGGTGTGCGGGTCGCGGCGCAGTTGACGGACCTTGAGGCGGTCGGCGGTGGAGGAGATGCGCAGTACGCGCTCCTCGGCGTTCCAGTCGTAGAGGACGGTCGACAGGTGCGGGTGGCCGGTACTCCTGACGCTCGCGAGTACGCCGAACTGCTGCTGCCGCAGCAGCTGGGAGAGCTCCTGGTCGGTGAGAACCCGGGGGGCGGGGCCGTCGTTCTCGGTGGTGCCGGTGGTGGTTTCGGTGGCGGTGTTCTCGCTCATTGGGATCAGCCTTTCAGCGGTCGGGGCGGGAGGGGGAGAGGGTGGGTCAGACGGCTGCGGCGTGGGAGGGAGTCTGCGTGTCGGCGGCCTGCTCCTTGGCGGCCTGGCGCTCGGGGCGGCGCAGCATCGTGAAGGCGACGGCGAAGGCGACGACGAGGATCCCCGTGCCCACCGCGAAGGCGAGCCGGTAGCCGCCGGTCAGCGCCTCGGCCGCCGTCCGGCCGTCAGCCGCGAGGCTCTCGGTGCGGGAGGCGGCCAGAGTGGACAGGACCGCGACGCCCAGGGCCATGCCGATCTGCTGGGTGGTGTTGAACAGGCCGGACGCGAGACCGGCGTCCTCCTCGTTCGCGCCGGACATACCGAGTGTGGTCAGCGCCGGCAGCGCGAGGCCGAAGCCCGCGGCGAGCAGCATGACCGGAAGGAGGTCGACGGCATAACTGGCCTGCACGGGGACGCGGGTGAGGAGAGCGAGGGCGCCGATGAGGAGCGCGATGCCCGCCAGCAGGACGTTGCGCTCACCGAAGCGGGCGTTGAGACGGGCGGAGCGTCGGTGAGTGCACCGCCGAGGACCTGGCCGATGGACGCGCCCGCCGCGCCGGTGAAGCTGAAGGCGGCGATGGCCTTGGCGCGCTCCCTGGGCTCGGTGAACAGCGTCACGAGGATGCCCAGGCTGACGGCGGAGGCCATCGCGCTGCCGATGCCCTGGAGGAAGCGGGCGGCGATCAGTACGGCGGGCGAGGTGGCCACGCCGGCCAGCAGCGAGGCGGCGGTGAAGACGGCGGTGCCGGCCAGGAACATGCGCCTGCGACCGATCAGGTCGCCGAGCCGGCCGGCCAGCAGGAGCAGGCTGCCGAACGCGATGAGGTAGGCGTTGACGACCCAGCTGAGGCCGGCGGGGGTGAACCCCAAGTCGTTCTGGATGGCCGGCATCGCCACGGTCACGATGGACCCGTCGAGGATGATCATCAGCATCCCGGTGGCAATGACTCCGAGGGCGAGCCGTCGTGAGCGCGGGGCGGCGGGATAAGCGGGCGACGGCGCGGAGCCGGATGCGGCATGCGGTCTCTCCTGTCAGTTGGGGCAACAGGAGAGACCGTAGCAGATGGTTTTGTTGCAGACTATTTTCTTCGGTCTTACTTTGGTCTCGCCGCCCCGCCGCCCCGCCGCCCCGCCGCCCCGCCTCCCCGCCTACCTGGACTGGCGCGCCCGGCGGGCGGTGCGCGGGGCCTCGACAGGGTTCGCCAGACCGCCGCCGACGAGGCGCTTCAGGGCCCGCAGGAGGGCCTCCCTGTCCCCGTCAGGGAGCGTGGCCAGGGCGTCGCGATGCACGCGGTCGACGATCTTCTGACTCTGCTCGGCGACGCGGGCGCCCTCGTCGGTGACGGCGATGATCCGGGCCCGCCGGTCCGTACTGGAAGGACGGCGCTCGGCCAGACCCGCCTCCTCCAGGGCGTCCACCGTCACCACCATCGTGGTCTTGTCCATGTCGCCGATCTCGGCGAGCTGGATCTGAGTGCGCTCCTCCTCCAGGGCGTGGACGAGCACGCAGTGCATTCGAGCGGTCAGGCCGATCTCGGCGAGGGCGGCGGACATCTTGCTCCGCAGGACGTGACTGGTGTGGTCGAGGAGGAACGACAGGTCCGGTTCGGTGCGCGCGGGCGTCATGGCGGTCATGCCGGCCAGCGTAGGGCAAATAGATCCGAGGCGGATTATCCAGAAGAGACCTTAAGGGTGGTACCCGTTCCGCCGGGTTGCGGACCCACTCCGCCCCAGCAGAAAGGCCGGGCGCCTACGGACGTACCGTACGCGGTCCCGCCACCTCCGCCCCCAGCTCTCCGACCCGCCGCCGCAACTCCCGGTCCGCCGTGATCACCAGTACGGAGCGGTCGCCGGCGGACGCCACCACTTCCACGATGTGGTCGTCCCCACTGCCCGGCGCCGACGTCACCCGTACACCCGGCACGGACTCGACCCCGCGCGCCGCACCCTCCACCACGAGCACGATCTCCACCGGCCCGGGAACACCGGGAACCCCCTCGGACGCCAGGCGGTCCCGCAACCGCTCCGCCGCCCCCCGCCGGTCCCGCCACCACCCGTCGGGTACCGACCCGACGACATTCGCGGCATCGACGACGACGAGGACAGGCGCGGTGTCGTTCATCTGGCCAGGGTCGCACGGCAGGTGACCCCCAGGCAGGGGTGGCCGCGCGCCGAGGCGTCAGGCCCGCATAAAGTGAACTGGTGAACGGCGACTGGCTCATCCGCGGCCGCGACGGCCGCCTCACCGTCTATCTGCCCTCCGGCGACGCCGTCCTGTGCCGTGCGGAACGCGGCCCCGCCGGCCCTTGGGACGGCGCCCCCCGCACCGTCGGCGGCACGCAGAAGCTGCACCCGGGCGCGGCGGTCGGTCAGGGCGCCGACGGGTACGCCCACCTGGCCGCCTGGCGGCCCACCGTGCCGGGGGAGTCGGGGCTCGTGCACTCCACGCACTTCCGGCCCCGGCTCGCCCCCCTGGACTGGATCCCGATCGGGCACCCCGACAAGAAGGGTGACCGGACGGGTCCGCCGGCCGTCGCGGTCGACGGTGCGGGGCGTGCCTATGTCTTCGTCAGGAACGCGGGCGGCGGGGTGAGCATGCGCAATCAGAAGGTGAAGGGCGGCTGGGGGGCCTGGCACAACCTCGAAGGGAGCGATGTCGAGGGGGAGCCGGCAGCCGTGGCGGGGGAGTCGGGGCTGGTCGAGGTGTACGCCTCCGTGTCCGGCGGGATTCTGCACTGGCGGCAGGAGGGGGACGGGAAGACGCCGGTGCGGACCGAGGGTGTGGATGTCGCCGTCCGTCCGGGGACCCTGCGTGCGCTCGCCACGTCCGCCGAGCACACCACGGTCTTCTTCACGGACGTGTCCGGGGACCTGTGCGCCTGGCGGCCCGGTGAGAAGCCGGTGCCCCTCCTCGCCGCTGCCGGGCCGGGGCCGGTCTCCGCCGTGCGGTGCGACATCGAGGGTCACGACTGCACCGTGCTGGCGCAGCGGTCGTCGAGCGGCCGGGTCGCCTTCGCCGCCTATCCGACCGAGCAGGAGTCGGCCGGTGCATGGTGGACCGAGTCCGGGCCCGAGTTGCCCGCCGACGCCCTGGTGTCGGTGGCGCTGGACGAGCACGACGAGGTCGTCGCGGCCTCTCTCTCGCCCTCCACCGGGACCCTGCTCCTCACCCGCCGCAAGGACGAACCGGGGCTCGCGCTGGAGGCCTGGCGGGAGATCTGACCCCCACCGCCCCGGACACGCGAGGTTCACGGCGACGGCATACACCAAAGGGGGGCGGGTGCACGGATGGTGACCGTGCGCCCCACCCCCCTCAGGGGGAACGCGTTACTCCGGGACGCTCGCCACGCCCGGAGCCAGGAACCTCTTGCCGTTCACGCGCTCGGAGACACCCTCGCGGTCCAGGTACGGCGTGATGCCGCCCAGGTGGAACGGCCAGCCGGCGCCCGTGATGAGACACAGGTCGATGTCCTGGGCCTCGGCGACGACGCCCTCGTCGAGCATGATGCCGATCTCCTGAGCCACCGCGTCGAGCACACGCTCGCGGACCTGCTCCTCCGTCAGGACGCTGTCGCCCTGCTTCAGCAGCGCGGCGACCTCCGGGTCCAGCTCCGGCTTGCCGCTGTCGTAGACGTAGAAGCCGCGCTTGCCCGCCTCGACGACCGCCTTGAGGTTCGGGGAGACCGTGAAGCGGTCCGGGAACGCCTTGTTGAGCGTCTCGGAGACGTGCAGGCCGATCGCCGGGCCGACCAGCTCCAGCAGGACCAGCGGGGACATCGGCAGGCCCAGCGGCTCGACGGCCTTCTCGGCGACCTCGACCGGGGTGCCCTCGTCGATGACGTTCTGGATCTCGCCCATGAAGCGGGTCAGGATGCGGTTCACGACGAACGCCGGGGCGTCCTTCACGAGCACCGCGGTCTTCTTCAGCTTCTTGGCGACGCCGAACGCCGTGGCCAGGGAGGCGTCGTCGGTCTGCTCGCCGCGGACGATCTCCAGCAGCGGCAGCACGGCGACCGGGTTGAAGAAGTGGAAGCCGACGACCCGCTCGGGGTGCTTCAGCTTCGACGCCATCTCCGAGACCGACAGCGAGGAGGTGTTGGTGGCGAGGATCGCGTGCGCCGGGGCGACCGCCTCGACCTCCGCGAACACCTTCTGCTTGACGCCCATCTCCTCGAACACGGCCTCGATGATGAAGTCCGCGTCCGCGAAGCCCTCGGCCTTGTCCAGGACACCGGTGACCAGCGCCTTGAGACGGTTGGCCTTGTCCTGGTTGATCCGGCCCTTGCCGAGCAGCTTGTCGATCTCGGCGTGGACGTAACCCACACCCTTGTCGACGCGCTCCTGGTCGATGTCGGTCAGCACGACCGGCACCTCCAGGCGGCGCAGGAACAGCAGCGCGAGCTGGCTGGCCATCAGACCGGCGCCGACGACACCGACCTTGGTGACCGGGCGGGCCAGGGACTTGTCCGGGGCACCGGCCGGGCGCTTGCCGCGCTTCTGCACCAGGTTGAAGGCGTAGATGCCGGCGCGCAGTTCGCCGCCCATGATGAGGTCGGCGAGGGCCTTGTCCTCGGCGTCGTAGCCCTGCTGGAGGTCGCCGTTCTTGGCGGCGGCGATGATGTCCAGGGCGCGGTAGGCGGCCGGGGCGGCGCCGTGCACCTTGGAGTCCGCGATGAACCGGCCCTTGGCGACGGCCTGGTCCCAGCCCTCGCCGCGGTCGATCACCGGGCGCTCGATCTCCAGCTCGCCCTTGAGGACGGCCGCGGTCCAGATCAGCGACTGCTCCAGGAAGTCCGCGCCCTCGAAGATCGCGTCGGCGATCCCGAGCTCGTAGACCTGCGCGCCCTTGAGCTGCTTGTTCTGGTTCAGGCTGTTCTCGATGATCACCGAGACGGCCTTCTCGGGGCCGACGAGGTTCGGCAGCAGGGTGCAGCCGCCCCAGCCCGGGACCAGGCCCAGGAAGACCTCGGGCAGCGAGAACGCCGGGACGGCCGCGGAGACGGTCCGGTAGGTGCAGTGCAGACCGACCTCGACACCGCCGCCCATCGCGGCGCCGTTGTAGTACGCGAAGGTCGGCACGGCCAGCTTGGACAGCCGCTTGAAGACCTCGTGGCCGCCCTTGCCGATGGCGAGCGCGTGCTCGTACTCCTTGAGGATCTCCACGCCCTTGAGGTCGGCGCCGACCGCGAAGATGAACGGCTTGCCGGTGATGCCGACGCCGACGATCTCGCCGTCCGCCGCCTCCTTCTCGACCTGGTCGATCGCGGCGTTGAGGTTCGCCAGTGAGGCGGGGCCGAAGGTGGTCGGCTTGGTGTGGTCGTGGCCGTTGTCCAGGGTGATCAGGGCGAAGCGCCCGGCACCCAGGGGGAGGTCGAAGTGCCGTACGTGCGCACTCGTGACGACCTCGTCCGGGAACAGCTCGGAAGCCTGCTTCAGAAGCTCGGCGGTGGTACTCACTTGTCCCCCTCGAAGTGCGGGTTCTCCCAGATGACCGTCGCGCCCATGCCGAAGCCGACACACATGGTGGTCAGGCCGTAGCGGACGTGCGGCTGCTCCTCGAACTGGCGGGCCAGCTGCGTCATCAGGCGCACGCCGGAGGAGGCCAGCGGGTGGCCGAAGGCGATGGCGCCGCCGTACTGGTTGACGCGCTCGTCGTCGTCGGCGATGCCGTAGTGGTCGAGGAAGGCCAGCACCTGGACGGCGAAGGCCTCGTTGATCTCGAACAGGCCGATGTCGGAGATGGACAGGCCGGCCTGGGACAGCGCCTTCTCCGTCGCCGGGATCGGGCCGTAGCCCATGACCTCCGGCTCCACGCCCGCGAAGGAGTAGGAGACCAGGCGCATCTTCACGGGGAGGTCGTTCTCCCGCGCGAAGTCCTCGGAGGCGATGAGCGAGGCGGTGGCGCCGTCGTTCAGACCGGCCGCGTTACCGGCGGTGACCCGGCCGTGCACGCGGAACGGGGTCTTCAGACCGGAGAGGTTCTCCAGCGTCGTGCCCGGGCGCATCGGCTCGTCGGCGGTGACCAGGCCCCAGCCCGTCTCACCGGCCTCGGGGGAGGTGCGGCGCACCGAGACCGGCACCAGGTCGGCCTGGATCTTGCCGTTGGCGTACGCCTTGGCGGCCTTCTCCTGGGAGCGCACGGCGTACTCGTCGGCGCGCAGCTTGGTGATCTGGGGGTAGCGGTCGTGCAGGTTCTCCGCGGTCATGCCCATGAACAGGGCCGACTCGTCGACCAGCTTCTCGGACACGAACCGCGGGTTCGGGTCGACGCCCTCGCCCATGGGGTGGCGGCCCATGTGCTCGACACCGCCGGCGATGGCGACGTCGTAGGCACCGAAGGCGACGGAACCGGCGACCGAGGTCACGGCCGTCAGGGCGCCCGCGCACATGCGGTCGATGGAGTAACCCGGCACGGACTGCGGCAGACCGGCGAGGATCCCCGCCGTACGGCCGATGGTGAGGCCCTGGTCGCCGATCTGCGTGGTCGCGGCGATGGCGACCTCGTCGATCTTCTTCGGGTCGAGACCGGGGTTGCGGCGCAGCAGCTCCCGGATCGCCTTCACGACGAGGTCGTCGGCACGGGTCTCGTGGTAGATGCCCTTCGGGCCCGCCTTGCCGAACGGGGTGCGGACGCCGTCGACGAAGACGACGTCCCTGACGGTACGAGGCACGATGGCTCTCCTCCAGGGTCAGGATCTGCATTGCTGCTGCGATGCGCTGAGCGCGCGCTCAGTCCCATGCTACTTGTGGGTAACGTAGCTGCACAGTCCTGGCGTGGGGAGCGGCGAAGGTCACACCTTCGGGGGTGCCGTGGACCCCCGGGGCGTCAGCACGGGCGTCGGCACAGGGTGCGAGCCTCCCTCACCCCCTGTGATCACCGAGAACAGGGTCCTGGCCACCTCCGCCCCGAATCCGTGCACGTCATGGCTCATCGCGGAGAGGGTCGGATGCGTCAGCCGGCACAGCTGCGAGTCGTCCCACGCCAGCAACGACACCTCCTCCGGCACCCGCAGCCCCATCTCCGCCGCGACCGACAGCCCCGCCACCGCCATGATGTCGTTGTCGTACACGATCGCCGTCGGCCGGTCCGTCGCCGCCGCCGTCAGCAGCGACCGCGTCGCCCGCGCCCCCGCGTCTCCCGAGAAGTCCGTCGCGACCTGCCACGCCCCGGCCAGCCGCAGCGCCCCCGCAGTCTCGTCGAACGCCGCCGTCCGGATCGCCGTGTGCCCTAGGTCGGCCGCCCCGCCCACCCGGGCGATCCGCCGATGCCCGAGCGCGGCCAGATACCGGACCGCCTCCGCCACGGCCGTGGCGTCGTCCGTCCAGACGGAGGTGAGCCCGCCGGTCAGGCAGGGATGCCCGACGGCGACCACCGGCAGCCCGAGCCGGTCCACCAGGTCCACCCGGGGATCGTCGGCCCGGAAGTCGACGAGGATCGACCCGCCGACCTGCCGCCCACGCCACCACGCCTCCTGGACTCCCACCTCCTCGTCCAGATTCCGTACGAGCCTCAGCAGCAGGGAGCAGGAATGCTCGGCCAGCACGCTCTCGACGCCCGAGACGAACTCCATGTACCAGGGCTCGAGTCCGAGCACCCGGGCCGGCCGGCACACCGCGAGTCCCACCACGTCCACGCGTGAACCGGCCAGGGTCCGCGCCGTGAGGTTCGGCGCCCAGCCCAGTTCCCGCGCCGCTTGGAAGATCCGGTCCCGGGTGGCCTCCGACAGGCCCGGCTTGTGGTTGAAGGCGAGCGACACGGCACCTTTGGACACGCCGGCGCGCGCGGCGACGTCCTTGATGGTGACGCGGGGGGTCGGTGTTGCCGTCATCGGGTGGGCTCCACGCAGTACAGGGCCGAACGGGCAGCCTCCGCGTCCGGAGTCTTCCAGCCGCGCACCCCGATGGTCACCTCTTCGCCCGGCAGCAGCGTGACGAGCCCCCGGTCGGCCCGCGCCTCGGGGTCCAGCCTGTCGGCCTGCAGCAGCAGGTCCCGCACCAGGGTGCGCGCGGTCACGGTGATGCCGCCCGGGGCGAGCGCGACATCGAACTCGGGCCTGGGGTAGGCAACTTCACGGTCGGGCAGCGGAAAGTACAGGGCCCGCAGCCCTCCCGCGCTCACGGCTTCGCTCGAGCGGGGGGACCCCCACGCGTCCGCGACCAGGAACTCCCTCGGCCCCGCGGGCGTCACCTCGCGCGGCACGTCGACCCGCGCCACGGTCCGCGCCCCGGCCGCCAGTTCCACGCCCGCCTGTCCCAGCACCTGCCCCTCGACGGACATCCGCCGCAGGGTCAGGGTCCCCGTCCAGTCCCCGGCCGCCTGGTTCACGGCGGCCAGCACCAGCCGGCCGTCCTCCGCCCGCAGAGTCAGCAACCGGTCCGCGTACAGCCGCTTCAGCTCGTGGTACAGAGGCTTCTCCCGGCCGTCCCCGTCGATCGCCGCCCACGAGGTCACCGGCCAGCAGTCGTTGAGCTGCCAGACGATCGTGCCCGCGCACACCGGCCAGTGAGAGCGCCAGTGCTCGATCCCGGCCGCGACCGCCCGCGCCTGGTTGAGCTGCGTGAGGTAGTGCCACCGGTCGAAGTCCTTCTCGGGCACGGCGAAATGCCGGGCCAGCCCTCGTTCCAGCTTGCCGTTGCCGTCGTCGGCCCTCTGGTGGTGCAGCATGCCGGGGGAGTGCGGCGTGAGCTCCTCCCCGGGCAGGGCGCGCCGCAGGGTGGCGTGGGCGGGCGGTGCCTGCCAGCCGAACTCGGCCACGAACCGCGGCACGCTCAGCCGGTAGTCGGCGTAGTCCTCCCGGTTCCACACCTCCCACGAGTGATGCGTGCCGTGCGCCGGGTCGTTCGGGTGGTGCCGCCAGGACCCGGACCACGGACTGCCCGCCGTGTACGGCCTGCTGGGGTCCGACTCGGCCACCACACGCGGCAGAACGCCCAGGTAGTAGCCCTCACCCCAGGAGTCCCCGGCCAGCCGCGGCTCCCACCCCCAGTCCCGGAAGCCCCAGAGGTTCTCGTTGTTGCCGTTCCACAGCACCAGCGACGGATGCGGCATCAGCCGTACGACGTTCTCCCGTGCCTCGGCCTCCACCTCACCGCGCAGCGGCTGCTCCTCCGGGTAGGCCGCGCACGCGAACGGGAAGTCCTGCCAGACCAGCAGCCCGAGTTCGTCGCAGGCGTCGTAGAAGTCCTCGCTCTCGTAGATCCCGCCGCCCCAGACCCGGACGAGGTCCACGCCCGCCCCGGCCGCCTGCTCCAGCCGCTGCCGGTAGCGCTCGCGGGTGACGCGGGACGGGAAGACGTCGTCCGGGATCCAGTTCACGCCCCGCGCGAAGAGCCGTTCGCCGTTGACGACGAGGGTGAAGCCGGTGCCGTGCGTGTCGGGCCGCTGGTCCAGTCCGACGGTCCGGAAGCCGATCCGCCGCCGCCAGACGTCCAGTGTGTCCTCGCCGTGCAGCAGCTTCAACTCGATGTCATAGAGCGACTGTTCGCCGTAGCCGCGTGGCCACCACAGCTCCGCGTCCGGTACCCGGAGGCGCACGACCCCGCCCGTCCCCTCGATCTCCCTCCGGGCCCGCACCCCCGCGACGGTCGCCTCCACTGCGAGCGGCGCCTCCACCCGGGTGCGCTCGAGGTCGACGGCCAACTCGACGACTCCGGTGCCCTCTTCGACGGTGACCAGCGGGCGCACCCGCGCGATGCGGGCCGTCGACCAGTGCTCCAGGCGCACCGGCCGCCAGATCCCGGCCGTCACCAGGGTCGGCCCCCAGTCCCAGCCGAAGGAGCAGGCCATCTTGCGCAGGTACTGGTAGGGCTCGGCGTAGGCGGCGGGTCGTTCGCCCAGCCGTCCCCGCACCGCCTCGGCCTCGGCGTAGGCGGAGACGAACCGCACGGACAGCCGTCCGGACAGGCCCGTCACGTCGAACCGGTACGAGCGGTGCATGTTCCGCACCTTCCCCAGCAGCCGCCCGTCCAGCGAGACATCGGCGACGGTGTCGAGTCCGTCGAAGACCAGGTCGGTCTGCTCCTGGAAGGGCGAGCAGCCCAGCTCGCGCTCGTAGGTCCAGTCCCGGCGACCCACCCACGCCACCTCGGTCTCGTTCCGGCCGAGGAACGGGTCCGGGATCACTCCGGCCGCCATCAGGTCCGTGTGCACGCAACCCGGCACGGCGGCCGGCAGCGTGTCCGACCCGTGCCGCAGGATCCATCCGTCACCGAGCGGTGTGGCCTCCAGCATGCGCACTCCCTTAACCGGTCAAGTGGAAGGTCGAGAGCTCGTCCCCAGCGATGGCGGGAATGGGACTTTACCGGTTGAGGAAAGCGCTGCCAGAGTGCCGAACCAGCCATACCGCACGTGCTCGTCCGTCCCGAGTTCCCCTCCGTGAACGGAGCTGATGCACATGAACCGCCGTACCGTCCTCGCCCTGGCCGTGGGCGCCGCCCTGCTGGGCGCCGGCTGCACCGGCACCGGAGGCTCCTCCAAGGGCGCGGACGCCGAGGCGCCCGACGACCCCTCCAAGGTCTCCGGGACCATCACCGTCCTCACCCACCGGACCGACCTCGTGCAGGACGGGACGATGAAGAAGTACGCCGCCGAGTTCCGCAAGACCTACCCCGATGTGAAGGTCGAGTTCGAGGGCCTCACCGATTACGAGGGCGAGGTCAAGATTCGGATGAACACGGAGAACTACGGCGACGTCCTCATGATCCCGGCCGTGATCGAGAAGAAGGACTACCCGAAGTTCTTCGCATCGCTGGGCACGCGGTCCGAGCGGAGTGCGAAGTACCGCTTCACCGACTACACCACGGTGGGCGGCAAGGTCTACGGCCAGAGCCCGCTCGGCGCGGTCCCGGGCTTCATCTACAACAAGAAGGTGTGGCAGGAGGCCGGGATCACCGACTGGCCCACGACACCGGACGAGTTCCTGGACGACCTGAAGGCGATCAAGTCGAAGACCGACGCGATCCCGTACTACACCAACTTCAAGGACATGTGGCCGCTCACCCAGTGGACGCAGGTCAACGGATCGGTCAGCTGCGACGAAGAGGCCACCACGAAGCTCGCCGAAGGCGACCCCTGGGCCGAGGGCGCCGACCTGCGGACCGCCGACACGCTGCTGTACGACATCGTGCGCGAAGGGCTCGTCGAGAAGGACCCGACGACCACCAACTGGGAGGCGTCCAAGCCCAAGTTGGCCAAGGGCGAGATCGCCACGATGTGGCTCGGTTCCTGGGCCGTGATCCAGATGCAGCAAGCGGCGAAGCAGGCAGGCGCCGACCCGGACGCCATAGGGTTCATGCCCTTCCCCGCCCAGAAGAACGGCACGTTCTGCGCGGTGACGCTGCCCGACTACAACCAGGCCGTCAACGTCAACTCCGATCACAAGGCCGCCGCCCGCGCCTGGATCGACTGGTTCACCGACAAGTCCGGCTACGCGGACGCCAACCTGGCCCTCTCGCCCCTCAAGGACGCCCCGCTGCCCGACGTTCTCAAGCCGTACCAGGAGGCGGGCGTGAAGCTCCTCGACCTCGACGACACCAAGGGCGCCGAGGTCAAGTCCATCGACAACCAGTCCGAGGTCGGCATCTACAAGCCCGACTACCGCCAGGACCTCGTCGACCTCGCCCGCGGTGCCCGCAAGGGCGGCCTGGACGACTTCCTGACCGGGCTCGGCGAGAAGTGGACCGAGGCGCGCAAGAACCTGGGGTCCTGATGACCGACACCACCCGGAAGGCGGCGCGGCCGGGTCCGCCGGCCGCGCCCGCCGGGCCGACACCGCCGACCCCGCTGCGCCGGGGGCGACGACAGGGCGTCACCCCCTGGCTGTTCCTGATCGCCCCGCTCGTCCTGCTGATCGCCTTCACCTACGCGCCGATCGTCAACATGGTCGCGTACAGCTTCACCGACTGGGACGGCGTCAGCCCCGAGCTGCACTACACGGGCGCCGAGAACTACGCCGAACTCTTCACCCGCTCCGAGCTGTTCGAGGTCTTCTTCGTCAGCGGCTACTACCTCGCCGCGTCCGTGGTGCAGATCGCCGCGGCCCTCTACTTCGCCACCGTCCTGAGCTTCAACGTCCGCTTCCGCACCTTCTTCAAGGGCGTGCTCTTCTTCCCGTACCTGATCAACGGCGTCGCGATCGGCTTCGTCTTCCTGTACTTCTTCCAGGACGGCGGCACCCTCGACTCGATCCTGAGCCTCTTCGGCTACGACGGCGACCGTGCCTGGCTCGGCACACCCACGTCGGCCAACGTCTCCCTCGCCGGTGTCTCCGTCTGGCGCTACCTGGGCCTGAACTTCGTCCTCTTCCTCGGCGCCATCCAGTCCATCCCGGGGGAGCTGTACGAGGCGGCCGAACTGGACGGGGCCAACCGCTGGCAGCAGTTCCGCCACATCATCGCGCCCGGCATCCGGCCGGTGCTGAGTCTGTCGGTGATCCTGTCCGTCTCCGGGTCGCTGTCCGTCTTCGAGATCCCGTACATCATGACCGGTGGCGCGACCGGCACCGAGACCTTCGTGATCCAGACCGTGAAGCTGGCCTTCCAGTTCAACAAGACGGGCCTCGCGTCGGCGGCGGCCGTCGTACTGCTGCTGATCATCCTGGCGGTGACCTGGGTGCAGCGGCGCCTCGTCCCGGACGACAAGGTGGACCTCGTATGACCCGCCGTACCGTGGCCCGCGCTCTCGTGTACCTGTCCCTCGTGCTCGCGACGCTGGTCGTGCTGTTGCCGCTCGCGGTGGTCTTCCTGACCTCGCTCAAGACATCCGGGGAGATGGCCGGCGACAGTGGCGCCCTCACTCTGCCCGACGACCCGTTCCATTTCCACAACTACGTGACGGCGTTCCAGGACGGCCGCATGCTCTCGGCGTTCGCCAACACGGCGGTCATCCTGGTCGTCGCCATCGGCGGCACGATCCTCATCGGCTCCATGACGGCGTACGCCATCGACCGCTTCCGGTTCCGTCTCCGCAAGCTCGTCCTGGCCCTGTTCCTGGTCGCCGCGCTGGTCCCCGGGGTGACCACCCAGGTGGCGACCTTCCAGATCGTCGACAGCTTCGGCATGTTCGACAGCCTGTGGGCACCGATCGCGCTCTACATGGGCACCGACATCGTCTCGATCTACATCTTCCTGCAGTTCGTCCGCTCGATCCCGGTCTCCCTGGACGAGTCGGCCCGCATCGACGGAGCCAACGCCTTCACGGTCTACCGCAAGGTCATCTTCCCGCTCCTGAAACCGGCGATCGCGACGGTCGTGATCGTGAAGGGGATCAACGTCTACAACGACTTCTACATCCCCTTCCTCTACATGCCCTCCGAAGATCTTGGCGTGATCTCGACGTCGCTGTTCCGCTTCAAGGGACCCTTCGGCGCCCACTGGGAAACCATCTCGGCGGGAGCGATCCTGGTCATCGTCCCGACACTGATCGTCTTCCTGTCCCTGCAGCGGTTCATCTACAACGGTTTCACTCGCGGTGCCACGAAGTAGGCGACCCGTCTCCTCGCGGCGCGGGGGCGTGTCTGACCTGCGGCTGGGCCGCGTCGGCGCGAACAACCACACCTCAGCCGCGGCCGCCGTACGACGAAAGCTCTACGGCGGCTACGCCCCCTTGGCGGACAGCGCCTCCACCAGCACCGGCGTCACCTGCTCGACCTGCCACTGTCGCGCGCCGTTGCCCGCGAGCGCAGCCGCCACGGACTCGGCATCCAGCACCGCCGGCGGCTCCCAGCAGACCCGCCGCACGGTGTCCGGCGTGATCACGTTCTCCTGCGGCATGTTGAGCTGCTCGGCCAACGCCGAGATCCCCGCGCGCGCCGCGGACAGGCGGGCCGCGGCCACAGGGTCCTTGTCGGCCCAGGCCCGCGGCGGCGGCGGCCCCGCGACCGACTGTCCCGGCTGCGGCAACTGCGCCTCGCTCAAGGCCTTCGCCCGGTCCACGGCCGCCTGCCACTGCTCCAGCTGCCGCTTGCCCATCCGGTGTCCGAAGCCGTTCAGCGCGGCGAGCGCGTGCACGTTGGCCGGAATCGCCAGCGCGGCCTCCACGATGGCCGCGTCCCCGAGCACCTTGCCGGGCGAGACATCCCGCCGCTGCGCGATCCGGTCCCGCGTCTGCCACAGCTCGCGCACGACGGCCAGCTGCCGCCGCCGGCGCACCTTGTGCATGCCCGACGTGCGCCGCCAGGGATCCTTGCGCGGCTCGGGCGGCGGGGCGGAGGCGATCGCGTGGAACTCCTGGTGGGCCCACTCCAGCTTGCCCTGCCGGTCCAGCTCCTTCTCCAGCGCGTCGCGCAGGTCGACGAGCAGCTCGACGTCCAGCGCCGCGTACCGCAGCCACGGCTCGGGCAGCGGGCGGGTCGACCAGTCGACGGCGGAGTGGCCCTTCTCCAGGACGAAGCCCAGTACGTTCTCGACCATCGCGCCGAGGCCGACCCGGGGGAACCCGGCGAGCCGCCCGGCCAGCTCCGTGTCGAACAGCCGGGTCGGCACCATGCCTATCTCACGCAGGCAGGGCAGGTCCTGGGTGGCGGCGTGCAAGACCCACTCGACGCCGGACAGGGCCTCGCCCAGGGAGGACAGGTCGGGGCAGGCGACGGGGTCGATCAGGGCCGTGCCGGCGCCCTCGCGGCGCAGCTGCACGAGGTAGGCGCGCTGGCCGTAGCGGTAGCCGGACGCCCGCTCGGCGTCGACGGCGACGGGGCCGGAACCCGCCTCGAAGGCGGCGATCACCCGGGCGAGGGCGGCCTCGTCCGCGATCACGGGCGGAATGCCCTCACGCGGCTCCAGCAAAGGGATCGGCGCCTCCGTAGCAGAAGATCCGCCGTCGTCCGGAGGAGCGCCTCCGGTGGTTCGCAGTGAGCTGTCTGCTGCGGTGTCGTGGGCGTCGGTCACCTGTCAAGGGTATCCATGTATGGACAGCGCCCGCCGACGGAACGTTCCGTCGACAGGCGCCGGGGGGTCGCAAACCAGTCATGTCGGGGAAGCAGCGGGTTCGCGAACCGTGAGTGACGTGAACGGGAGCGACGTGCGGCCCCGTTCACGTGAGTGAATGATCACGAAAGTCATGATGGAGCGGGTCAGTGGATGATCCCGGTGCGCAGTGCCACCGCGACCATCCCGGCGCGGTCGCCCGTGCCGAGCTTGCGGGCGATGCGGGCGAGGTGGCTCTTGACGGTCAGTGCGGACAGGCCCATGGAGACGCCGATCGCCTTGTTCGACTGGCCCTCCGCGACCAGCCGCAGCACCTCGACCTCGCGACCGGACAGCTCGCGGTAACCGCCCGGGTGGCTCGGGGCGCCCGGGGGGCGGCGGTGCAGGCGCGCGGCGGCGGCGCCGATGGGGGCGGCGCCCGGCCGGGTGGGGAGCCCGACGTTGGTACGGGTGCCGGTGACGACGTAACCCTTCACACCGCCGGCGAGCGCGTTGCGCACGGCGCCGATGTCGTCGGCCGCCGAGAGGGCGAGCCCGTTGGGCCAGCCGGCGGCGCGGGTCTCCGACAGCAGGGTGAGGCCGGAGCCATCGGGCAGGTGGACGTCGGCGACGCAGATGTCGCGGGGGTTGCCGATGCGGGGACGAGCCTCCGCGATGGACGAGGCCTCGATGACATCGCGCACACCGAGCGCCCACAGGTGGCGGGTGACGGTGGAGCGGACGCGCGGGTCGGCCACGACCACCATGGCGGTGGGCTTGTTCGGGCGGTAGGCGACCAGGCTTGCGGGCTGCTCGAGGAGAACGGACACCAGGCCTCCTGGGGTGCGGGACGGGGCCGGCTCGTGGGGGTTGAAGCCGGGACGAACCGTGCTTTCAAGGTCACAGTCGTCTTCGGCACCGAACCCGTCGGCCTTTAGGGAATGATCACGAATCGGTGATAACAATCCGTGCAATTCGGACACGCGGTCGATCATTCGAAGGCCGGACGGTTTCGGTCTGCGTCGGTACGCGGTCGAAAGTGGCCGTATCGACAAAGTGATTCGGCCAAGAGGGGGACGCAGGTGTGATCGTCGACAGGGCATGGTTGACCGCCCCGTACAGGTTCGATCAGTACGGGGTCGGAACAGGTTGGATCAGCGGGACTGCGGTCCCCGCCGCTGGGGCAGCGTCACCACCGACGCGTCCCCCGGACCGGCCGGCGGCAGCCCCGCGACCTGGGCGAGCAGATCGCACCAGGACGCCAGGTGCGCGGCCGTGTCCGGCGCTCCGCCCAGGCTCTCGCGCGGCGTCCACGACGCACGGATCTCGATCTGCGAGGCGGGCGGGCGCGCGGACAGCCCGCCGAAGTAGTGGGAGCCGGCACGCGTGACCGTGCCGCTCGGCTCCCCGTAGGTCAGCCCGCGCGTCTGCAGCGCGCCGGTCAGCCACGACCAGCACACCTCCGGCAGCAGCGGGTCCGCGGCCATCTCCGGCTCCAGTTCGGCGCGCACCAGCGTCACCAGCCGGAAGGTGCCCCGCCAGGCGTCGTGCCCGGCCGGGTCGTGCAGCAGCACCAGCCGGCCGTCGGCCAGATCCTGGTCGCCGTCGACCACCGCGGCCTCCAGCGCGTAGGCGTAGGGAGCGAGCCGCTTCGGCGGGGGTGTCGGCTCTACCTCGATCTGGGGCCGCAGCCGCGCAGCCCTGAGCGCGTCGACGGCGGCCCGGAAGGGCAGCGGGGCGGTGTCCGCCTCCCGCCGGTCGTTCTCGGTGTCCTTCGCTTCGTCCATACCGCCAGCGCCGTCCGACAGTCGTCCCTGAGCCGCAGCCATGCGGGAAGGTTACGGGGACCGGAGCCCCGGTGCGGGGCTAGACACCCCGCGCCTGTCCAGGGGCTGGATCGCGCCGTCGGGCAGCATGCGAAACTTGGCCCCGTGAGTGCCAACGACGCCCCCCGGGCCCAGCAGCCTTCCGCTCCGTACGACTCCGCCTTTCTCAAGGCCTGCCGGCGTGAGCCCGTGCCGCACACGCCGGTGTGGTTCATGCGGCAGGCCGGGCGCTCACTGCCGGAGTACCGCAAGGTGCGCGAGGGCATCGGGATGCTCGAGTCCTGCATGCGGCCCGAACTGGTCACCGAGATCACGCTGCAGCCGGTGCGCCGGCACAACGTCGACGCGGCGATCTACTTCAGCGACATCGTCGTCCCGCTGAAGGCCATCGGCGTCGACCTCGACATCAAGCCGGGCATCGGCCCGGTCGTCGAGCGTCCGATCCGCACCCGCGCGGACCTCGCGCAGCTGCGCGATCTGACCCCCGAGGACGTCTCCTACGTCACCGAGGCCATCGGCCAGCTCACCCGCGAGCTGGGCGCCACGCCGCTCATCGGCTTCGCCGGCGCCCCCTTCACCCTCGCCAGCTACCTCGTCGAGGGCGGCCCGTCCCGCACGTACGAGAACGCCAAGGCGATGATGTACGGCGACCCCGAGCTGTGGGCCGATCTGCTGGACCGCCTCGCGGACATCACCGCCGCGTTCCTGAAGGTGCAGATCGAGGCGGGCGCCTCGGCCGTCCAGCTGTTCGACTCCTGGGCGGGCGCCCTGGCCCCCGTCGACTACCGGCGCTCCGTCCTGCCGGCGTCGGCGAAGGTCTTCGAGGCGGTGGCCGGCTACGGCGTCCCGCGCATCCACTTCGGCGTCGGCACCGGCGAACTGCTGAACCTCCTGGGCGAGGCCGGCGCGGACGTCGTCGGCGTCGACTGGCGCGTCCCGCTCGATGAGGCCGCCCGCCGCGTCGGCCCCGGCAAGGCACTCCAGGGCAACCTCGACCCGACCGTGCTGTTCGCCCCGACGGAGGCCGTCGAGGCCAAGACCCGCGAGGTCCTGGACACGGCGGCGGGCCTGGAGGGCCACGTCTTCAACCTCGGCCACGGCGTCATGCCGTCGACCGACCCGGACGCGCTGACGCGGCTGGTGGAGTACGTGCACACGCGCACCGCGCGCTGACGCTAGGCCGAATCGGCCGGCCCGGTGAACGCAGGCGTCCGGGCGTGCGTATCTGTCGGCAACCGCCCGCGGCGCGGGGAAGGCGGGTCGCGGGGCCGACGTGAGGAACAGGCGATGAACGACCGAGTTACTCCTGCGATGCACGCCCTGCCGGACGGCGAGGCGGAGCTGACGCTGGTGGTGCGGCTCCCCTGGGAGGACGTGGCCCGGCTCGGCCAGGAGGCCGGGCGGCTGGCGACCCAGATGCGGCGGCCCGTGACGCTGGAGGAGGCGGTGAGCCACCGGTTGCGGTCGACCCGGGTCGCCGCGCACGCGAAACCGGCGGGGGAGCAGCCGCCGGCGGTGACCGCGGCGTCGGCGTCGGTGTCGTCCCTGCCGTCGCGGCCGCCGGCGGAGCAGGCGCGGCAGGCGATCGACCGGATCACCGGGACGGCCGGGACCGCGTAGGGTTCGCCGTGGGCGTGCGGGTGACGTAGCCGGGTGCGGGCCCGTCGTGGCCGTTCGCGCCCACGCGGCGGAGCCGGATCGATACAGCCCCGCGCCCCGGAGAACAGGGGCGTCGCCCCGCCGCCCTACGAAGTCTCGCGCACCTTCGCCGCCGCCTTGCGGGCCGCTACGAGAACCGGGTCCCAGACGGGGGAGAACGGTGGGGCGTAGCCGAGGTCCAGGGCCGTCATCTGTTCCGCGGTCATGCCCGCCGTGAGAGCCACCGCCGCGATGTCGACCCGCTTGCCCGCGCCCTCCCGGCCGACGATCTGAACGCCGAGGAGGCGGCCCGTGCGGTGTTCGGCGAGCATCTTGACCGTCATGGGGGAGGCGTCGGGGTAGTAGCCCGCGCGGCTGGTCGACTTGATGGTGACCGACTCGAAGCGGAGCCCGACGCGGTCGGCGTCCTTCTCGCGCAGGCCCGTGCGCGCGATCTCCAGGTCGCACACCTTGCTGACCGCGGTGCCGACGACGCCCGGGAACGTGGCGTGGCCGCCACCGATGTTGGTGCCGATGACCTGGCCGTGCTTGTTGGCGTGGGTGCCGAGTGGAATGTGCCGCTCCTGTCCGGAGACCAGGTCGAGGACCTCGACGCAGTCGCCGCCGGCCCAGATGTTCTCGTGGCCGCGCACCCGCATCGAGCGGTCCGTGAGGAGGCCGCCGTGCGTGCCGAGGGGGAGACCGGCCGCACGCGCGAGTGCCGTCTCGGGGCGCACGCCGATGCCGAGCACGACGACGTCCGCCGGGAACTTGGCGTCCTGTGTGATCACCGCCCGCACCCGGCCGTCGTCCCCGGTCAGGATCTTCGTCACCTCGGCGTCGTTCACCATCGTGATGCCCAGGCCCTCCATGGCCTCGTGCACCAGGCAGCCCATGTCGGGGTCGAGGGTCGACATGGGCTCGCTGCCGCGGTTGACGACCGTCACCTCGTAGCCGCGGTTGATGAGCGCCTCGGCCATCTCCACGCCGATGTAACCGGCCCCGACGACCACCGCGCGGCGGCCACGCGTGCGGGCCAGCGTGTCGAGCAGCGCCTGGCCGTCGTCCAGCGTCTGCACACCGTGCACTCCCGCGGCGTCGGCCCCGGGCATGTCCGGCCGGATCGGCCGGGCGCCGGTCGCGATCACGAGCTTGTCGTACGACGTCCAGGACTCGGCGCCGGACTCGACGTCACACGCGCGTACCCGCCGCCCCTCGATGTCGAGCCGCGTGACCTCCGTGCGCAGCCGCACCTCGATGTCCCGTCGGCGGTGCTCCTCGGGTGTGCGGGCGATGAGCTGGTCCCGGTCGGTGACCTCGCCGCCCACCCAGTAGGGGATGCCGCACGCCGAGTACGACGTGAAGTGGCCCCGTTCGAACGCCACGATCTCCAACTCGTCGGGGCCCTTCAGACGGCGGGCCTGCGACGCCGCGGACATGCCCGCGGCGTCGCCGCCGATGACGACCAGTCGCTCCCTGCGCGTACGGCTCATGCTCATGCGAACACGCTACGGGAGCAGGGCATTTCAGTCCCGCTCACCCGGCTCCCGAGTGGGCGCCTCGGGCGCCGGGCGGGCCGTCGGCAGCGGGCCGAGCGCGCTCGTCGCGGGCGCGGGCCGGGGGCGGCGGGGGAGACGGGGGCGTACGACGCGCAGCCACAGCAGGACGATCAGGGCCGTCACCGCCGCGAACGGCAGCACCGCGCCGAGGGCGACCGCGAGCCAGCGCAGCATCGTCACGAACGCGTTCCAGCCGCCCGTGAGCGCGTCCAGGAACCCCGGGTCGTCGCCCTCGGCGGTCTCCTTCACCGGTGGCTCGGACAGCGACAGGGTGATGGTGGCCAGGCTGGTGCGGTCCTTCAGGGACGCCTGCCGGGCGAGCAGCGCCTCCAGGTCGGCCTGGCGGGTGCTCAGCTCGCTCTCCAGGGTCACCACGTCGCTGAGTTTGGTCGCCTGGTCCATCAGCTCGCGGATCCGGGCCACGCTCGCACGCTGCGATGCGATCCGGCTCTCCACGTCCACGACCTGGTCGGTGACGTCCTCGGCCTTCGCGCTGCGGTCGAGGAGCTTGCCGGTGCCCTCCAGCTCGGCGAGGACCTCGTCGTACTTCTCGACGGGCACGCGCAGCACGACCCGGGTGCGTTCACGGCCCTCCTCGTCCCGGGTGGTGGTCTCGTTGCCGACGTAACCGCCCGCGTTCTCGGTTTTGGTGCGGACCTCTTCCAGGGCCTTCGGGACGTCCTTGACCCGCACGGTCAGCGACGCGGTGCGGATGATGCGGCTCGTGGAGAGCTTCGGCGGCGCCGTCGCCCTGGCTCCGCTCCAGGTACCGCCGGGGGCGGCCTCGTTCGCGCCGGCCTTGCCGTTCGCATGGGGGGCGGCGATCGGGCGGTCGGCGGCGGTGCTGCCGGCGGAGTCCTCGCCCGCGCCGCTGCATCCGGTGAGCGCGAGGGCGGCGGCCAGCAGGAGCGCGGCGAGGGCCGGGACGGGGTGGCGGGCGGGTCGTCGTGTGCGCATGCGGGCATCCCCGGGGATCGATTTCGGCTGACGCTTCTTCGACGCCCGGACCGCGCCGGACGTTTGGCCCGGGACGGTTCCGATGCGGTCACGGTCGGGACTCGTGCGGGACACCGGGGCGCGGGAGCGCTGTCAGTGAGGTTTGAGAGGCTGGGGCCATGCGCGAGGTTCAAGCCCGTCGGGGCACAGGGCAGGTCGTCGTCATCGGGGCGGGTATCGCGGGGCTGGCCGCCGCGCACCGGCTGCTGGAGCGCGGGGCGCGGGTGACCGTGCTGGAAGCCGCCGACCGGGTCGGCGGCAAGCTGCTGCCCGGGGAGATCGCGGGCGCGCGGGTGGACTTCGGCGCCGAGTCGATGCTGGCCCGCCGCCCCGAGGCGGTGGCGCTCGCGCGCGAGGTGGGCCTCGCCGACCGCCTCCAGCCGCCGGCCACGGCGACGGCCTCGATCTGGACCCGGGGCGCGCTGCGCCCGATGCCCAAGGGCCATGTGATGGGCGTGCCGGGTACCGCCGCCGCCCTGTCCGGCGTGCTGTCGGAGGAGGGCCTGGCCCGCATCGACCGCGACGCCGAGCTGCCCCGCACGGAGGTCGGCGACGACGTGGCCGTCGGGGAGTACGTGGCGGCGCGCCTCGGCCGGGAGGTTGTCGACCGCCTGGTGGAACCCCTGCTGGGCGGCGTGTACGCGGGCGACGCGTACGGAATCTCGATGCGCTCGGCCGTCCCGCAGCTCTTCCAGGCCGCCCGGTCCCACACGTCCCTGACGGAGGGTGTCCGCGAGATCCAGGCGAAGGCGGCCGCCGCCCGGCAGACCGGCCCGGTGTTCATGGGCCTCCGCGGCGGCGTGGGCACCCTGCCGCTCGCGGTGGCGGAGTCGGTTCGGGAGCGCGGGGGCGAGATCCTCACCGGGACTCCGGTGACGGAGCTGCGTCGCACCCCGGAGGGCGCCTGGCAGGTCGCCTCCGGCGATCGCGCGTGGCAGGCGGACGCCGTGGTCGTCGCCACCCCCGCCTCCGCCGCCGCTCGGCTCCTGCGCTCCGAGACCCCCGAGGCCGCCGCCGAGCTCGGCTCCGTCGAGTACGCCTCCATGGCCCTGGTCACCCTCGCCTACCGCCGTGCCGAGACGGCCCTGCCCGACGGCAGCGGGTTCCTCGTGCCGCCGGTCGACGGACGCACCATCAAGGCCTCCACCTTCGCCTCGCAGAAGTGGGGCTGGATCGCCGACGAGAATCCCGACCTGGTCGTCCTGCGCACCTCCGTCGGGCGGTACGGCGAGACGGAGATCCTCCAGCGCGACGACGCCGGGCTCGTGGACGTCTCCCGACACGATCTGAAGGCGGCGACCGGCCTGGACGCCACCCCCGTCGCCACCCGCGTCACCCGCTGGGACGGCGGCCTGCCCCAGTACCCCGTGGGCCACCACGCGCGCGTGGCCCGCATCCGCGAGCACGTCGCCCGGCTCCCCGGGCTCGCCGTCTGCGGCGCCCCGTACGACGGCGTCGGCATCCCCGCCTGCATCGCGAGCGCCTACGCCGCCGTCGACCAGATCCACGGTGACCTGCGCGGTGTGCAGGAGCTCACCGCCCACCCGGTGCAGAGTCTGCACGGCGGAGCGGGAGAATGAGGAGCATGAGTGACGACGCCTCCACCCCGGCCTCCAGCACCGCGCCCGACCGCATCCCGAACAAGGGCAAGCTGGCCAAGGACCTCAACGAGGTCATCCGCTACACGCTCTGGTCCGTCTTCAAGCTGAAGGACGTCCTCCCCGAGGACCGCGCCGGGTACGCCGACGAGGTCCAGGAGCTGTTCGACCAGCTCGCCGCGAAGGACGTGACCATCCGCGGCACGTACGACGTCTCGGGCCTGCGCGCCGACGCCGACCTCATGATCTGGTGGCACGCGGAGACCAGCGACGCGCTGCAGGAGGCGTACAACCTCTTCCGCCGCACGAAGCTGGGCCGTGCGCTCACGCCGGTGTGGTCGAACATGGCGCTGCACCGGCCCGCCGAGTTCAACCGTTCGCACATCCCGGCGTTCCTCGCCGACGAGACGCCCCGCAACTACGTGAGCGTCTACCCCTTCGTGCGCTCCTACGACTGGTACCTGCTGCCCGACGAGGACCGCCGCCGCATGCTCGCCGACCACGGCAAGATGGCTCGCGGCTACCCGGACGTGCGCGCCAACACGGTCGCCTCGTTCTCCCTCGGCGACTACGAGTGGCTCCTCGCCTTCGAGGCCGACGAGCTGTACCGCATCGTCGACCTCATGCGCCACCTGCGCGCCTCGGAGGCCCGTCGGCACGTCCGCGAGGAGGTCCCCTTCTTCACGGGCCGCCGCAAGGACATCGCCGAGCTGGTCGCGGACCTGGCCTGATCAGCGCGTTCGCTGCCCGGCCCCGGGGTTTTCCGGGGCCGCCGGCTGCGTCTGCGGCCCGGTCTGCGAAGCCGGCTCCGTCTCCGGGGCCGGCTTCGTCTTCGCGTAAGGCTTCGGCTCGGCGTGCGGCGCGCACTGCGCTCGCCGCCCCGGCAGCCGCCCCTCCAGCAGATACGCCTCCATGTGCCCGTTGACGCAGGCGTTCGGCCCGCCCGCCAGGCCATGGGCGCCCGCGTCCCGCTCGGTCACCAGTACCGAGCCCGCGAGGCGGCGGTGGAGTTCCAGGGCGCCGTCGTACGGTGTGGCCGCGTCCCGCTCGGCCGCCAGGATCAGCGTCGGCGGAAGCTCGCCCGGCCCGGCGAAGACGTCGAGCGGCCGCTGCCGGGGCGCCCGCCAGTAGGCGCACGGCAGGTTCGTCCACACGTTGTCCCAGGTCTCGAAGGGCGCCACCCGCGCGAGCCGGGTGTTGTCCCGGTCCCACACCGCCCAGTCGGTCGGCCAGGGGGCGTCGTTGCACTCGACGGCTACGTAGACCGCGCGTGAGTTCTCCGCCTCGACGGCGGCCTGAGGATGCTGCTCCGCCTGCTCGATCAGCGGCCGCGGGTCGCCCTGGAGATAGGCCGACAGCGCGTGCGCCCGGTGCGGCCACTGGTCGTCGTAGTACCCGGCCTGCAGGAACGCGCCCTGCAACTGCCCCGGCCCCACCTTCCCGCCCGCCGGCTCGGCGGCCAGCCGCGCGCTCGCCCATTCGTAGCTGCGCTGCACCTGCCGCGCCGTCCCGCCCAGCCCGTACACGTCGTCGTGCCGGGCGATCCACTCCCGGAAGTCCCGCCAGCGGATCTCGAACGCCGCCGACTGGTGCAGGTTGTTGCGGTACCAGATCCGTCTCGGGTGGGGGTCGACCGCCGAGTCGAACACCATGCGCCGCACGTGTGACGGGAACAGCGTCGCGTACAGGGCGCCGAAGTACGTGCCGTACGACGAGCCCATGAAGGTCAGGCGCTCCTCGCCGAGCGCGGCGCGCAGCACGTCTAGGTCGCGGGCGTTGTTCAGCGAGTGGTAGTGCCGCAGCGTACCGCCGGCCCGCTCGGCGCAACCGTGCGCGTACGCCTTCGCCTGCGCGACGCGCTCCTTCTTGTACGACTCGGAGGGGTGCGTCGGTGCCTGCGTGGGGCCCTTGAAGAACTGCTCGGGGTCCTCGCAGGACAGCGGCGCCGAACGGCCGACGCCGCGCGGGGCGTAGCCGACGAGGTCGTACGCGGCCGCGATCCGCTTCCACTCGGGGAGCAGGCCGATGAGCGGGAAGTACAGACCGGTGGCGCCCGGACCGCCGGGGTTGTGGACGAGGGCGCCCTGCCGGCGGACCTCACGCTTGCCGTGCGGGCCCTTGCGCGTGGCCCGGGACCGGCTGACGGCGAGTTCGATCTGCCTGCCGTCGGGCCGGGCGTAGTCCAGCGGGACGGTCACCGTGCCGCACTGCATGCTGCCCGGCAGGTCCTGCGCGTCGGGGCACGGGCCGAAGTCGACACCGTCCGCCTTCGCGCGGGCGGCGGCGACGGCGGTGCCGCGCGCCTCGGCCTCCCCCGTCCGGCCTTCCAGGGCCGGGGCCGCGGTGAGGGTGCTCAGCAGCAAGGACCCCGCGGCCGAGTAGAGGAGAGCGGCTCTCATCGCGTATCCCTTCGAGGCACGGTGGCGACGAAAGGGATGGTTCGTGCGGCGCGGAGGGAAGGCAAGCACCGTCCGCCGGTGTCGGGACCCATGCCTCCCCGCGCCCCCGGTCTGTCAGTCGTGCGCCTCGCGATGCGCGAAGGCCGCGCGCAGCTCCGGTTCACCGATCGCGTGGACGCCGCGTACCGCCACGGACGTGAGGTACGTGCGGTCGTCGGCGGTGCCGTCCGCGGTCCGGGTCAGCGTGCCGAGCAGCCGCTGACCGGCCGGGGAGGCCCAGTGCGAGTACGGGTGCACCTCGATCCGGGCGATGGCGAGGCAGCTCAGGGTGAGGGCCAGCGGCAGCGCGAACCACAGGGCGACCAGGTGCCGCGCCATGTCGGGCGGTGCGGGCGTCAGCAGCGCGACGATGCCCAGCGCGAGGACGGCGACGGCCGCCCCGCGCACTTGCCGGACCCCCGAGGCGACCGTCGTGCGGGCGCTGTCGGGCACCGCGAGCCCCGCCCGGACCAGCCCGTCGGCGACGCCCCGCACCGCGTCCGCGGCGGCGGCCGCGGCCCGCACCGGCGCGATCCGGGACTGTCCGTCGGGACCGATGGCCCCTATCACCGACCGTTCCATCTCGTCCCGCCCGCGCGGGTCGACGACCGTCGCCCAGCCGGTATGGGCCAGCAGCAGACGGCGCTGGCGTGCCATGGCGACCAGCGTCACGTCGGCGACCCGCCGGGGACCGCCGGAGAGGAACGCCGCCTCGTACAGCGTGAGTTCGTGGACCCGGCCGGTGTCCGCGGCACCGGCCGCGGCGCGTACGGCGGCCAGGCACAGACGCGTGCACGCCGTGCCGGCCACGGCCCAGGCCGCCAGGAGGAGAAGAACCCCGAGCATGTGTTGTTTGTATGTGACACGGTCGCGAAAGCACCATGCCCTGTTCACCATCCGGACGGAGTGTTGTCGGGATGTGACGTTCCGTTTCACCGCTCCGCGGGCGGACCGCAGGCGGGCGGCGGGAGCGGCTAGGCCGACGACGCGGACGACGGCAGGGGGGCGACGCGCCGCAGCAGCATCCTGCGCGTGGCGCGAGCCAACCGGTGGGCCGGACGGCCGGAGCGGGGCTTCGGCCCCGACCGCTCCAGCCACCACCCCCGCAGCTCCCGCCGGGCGACGGCGTCCCCGGGCCGCCCGGCGGACAGCAGGTGCTCGGCGAAAGTGAGGGCGTCGCGCCGGTAGCCGCCGGTCATCGGCCGGGTCTGGGCGTAGGCGAGGAAGGCCGGGCGGTACTCCTCTCCCAGGATCACCGGCAGCTCGGGCGCGACCTTCGCCACGACGTCCGCCCGCTTCGCGGCGAGCGCCCGCGCCTGCACGCCGATCCGCACCCGGTCGAACCCCTCGGGCACGGGCGTGCCGGCGACCAGCGCCGACAGCAACGCCGCCTGCGCGAGTCCGAGCCGCTGCCGCGCCTCGTCGACGCCCCCGTGCGCGGGCCGGCCGAAGGCGCCCGGTGCAGCCCCGGCCGCCCCGGTCTGCCGGCCCCGCGGCATCGCCCCGGCTGCCCCGAGCAGCCCGCGCTCCCCGCCCCGGGACACCCCGCCGGGCTCGTCCGGCGTCAGCGTGGCGACGGCCCCCGGTGCGTCGCCGCCCGCACGGGCCCCGCTCCAGCGTCCGGGTGCCGCCCCCGCCCGCACGGCGAGCGCGTTGCCCGCCGCGCGCACCTCCGCCTTCACGCGCTCGACGGCTCCCGCCTCCACAGCCCGCCGAATGGACGCCAACTCGGCTTCCAGCTCCGCCGGTTGGGGGAATTTCTCGTCGCGTTCCAGGAGGACGCCGGGCGGGCGGACGCGGGAGGCCAGGTCGGTCAGGATGGCCAGGACCGGCTGCGGGACGGGGTGGGCGTGGCTGTCGTGCCAGACGCCGTCGCGTTCGAAACCGCCGGCGACGTGGACGTAGGCGATGGCCTCGAGGGGCAGCTCGGCGAGGGCCCTGGCCGGGTCCTCGGCGCGGTTGACGTGGTTGGTGTGCAGGTTGGCCACGTCGATGAGGAGCCGGACACCCGTACGGTCCGCGAGTTCGTAGAGGAACTGGCCCTCCGTCATCTCCTCGCCCGGCCAGGAGATCAGCGCGGCGATGTTCTCGACGGCCAGCGGCACCGGCAGGGACGCCTGGGCGATGCGGATGTTCTCGCACAGCACGTCCAGGGCGTCCCGGGTCCGGGGGACGGGCAGCAGATGACCGGCCTCCAGGTGCTGGGTCGCCGTCAGCGCCCCACCGGCGCGTACGAACGCGATGTGCTCGGTGACCAGGGGCGAGCCCAGTGCCTCCACCCGTTCGGCCAACGCGGCCAGACGGCCCTCGTCGGGCCGGTCGGCGCCCCCGAGGCCCAGCGAGACGCCGTGCGGCACCACGGTGATGCCGCGCTCGCGCAGCCGCCGCAGCGAGTCGGGCAGATGCCCGGAGCAGATGTTCTCGGCCACCGCCTCGACCCAGTCGATGCCCGGCATGCGCTCGACGGCGTCCGCGATCTCCGGTCGCCACCCGATGCCCGTCCCCAGTCGCTCCATCGTCCCCTCCTCCACCCCGCCGGATCCTCGAACGTGAGGGGGGTATGGCCCAGCCGTCCGCCCCCGAACCCCGACCCGGCCGCCTTCAGAGCAACATTTGAGGTTCGGCCCGTCCGCCCCGTGCCGAGCCGGCCGCCGAACCCACCGCCGGCGTCCCGGGCTCCCGTCGCCGCCACCCCCGCCCCACCGACGGAGTCCCCGGGCTCGCGCCACCCCCCGATGCGTCGTACACCGGACCTATGCGCGAAGGCAGCGAGCAGGCGCACGGCCCCGCGCGGAAGCGGGAGCAGAACTCGCGGACCGCGGTCCGCGGGCTCTGGGCCGGGGCCGGGGCTCTGGTCCTGGCCGTGGGCACGGCCTACTTCCTGCTCCCGCTGGAAGGGCTCGGCGACGACCGCCCCTGGGTGGGCTGGCCGCTGTTCGGCCTGTGCCTGGGGCTCCTGGCCGCGCTGCTGCTGCGCCAGGTCCGGGACGTGGTGCTGGAGAAGCCGCACACCCGGTCGGGCATCATGATCCCGCTGCTGATGTGCCTCGCCGTGCTGGTCTTCTCGTCCGGTTACTACACACTGGCCCAGCAGCCGGGCCAGTTCACCGGCCTGCGCACCCGCATCGACGCGCTGTACTTCACCGTCGTCACGCTGGCGACCGTCGGCTACGGCGACATCACCCCGCGCGGGCAGGAGGCCCGCCTGGTGACCGTCGCCCAGATCCTGTACACGTTCGTCTTCCTCACGGCGGCGGCCACCGCACTGTCCCGCCGGATGCACGCGGTGGTCGCCGAACGCGACCGGCGCCCACCGCCGCCCTGAAGCGGGCCTACGCCGTGCGGGGGGAGCGGTAGTTGAACACCGACCACAGGACGAACAGGCCGGTCACGATCATGATGATCGACCAGAACGGCTGGTAGGGCAGCCACATGAAGTTCGCGATCAGGGCGAGGCCCACCACGACCGCGCCCACGACACGGGCCCAGGCGGCCCCGGTGAACAGGCCGAACCCGGCCGCCACCACGAGCACGCCGACGATCAGGTGGATCCAGCCCCACGCGGTCAGGTCGAACTCGAAGACATACTCCCCGAAGCTCGTGTACACCTCGTCGTCGGCGATCGCCGCGATGCCCTGCAACACCGCGAACAGGCCGTAGACGACCATCAGAGTGCCGCCGAGAGCGAGGCCCCCGGCCGCCAACGGGTCGCCGGAGCCGCCGGGGCCGGAGCCGCCGGGCGGCCGGTCGGCGGGGGCGGGCGGAGCGGGGGGAGGGGGTGCGGCGCTGGACATGGCTGCCTCCGGGAGTCGGGTTGTCCGGTAACCCCACTGGAGCACTCGACCGCGGCCTGCGCGCCTGCGGCTACTCCGAACGGGTGGCCGCCGGGTCGGCGCTCCCGTACGGCTCCAGGCGCAGCGCCGGGTGGTCCGCGACCACCGTGCACGAGCCGGGCGCGATCTCCGTGAACCCGGCGTCGCGGACCAAGGGCAGCCCGGCGCTCGTCAGTTCGGACCAGCCGGCCGGGTCGGCCGTGCGGACGGCGAGCGGGAAGCCCGCGCCGTGCCAGGCGGCGCGCTCCTCGTCGGACAGCTGCCACCAGGCCAGTTGGGCGGCGTGCCCGGCCTGGGCCATGGCCTTGCCGGCCGACATGCCGAGGTCGGGATTCATCCACAGCACGGGAGCGGCCGGGTCGGCGTCCGCCGGCGGTTCCGGGTCGTCCAGCTCGGTACCGGAGACCTGGAGCCGTGCCAGGTCCTTGGGCCAGCCGTCCACCGGCACGGGTGGGAAGACGCGCACCTCGGCCGACTTGCCGGTGACCGTGATGCCGGGCAGGGCCTCGGCCCGCCGCCACTCGGCGCCGCGTGCCCGGCGCACCACCTTGCGGATCCGGGCGTCCTGCCAGTCCCGCATCGCCCGGGCCCATTCACCTGCGTCGGCCGACCGCTCGTCGGCCAGGATCGTCAGCACGGCCCGCGCGGCGGTCTCCAGCGCGTCCGTGCGCGCCGGCGGGTCCGCCCGCTCGATCCGCGCGACCAGCGGAAGCACGAACTGCGGTGCCGCGTCGCGCGCCGAGGGCTCGGAACGGAAGGGACTGTCGCTCACGGGCGTGGGGTCTTCGCTCACGAATCCCAGTGTGCCAGCCGCAATATCGTGCAGGATGGCCGCATGCGACCCGACCTGTGCCTTCAGAACGCGGGCCGCCGCCACGGTCTGCGCGGTCCCTGGGTGCTGCGCGGTGTCGACCTGACGGTCGCCCCGGGCCGGCTCGTCCGCGTCGAGGGTGCCAACGGCAGCGGCAAGTCGACGCTGCTGCGGCTGCTCGCCGGCATCGACGCCCCGAGCGAGGGCCGCATCACGGGCCGCCCGCGCACGGCCTACGTCCCCGAGCGGTTCCCGCCGGCCCTGCCCTTCACCGCCGTCGGCTACCTCGCCCGTCTCGGCAGCGTGCACGGCCTGTCCCGCACGGCGGCCTCCCGTGCCGCGGGCGAGTGGCTGGAGCGCCTCGGCGCCGCCGCGTACGCCGAGACGCCGATGGCGCGGCTGTCGAAGGGCGGCTGCCAGAAGGTCGCGGTGGCCCAGGCGCTGCTGGCGGAGCCGGAACTGCTGGTGCTGGACGAGGCGTGGACGGGCCTGGACACCGAGGCTCGGGCGGCGCTGGAGCGGGCGGTCGCCGAGCGCACGGCGGCCGGGGGATCGGTGGTGTTCGTCGACCACGACCCGCGCCGCCTCGCGGGCCTGCCCGACGCGACGTACGTGGTCCGCGACGGAGGCCTCGTGCCGGGGGACGCGCCTGCCCCGGGCCCGTCCGGCCCGTACGTGACCGTCGAGGTGCAGGGCCCGCCGGACGGACGGCTGCCGGACGACGCGCACCGGACACTCACCTGCGTCGAGGAGACCGGCCCGGGCGGCTACCGCCTCTCCGTCCCCGCCCCGCACTCCGACGTCCTGCTCCGCGCCCTGCTCACGGCCCGCCCGCCCTGGCACGTGGTGAGCGTGACCCCGCCGACGACCCGCTCGGGGAGCAGCCGATGACTCGCTTCCTGCCGTGGCACGCGGCGGCCACCTGCCACCCGAAGGCGCCGATGACCGACTTCCCGCCGCGGCACGCGCTGACTGCGACAGCGCGGACAGCTGCCCCCAGGAGCCCCCGATGACCGCCCTCCTGCGCTACCACGCCGCCCTCCTGCTGCGTTCGCAGCGCTGGCTGCCGCCGTTCCTGCTCTACGCGGTCTTCCTCGCGATCAGCGTGCGGGCCGGACAACCCGTGCTCGACTCGCTCGGGTACACGGCCGCCGCCCTGCTGCCCACCGCCGCCTGGCTGGCGCGGATCTGCGTCACGGGTGAGCCGGCCGCCGCCCGCGGATGTGTGGCGGCCGCTGCCGGGCCCGCCCGCGCCCATGTGGCCTGCCTGCTGGTCGCGACGGTCGGCGCGGTGGCGCTGGGCACGCTCGCGACCCTCGCCGTGACGCTGCTCAGCGACCCGGTCGCCTCGGACCACCGCACCCGGGTGCCGCTCGCCGCCGCCGGCGGAGCCGGACTGCTCGCCACGCTGGCCTGCGCCCTGCTCGGCACGGCCGTCGGCGCGCTCACCAGCCCGCCCCTGCTGCGGTCCCGGGGCCGTGCCGTCCTGGCCCTGCTGCTCGCGGCGCTGCTGGCCCTGGTCGCCACCGGCTCCCCTGCCCAGGCGGCCGTGCAGGACCTGGTCACCGGCTCGCAGGAGGGCACCGTGCCGGTTCCGCTGCTGCCCCTGGCCGCGGCAGCCCTGGTCACGGCCGCGGCGCTGGCCCTGGCCGGTGCGCTGGCCTCCCGCCGGTCAGCCTGAGCAGGCCGTGCGCTGCGCCTCCTGCCACTCGCAGGCCGGGCACAGGGTGATGCCCTTGTACGAGTCCGGGTACTCCGTCGGTTCCCGGCACAGCACACACTCCGCGTACGGCGGCCCGTCCGCCCGGGGCGGCCTGGTCGCGTCGATCAGGCAGTAGTCGTTGTCGCTCATGCGTCCAGCGTAGGCCGGTCAGGGGCGGCCGCCCACGGCCCCGATCAGCTCGGAGACCTTCACGAACCGGAAGCCCTGGCGCCGCAGCTCGGGCACGATCGTCCGCACCGCCCGTTCGGTCGCCGGGGCGGCGCTGCGGGTGCAGTGCAGCACGACCACCGACCCGGGCCGTACCCCGTCGAGGACCTGCCGGACCACCGTGTCCGGGTCGGTCTCGAACGCGTCGCCGCCGACCACGTCCCACTGCACGGCGGTCACACCCGTGGGCGTCAGCGCCCTGAGCGCCCGCCGGTCGTAACAGCCGCCGGGGAAGCGGAAGTACGGCATCGGGTCGGGCACGCCGGCCCTGCGGAACGCGGCGTAGGCCCGCTCCACGTCCGACCGCATCCGCTGACCGGGCACGGTCGGCAGGCCGTAGCAGTCCGGTGTGAACGCGTAGTGGCTGTAGGAGTGGTTGGCGACCTCGAAGAGCGGGTCCCGGCCGATGGAGCGGGCCTGGTCCGGGTACTCCTCGGCCCACCGGCCGGTCATGAACACGGTGGCCGGCACCTTCAGCGCCCGCAGGGTCGCGATCAGCCGTGGGTGGTCGAAGGGCTCACCCGCCGCCGCCCGCGCCCCCTGACCGGCGGTCATGTCGGCGTCGAAGGTGAGCGCGACGGTCCTGCCGCGCGTGCGGGGACCGTGCTCGAAGACGGGGGTCAGGCCGGCGGGGCCGGGAGCCAGGGTCGGCGGCCTCGACGGCGGTGCGGACACCTGCGCGGAGGGCGCGTGCGGGGAGGGCGCGGGCGGGGGCCGGTCGGTACCGCAGGCGGCAAGGGCCACCGCGCCCAGGGCGCACACGGCGACTGTACGGCGGAGAAGGGCGATCACCGTAAGAAGATATGAACGGGATCGTCCGCTTATGCGTGTCCGCTGCCGGTGTCACCCGGCCGTCAGATGTCCCGCTGCTCCAGGGGCTTGGTCGCCGGGCCCTGGATCACCTTGCCGTCCGTGTCGAAGCGGGAGCCGTGGCAGGGGCACTCCCAGGCGCGCTCGGCGGCGTTGAAGTCGACGAGGCAGCCCAGGTGGGTGCAGCGGGCGGAGACGGCGTGGAGGGCGCCGTCGTCGTCCCGGTAGACGGCGAGACGGTGGCTGCCGGCGCGGACCACGGCACCCTCCCCGGGCGGCAGGGACTCCACGGGCGGCGACGGCCGCAGCCGGTCGCCCACGAAATGCCCGGCCACCTTGGCCTGGGTCTTGAGGAACGACGGCGCCTGCCGCACGGCGGGCTTCACCCGGCGCGGGTCGTACAGCCCGCTCCACTCGCACTCCTCGCCGGTGATCTGCGCGGCGAGCAGGCGGCCCGCCATGATGCCGCCGGTCATGCCCCAGCCGCCGAAGCCGGTGGCCACATAGCTGTGCCGGGCGCCCGGGTGCAGCGGGCCGACCATCGGCACGGTGTCGGTGGGGCTGTTGTCCTGCGTGGCCCACCGGTGCGTGACCTCCAGGTCGGGGAAGTGCCGGGTGGCCCAGGAAGTGAGACGTTCGAAACGGGCCCGTGTGTCGCCCGTGCCCGGCGTGAAGTGCTCACCGGTGACGATGAGCAGACGCCGGTCCCCTTCGTACGGGGCCGTGCGCACCGAGCGGGTGTTCTCGTCGGGCGTGATGAACATGCCGTCCGGGTCCTGGTCCGCGGGGATCGTCCCGGCGACGACCAGTTCCCGTTTCGGCGTCAGCCGGGTGAACAGCAGGGCCCGGTCGAAGATCGGGTAGTGCGTCGCGACGACGACCTCCCGGGCCCGGACCGTCGCCCCGGCCGCGGTCGACAGTCGGCACGGCTCGCCCTCCTCCAGGCCGAGGACGGTGGTGTCCTCGAAGATCCGCCCGCCCCGTTCGACGAGGTCGGCGGCGAGGGCGAGCAGGTACTTGCGCGGGTGGAACTGGGCCTGACCGGTGACCCGGACCGCGCCCGCCACCGGGAAGGGCAGCCCGGTCTCCGTCACGAACGAGGCGGGCAGCCCGGCCTCGGCCGCCGCCCGCGCCTCTGCCCGCAGCTCCTCCACCCGGCCCGTGTCGCCGACGTAGGTGTAGGCGCTCCGTGTCTCCCAGTCGCAGTCGACGCCCAGTTCCCCGGCGACCGCGGCCGCGTGCTCGATCGCCTCGGACTGGGAACGGGCGTACAGCCGCGCGCCCTCGGGGCCGCGGGTGCGCCGCAGCTTCTCGTAGACGAGCGAGTGCAGGGCGGTGACTTTCGCGGTGGTGTGCCCGGTGACCGAGGCCGCGACCCGGCCGGCCTCCAGGACCGCCACGCTCCGTCCGGCCCGCGTCAGCTCCCAGGCCGTGCACAGTCCGGCGATCCCGGCGCCGATCACCGCCACGTCGACGTCCAGGTCCTCCGCCAGCGCCGGATGGCGGCCGCCCGGTGCCGTCTCGAGCCAGTACGACCCTCTGACCTGCTGGTTCTCGCTCATGGGCACCGAGTACCCCGCCCGGTCCGCGTCAGTGCCGGCCGGATCGCTTCACAACGGCGACCGGCAGGGCTAAAGTACAACCAAATGGTTGTAGATGAGCTGGGTGACGAGATCGTGGACCGGCTGTTCCATGCCCTGGCCGACACCACGCGCCGGGACATACTGCGCCGCTGCGGACGCGGGGAGCTGTCGGTGTCCCGGCTGGCCGAGGCCTATCCGATGAGCTTCGCCGCCGTGCAGAAGCACGTCGCGGTGCTGGAACGGGCGGGTCTGGTCGTCAAGCAGCGCAGCGGACGGGAGCAGCTCGTGCGCACCGACCCCGACGCGGTGGGCCGCGCACGCACGGCCCTCGAGGAGCTCGAGTCGGCATGGCGCGGACGCGTCGACCGGATGGCCCGGCTGCTCGCCGACGATCCCGGAACCGGGACATCCGCAACCGCGGGGAACGACACGACGGAAGGACCCGAGAGATGAGCGTCACCAGTGTCGACAAGGATCTCGACAACCTCACCCTGACGTTGATCGCCGACTTCTCCGCCCCGGTCGAGCGGGTGTGGCGGCTGTGGGCCGACCCCCGGCAACTGGAGCGCTGGTGGGGCCCGCCGACCTACCCGGCGACCGTGGAGGAGCACGACCTGACCCCCGGCGGAGAGGTCACCTACTTCATGACCGGCCCGGAGGGCGACCGGCACCGCGGCTGGTGGCGGATCACCTCCGTCATCGAGCCGACCTCCCTGGAGTTCACCGACGGCTTCGCCGACGACGACGGCAAGCCCAAGGACGACCTGCCGACCACGTCCGTGGCGGTGCGGCTCAGCGAGCACGGCGGCGGCACGCGCATGGAGTTGCGCTCCCTGTTCGACTCCCGCGAGCAGATGGAGCAGCTGGTCGCCATGGGCATGGAGGAAGGACTGAAGGAGGCCGTCGGCCAGATCGACGCCCTGCTGGCCGCCTGACCGGCCGGATCACGCCTCCCCGAGCAGCCGCCTGCGGCACTCGGCCACGTCGAAGTCCGCCTCCGGGTATTGCGGGTCCAGCTTCCGCAGGTGCTCCAGGAGCAGCGTGCTGACCGCCCAGTTGCGGTACCACTTGTGGTCGGCCGGGACCAGGTACCAGGGCGCGTACGAGGTGCCGCAGCGCTCCAGGGCGATCTCGTAGGCCTCCTGGTACGCCGGCCACAGGGCGCGGTCGTCGATGTCGGAAGCGGTGAACTTCCAGTGCTTCTCCGGCTTGTCGAGGCGGCTGAGCAGCCGGCGGCGCTGCTCCTCGTAGGAGATGTGCAGGAAGCACTTCACGAGGGTCACACCGTCGTCGGCGAGGGACTTCTCGAAGCGGTTGATCTGCTCGTAGCGCCGGACGATCTCGGCGGCGGGCGCGAGATCCCGGACGCGGGCGATGAGGACGTCCTCGTAGTGCGAGCGGTCGAAGATGCCCAGTTCGCCGGGGGCCGGGAGCGCCTTCTCCACCCGCCACAGGAAGGGGTGGGCGCGTTCCTCGGCGGTGGGTGCCTTGAACGCGGTGATCCGGCAGCCGGAGGGGTTGAGCAGGCCGATGACGTGCTTGACCGTGCCCCCCTTGCCACTGGTGTCCATGCCCTGCAGCACCAGCAGGACACGGCGCCGGTCGCCCGCGGTGCTCGCCGCCCACAGCCGTTCCTGGAGGACGGCCAGGTGCTCGCCGACCCGGGCCGTGGCGGCCTTGCCCGCCGCCTTGCCGTCCGGGCCTCCCGGGGTGGCGGCGGTGTCGTGGTGCGCCAGGCTGACCGGCTCGCCGTCCGCGACGCGCAATCGCCTGCGCAGCGAGGTGCTGTGTTTCCGCGCCACCGGGCCCCCTTACGGTCCTGTGCCTGGATGGTCCGGCGGGGCACCGGGCCGCGCGCCCGGCGCCCCGGCCGCAAGCCGGGCCGCTGCTACCGGCGCCAGGGGCCCGTCACCGCGAAGGTGGTGCCGGGCGAGTAGCAGTTGACGTACATCGTGTCGCCGTCGGGGGAGAAGGTCACGCCGGCGAACTCACCCCACTCCGGCTCCTCCGGGGTGCCGATGTTCTGCCGGTTGCGGGCCATCGCGTAGACCTCGCCGCGCCTGGTCACCCCGAAGACGTGCTGGGCGCCGTCGCCGTCCTCGCAGACCATCAGGCCGCTGCTGGGTGCCAGGCAGATGTTGTCCGGCGACTCGCCCGGCATCTGCACGTCGGTGTCCGGGCCGAAGACGATCACCAGGGTCAGCCGGCGGCGGTCCGGGTCGTAGCGCCAGACCTGCCCGTAGTGGTCGCCCGCCGAACCGTCCGAGCGGCGCGCGAAGGACGACACGAAGTACACCGACCGGCCGCCCCAGTAACAGCCCTCCAGCTTCTGCGCGTGGGTGATGCCCTTGCGGCCGAAGTCCTGGAACCGGATGGGCGTCCGCGCGGCCCGCGGGTCGGGTACGTCCACCCACTCGATGTCGTCGAACTCGGCGCCGATGTCCTGGATGGGGGACAGGTCGGGCACACCGGGCACGCGCATCGCCTGGAGCCGGCCGCCCGCGCGCAGCGAACCCCGGCCGCCCAGCGGCTTCGTCGGCAGGAAGCGGTAGAAGAGGCCGAAGGGCTTCTCGAAGGCGTCCTCCGTCTCGTACACCACACCCCGCCGGGGGTCCACGGCGATCGCCTCGTGCTGGAAGCGGCCCATCGCGGTCAGCGGCACGGCTCCGGTGCGGTGCGGGTCGACCGGGTCGACCTCGAAGATGAAGCCGTGGTCCTTGGTGTAGCCGTTGGTACCCGCCTTGTCCTCGGTCTCCTCGCAGGTCAGCCAAGTGCCCCACGGGGTGGGCCCGCCCGCGCAGTTGACGGCCGTGCCGGCGATCCCCACGCGTTCCGACAGGACGTTGTTGCGGGAGTCCAGCGTCAGCGTCGTACAGCCGCCCTTGCCGGCCGGGTCGTAGGTGAGGCCCTCGATCGCAGGGACCGGGACCTTGCCGTTGTGGCGGTTCTCGTGGTTGCGGACCAGGTGGACCCGGCCGCCTCTGCCCGCGAAGGCCGACATGCCGTCGTGGTTGGAGGGGACCTCGCCCTCTCCGGAGCGGAGCGGGTCTCCCTCGCGCGAGAGGATCCGGTAGCGGAAACCTTCCGGCAGATCGAGGACGTCCTTCGGGTCGGGGACGAGCGGGCCGTAGCCGGTGCGGCCGAGGGTCTGGGCGGCGGCGGTGCCGGCGAAGAGTTCGGAGAGGGCACCGGAGAACGCGATCCCGATGCCCAGGGCGCCCGTCCCGGCGAGCACCTGACGTCGTGTGGCGGAACGACCGGTTTCGGTCATGGGACAACCTTCCTGCTGGCGGACAGGAACTGTGATCCCGCTGTGTCTATCACCTGGTGCGGGCGGCGGGAACCACGCGCGTAGCGCGGGTCACCGCTCGACGGGGTGCCGCAGCTCCTCCACGGCCTCCACGGCCTCCTCGGCCTGCTCCGTGCGGTCGAGGGCGTGCTCGACGGCTGCCTGCGCACCACCCTCGTGACCGCCCCGTTCGAGGAACCGGAGCAGCTCCACCGGGATGGGCAGCACCAGCGTGGAGTTCTTCTCCGCCGCCACGGCCATCACGGTCTGCAGCAGCCGGAGCTGGAGAGCCGAGGGAGTGTCGGCCATCTGCTGGGCGGCCTGTGACAGCTTCTTGGAGGCCTGATACTCGGCGTCGGCGTTGATCAGGCGGGCCCGTCGCTCGCGGTCGGCCTCGGCCTGGCGGGCCATGGAACGCTTCATCGTGTCGGGGAGGGAGACGTCCTTGATCTCCACGCGGTCGATGGTCACGCCCCACTCCACGGCCGGGCTGTCGATCATCAGCTCCAGGCCCTGGTTGAGCTTCTCCCGGTTGGACAGCAGGTCGTCCAGCTCGCTCTTGCCGATGATCGAGCGCAGCGAGGTCTGGGCCATCTGCGAGACGGCGAAGCGGTAGTCCTCCACGTTGACGATCGCCGCCGCCGGGTCCACGACCTTGAAGTACACCACCGCGTCGACCCGCACGGTCACGTTGTCGCGGGTGATGCCCTCCTGCGCGGGGATCGGCATGGTCACGATCTGCAGATTGACCTTGCGCATCCGGTCCACCGCGGGGACGACCAGGTTGAACCCGGGCCGCCGCACGTCCCCGTGCAGGCGCCCGAGCCGGAAGACCACCCCGCGCTCGTACTGTTTGACGACCCGCGCCGCCGAGGCCAAATACGCCAGCCCACCGGCCCCGACCGCCGCCACCGCCGCGATCAGATCTTCGACCATGCCGACCTCCCCGTCGAGGTTCGGTTTTCGTGTACTTCTGTAACGATATGCCCGGAACGCTGTAAGGGGCCATGCCCGGGGGCCGGGGCGGGGCCGGGCCGGACATACGAAAGTCCGGGGCGCGCAGGGTGTGCGCGCCCCGGACCAGGGGATGCCGGGCGGTCGGCTAGGCGGCGGTGACCTTCTCCGCCGGGGCCTCCTCGGGCTCGGTGACCTTCACCGGCTCCGTGCCCGTCGCGCTGTGGCGCGCGGCCCAGTTCTCCAGGGCCGTCTGGCAGGCGTGGTCGAGGTGGTGCAGACCCGAGAGGTCCAGCTCGACCGGGCGGTCCTGCGGCAGGCCCTCCAGGCTGTCGAGGATCTTCGGCAGCCGCAGGAAGGTCGCGTTGCCCGACAGGTACGCCTGGATCGGGCCGGCGCCCTTGTCGATGATCTCGAGCTTGACGTGCGAGGCCTCCCACGCGGTCTTGACGACCGACAGGGCCAGACCGATGAGCACGCCCTCGAACATGTTCACCGCGACGATGGACACGGCGGTGACGACCAGGATGAGCGCCTCACCCTTGTGGGCCCGCCACAGCTCCGTGACCTGGCGGAACGGGATCAGCTTCCAGCCCGCGTGCACCAGGATGCCGGCCAGGGCGGGGATCGGGATCAGCGCCAGGGCCCACGGCATCGCGGCGGCGAACAGCAGCAGCCACACGCCGTGCAGCACCCGGGACGCCTTGGTCTTCGCGCCCGCGTTGACGTTGGCGGAGCTGCGCACGATGACCGCGGTCATCGGCAGTGCGCCGAGCAGACCGCACAGGGTGTTGCCCGCGCCCTGGGCGATCATCTCCTTGTTGTACTCGGTACGCGGACCGTCGTGCAGCCGGTCCACGGCCGCCGCGCTGAACAGGCTCTCCGCGGAGGCGATCAGTGCGAAGGCGATGATGGTGCCCCAGATGGCCGGGCCGGCCAGCTCGCCGAAGGCGTCGGCCCCGGGCGGCTGGATGACGCCGAGCAGACCCTCCACCTGGACGGTGGCGACCGGCAGGCTGAAGGCGAGCGTGGCGACCGTGGCCAGGACGACCGCCGCGAGGGCGCCCGGCACGGTCTGCACCGCCTTGGGCAGCTTCTTCCACAGCACGATGACGGCGATGGTGCCCGCGCCGATCGCGAGGGAGGTCAGGGCCTCGGTGCTGCCGAGCGCGTCGGCGAACGCCCCGGGCAGGCCCGCGATCTTGCCGATTCCGGACTCCGGGGCCTTCAGGCCCGCCGCCGCGTAGATCTGACCGGCGATGATCACCAGGCCGATACCGCAGAGCATGCCCTCGACGACGGAGATGGAGATCGCCCGGAACCAGCGGCCTATTCCGAGGAAGCCCATGGCGAGCTGGAGCAGCCCGGCGAGCAGCACGATCACGCCGAGCGTGGCCACCCCGAACTCGCTGACGGCCTCGAAGACCAGCACAGTGAGGCCGGCGGCGGGCCCGGACACCTGAAGGCTGCTGCCCGGCAGGAGCCCGGTGACGAGCCCGCCCACGATGCCGGTGATGAGGCCCAGCTCAGCGGGAACGCCGGAGGCGACCGCCACGCCGACGCACAGCGGCACCGCGACCAGGAAGACGACGATGGAGGCGAGGAAGTCCTGCCTCAGGTAAGGGAACTTCGACAGCAAGGTCACCAGCCCCCCTCAGAGCGTCTCGAACGAGTCGGACTCCGCGCGGTGTTCCCGCACGACGCCGGTGTGGACCTCGTAGTACCAGCCGTGCAACTGGAGTTGGCCGGTTTCCAGGCGCTCACCGATGCACGGGTAGGAACGCAGCCGCTCCAGCTGCGCCAGGACGTGGTTCTGCACGGCCTCGGCGACCGTGGGGTCACCGGGGTCGGAGCACTTGGGCTCGTCCGCCGCGTGGGCGAGCCAGTCGCGTACGGCGGGTACGGCGGTGAGGTCGTCGTGGCGCACCACCGCGCCGACGGCGCCGCAGTGGGAGTGGCCGCACACCACGACGTGTTTGACGCCGAGCACCCGCACGGCGTACTCGATCGTGGCCGCCTCGCCGGTGGGGGTGGCGGAGGCGTACGGGGGGACGACGTTGCCCGCGGTGCGCAGCTCGAAGAGCTCGCCGGGACGGGCGCCCGTGATCAGGGCCGGTACGACCCGGGAATCGGAACAGGTGATGAACAGGACGTCGGGGGACTGGCCCTCGGCGAGGCGGGCGAACTCCTCAGGGCGCTGTCCGAACATGCGGGCGTTGTCGATGAGGGGTTGCATGAGTGTGGTGACTCCTCCTGGCGCGCAGTGGGGGCGCGTCGGACGGGCATGACAAAGGGTGGGGGGGAACTGCTCTGCTGCTCAGCAGCGGAAGACCTGCAGCGCTGCCGGAGCGTGCGACGTCGAGGATCTCGACGTGCGTTGATGCGCCGCGCCGGGGCCGACCGGTTCGTCTGCCATCGGCTGGATGCGCCTCAGGAGCGGCCGCTCGGGCGTGGACGGCGCGGAGTCGGCGGTGTGGGACCGGTCGCGGGTCCGCAGGGGACCGGTCGGGTCCCCGTGGTGTCCTGTGTGGCACGAGGCCGCCTCGTCACGCAGGGCCTTCCCGGCGATTTTGATTCCGGGTCGGGAGGACTTCCCGGAGGGCTTGATTCCGGAGGCAGTCTTGGCCTGGGCTTCACCATGCGTGTGCGCGGAAGCGAACGATGCCGTGGGCGCGAAGAGCTGAAGGGCGAGCAGGACGGCGGCGAGGATCGAAACCACGGTCCGTGCCGTCGTACCTCGGTACATGCGCCCCCCCTTCAGGTGTGCCACACGTCTAGCGCGGACCAATGGTTGGTCAACGGCTGGTCAAGAAACACGTTAACCCCGCAAAGCCATTTGCAGGGTTAACTTAACGTTTCAAGCTGAAGAGAGCCTGAAAAACGTGGGTGGGATGGCTTGAAACAGCCCTTCCCTCACGGCCGTTGGCGCGGTATCGGGGGTGGGAGCTACCGGGTGTCCGTCAGTTTGGCCGCGTCGCGGGCGAGGGCGGTGAGCCGGGAGATGGCTCGGAAGTACTTCTTGCGGTAGCCGCCGTTGAGCATCTCGTCGCTGAAGAGCTGGTCGAAGGGCAGACCCGACGCCATCACCGGTACCTCGCGGTCGTAGAGCCGGTCCGCGAGGACGACGAGCCTGAGGGCCGTCGACTGGTCGGGAACGGGCCGCACGCCGGTGAGGCACACGGCCTTGATCCCGTCGGTCAGGGCGCCGTACCGGCTGGGGTGGACGCGGGCGAGATGCTCCAGGAGGGGCGAGAACGAGTCGAGGGAGGCGCCCTCGGTTGCGTGCGCCGTCTCCGTCACCTGTTCGTCGGAGTACGGCGGCGGCGCCTCGGGCAGGCCGCGGTGGCGGTAGTCCTCGCCGTCGATGCGCAGGGCGCGGAAGTGGGCGGACAGGCCCTGGATCTCGCGCAGGAAGTCGGCGGCGGCGAACCGGCCCTCGCCGAGCTTGCCGGGCAGCGTGTTGGAGGTGGCGGCGAGCGCGACGCCCGCGTCGACGAGCTTGCCGAGCAGCGTGGAGACCAGGACGGTGTCGCCCGGGTCGTCGAGCTCGAACTCGTCGATGCACAGCAGGCGGTGGCCGGACAGCGTCTGAACCGTCTTCTGGAACCCGAGGGCGCCGACGAGGTTGGTCAGCTCCACGAACGTGCCGAACGCCTTGAGCGCGGGCTCGGCCGGGGTGGCGTGCCAGAGGGAGGCCAGCAGGTGGGTCTTGCCCACGCCGTAGCCGCCGTCGAGGTAGACACCGCGCGGTCCGGAGGGGGCCTTCTTCGCCGCCTTGCCGAAACCGAACAGCCGCCGCTTGCCCGGGCCGGCGCTCCCGCCGAGTCCTGCCGCGAAACCCTCCAGGACCTGGACGGCCTCGGTCTGGCTGGGCTGGTTCGGGTCCGGGAGGTACGTGCTGAAGCGGACGGAGTCGAACCGGGGCGGCGGCACCATCTCGGCGACCAGCCGGTCGGCGGGGACGTGCGGCTCACGGGTGCACAGGGAGAGCGGGGCCGGTTCGGTTATGGGGCCGGTTCCGGACCGGGCTGGGGGAGAGGACACGGTTCACCATGCTACGGCGCGTGGAACACTGCACGGCATGCGACGTCTGTTCCCTGTGACCGATGAAACAGCAGCTCCGACCCCGGACGGCGGGTCCGGTGAGGGCGCCGGACGGGAGTGGAGTCCGGCCGAGCTGGCCGCCGCGTACGCCTATCCCGAGCCGGGGCCCGCGGGGCCGGTGCCGTGGCTGCGGGCCAACATGGTCTCCACGCTGGACGGAGCCGCCCAGCACGACGGACGTTCGCAGCCCATCTCCAGCGCGACCGACATGCGGATCTTCGGCACGCTGCGGGCGCTTGCGGACGTCGTGCTCGTCGGGGCCGAGACGGTACGGCGGGAGGAGTACCGGCCGGCGCGCGCGCGTGCGGACTTCGCGGCGGCACGGGAGGCGGCCGGGCAGACCCCCGCACCGGCGATCGCGGTCGTCACCGCCACTCTGGACCTCGACTTCTCGCTGCCGCTGTTCACCTCCCCCCGGGTCCCCACCCTGATCCTCACGGGCGCCGCGGCCGCCCCGGACCGCGTCGCCACCGCGGAGAAGGCGGGCGCCCGGGTGCTGAGCGCCGGGGACGGCATCGGCGTCGACCCCGCCCGGGCCGTCCGGGTCCTCGCCGATCTCGGCCACACCCGGCTGCTGACCGAGGGCGGTCCGCGGCTGCTGGGCCAGATGGTGGCGGCCGGAGTGCTCGACGAGCTGTGCCTGACCGTCTCCCCGATGCTCACGGCGGGCGGCGCGCAGCGCATCGCCGGAGGGCCGGCCGTCACGGTCCCGCACCGCTTCGGGCTGGTGTCGATGCTGGAGGAGGACGGGTTCCTCTTCACGCGGTACCGGCGGTCCTGACGTACTGAACCGCCGGAGGCGGGGTACAAGGTGTCGGCGGCCGAGGAAAACCGGCCGGTTACGTCCCGAAACGGGGGCGATGGTCGCCGTCGGTGCGGCCATCGACGGAATATGCCGTTCCGTTCGGGTTCAGGAGGGCACACTGGATCCGGCACCACCCGTGCGACACGGGGCAGGATGGTTTCCGCAGGGCCCGCCACGGCCCACGGAGGAGTGGGGCCACTGGCCCCCGGAGCAGAAGGGGCGCCTGGTGTTCACAAGCGTTTTGATGATCGAGAAGGCCCTGACGTCCGCCGACGTGGAGTTCGTCACGACCTTGCACGGGGAGGAGGAGGTCTCCTTCCAGGTGCTGCTCCAGCCACGCGGCGAGCAGGCGGACCGGCTGCTGCGGGCCATCGACGACGTGGCGCTCGGCGAGCTCGACGAGGCCGTGCGGGAGGGGGAGACACCGGAGGGGGAGGAAGCGCTGAGCGTGGGGCAGCGGGCGCTGGAGGTGTCGCTCGCGGCGTTGCGGGCTTCCGGGAGTGAGGCGCAGGGGCGGTTGATCGAGGATCATCCGCTGGACGCGCTGAAGTCCCTCGTGGAGGAGGTCGGGGCGGACGAGGTCATCGTGCTGACCGACCCCCACTACGTGGAGGAGTTCTTCCACCGGGACTGGGCTTCGCGGGCTCGGCACAAGGTGGGAGTTCCGGTGCTGAAGCTGTTCTCGCACAGCAAGGCGTAGGGCCGGATCGTGGGGTGCGTCGGGTGCCGGTGGCGGGTTGTTGCCCGCGCGGTTCCCCGCGCCCCCGGGGTGGCGCAGTGCCGCGCGCTCCTGAAATAGGCTGGGGGCGCTCATCGTCCTCACTCGCTCTTGGAGACCTGCATGGCACCCGGCCTTCCCTCCGCCATGGACCGACCGCACTTCATCGGGATCGGTGGGGCCGGGATGTCGGGGATCGCGAAGATCCTCGCGCAGCGCGGGGCTGTCGTGGCGGGCAGTGACGCCAAGGAGTCGGCCACGGCCGAGGCACTGCGGGCGCTGGGCGTGACCGTGCACATCGGGCACGCCGCCGGGCATCTGGCCGATGACGCCAGCTGCGTGGTCGTGTCGTCGGCGATCCGGCCTGACAACCCCGAGCTGGCCCGCGCGGCCGAGCTGGGCATCCCCGTCGTGCACCGGTCAGACGCGCTCGCCGCCCTGATGGACGGGCTGCGGCCGATCGCCGTCGCCGGGACGCACGGCAAGACGACCACCACCTCCATGCTGGCCGTGTCGCTGAGCGAGCTGGGTCTGAAGCCGTCGTACGCGATCGGCGGCGACCTGGACGCGCCCGGCTCCAACGCGCTGCACGGCGAGGGCGAGATCTTCGTCGCCGAGGCGGACGAGTCCGACCGCAGCTTCCACAAGTACGCGCCCGAGGTCGCCATCGTCCTCAACGTCGAGCTCGACCACCACGCCAACTACGCCTCCATGGACGAGATCTACGAGTCGTTCGAGACGTTCGTGGACCGGATCACCGAGGGCGGCACGCTGGTGATCGCGGCCGACCACGAGGGTGCGCGGGAGCTGACGCGCCGCGTCCGGGCGGGCGGTGTGACGGTGGTGACGTACGGCGAGTCCGAGGACGCCGGCGTGCGCATCCTGTCGGTGGTGCCGCAGGGGCTGAAGAGCGAGGTCACCGTCGTGCTGGACGGTGAACAGCTGACCTTCGCGGTCTCCGTCCCCGGGCGGCACTACGCGCACAACGCGGTCGCGGCCCTCGCGGCGGGCGTGGCGCTCGGTGTCCCGGCGGCGGAGCTGGCCCCGGCGATCGCCGCGTACACCGGGGTGAAGCGGCGGCTGCAGCTGAAGGGCGAGGCCGCGGGCGTGCAGGTGATCGACTCCTACGCGCACCACCCGACCGAGATGACGGCCGACCTGGAGGCGATGCGCGCGGCGGCGGGTGAGTCACGGATCCTGGTCGTCTTCCAGCCGCACCTGTTCTCGCGGACCCAGGAGCTCGGCAAGGAGATGGGCCGGTCCCTGGCCCTGGCGGACGCCTCGGTGGTGCTGGACATCTACCCGGCCCGCGAGGACCCGATCCCCGGCGTGACGAGCGAGCTGATCATCGAGGCGGCCCGGGCCGCGGGCGCCGACGTGATGCCGGTGCACGACAAGGCGGACGTCCCCTCGGTGGTCGCGGGAATGGCGAAGCCCGGGGATCTCGTTCTCACCATGGGAGCGGGCGACGTCACCGACCTCGGCCCGCGCATCCTGGACCGTCTGTCGAACTGAGGGGCTTGAGGCTCATGCCGTACGACGTGGAGAAGCCGGACGAGCAGTGGCGCGCGGAGCTGTCCCCGGGCGAGTACGCGGTGCTGCGGCAGGCGGCCACCGAGCCCGCCTTCACCGGTGAGTACACCGACACCAAGACCCGGGGCGTGTACTCCTGCCGTGCCTGCGGAGCGGAGCTGTTCACCTCGGACACCAAGTTCGAGTCCCACTGCGGCTGGCCGTCCTTCTTCGACCCCAAGGACACCGACGCGGTGGAACTGATCGCGGACCGTTCGCACGGCATGGTGCGGACCGAGGTGCGGTGCGCGCGGTGCGGCTCGCATCTCGGGCACGTCTTCGAGGGCGAGGGGTACCCGACGCCCACGGACCAGCGGTACTGCATCAACAGCATCGCGCTGCGGCTGAGCCCCGAGGAGGGCTGAGCCAGGCGCTCAGCGGAGCCGGCACGCCAGGGGCTTCCCGGCGCGGCCCGGCTCGGTGGCAGGAAGACGAGACCGGCGCACACGGCCATGTACCAGGTCATGCGCCGCGCCCGCAGCGAGGACGAGGGCGGCCGCGGCCTGTTCCTCGCCGACCAGCTCACCGAGCGCTGGGGGACCCGCTACCCAGCCGACGGAAAGACCATCTGGACCAGCAGCCACTGCCGTGACGCCGACCGCGCCGGCCGACGCAGCCAACGACACGGCCGGGGTGCCCTCGCGGGCCTACGCCGCTGCCGCCCCCGCCACCGGGAACCCCGTACTCCGCCACACCCGCCTCTCCGCGTCCACCGCGAACACCTCGCAGTGCTCCCGGGCCGCCGCCCACTCCACGCCCTCCACCCCGAGCGCGAACGCCGCCGTGGCGACGGAGTCCGCCTCCGTCAGGGTCGGGGCCACGACGGTCATGCTGAGCAGCCCGGTGGCCGGACGGCCGGTGCGGCCGTCGAGGATGTGGTCCCCGCGTTCGTAGCGGGCGGAGGTCGCGACCGCCCGGTCCGTCAGGGCGAGGACGGTGCAGAGCCGGTCGGCGTGGTCGGGGTGGCGCACGCCGACGCGCCAGGGGCCGCCGGAGGCGACCACGTCGCCGCCCGCGTTGAGGCAGAAGCGGCGGGCACCGGCCGCCGACAGCAGCTCCGCCCCCTTCTGCACCGACCAGCCCTTCACCACGGCGCAGGGGTCGAGGCCCCGGCCGGGCAGCCGGGCGTCGAAGGCGCCCCCGGTCGCGAGCCGGTATTCCTCGCACAGGTCCAGCACCTCGCGGAGGGACGGGCTGGGCTCGGGGGCCTCGCCACGGTCCAGCCGGGACACCTCGCTGTCCGGGCGGAACGGGCTGAACCGCTCGTCGACCTCGCGCAGCCACGCGAACAGGTCGTCCACCACTGCCTCCGGGACGTCCCCGTCGTCGATCCGGACCGACACCGGGAACCCCATGACGTGCTCGACGCGCCGCATCCGTCAGCCCTTCGCGTCGATGGCGGCCTGGAGGGACTCCTTGTAGCCGTCGCTGGTGATCGTGGCGCCGGACACCGTGTCGATGTCGGCGCTCTGCGCCCGGAGCGTCTCCTCGATCAGTTTCGGCACGGCGGCCGTGGTCTGCGGATGGTCCGGCTGCCGCAGCATCCGCACCGAGGCGATCTTGTCTCCGTCGAAGGTGACCTCGACCTGCACCGGCCCCTTCTCGGTGTCGACGGTGGAGCCCGCCACGACCGTGGAGGTGGTACCGCCCGACGACGAGACCGAGGGCGCCGACGCCGGCGCCGGGGGCTGTGCGGTGGCCGACGACGACCCGGTGTCGGGCGAGGGCGCGTAACGCCAGACCGGGATCAGACCCGCGACGCTGAGGACGAGGACGGGCAGGGCTCGCTTCACGACGGTCTCCTCGTCATCCGGCCAGGCTGAAGCGTTCGAAGTGGATCTGCGGCTTGGGCACGCCCAGCTCGCGAAGGCTGCCGAGCACCGCGGTCATCATCGGCGGCGGGCCGCACAGGTAGACGTCGCGGCCGGTGATGTCCGGCACCAGACGCGCCAGTTCTCGCGGCGCCAGCCGGTCGGGCACGGGCGGGCCGGTGACCAGGTGCAGTTCGGCGCCCCTGGCGAGCGCGAGGTCGCGCAGCTCGTCGTAGAGGACGGCGTCCTGGTCCGTGGCGACCCGGTAGATCACGACCGTGTGGCCGTGCAGCTCCTCCAGCAGGGCCCGGATCGGGGTGACACCGACGCCGCCCGCGATGAGCAGCGCGTCCGGGCGGGTGCGGTGCAGGGTGGTGAAGGCGCCGTAGGGCCCCTCGGCGAACACGCGGGTGCCGGCCTTCAGGTGCCGCAGGGCCGCGCTGCCGGCGCCGGCCCGCTTGGCGGTCAGGCGCAGGGTACGGCCGTCCGGCGCGGCGGACAGCGAGAACGGGTTCGCCTGCCACCAGCGGTCCTTCGTCAGGAACCGCCACAGGAAGAACTGCCCGGCCCGGGCGGGCAGCCGGTCCAGGTCGCGGCCCGTGACGTAGACCGAGACCACGTCGTCGTTCTCCGGGACGACGGCCGTGACCCGGAGCTGGTGGCGGAGGTTGCGCCACAGCGGCAGCACCAGGCGGCCGAGGAACACCGACGCGAGGGCCACGCCCCACACGGCGTACCAGTACGTCCGCGCCACGGACGACGAGGTGAACGTCGTACCGGCCGCGACCTGGTGCGTGAACGCCAGCACCACCGCGACGTAGGTGTACAGGTGGATGAAGTGCCAGGTCTCGTACGCCAGCCGGCGCCGGGCGTAGCGCGCCGAGACCGCGCCGACCACGATGATGATCGCCAGCGCGACGATCGCGCGCAGCACGCCCTCGACGGTCTCCGCGAGATCCACCAGCTGGTTCACCGGGTCCAGGGACGAGGCCCGCGCGTAGCCGAAGACGATGAACACCGCGTGCGCCAGCAGCAGCCACAGCACCGAGAAGCCGGTCCAGCGGTGCCAGGACGTGAGCCGGTCCATGCCGATCCGCCGGTCGAACCACGGCAGCCGCGCCACCAGCAGCAGCTGGAACGCCATGAGAAGCGCCGCGTACAGCCCGGTCAGCCGGCCCAGCACGATCAGCGCGTTCGAGGCGAAACCGGCCTGGACGAAGAACACGGCCACCACGACCGCGTTGGCGAGCAGCACCGCGTACAGGCCGGTGCGGCCCACCGCTCCGGGGCGCACGCCCGGACGGATCGCCACGGGAGGTTGTCGGAGGGTCGTCACCGTGGGCAGCTCCTTGATCGCATCCTGGGACACCGAGCTTGGCGCGGGGGAGCTGTCGGAAAGCTGTCGCTCAACTTTCAAGTGCTTATCGATTCCGCGGTGGGAGGGCAGGCGGCTGGGGCGGCGCCGGACACGTGCAGCACTATGAGCGCGTGGAGAAAGTACGACTTCTCGTCGTCGACGACGACCCGCCCATCGCCGATCTCGTCGCGACCGTGGCCCGCTACGAAGGCTGGGAGGCGGTCACCGCGTACACCGGCGAGGACGCGCTGAAGCGGGCCGCCGACTTCCACCCGGACATCGTGGTGCTCGACCTGATGCTGCCCGGCGTGGACGGCTTCGGCGTCCTGGACCGGCTGCGCGCCTCCGGCACGATGGTGCCGGTGGTGTTCCTCACCGCCCGTGACGGCGTCGCCGACCGGGTCGCCGGTCTCACCCGGGGCGGCGACGACTACCTGGTCAAGCCGTTCGCCGTGGAGGAGCTGATGGCCCGGCTGCGGACCGTGCTGCGGCGCAGCGCCGGCCCCGCCTTCCAGCGGTCCTTGCTCCAGGTCGGCGACCTGACGATGGACGAGGACACCCGCGAGGTGCGGCGCGGTGACAGGTTGCTGTCGCTGACCCCGACCGAGTACGAGGTGCTGCGTTACCTCATGCGCAAGTCACCCACGGTGCTCACCAAGGCGCAGATCCTCGACCACGTGTGGGAGTACGGCTTCGGCGGCCGCTCCAACGTCGTCGAGCTGGTCGTCAGCCGGCTGCGCCGCAAGCTCGACGAGAACGACGACGGCGCCGCTCCGCTCATCCACACCGTGCGCGGATTCGGGTACGTGCTGCGGCAGGCCTCCGCGTGATCGCCCGACTGAGTCGGACCTACCGCAGGATGCGCCTGGGCACCCGGCTGGCCCTCGGCCTGGGCGCCCTGTCAATGGTCGTGTTCGCCGTCGTCGGCACGGCCCTGACCACGTACATGCGGGACTACCTGTCCGCCCAGCTCGACACCCAGCTGGCGCAGGCCCAGATCGCCCAGTCCAAGAGCATCGCGGACTACGGCACCCTCTCGGGCAAGAAGTACTACAGCTGGTTCTACGCCGTGTACGACGTGTCGAAGGGCACCCCCGAGCTGCGCCGCCCGGAGGATCCGGCCGACCTGCCGGAGGACGTCGACGACTTCACCGCCCTGGCCTCCGCCCAGACCGCCGCGCACTCGGAGCTGCTGCGCACCGAACACCTCAAGGGCGCGGGCACCTACCGGCTGCGCGCCTGCCAGGTGCAGCCCGGCGTGGTCCTGGTCAGCGCCGCGCCCATGGAGGACATCGAGGACACGGTCGGACAGCTGATCACCCTCCAGGCCGTCACCTTCGCGCTCGCGCTGCTCGCCCTGGTCGTCTTCGGCCGCAGGATGCTGCGCCGCGGCCTGAAACCGCTCAGCGACATGGCGTCCACCGCGCACGGCATCGCCTCGCACGACCTGACCGAGTCGGCGGCCCGGCTGCCGCTGCGCGCCGACGGCCGGGACGGCGGTCCCGAGGTGGACGAACTGCGCACCGCCTTCAACACGATGCTGGAGCACATCGACGACGCCCTCGCCGTGCGCGCGGAGGCCGAGCAGCGGCTGCGCCGGTTCGTGGCGGACGCCTCGCACGAGCTGCGCACCCCGCTGATGTCGGTACGCGGTTACGCCGACCTCTTCCAGTACGCCGCCGCCAACGCCCCCGAGGAACGCGACCGGCACCTGGCCCGGCTGCGTACCGAAGCCGCCCGGATGGGCATCCTCCTGGACGACCTGCTGCTGCTCGCCCGGCTGGACGCGGCGGAAGTGGCGGCGCCGCTGCGGCTGGAGGACGCCGACCTGGTGGACCTGGTCCAGCAGGCCGCCGACGCCTTCCGGGCCAGCCGGCCGGACCACCCGCTGACGGTGACCACCGGCCCCGGGGTGCTCAAGGTGCGCCTGGACCCGCAGCGCGTCCGGCAGGTCCTGGACAACCTTCTCGCCAACGCCGCCGTGCACACCCCGCCCGGGACCCCGGTGTCCGTGGACGTCGCCGTCACCTCCGGCACCGCCCTGGTCCGGATCGCCGACGCCGGTCCCGGCATCCCGTCCGAGGACCAGGAACGCGTCTTCGACCGCTTCTACCGCGTCGACAAGGCCCGCAGCCGCGACCGCGGCGGCAGCGGCCTCGGTCTCGCGGTCGCCCAGTCCCTGGTCGGGGCCCACGGCGGCCGCATCGAGCTGGACAGCGAACCGGGGGCGACGGTGTTCACCGTGCGCCTGCCGCTGGACGGGGCGGGGCTCCCGGCCACCCCGGGGCCGGAAACGACCGCCGTCTAGACTCGACCGGCGACAGCCCGTACGACCACGGCCAAAAGTCTCCGCAACCGAAGGACTCCGGCGTCTTGATACGGATGGAAGCAGTCACCAAGCGGTACCCGGACGGCACGGTGGCGGTCGACCGGCTCTCGCTGGAGATACCCGACCGCTCGATCACCGTCCTCGTCGGACCGTCGGGCTGCGGCAAGACGACCACCCTGCGGATGATCAACAGAATGGTCGAACCGAGCGAGGGAACCATCCTCCTCGACGGCGAGGACATCCAGCGACAGCCCGTCACCACCCTGCGCCGGTCCATGGGTTACGTCATCCAGAACGCCGGCCTCTTCCAGCACCGCACGATCGTCGACAACATCGCCACCGTCCCCCGCATGCTCGGCTGGGGCAAGCAGAAGGCCCGGGCGCGGGCGGCCGAACTGATGGAGCGGGTGGGGCTCGACGCCGCGCTCGCCAAGCGGTACCCGTACCAGCTGTCGGGCGGCCAGCAGCAGCGCGTCGGCGTCGCCCGGGCCCTCGCCGCCGACCCGCCGGTGCTGCTCATGGACGAGCCTTTCTCGGCGGTCGACCCGGTGGTGCGCAAGGGACTCCAGGACGAACTGCTGCGCATCCAGGACGAGTTGGGCAAGACCATCGTCTTCGTCACCCATGACATCGACGAGGCGATCAAACTCGGCACGATGGTCGCCGTGATGCGCACCGGCGGCCACCTCGCCCAGTACGCGCCCCCCGCCGAGTTGCTGTCCAGCCCCGCCGACACCTTCGTAGAGGACTTCCTCGGCGGCGACCGCGGCATCCGGCGCCTGTCGTTCTTCCCGTCCGCCGGGCTGGAGTTGACGAGCGACCCGGTGATCCAGCTCGACGCCACCACCGAGCAGATCGCCGCCCCCGACGCCCCCTACCTCCTGGTGACCGACGCGGACGGCCGGCCGCTCGGCTGGAGCGAACCGCGGGACCTCGTCGCGGGGGACATCCGGCCGGACCGGCTGCTGTCCCACGGGCGGCCGTTCGTGCCCGGCACCGACTCGCTGCGGGCCGCCCTGGACTGCGCGGTGCTGTCGCCCACCGGCTGGGCCGTCGCCGTGGACACCGGCGGGCGTGTGACCGGCGTCGTCTCGCAAGCGACCATCGGCGAGGCGATCCGCAGCGCCCACGCGGCCGGGCGCGACGACGAGAAGGTCGCCGGATGAGCGACTTCCTCCACGACTTCTTCGACATCCCGAGCGACCTCCAGCACAGCTGGATCGGGCTGGTCGGACTGCACCTGAGGGAGGCCCTGCTGCCCGTCGCGGCCGGGCTGCTCCTCGCCCTGCCGATCGCCCAGCTCTGCGTACGCTTCCGCTGGCTCTACCCGCCCGTCCTCGGAGTCACGACCGTGCTGTACGCCATCCCGTCGCTGGCGTTCTTCGTCGTCCTCATCGACTACACCGGGCAGACCGAACTCACCGTGATGATCCCGCTGGCCGTGTACAGCCTGGTGGTGCTCGTGCCGGCGATCGTCGACGGGGTGCGCTCGGTGCCGCAGGAGACCCTGTCCGCGGCCACCGCCATGGGCTTCGGGCCCCTACGGCGGTACTTCCAGGTCCAGTTGCCGATCGCGGTCCCGGCGATCATCGCCGGCCTGCGGGTGGCGACCGTGTCGAGCATCTCCCTGGTCAGCGTCGGCATGCTCATCGGCAACCAGGGCGCGCTCGGCAACCTGCTCCACGACGCGCAGATCTACAACCGGCCCGAACTGACCTGGAACTCCGTGATCACCACGGCCCTCCTGGCGATCCTCGTCGACGCCCTGCTGGTCCTCGTGCGCGTGCTGCTGACTCCCTGGATGCCCAGCGGCACGGCCGGCCGTAAGCAGGCGCCCGCCCTCAAGGACGCAGCCCGGTGAACGTACTCAACTTCGTCAACGCCTTCTTCAGCGACAGCGCCCACTGGCACGGCTACGACGGCATCCCGGCCCGCCTCGCGGAACACGTGCGGTACACCCTGGAGGCGCTCGCTCTCGCCGCCGCGATCGGACTGCCGACCGGCCTGGTCACCGGTCACTACGGGCGCGGCGGGAACGCCCTGTCCCTGCTCGCCACCGCCGGGCGGGCCCTGCCCAGCTTCGGCCTGCTCGTGCTGATGACGACCCTGCTGGGCTTCGGGATGCTGCCCGTGATGATCCCGCTGGTCGTCCTCGCCGTCCCGCCGATCCTGGTCACCACCTACGAGGCCATGCGGTCCGTCGACCCCACACCGGTGGACGCCGCCCGCGGCATGGGCATGCACGAGTCACGCATCCTCTTCCAGGTGGAACTGCCGGTCGCGCTGCCGCTGATCCTGAGCGGCCTGCGCTCGGCGGCCATCCAGATCGTCTCGACGGCGACCATCGCCGCGTACGTCAGCCTGGGCGGCCTCGGCCGGTACATCGTCGACGGTCTCTACCAGCGCGACTACGAGAAGGTGGTGGGCGGCGCGACGCTGGTCGCCGTCCTGGCGCTGGTCACGCTCGCGCTGTTCTGGGCGGTGGCGCGGGTCGCGGTGTCGCCCGGGGTGCGCAGGAGATGAGAGGCAGGGCGCGGCAATCTGCTGCAAATCTGCCGTAGATCGACGCCAGTTGTAACCGGGGTGCTCTTGACTGACTGAATATCTGCTGGCTTGGATCAGTGGGTGATTACTACGGCGAAGAGCAGCACCCGGTCCCTCACGAGGCACCCCGGCGCGGTCGCAGTCGCGCTCGCCGCGGCGGCGGCTCTTCTCGGAGGCTGTTCCTCCGGCGGCACCTCGGACGACCCGCTCAAGGGCGGCGGAGCGGAGAGCGGCACCGTCGTGGTCGGATCCAACAACTTCGCCGAGAGCATCCTGCTCGCCGACATCTACGGCGAGGCCCTCAAGGCCAAGGGCATCAAGGTCACCTACAAGCCCAACATCGGCAGCCGTGAGACCACCTACGGCCTGATGAAGAACGGCGCCGTCACCGTGCTGCCGGAGTACAACGGCTCCCTGCTGGCGTACCTCGACGCCAAGGCCAAGCCGAAGACGGTCGAGGAGACCACGACCGCGATCAACGGCAAGCTCGACTCCGAGCTGGAGCTGCTGAAGCCCTCGGCCGCGCAGAACAAGGACTCCGTGACCCTCAACGCGGAGACGGCGAAGAAGTACGAGCTCACGTCGGACTCCTCCATCGGCGACCTCAAGGGCATCGCCAAGGACCTGGTGTTCGGCGGCTCCCCGGAGTTCCAGACCCGGCACCAGGGCCTGGTCGGCCTGAAGTCGGTGTACGGGCTGGAGTTCAAGTCCTTCAAGTCCCTCGACGCGGGCGGGCCGCTGACCCAGGCGGCGCTGAAGCGGAACACCGTGCAGGCCGCGGACGTCTTCACCACCGACCCGACCATCGCCCGGGAGAGGTTCGTCGTCCTGAAGGACCCGGAGAACCTCTTCGGCTTCCAGAACGTGCAGCCGCTGGTCCGCAAGGGCGAGCTGTCCAAGGAGGGCGTCGAGGCGCTCGACGCGGTCTCGGCCAAGCTCGACACGAAGGCGCTCCTCGACCTGGACGCGCAGGTGCAGTTGGAGAAGAAGGACCCGCTGGACGTGGCCAAGGCGTGGCTGAGGTCGGCGGGTCTGGACTGACCCGACCCGGCTGCCTGTCAGAGGCTGCCTGTCATGAGGCTGCCTGTCACGATGCGATAACAGGCTCGACCGGACCGGAAAGGGATCGAACGCGGGCCGGGGGCGGGGCGTCACAGGAGCGGAACCATCACCGGTCACCGTGATCCCCTGGGAGAGCCATGCGTACCGACTTCAAGCGCACCGCCCGGATCCTCACCGTTCTCGCCCTGTGCGCCGTCGGAGCCGGCGCCGCGGCGGGGTGCGGCAGCGCGGAGGCGGGCAACGACGGCGGCAAGACCCGTGGCACCGAGTCGGCCCCGCGGTCGGAGGCCCGCGACCGCCGGGTCGCCGACGCCTGGGACGGCTCCGAGGCGGCCCGGCAGTGGCACGAGGGCTACCACCCCATGGGAGCGGTCGTCCAGCCGCCCGGGACCGGCCTCCTCCGCGACGCCGCCGACCGGCGCGCCTACGAGATCGGCAACTTCGAGCTGCGGGGGAAGCTGCCCGCTTCGCCGGGCGGGAGCGGACGGGTGACCTGGCCGAGCGGGGACTCGCTCACGACGCCGCTCATGGACGCCGAGAAGGCCTACAAGACGCTGGACAGTGCCGACAGCCCCGGGCCGCGCCTGACCGTCACCGGGGCGAGGCTGGGCGAGATGACGGTGGTCACCAGCCGCGGCCCGGCGACCGTCCCCGCCTGGCTGTTCACCTTGGAGGGCTACGACAGTCCCCTCAAGCGTGCCGCGGTGAGCCCTTCCCCGCTCCCCAGGCCGCCGATCGGGCCGCTCGGGCAGGACGTCCCCGCTGACGTGCTGGCGCCGCTCGGCGGCCTCACGGAGGTCGCGGGGAACGGCCGGTCCGTCACCGTCGTGGCCCAACACGGAGCCTGCGACGACGGCCCCGCCGTGGAGGCGCTGGAGACGAGCGGCAGCGTGGTGCTGTCCGCCGCCGTGACGGGCGTCAAGGACGGTCCCTGCACGGGTGCCCTGCGCGGTGAGAGGGTGACGGTGAAGCTGGACCGGCCGGTCGGCGACCGCATCGTCCTGGACGCGTTCACGGGCCGTCCGGTGCCGTACACCGAGTGGCCCGGGGACACACACGGCCGAAGCTGAGACACCCCTGGTGCAGGCTTGCGCCGCCTGGTTCAGGCCTGCACCGCCGTAGCGATCAGCTGGTCGATCAGGGCGATCAGCACGTCCCGGCACGACTCCCGGTCCCGCGCGTCGCACAGCAGCACCTGCACGTGCTCCGGGACCGCGAGCGCGTCCCTGATGTCCTCGGGCGGGTAGGGGTGTTCGCCGTGGAAGCCGTTGACGCCGACGACGAACGGGATGCCCCGGCGCTCGAAGAAGTCGATCGCGGCGAAGCTTGAATCGGGGCGGCGCACGTCGACCAGGACCACGGCGCCGAGCGCGCCGAGGGCCAGGTCGTTCCACATGAACCAGAACCGCTGCTGCCCCGGCGTGCCGAACAGGTACAGCACCAGATCCCGGCTGATGCTGATCCGGCCGAAGTCCAGGGCCACGGTGGTGGCCCGCTTCTCCTCGATTCCGTCCAGGTCGTCGACGCCCAGACCGGCCATGGTCAGGGGTTCCTCGGTGCGCAGCGGGACGATCTCGCTGACCGACCCGACCATGGTGGTCTTGCCCACGCCGAAGCCCCCGGCGATGAGGATCTTGACGGTGTCGGGTGCCGAAGAAGCGTCAGTGGCAAGGTCAGAGCCGGCCAAGGCCGTCCCTCACTTTCTGCAGCAGGTCCAGGTCCGGAGTGGTACGGGAGACGAGGCGCGGCGCACGGACCGTGATCCGGCCCGCTTCCAACAGGTCGCACAGCAGGATGACGACCACGCTCACCGGCAGGTCCAGCCGGGCCGCCAGCTCCGCCACGGCGACCGGCTCGGCGCACAGCCGGAGGATCCGGGTGTGCTCGGGCTGGCACCGGGCCGTCGTGGTCGGCGGCGGATCGACAGCGGTGACCGTCGCGATGAGTGTGAAGTCGGCGCGGCTGGGCCGGGTCCGGCCACCGGTCAGAGCGAACAGCCTGACGAGCCGGCCCGCCCCATCACCTTCGCCCACCTCACACGCCGGGGTCGATGGCGGGTCCGGCCACGCCCCGCGGTGCCGCGCTGAGGTGCTCGCCGATCTTCTTCACCAGCATGTTCATCTGGTACGCCACCACCCCGACGTCCGCTCCCGGCCCGGTCAGCACGACCAGATGGGCGCCGGGACCGGCGGAGGTGAGGATCAGATAGCTGTTGGCCATCTCGATGAGCGCCTGGCGCACCGGACCGCCCCGGAAGTCCATGCTGACGCCCTTGCTGAGGCTCATCAGTCCGGACGCGGTCGCCGCGAGCCGCTCGGCGTCGTCGCGCAGGAAACCGGTGGACCTGCTGACCACCAGACCGTCCTCCGAGAGCACCACGGCCTGGTTCACATCGGCGACCCGCTCCACGAGTCCGGTCAGCAGCTGGTCGAGCTGGGAGTGCGTGGCGGGGATGGGGCGTGTCATTGCGGTGTCCTTCGTCAGCGGTCGGCGGGCGGAGTCGAGGGGACGGGGCCGGCGGCGGCCTGCCGGGCTGACGCGGCGGCGTCTCCGTCGTAGGGCGGCTCGGCGTCGTCGTCACGGGCCCGGAGCGTGCCGCGCTGGAAGCCGGCCAGGGACGAGGCGGCGGCTTCCGCGGTGAAGTCGCCGAGGGAGCCGTCGTCCGCGGCGGGTGGGGCCTCCTCGCGCAGCTCCTCCACCAGGCTGGTCTGCGGCACCCGGCGGGGGAGCGGGGCGAGACCGTCCTTGCGGGGGATGACGGTGCGGGCGGCCAGGGGCGCGACGGCGGTGGCGGTGCGGGCCGTCACGAGGGGCCGGGGTTCGCGAGCGGACCCGGCGGTGTGTTCGGCTGCCCCGGCGCCCTGGGACGGCTTCGCCTGCCCGGCGTCCGTCGCACCCGGTCCGTCCACCGGAACCCGCCCGTCCTTCGGGGCATCGCCCGCGTCTTCCTGGCCGGCCGGGGCCGCCGGGCCGTTCGCGCCGGACTCGCCCCCGGCGTCCCGCGCCTGCGGTGCCCCGCTGCCCGGCATCTCCCGCACCACGATCTCGTGCGGCACCAGCACGATGGCCGTGGTCCCGCCGTACGGCGACGAGCGCAGCGTGACGGTGATGCCGTGCCGGTGGGCCAGCTGGGCGATCACGAACATGCCCAGACGCAGGTCGTCGGCGAGTGCCACCACGTCGAACTGCGGGGGCACCGCCAGCTGTTCGTTGAAGGACGCGTAGTCCTCCTCCGACATGCCCAGACCGCGGTCCTCGATCTCGACGGCCAGGCCCTTGGCCACCATCTGGGCCCGCACCGTGACGGGGCTCGGCGCGGGGGAGTAGGTGGCCGCGTTGTCGATGAGCTCGGCCAGCAGATGGATGACGTCGGCCACTGCGGGCGGGGCGACGTACAGCTCCTCCTCGGTGAGCACCTCCACCCGCTGGTACTCGGCGACCTCCCCGACCGCGCTGCGCAGAATGTCGATCAGTGCCACCGGCTCGCTCCAGCTGCGGCCCGGCCGTTCACCGCTGACGATGACGAGGTTCTCCTCGTAGCGGCGCAACTGGCTTGCCGTGGAGTCCAGTTCGTACAGGCCCTTGAGGATGTCGGGGTCGGTGTGCCGGCGTTCCAGCGTGTCGAGCTTGCTCAACTGGAGGTTGACCAGGTTCTGGCTCTGCCGGGCTATGCCGAGAATGACCTTCTGGAAGCCGCGCCGGGTGTCGGCGAGTTCGACGGCGGTGTGCACGGCCGTGCGCTGGGCGGCGTTGAACGCCCGGGCCACCTGACCGAGTTCGTCGTGGCCGTAGTCCAGCGGGGTGGCCGCCGACTCCGGGTCGACCGTCTCGCCCCGCTCCAGCCGCGCCACCACGTCCGGCAGCCGCTCCTGCGCAAGGCTGACGGCGGCCCGGCGCAGCCCGCGCAGTCGCCGGGACAGCGAGCGGGTGATCCGCCAGGACATGCCGACGCACAGCAGCAGCGCGAGCAGCCCGCCGGCACTCAGCAGCGCCGCCTTGAGCAGCAGGGCGTCCGCCTTGTCGGCGCTGCGCTCCAGCAGTTCCGTCGTCTGCTGCCGGATGAGGCCCGCGTACTGATCGGACAGCCTGTCCATGGCGGCGTTCCACCGCTTCTGCGCGTCCGGGAGGGCGATCCGGTCGGACGCGGCGCCGGAGTTGCGGGCCGCTATCACCCGGTCCTCGATCGACTGCAGCGTCTGCCACTCCGGGCCCGCCAGGATCCGCTCGGTCTGCGCCTTGGCGTCACCGGTCAGCTGGGGCACGATCTGGTCCTGCACCAGCCAGCGCCGCGTGTTCACCAGCTCCGTGAACTGCGTCCACGCCGTGTCGTCCAGATGCCCGGACGGCCAGGCCAGCGTCAGCTGCGCGTCCTCCTGGGAGACCAGCTCCGCCGCGTGCTCCAGCCCGACCAGCGGCCCGGCCTGCGAGGTGAGGTCGCCGTCGTCGACCTGCGACAGCTCCTGGAAGGCGTGTATCTGGTCGTCGATGATCGAGGAGTACTGGTCCAGCGCCTGCTGCGCGCTGATGTCCTTGGGGTCGTCCACCTGGTCCCGGTAGTACTCGAGGCTGCCCACCGAGCCCAGCACCGAGTACAGCCGGTCGGAGACGCGGGCAGGCGCCTTCTCGATCGCGTCCGCCTGCCCGACCAGCTTGGCGACCGCCTTGTCGGTCTCCTCGCGCTGCGCGTCGAGGGCGGCCCGGGAGCCCTTCGGCGAGGCCAGCCAGGCGGCCGACAAGCTGCGCTCCCGCTGCAGGGCGAGCGTCGCGTCGGTGCCCATGGCGCCGGTCGACCGGCTCAGCTCCGTCTGGTCGCGCAGCCTGAGCCCCTCCGAGAACATCTGAATCGTCGTCACGCCCCACATGGCGGCGAGGGTGACGCTCGGCACGAGGGCCAGGAGGACCAGGGAGATGCGTATGGAGCCGAGACGGCGCCGGGGACCTGTCCGTCGAGACATCGTCGTCCTAGGGCGATCAGCGGGGGGCGAGGAACGGGGAGGCGGAACGGTCGGGGAAGAGGGCGGGGGACGGACGCGGTGGTGCGGGTGTGCCGGGAGCGGCACATGGGATGCGCAGGATGTTATCCGTACAAGACGGCGTAAGGGCACGGCCTGACCGAATCTTTGGCGACACCGTCACAGGAAGGGTCCGGTCACCGGGTCCCGGCGGCGGCGAACCGTGCCACGGCGGACACGTTCGACCTGGTGACGAACACGGGGCCGGTGAGCACCGGAGCCGTCCCGCCGCCGCTGACGTTGCCGTTGGTGCGGTACAGCCACAGGGCGTCCACCGCGAGGTAGCCCTGCAGGTACGGCTGCTGGTCCACGGCGAACCGCACGGTTCCGTTCCGGACCGCCTTGACCAGGTCCTTGTCGAGGTCGAAGGTCGCGACCTCGGCCCTGCTGCCGGCCTGCCGCACGGCCTCGACCGCGCTGAGCCCGTACTGGGCGCCCAGGGTGACGACCTCGTCGATGCTCGAGTCCTGCCGCAGCCGGGACGCGATCGCGGCGGTCACGGCGTTCATGTCGGCGCCGTCCACGTAGAGGTTGTCGGTCTCGCCGTCGAACGCCTTCCGCACGCCGGCGCAACGGGCCTCCAGCGCGACGTTGCCCCGCTCGTGGACCACGCACAGGGCGTGTTCGGCCTTGAGGTCGTCCAGCTTGTCGCCGACGGCCCGGCCCGCGACGGACTCGTCCTGGCCGAAGTACGCCAGGAGTCCCGCCGGCCGCCAGGCGTCGATGCCGGAGTTGAGCCCGACCACCGGGATGCCGGCCGCCTTGGCCTGCGCGACCGGGCCCCGCATCGCCGCCGGCTTGGCCAGTGTCACGGCGATGCCGTCGACCTTGTCCCGGACGGCGTCCCGCACCAGGCCGGCCTGCGCGGCCGGGTCGGCGTCCCCGGCGTACGTCAGGTCGATGCCGTCCTTGGCCGCCGCCGCCTCGGCACCCCTGCGCACCAGGTCCCAGAAGGCGTCGCCTTTGCCGCCGTGCGTGACCAGGGCGACCCTCATCCCGGCACCGGACCCGCCCGTCGAGCCCCCGCTCCCCGACCCGTCGTCGGCCACGCCGAACGAGGAACAGCCGGACACCAGCAGACACAGGGCGGACGTCAGGGCCGCGATCCGGGTGAGTCTGGCGGAGGCGGACGGCGGGGGAGGAGTGTTCATGAGGGGCGGACCTCGCTGTGCGGCCGAGCAAGAGCAGGATGAGAGCGCAGGCGGGGCCGCAGGATGTGCACCGACCGGATCTCGCTGGCTCGGAGCCAACCGTGTGCGAGCACCGGTCGTCAAGTGAGCGGCCACATGCCGTGAGTTGACGCTGCCGCATCGTGATGATCTGTGCGACCGGTCGAACAGCCGGATTCCGGTTGTGGCTCGCGGAGCACCGTCCCGCACCTCCCGATGTCCTCGTCGCAGCCCCTCCCACCTCCGCTTTCCGTACCGTCCATGCGGTTCGGCCGCCCCCCGCGATCAGGCCGATCCCGCGTTCCGCCGGGGCTCGGCATCCGGGCCTCACGGGGCTCGACTCGGCTTCCGGCGGGCGTCCGCGGCCCGCCTAGACTGGTGCGGCTGAGGGGTCCTTGCGCCATGAGCGTCCGATCAGTTCGCGCGGTGCCGGACCACGCGACCCGGGCGGGCATGGTGCAAGGACCCTGAGAGGACGACTCGGACGACGGGAGGGCGGCGGGGTGGCGGCAGCCGGCAGTGGCTTCGAGGACCCGTCCGCCGATGTGCTCGCCCGGGCGGCCGCGACCTTCGGGCTGCTGGCCTCGCCCGCGCGGCTGCACATCGTCTGGGCGCTGGCCCAGGGCGAGAGCGACGTCACCGGGCTCGCCGAGCGCGTCGGCGGCGCGCTGCCCGCGGTCAGCCAGCACCTCACCAAGCTGAAGCTGGCCGGACTCGTCCGCTCCCGCCGCGAGGGCCGCCGGCAGGTGTACTACGTCGACGACCCGGACACCGTCGACGTCGTCCGGCTCATGGTGGGCCGGCTCACCGACCGCGCCGCACCGGCGCGTCGCCTCCGTGGCCTCTGAGACCGCCGAGGGCACCACCCTGGAGGTGCTGCGGCGGCTGGAGTCGGGCCCGCGCGGACTGACCGACCCGGAGGCCGCATCCCGGCTGGCCGTCTTCGGTGAGAACACCCTGCCGGAAGTCCGTACGCCCGCCTGGCCCCGCCGGTGCGCGCGCGCCCTGCGTGACCCGTTCACCGCCGTCCTGCTCTGCCTCGGCCTGGTGTCCGCCGCCGTCGCCTCCTGGGGCACCGCCCTGGTGATCCTCGCCCTCGTGGCGGTCAGCTGTGTGCTGCGCGCGAGCGGGGAGCACCGGGCCGACCGGTCGATGGCCGCCCTGCGCGATCTGGTCGCCGGCACCGCCACGGTGCTGCGCCGCGCCGACGCCCAGGAGTCGCCGCAGCCGCGCGAGGTGCCGGTCGCCGAGCTGGTCCCCGGTGACGTGCTGCGCCTCGGACCCGGAGACCTGGTCCCGGCCGACGTGCGCCTGCTCCGGGCGCGGGGGCTCACGGTGCAGCAGGGGGCTTTGACCGGGGAGTCGGCGCCGGTGGGGAAGACGGCGGCCGACCAAGGCGCGCCGGACGAGTCCCACCTCTGCTTCCAGGGCGGCACCGTCGCCTCGGGAAGTGCCACCGCCGTCGTGGTCGCGACCGGCGCCGGGACGCGGTTCGCCGCTGCCCACCGGACGCCCGAGGCGCGCCCGGAGGGCGGGGCCTTCGACCGGTCGGTGCACGGCATCTCCTGGGTGCTGATCCGGTTCATGTTGCTGACCCCGCCGCTGGTGCTGATGGCGAACGCGGCGTTGCGCGACCGCGGTCTGGAGACGCTGCCCTTCGCCGTCGCGGTCGCCGTCGGGCTGACCCCCGAGATGCTGCCGGTGATCGTCACCACCTGCCTGGCCCGGGGCGCCGCCCTCCTCGCCCGCACGCACGGAGTGATCGTCAAACGGCTGCCCGCTCTGCACGACCTGGGTGCCGTCGACGTGCTGTGCGTCGACAAGACCGGCACCCTCACCCAGGACCGCCCGGTCGTCGAGGGGTCCCTCGACCCGGCCGGACGCGACGATCCGGAGGTGCTGCGCTGGGCCGCGGTCGGCGCCTGGTGGACCCTCCAACTCGCCGATCTGCCCGCACCCGACGCCCTCGACGAGGCCCTGCTGGAGGCGTCCGGGCCGGTGGGCGAGGAGTACGACGGGGTGGACGCCGTACCGTTCGACCCCGAGCGGCGGATCGCCACGGTGGTGGTGCGGGGCGGCCTCGGGCGGCACACCGTCGTCGTCACGGGCGCCCCGGAAGCCGTCCTGGCGCGCTGTACGCAGGAGCACGGCGAGCACGACCGGCTGCTCGCCCTCGCCGCCCGGGAGGCAGAGGCCGGGCTGCGGGTGCTGGCCGTCGCCACGGCCGACCGCCCCGCCGACGCGCGTACGCCGGCCGAGCCCCGGGGTCTGGCCTTCCGCGGCCTGGTGACCTTCCGGGACGCCCTCGCCCCGACCGCCGCCGAGGCCCTGCGAGGCCTGGCCGAGCGCGGCGTCACCGTGAAGGTTCTCACCGGCGACCACCCGGCCACGGCCGCCCGGGCCTGCCGCGAACTCGGCCTGGAGCCGGGGCAGGTGACCACCGCCGGACAAGCGGAGGACGCCGGTGCGGCCACCGTCGTCGCCCGTTGCACACCGCAGGACAAGGCCCGCGTCGTCGCCGCCCTGCGCGCCGCAGGGCACACCGTCGGCTTCCTCGGCGACGGCGTCAACGACGTGGCCTCGCTGCGCGCCGCCGACGTCGGCATCGCGCCCCGCTCCGCCGTCGGCGTGGCCCGGGAGAGCGCCGACGTCGTGCTGGCCGGGAAGGACCTCACGACGATCGGCCACGCGATCACGGCCGGCCGCCACGCCAGCGGCAACATCGCCTCGTACCTGCGTGTCACGCTCTCCTCGAACCTGGGCAACGTCCTCGCCATGCTCGCCGCGGGCCTGCTCCTGCCCTTCCTGCCGATGCTCCCCGCCCAGGTCCTCGTGCAGAACCTGTGCTTCGACGCGGCCCAGCTGGCCTTCGCCCACGACCGTCCCGGCGCGGCGGCACTGCGCGGCCCGGCCGTGCTGAAGCCGCGCTCCTTCCTCCGGTTCGTCACCGGCTTCGGCCTCCTCAACGCGGTCGCCGACCTCGCGACCTTCGCCGGCCTCGCCCTCGCGCTGCACGGCCCCGACGCCCTGGACGACGAGGCCGTCTTCCACTCCGCCTGGTTCACCGAGAACCTGCTCACCCAGGCCGTGGTGATGCTGCTCCTGCGCACCGGCAGCCGCGGAGCGGGGAGCCGCGTGCCGGGCCCGGTCGGCCTGGCGGCGGCCGGCCTCGCCGCCGTCGGGCTGCTGCTGCCGCCCAGCCCTCTCGGCGGGGCCCTCGGCATGACGGCCCTGCCCGCCGCCTACTTCGTGCTGCCGGCCGTGGTCCTCGGCCTCTACTCCCTGGCCCTGGCGGCGGCCCGGGCCCGGCACCGGCGGCATCAGCCGTAGGTGAGCTCCCAGCAGGGGTGGCCGTCCGCGGACCGGGCCCCGTCGGCGACCTCGGACGGCACGGGGTTCGGCCCGGCTGCCCCGGATCGCGCTCGCGCTGCGGTGCCGCGGCGGCTCCGTCCCCCGATCGCCGGTGACCGGAATCGGCTCCTGCTCGCCTCTCGCCCGAGGGGTTGTACAGTTGCGCAATGTAGCAACTGTCGAGAGAGGGAGGGCGGGACGTGCTGCGCAACGGACTGGAGCCCTGGCACCTGCTGATCGTGGCGATCGCCGTGATCGTCCTGTTCGGCTCGAAGAAACTGCCGGACACGGCGCGTGCACTGGGCCGCTCGATGCGGATCCTCAAGAGCGAGGCCAGGGCGCTGAAGGAGGAGGGTTCGGCCCCGGCTCCCGGGGAACGGGCCCGGACCGCCGCGCCCGCCGACGCCGACTAGGGCTGCCGCACCGGCGCCGGGAGCGCCGCCTTCGCCGCCTTCCGGCGCTGCCGGCGGCTGACGCGGGCCTCCTGGTCCGGAAGCCAGCCGAAGGTGAGGCAGCTGCCCACCACACCCAGGAGGAGACCGACGAAGAACCCGCCCAGGTTGGACGTCAGCCAGCTGCCCAGGGAGACCAGTACTCCGATGACCGAGTAGAACAGGCGCTGGGCGGGGTTGCAGAGGATCAGCACGCCGCACAGCAGCATCACGACCGGGAGCAGGTAGCCGGCCAGGCCCTGCATGCCGACGTGCAGGATGACGTCCAGCGACGCTTTCAGGGTGAGCAGGATCTCCGCCCCGCCCAGGGTGAGCAGCAGCCCGCCCCAGAACGGGCGGTCGGCCCGCCACCGCCGGAAGGCGGGCCGGAACGTCTCGCGCGGGCCGCCGGGCATCAGCAACCCGATCCGCTGAAGCCCAGCTTCAGCCCGGGCAGCTTGAACACCCCTGCCGTCGTGGCGTAGTTGGTCTGCCGCAGGTTGGCGATGTGCACGGTGTCGGACTGCTGGCTGAAGACGCCCTTCGGCCCGCGGCCCCGCGGCCCGGCCTTGTCCAGCGTGCTGGCGTCGTTGCCGATCTCGATGTTGTTGAACGCGGCGTCACCCGACAGCTCGGTCGAGTCGGTCGTCAGATCACTGGCGGAGACCTTCTGTGCGCCGCCACCCGCCCTGATGACCAGGTTGGTGCCGCCCAGGTCGACGCTCTGGCACAGCTTGGTGAGCGTCGCGTTCTTGATCACGGACGTGACGACCAGTACCTGACCGCCGGTGTCACCCGCGTTCGGGCTGCCCTCGGCCATCTCGTCCAGGCCGCCGAACTGCGCGAAGCCGGTGCCGTTCAGCTCGGTCGCGGTGACCGTGAACGGCATGCCGGAGATGGCGAACTGCACACCCAGCGCCCCCTGGGCGGTGAGGATCGCCAGGCCCGCGGCGACCGCGGTGGCGGGCACCGCCATCACCGCGGCCCGACGCGCCCGGACCCGCCCGCGGCGCGCGGGAGCGTCGCTGACGTCCGGGGTGGCGGCGCCCTCCGGTCTGTCGGGGGTGTGCTCGGTGGAGGAGGTCATGTCTGCTCCAGGTGCATGTCGGTGCGGATCGGACGTCGGTGGCACGTTGCCCTGGCGCGGACACCGACCGCGTACGCACGTCTCCTCGCAACTCCCGGGGGTTGCAAGGGCTTTCTCGTCACGCCGCAGTAGCCGACTCGGAAGTTACCGGGGGTTACATGAAGGGTCAAGGGAGTTGTGAACAAAGAGTGGCGGTTGTGTCCTCAGGGTGAGTCGCCGATGTCCCGAAACGCTCAGCGAACGCACAACTCTCCTACGAGACCTTGACGTTGACTCGGAACCAGGTCTACAACTTCCCTCGTCCCACCGGATCCGTGGCGCCGGATCCGCCGCGCGGCACCGTCCGCGCCTCCCGGACCCCGCCCGTCCCGTACGGGCATCTCGTCACCCGGTGCGTCCGCACGGGCTGTCCATCGTCCGGGTTCCGCTCTTCACGGCACGGCGGCTTCCCCTGAGCCGTGCCGCCAGCCACCCCCCGCCCGGCCCGGCCGGAGGACGGTTCCCGTGCGTCCCCTCCGACCGGTCACCGGTCACCGGTCTGCAGTTGCCGGTCCGTCACGTACGGAGAAGGCGTGACGGGCCGGCGGCGGCGGACGCCCGGAGCTCCGACTCCCCTCACCCCGCCAGTGAAAGAGGTACCTCCCCATGCGCACTCGCACCCTCCTCACCCTCACCGCCGCCGTCGCCGCCCTGGGCCTCGCCGCCCCCGCCTCCGCGGCCGACACCCCGGTCCTGACCACCACCGACGGCACGGCCGTAGCGGTCGGCGACGTCCTCGACGCGTCCCTGGCCCAGGGCACCGCCGCGACCTTCCGCTCCAGCGCGACCGGCACCAGCGGCATCTCCTGCACCTCGTCGGCGTTCGCCGCCACCGTCACCGACAACCCGGCCGCGCCCGGCACCGCCACCGAGTCCCTGACCTCGCACAGCTTCGACACCAGCGGCTGCAGCGCCAACGTCGTCGGTGTGCTCGGCGTCAGCGGCATCACCGTCGACAACCTGCCGTACACCACGAGCGTGTCCTCCGACGGCACCGTCTCCGTGACCCCGGCGGCGGGCTCCACCATCCAGTCCACGGTCAAGCTGCGCACCTTGCTCGGCACGATCACGTGCGTCTACCAGGCCCCCAGCCTGACCGGCACGGCGAGCAACGCCGACAACAGCATCTCCTTCACCAACCAGCAGTTCACCAAGACGTCCGGCTCGTCGCTGTGCTTCGCCAACGCCTTCTTCACCGCGAAGTACGCCCCGGTGACCACGGGCGGTGTCGCGGTCAACGTCAACTAGCCCTCACGAAAGGTCCAGTCAGCGCCGCCGCAGACGTGCGGCCAGGGCGGCGCCGCCGGTGAGTACCAGCACCGCTGCGGCGCCGCCCGCAAGGGTGCGCGCGGACGGGCCGGAGGCGGGGGCGGGCGTGGAGGCCGGCGGCGAAGGCCGGACGGCCGTGTCCTGCACCTCTTCCTCTTTCACCTCTGCCTCCCGCACCTCCTCCTCCTTCACCTCTGCCTCCCGCACCTCCTCCTCCTTCACCTCTGCCTCTCGCACCTCCTTCTCCGGCTTCTCCTCCACCTGCTCCGGGAACACCACGTCCGAGCACGAGTAATAGGTGTCCGGCGTACCGCTGTTCCGCCACACCGTGTACAGGACGTGCCGCCCGGCCCGGTCGGACGGCAAGGTCGCCTCGAAGCGGTACGCGCCGTCCGTCAGCTCCGGGTCCGTCACCTCCGCGAACGGCTTCCCGGGCAGGTCGGACCAGGACAGCGGGCCTGCCGGGTCGTAGCCGGGCTTCGTCAGGTACATACGGAACGTGCCGGTGTGCGGGATCGTCGAGACGTACCGCATGGCCAGTGTCTCGCCAGGCGTCACCCGGGTCGACGGCCAGTCGGCGCGGGCGAGATCGAGCCCCCGGTAGGCGGCCAGACCCCCGCTGCACAGCTTCCCGTCAGGGACGACCTCTCGGTCCCGGCCGTTCACGTTCGCCACCCGCAGGTTGTCCCACGCCGTGAAGGGCGCGCCGTTCGCGGCGACGGCCGCACGGCACGCCACCGAGCCGGCACGCTCTCCGCCTTCGGGGGAGCAGGCCACCACCCGGCTCACCGGATCGGTGGGCGCACCGTGCGCCCGCGCCGGCCCCACCGCCCACAGCGGCAGCAGCAGCGGGGCCACCAGGGCGGCAGCGAGCGCGGTGCGGTGGGCGGTCGTACGGGGCATGCGTCTGTGTCTCCTCGGCGGGCGGGAGGGTCGGTCATGCAGTACGGGAAACCGGCCTCGTGCGTTCACCTCGCCACGAGCCGTTTGAAAAGGGGCCATTCACGCTCGACCCGCCCGCCATAGAGGGTCGGTGCCCGGCTGGATCGAGGGTTTCCCCCGTATCCCGATGACCTTCCCTTTGCCTATCGTTCGAGCACAGCTGACCCGCAGGTAACCCCGAACGGTCCGCTCCCCACTCGCGCCTGGCCGGCCATCGCGTCGCTCTTCGCTTTTCGAACCACCCCCCTCCGCTTCGACGACGAAGCGACTCCACCGCCGCTCCGTTCAGCCCGGAGTCCGGCCACGAAAGGCAACGACCGTGCGTACCTCCCCAGAGCTCAGACGGAAGCTGATATCCGTCGCCGCCGTCTCCGTCGCCCTGCTGACCGCAGCCCCCGCCTCGGTCGCCGTCGCCCAGGAGTCCGCCCCCCGCCCGGCCGCCGTTCCGGCCGCCCAGACCGAGGCCGCCCCGGGCACCCCGGCCGAGCGCCTCATCGTCGGCTACAAGTCCGGCGCCAGCGAAGCCGAGTCCAACAAGGCTGCCGCCGCCGACGCCGCGGCCAAGGCCGAGAAGACCGGCGAGGACGTCGACTTCCAGCGCCGTCTGGGCACCGGTGCCGCCCTCGTCGAGCTGGGCACCGCCCCCTCCAAGGCGTCCGTCGCCGACGTCGTCGCCGCGTACCGGGCCGACCCGCAGGTCGCCTACGTCGTGCCGGACCGCCTGAACAAGCCGACGGCCGTCACCCCGAACGACACCGACTACAGCAAGCAGTGGGACCTGTTCGAGTCCACCGCGGGCATGAACGTCCCGGCCGCCTGGGACACCACCACCGGCAGCGGCGTCACCGTCGCCGTCATCGACACCGGCTACGTCGCCCACTCGGACCTGGCCGCGAACATCGTCGGCGGCTACGACTTCATCTCCGACACCGCGGTCTCCGTCGACGGCAACGGCCGCGACAGCAACCCGGCCGACCCGGGCGACTGGTACAACGCCAACGAGTGCGGTGCGGGCATTCCGGCCTCCGACTCCTCCTGGCACGGCACCCACGTGGCCGGCACCATCGCCGCCGCCACCAACAACGGCAAGGGTGTCGCCGGTGTCGCCTACGGCGCGAAGATCTCCCCGGTCCGCGTCCTCGGCAAGTGCGGCGGCTACGACTCGGACATCATCGACGCCATCACCTGGGCCTCCGGCGGCTCGGTCTCCGGCGTTCCCGCCAACACCAACGTCGCCAAGGTCATCAACATGAGCCTCGGCGGGGGCGGCGCCTGCTCCACCGCCACCCAGAGCGCCATCAACGGCGCCGTGAACCGCGGCACCGCGGTCGTCGTCGCGGCCGGCAACGAGAACCAGAACGCCTCCAACGCTTCCCCGGCGAACTGCAACAACGTCATCACCGTCGCCGCGACCAACCGCGCGGGCAGCCGTGCCTCGTACTCCAACTACGGCACGGTCGTCGACATCTCCGCTCCCGGCGGCGAGACCCGGACCTCCACCGCCAACGGCATCCTGTCCACGCTGAACTCCGGCACGAAGACGCCGTCGAGCGAGAACTACGACTACTACCAGGGCACCAGCATGGCCGCCCCGCACGTCGCGGGCCTCGCCGCCCTGATGAAGTCGGCCAGCTCCGCCCTCACCCCGGCCCAGATCGAGTCGGCCATCAAGGCCAACGCCCGTCCCCTGCCCGGCACCTGCTCCGGCGGCTGCGGCGCGGGCCTCGCGGACGCCGCCAAGACGGTCCAGGCCGTCAAGGGCGGTACGTCCACCGGCACGACCTTCTCCAGCACCACCGCCGTCGCCATCCCGGACAACGGTGCGGCGATCGAGTCGCCGATCAGTGTCACCGGCCTCAGCGGCAACGCCCCCTCGGCCCTCCAGGTCGGCGTCGACATCACCCACACCTACCGCGGCGACCTCGTCATCGACCTGGTCGCGCCGGACGGTTCGACGTACCGCCTGAAGTCCGCCGCGTCGGACTCCGCCGACAACGTGAACACCACCTACACGGTGAACGCGTCCGGCGAGAGCGCCAACGGCACCTGGAAGCTGCGCGTCCAGGACACCGCGACGCAGGACACGGGCAGGCTCAACGGCTGGAAGCTGACCTTCTGATCCATGTGATCCTCCTTCGGGAACTCTGAACGAGGCAGGCCGCGAGCGGGCGGGCCGGCCGGTGCGGATGGGCACCGGCCGGCCCGTCTTCACGTCTGGCCCGGAACCCCCACGGTTAGATACCGAACGTGCTGTTTCCTTTCATGGATTGTGATTGTTTTGCCGGATGTGCACCCGCACTCCGGCACACTGGTGTGATGAGTGCCGTCTCAGGGTGAGTTATCGTCTACGGGGGGTAAAAACAAACGGCATGGCCCGTTCATTTCCGTCTCGGGAGAGTTCAGTCGATGGCGAGGCAGTTGCGAGCCGAGCAGACCCGCTCGACGATCATCACGGCCGCCGCTGACCTGTTCGACCGTCGCGGCTACGAATCGACCAGTCTCAGCGACATCGTGGAGCACGCCCAAGTCACCAAGGGCGCGCTGTACTTCCACTTCGCGGCGAAGGAGGATCTCGCCCACGCGATCCTCGAACTCCAGTCACACACCGCCCGTCGGCTGGCGACGGAGACCGACAACCGCGGACACACCTCCCTCGAGGCGCTGATGCGCCTCACCTTCGGCATCACCCGCATGTCCGTCGAGGACCCGGTGCTGCGGGCCGGCCTCCGGCTCGCCACCGGCGGGATCCGGCCCCGGCCGCCGCTGAGTCACCCGTTCACGGAGTGGCTGGACATCGTCACGGCCCGGCTCGTCGGCGCGGTCAGGGAGTCCGACGTCCATCCCGACATCGATATCGACGTCGTCGCCCACTCGCTGGTCTGCTTCTTCGTCGGCACCCGGGTCGTGGGCCGCTCCCGTGAGCCCGTCGCACGCCAGCCCCGCCGGACGGCCGAGATGTGGAACATACTCATCCGCGGCCTGGTCCCGGTGACCCGCCGCGCCCGGTATCTGAGCCTGGCGGCGCGGCTGGAGCGGGAGATCGCGCCGGTCTGACGCGGTGGGCCGGGACGAGACGCCCGCGCGTTACGGTGAGGCCCATGCCCGACACCCCCTCCGCACCCGTGCTCCTCGGCGACCAGCCGGGCTCGTTCCCCCACAGCGTGCTGGCCGAGCGGCATCCCGCGATCATCCGGCAGGTCCGTGAGGCCTTCCCGTACGAACCAGGGCAGCACCGCGCGCTGGACGACCTGCTGGCGAACTGCACCACGGGCGAGATCGAACCCCTCCCGGCCGACGCGCACGACCGGGCCCACTGGGAGAACTGGGGGCTGCGCGCGTACGCCGGCCGATCCTGGTTCGACGTGCCGTGGCTGTGGTCCGAGAGCTGGTTCTACCGCCGGCTGCTGCAGGCCGTCGGCTACTTCGGCCCCGGCCCCTGGCAGGGCATCGACCCCTTCCGCCCCTTCAAGCTGGCCGAACTCGACTCCGTCGAGACCGACCAGGAACTGGCCGCGCTCGGCGACCTCGCCGATCGGCCCGCTGACGAACAGGCCCGGGCCCTGCTGCACGGCTCCCTGTGGGGCAACCGCGCCGACCTCGGTTTCCGCCTCTCCGCGGAAGGCGCTCGGGACGCGGACGCCGCGCCCGGTCTGGTGGCCGACGACAGCGCGCGGTTCTGGTCGCTGCTCGACACCGCCGACTCGGGCGGCGGCCCCGGCACGCTCTGCCTGGTCGCCGACAACGCTGGCCGCGAACTCGTCCCCGACCTGCTCCTCATCGCCCACCTCCTGGGCAGCGGCCGCATCGGCCGGGCGATCCTGCACGTCAAGCCGTACCCCTACTACGTCTCCGACGCCACCACCGCCGATGTCGTCGACGCCCTGCGCCGCCTGACCGGCGCCGGCCAAGCGGCCGCCCGGTACGGGCGGCAACTGTGGTCCGCCCTCGCCGACGGGCGCCTCGTCCTGCGCGCCCACCCCTTCTCCTGCGCCCCGTTGCCGTACGAGGAGATGCCCGGCGACCTGCGCGCCGAGTTCGCCTCGGCCACGCTGACGGTGTTCAAAGGCGACCTCAACTACCGCCGCCTGGTGGGCGACCGGCTCTGGGCGCCGACCACGCCGTTCACCGACGTCACCGCGTATTTCCCCGGCCCGGTCGCGGCGCTGCGCACCCTGAAGTCCGATGTGATCACCGGTCTCGACGCGGGCACCGAGGCCGAGTTGGCCGCGGCGGAGGGCCGGCGCTGGCGCACCAGCGGCACGCACGCCCTGATCCAGGTACGCGACGCCCGGCCGGAACTCCCGCATTCGCCTTCGATTCACCTGATGGTGTGATCATGTCCGGCCCCGCGGATGCCGCCCCGGGGCACCGGGTAGGGCCCGGCCATGACGCAGCCGTTCGTACTCCCGCACTTCTACATGCCGCACCCAGCGCGGCTGAACCCCCATCTCGACGAAGCGCGCGCCCATTCGACCCGGTGGGCGCGCGAGATGGGCATGCTGGAGGGCTCCGGCGTCTGGGAGCAGGCCGACCTCGACGCGCACGACTACGGTCTGCTCTGCGCCTACACCCACCCCGACTGCGACGGCCCCGCCCTGTCCCTCATCACCGACTGGTACGTCTGGGTCTTCTTCTTCGACGACCACTTCCTGGAGATGTACAAGCGCAGCCAGGACCGCGCCGCGGGCAAGGCCCACCTGGACCGGCTGCCCCTGTTCATGCCGCTGGACCCGACGGCGCCCGTACCGGAGCCGGAGAACCCGGTCGAGGCGGGCCTCGCCGACCTGTGGGCGCGCACGGTGCCGAAGATGTCCGAGGACTGGCGCCGCCGCTTCGCCGTGGCCACCGAGCACCTGCTGAACGAGTCGATGTGGGAGCTGTCCAACATCAACGAGGGCCGTATCGCCAACCCGGTCGAGTACATCGAGATGCGCCGCAAGGTCGGCGGCGCCCCCTGGTCGGCGGGGCTCGTGGAGTACGCGACCGCCGAAGTGCCCGCGTCCGTCGCCGGGTCCAGGCCGCTCAGGGTGCTGATGGAGACGTTCTCCGACGCCGTGCACCTGCGCAACGACCTGTTCTCCTACCAGCGTGAGGTCGAGGACGAGGGCGAGAACAGCAACGGTGTGCTGGTCCTGGAGACCTTCTTCGGCTGCACCACGCAGGAGGCCGCCGACACCGTCAACGACGTCCTCACCTCCCGCCTCCACCAGTTCGAGCACACGGCGTTCACCGAAGTGCCCGCGGTGGCCCTGGAGAAGGGGCTCGGGCCCGACGAGGTCATGGCCGTGGCGGCGTACACCAAGGGGCTGCAGGACTGGCAGTCCGGCGGCCACGAGTGGCATCTGCGCTCCAGCCGCTACATGAACGAGAACGCGGCGCGCGGTGGCAGTCCCTGGACGGGCCCCACGGGCATGGGCACCTCGGCCGCCGATGTCCGCGCCCTGCTCGCCTCGGCAGGGGCCGAACGGCTGCGCTCCTACACGCACGTGCCGTACCAGAAGGTCGGGCCGTCACAGATCCCCGACATCCGCATGCCGTTCCCGCTGGAGCTCAGCCCGCACCTCGACAACTCCCGCAGGAATCTGCGCGCCTGGGTGGAGCGCATGGGCATCCTCACCGAAGGCGTCTGGGACGAGGACAAGCTCAGGGCCTACGACCTCCCGCTCTGCGCGGCCGGCCTCGACCCGGACGCCACCCCCGAGGCCCTCGACCTCAGTTCGCAGTGGCTCGCCTGGGGCACCTACGGCGACGACTACTACCCGCTGGTCTACGGCCACCGCCGCGACCTGGCCGCCGCCCGGCTCACCACGGCCCGCCTGTCCGACTGCATGCCGGTCGACGGCGAGGAGCCACCGGTCCCGGCCAACGCCATGGAGCGCAGCCTCATCGACCTGTGGCTGCGCACCACCGCCGAGATGACGCCCGAGGCGCGGCGCACGCTCAAGGACGCGATCGACGCCATGACCGAGAGCTGGGTGTGGGAGCTGTCCAACCAGCTCCAGAACCGCGTCCCCGACCCGGTCGACTACCTGGAGATGCGCCGGGCGACCTTCGGCTCCGATCTCACCCTGAGCCTGTGCCGGATGGGCCACGGCCCGGCCGTCCCGCCCGAGGTCTACCGCAGCGGCCCGGTCCGGTCCATGGAGAACGCCGCGATCGACTTCGCCTGCCTGCTCAACGACGTCTTCTCGTACCAGAAGGAGATCGAGTTCGAGGGCGAGATCCACAACGCGATTCTCGTCGTGCAGTCCTTCTTCGGCTGCGACTACCCGACCGCGCTCGGCGTCGTGCACGACCTGATGAGCCAGCGCATGCGGCAGTTCGAGCACGTCGTCGAGCACGAACTGCCCGTCCTGTACGACGACTTCCGGCTCTCCGGCGAGGCACGCGCCGCCATGGGCACGTATGTGACGGACCTGCGGAACTGGATGTCCGGCATTCTCAACTGGCACCAGAAGGTGGACCGCTACAAGGACGAGTGGCTGTCCCGGCGGGCGCACGGCTTCCTCCCGGACCGGCCGCCGTCCGTGCCGGTACCCGCTCTCCGCTGAGGCGGCGTTCTCCGGCCGGCCCCACTCGGAACGGGACGTCGAGAAGACCCCCGGCGGCGTGCCGGGGGTCTTCTCGCGTGAGGGGACGGACGCCGCGCGTCATGGGGACGCCCGACGACGCGCACGGGGACCACTGGACGGGCCACGCGGGCCGGCCCAGCCGGGGGTGCCCGCGGCTCGCCCCGCGCCCTCCCGCGGGGTGCGGGGCGAGCCGTGCCCGCGTTCGGCACGTCCCGCGTTCGCATCCGCGCCGGTCAGTCTCACTCGTTCGTGGCTCGTGGGCCGCCGATGCGCCGGGTAGAGCACCTGCCGTGATCGTTCAGCATCCGCCGGAGGCGATCGGCACCATCCGGAGGCGAGCCATGGAACAGACCGCGCTGCGACCCAAGCCCATGCCGGGCCAGGAGCCCGAGGGGGCGGCGCCGGCGACGGGGTCCGCCCCGTCACGACCGCGCCCGCACGCCGCCGGGCGGCGCGCGAGGCGGCTCCTCAGCCTGCTGTTCGCCGGGTTCGCCGGCGCGGTCCTGGTGCTGTCCGGGATCGGCCTCGGGGCGATGGGCACCACGGTCGTCGGCAAGGGCGGCCTCATCGACCCGCGCGCACGGCACACGCCGCCGCTCACCGGCCCCTCGGCTTCGCCCTCGCCGTCCGCCGCCGCGTCCGCGCCCGTCGCGGTGACCCTCGGCGTGCAGGTCATGGACGCCCCCAAGCCGGGCGCCCTGGTCGTCGGGCTGCACGTCCCCGGGCCGGCCCAGGCGGCGGGGCTGGTGCGCGGCGACGTCCTCCTCGTCTTCGGTACGACCCGGATCGACACGGCCGCGGACCTGGTGCGAGCCGTCGCCCGCGCCCGCCCCAACTCCGAGGTGAGGTTGACGGTGCGCCACCGCAGCGGCGGCTACGAGCAGCTGAAGGTCGTACCGGCCGTCACCGCGTGAGCCCGCGTGCGGCAGGTCGTCGTACGACCACCCGGAAGTGGCTCGTCAGCCGCCCCGCGTCCGCCCAGGACGTGGAAGGCGGGACCGGGCGGCGCGTCGCGGTCCGCGATCATCCCCAACGCCCACGTCACTGTGGGTGGTGCAGCGCCACCGGCGGGTGGTGGAAGACGAGCGGTGGAAGGCGAACAGGGTAGGCGGGCCGGTCACCAGCAGCGCGTCCACCCTGCGGGGCGGCTCGCACAGCCGGTCGCGCACCCGCTCGGCGCGTTCGGTCGCCCGCGAGCTCCCGTCCCTGTACGGCGCGCGGAGCAAGGCTCTGCCGTTCGACAGGGTTCCCGGGAGGAAAGCCCGCAGACGGCTCGCGCCGCCCCCTCCGGCCGGGCAGGATGCTGCCCGTAGCCCCTTCGTCCGCCCTGGGAGGCCCGGATGACCGGAAGCACGGCCGCGTCCTTCACCGCCGACGACTACCGGGCCCGCATGGAGCGCGCCGCCCGGACGGCCGCCGAGGCCGGTCTCGAGGGTCTGCTGGTCGCCCCGGGGCCGGACCTGGTGTGGCTCACCGGCTACACACCCCCCGCCGTCACCGAACGGCTCACCCTGCTGGTCCTCGCCGCCGGCCAGGACCCCGTCCTCGTCGTCCCCGCACTGGAGGCCCCGGACGCGCAGAAGGCGGCCGGCGCGGCCGCCCTGACCCTGCGCGACTGGACCGACGGCAAGGACCCCTACGCCGCCACCGCCGCCCTCCTCGGCTCCTCGGGCCGGTTCGGCGTCAGCGACAACGCCTGGGCCCTGCACCTGCTGGCCCTCCAGCGGGCCGTGCCCGGCAGCTCGTACGCCTCGCTCACCGACGCCCTCCCGATGTTGCGCGCCGTCAAGGACGGGGCCGAGCTGGACCTCATGGCGGCCGCCGGTGCCGCCGCCGACGCGACGTTCGAGGAGCTCCGGAACCTCCCCTTCGCCGGCCGCCGGGAGTCCGAGGTGGCCGCGGACCTCGACCGGCTGCTGCGCGGGCACGGCCACGAGCAGGTCGACTTCACCATCGTCGCCTCGGGCCCGAACGGCGCCGACCCGCACCACGAGGCCGGGGACCGCGTCATCGAACGCGGCGACATGGTCGTCCTCGACTTCGGCGGCCTGAAGGACGGCTACGGATCCGACACGTCCCGCACGGTCCACGTCGGCGAACCCACCGACGAGGAACGCCGTGTGCACGACACCGTACGCGCGGCCCAGGAGGCCGGTTTCCGCGCGGTGCGGCCGGGCGCCGCCTGCCAGGACATCGACCGGGCCGCCCGCGCGGTCATCGCCGACGCCGGCTACGGCGAGTACTTCATCCACCGCACCGGGCACGGCATCGGCGTCACCACCCACGAGCCGCCGTACATGATCGAGGGCGAGGAGCGGCCTCTCGTGCCCGGCATGTGCTTCTCCGTGGAACCCGGCATCTACCTGCCCGGCCGGTTCGGCGTGCGCATCGAGGACATCGTGACCGTCACCGAGGACGGCGGGCGGCGCCTGAACACGACCACCCGCGAGCTGGTCATAGTGGGATGACGCCACCGATGTCCCCACCACGCCTCCCGAACGGCAACGGCTCGACCATGACCCAGGCACCCACCCCCACCGCGGACACCGTCCGCCGGCTGGTCCGTTCCCTGCTCAACGACGGCAACGACGGCAAGGACGGCAAGGACGGCGGCCCCGACGTCCGCCCCGCCACCGAGGGCGCCGAACCCGCGACCTGGTGGGTCGGCACCCGCCATGTGCTGCGCCTGGCCCCCGACCGCGAGGCCACCGTCCGCCAGCGCCGCGAACTGCGCCTGCGCGACCTCGTCCGCCCGCACGTCCCGGTGGCGGTGCCGGCCAGCGTGGCGCACGGCGAGTGGGCGCCCGGGCTGGCCTACACGCTGGACACCAAGGTGCCCGGCGGCTCGGGGGAGCGGCACGATGTGTCCGCCGTCGGCGAGGCCGACCTCGCCGGACTGCTCACGGGCCTGCGCGAGGTGCCGGTCCGGCAGGCCGAGGCCCTCGGCGTGCCGCGTGCCACGCCGCGTTCCCTGGAGGCGCTGCGCCGGGCCGCCGTACGCGCCGCCGAACGCCTCGCGCAGGCCGACGAGTTCGACGCCGCCCGCGTGGGCCAGCTCACGCCGCCCGCCGCGGCCCAGCTCGCCGCCCATCCCGGCTCGGCGGTCCTCACCCACCACGCCCTCACGGGCGGACACCTCGTGGTCAGCGCCGACGGTCGGGTGCGCGGCGTCCTCGGCTGGGGCGGGGCGGTCGTCGCCGACCCGGCCGAGGACATCGCGGGCCTCGCCCTCGCCGTCGGCTCACCGGCCGCCGTACGCGCCGCCACCCTCGCCGGATACGGCGCCCGCCCCTGCCTGCGCGGCCTGTGGCTGGCCCGCTGCGACACCGTCGTCCACCTCGCCGAGGCCCTCACCGGCAAGGACGCCGCCCTGCTGCGGACCCGGCTGCGCCGCGCCTGGGAGCCGATCCTGCTGGAACGAGTGACGGACCTGGGGGACACGGACGACGCCCTGTAGCGGGCCGGGCGGGTGGAATGTCGTACGGCTGTCCTTCGCCCATGGCGCCGGTGTCGCGGACCGGGGATCCTCGCGCCCGTGATCGAGCCGCAGGACGCCAAGCTCGGCTGCCCCCCCGGGCTCAGTCCTGCGTGAGCACGACGCCCGACTCCCCGGGCACATGCACCACCCCGTCCGCCCCGGGGGTCTCCACCGGATCCCACGCGGCCAGCACGCGGGCGTGGGGCACGCCCAGCGAAAGGGTCGCCGACTCCCGCGCCAGGTTCACCGCCACGAGCACGTCCCCGCGCCGGAAGGCGATCCAGCGGCGCTCCTCGTCGTAAGCGACCTTGGTGTCGGCGAGGTCGGGGTCGGTCAGGTCGGGCTGCTCGTGGCGCAGGGCGAGGAGCTGCCGGTACCAGGCCAGCACGCGCGCGTGGGGCTCGCGCTCCGGTTCCGACCAGTCGAGGCAGGAGCGGCCCCGGGTCGCCGGGTCCTGCGGGTCGGGCACGTCCTCCTCCTTCCAGCCGTGCGCCGCGAACTCCCGCCGCCTGCCCCGCCGCACGGCGTCCGCCAGCTCCGGGTCGGTGTGGTCGGTGAAGAACTGCCAGGGCGTGCCGGCCGCCCATTCCTCGCCCATGAAGAGCATCGGCGTGAACGGCGCCGTCAGGATCAGTGTGGCCGCGCACGCAAGCAGCCCGGGGGAGACCAGGGCAGAAAGCCGGTCCCCCTGGGCACGGTTGCCGACCTGGTCGTGGGTCTGGCCGTAGCCGAGCAGCCGGTGCCCGGCCACCCGCGTGCGGTCCAGGGGGCGCCCGTGGTGCCGGCCGCGGAAGCTGGAGTACGAGCCGTCGTGGAAGTAGCCGCCGGTGAGGGTCTTGGCGAGAGCGCCGAGTGGGGCGCGCGCGAAGTCGGCGTAGTAGCCCTGCGACTCGCCGGTAAGCGCGGTGTGCAGGGCGTGGTGGAAGTCGTCGTTCCACTGCGCGTGCAGCCCGAGGCCGCCCTCGGCGCGGGAGGTGATGAGCCGCGGGTCGTTCAGATCCGACTCGGCGACCAGGAACAGCGGCCGTTCCACCTCGGCGGCCAGGGCGTCCACGGCCGTCGACAGCTCCTCGAGGAAGTGGTGCGCGCGTGTGTCCACCAGCGCGTGCACCGCGTCCAGGCGCAACCCGTCGAGCCGGTAGTCGCGCAGCCACGCCAGCGCACTGCCGATCAGGTACGCGCGCACCGCGTCCGAGCCGGGCGCGTCCAGGTTGACCGCGGCGCCCCAGGGCGTGTGGTGCGTGTCGGTGAGGTACGGCCCGAAGACGGGCAGGTAGTTGCCGGTTGGGCCGAAGTGGTTGTGCACCACGTCGAGCACCACCCCCAGGCCGAGTTCGTGGGCCCGGTCGACGAAGCGTTTCAGCGCCTCGGGTCCGCCGTACGGCTCGTGCACCGCCCACAGCGAGACGCCCTCGTAGCCCCAGCCGTGCGTGCCCGGGAAGGGGCACAGCGGCATCAATTCCACGTGCGTGATGCCCAGTTCGGCGAGATGGCCGAGCCGCTCGGCGGCCGCGTCCAGCGTGCCCTCGGGTGTGTACGTCCCCACGTGGAGCTCGTACAGCACCGCGCCCGGCAGCGGACGCCCCTGCCACGCCGCGCGCCACGCGTAGCGCTCGTGGTCGACGACGGCGCTCAGGCCGTCCGGGCCGTCCGGCTGCCGGCGCGAGCGCGGATCGGGCAGCACCGGACCGTCGTCCAGTGCGAAGCCGTACCGCGACCCGTCGCGCGCTTCCGCCTCGCCCCGCCACCACCCCGCCCGTTCCGGATCGCGCTCCAACGCGCGCGTCACGCCGTCGCACTGGAGCGTCACTCGGCCGGCCTGCGGTGCCCACACCTCGAACTGCACGGACGGTTCCCCTTCGTCTGCTCACCGTGATGTAGCCCGTCCATGGTGCGTCAAACGAGATCGATCCGCTGGTGCATCCACCCTTTTGCGGCGGGTGTCGCCTGGTACGCGCGCGTGGCGGCCGTTCTCCCGTTTTCTGGACAGGCGGGCCGCGCTGCCCGACAATCACGAACGTGACGTCGTCCTTCGAGTTCAACACGTACCCCGCGCGGCTCTCCGACGCGGAGCGCGACAGGGCGCTGAAGGTCCTCCGAGACGGCGTCGTGCTGGGCCGCCTGTCCCACGACACGTTCGTCCGCCGCATGGAACTGGCGCTCGCCGCCCGCCGCCCGGACGAACTCGCCGTGCTCACCGCCGACCTGCCCACGGAGAGCCGGTTCTCCCGCCTGGTGCTCGGCACCGTCGAGGCGGTCTCCGGGTTCACCGTACGGCTGCGCAGGGCCTGGCAGGCCGAGCGGCTGCCCAAGCTGCTGCTGCCGCACCCGGCGCACGGCCATCCGCTGCGCATAGGCCGCGACCCCGCCAGCGGGTTGCGCCTCAGCCACGAGACGGTCTCCCGCGTGCACGCCGAACTGCGTCACCAGGGCGGCATGTGGGTCCTGCGTGACCTCGGCTCCACCAACGGCACGACGGTGAACGGACGGCGGGTCGTGGGCGCGGCCGTCGTCCGCGAGGGGGACCAGGTGGGCTTCGGGCGGATGGCGTTCCGGCTGTCGGCCGACTGACCGGAAACCAACGTATGCCTCAGCTCTGGCCTGGGGATTACCGGTTGTCGATCGAAACAGCATGGCTCAAATCCCTTCACGGTTCACGGTGTTGACGTACCCCTGAAGTCGTGACTGACTGTGCCTACGCCATCTGCACCTGGTGAATCGACGGCATCGCATGGGGGAGGTGTGCCCTGCCACCCCTCCCGCGCTACCCGACCGTCGACGAACTGGGCGCCCGGGCCGCCGCCCTCGTCGCCCGCCACCCCCGCGAGTCCCGACTGCGCCGGGTCGGCACCTCCCGCGACGGCACCCCCCTGTGGCTGCTCTCCGTCGGCCACGGCAGCCGCCAGACCCTCGTCGTCGCCGGACCCCACGCCAACGAACCCGTGGGCGGCGCCACCGTGCTGCGCCTGGCCGAGCGGGCCCTGGCCGACCCGCGGCTCACCGAGGGCGCCGACACCACCTGGAACCTGTTGCTGTGCCTCGACCCGGACGGGCTGCGCCGCAACGAGGGCTGGCTGACCGGCCCCTACGCCCTCGACCGGTACTTCCGGAACTTCTTCCGGCCCGCCTTCCTGGAGCAGCCCGAGTGGCTGCCCGACGGCGCGGCCGGTGCCGCCCTGCCGGAGACCCGCTGCCTGCTCGACCTCCAGGACGGACTGCGGCCGGTCCTGCAGTGCTCCCTGCACGGCGTCGACGTCGGCGGCGGCTTCGTCGAACTCACCCACGACCTGCCCGGTCTCGCCCAGCGCCTCGCCCACATCGCCGCCCGGCTCGGCATCCCCCGCGAACTCGGCGCCTACGACACCCTGTACTGGCCCGGCCTCGGCCCCGCCGTCTACCGGATCCCGCCGCCGCGCCGGGGCGATCTGGCCGCGGCGATCACGGAGGCCGCGGTCGAGTCGACCTGGTTCCACCCGTACCGGCACGGCACCGTCACCGCGGTCGTCGAGGCGCCCATGTGGGGCGTGGCGGAGGTGTCGGACGGCTCCCCGCCGCCGGACCGGGACGCGGTGCTCCGGGCCGTCAGCCGCACCCTGCGCCACGACACCGGCCTCCTGCGGCACCTGCTGGCCCGGATCCGGCCGCATCTCGCCGGCGTGCCCGACGCGGAGCGCCTGCTCGCCCCGGTGGACGACTATTTACTGGTCTGCCCCGGCCTCGCCGATGCCTGGGACCCCGACACCGGCGACGGCGGGGCCCGCGCCCTGCCGCCCCTGAGCACCGCCCATCTGGCCGCCCTGCGCATCTCCGGGCGCCGGCTGGCGCTGCGCACCGCGGGACTGCTGCACCAGCTCGTACGGGCCGCCGGCCGCGACCCGGGTGGCGTACTGCCGGAGCTGGACCGGCTGATCGACGCGTGGTGCGCCGACTACCGCGACGGCTGGGCCGCGCGCTGGATACCGGTCGCCCGTCAGGCGGAGTACCAGGCACGCGTGGTGCTCTCGGCCTTCGAACTGGCTGTGCGGCACACGCGTCCGCCCGCACCCCTCCGGTGAGCCGGGACGGGAGTCCGGGGCGGCCGTGCCGTAGCCGGCCGGAGGCGCTACCGCGTCTCCTCACGCGCGTGCATCGCCGCCGCGACCACGGTGCGCGACTGGTGCTCGACCTGGTTCTCCAAGGGCACCCAGCGGGCGCGGAAACGTTCCGCGAAAGCATCGCTCCAGGTCGCGACGAGCTCCTCGAGCTGTTTCGCCGCCCGGTCGTCGGTTCCGCGCAGCACCCGCAGCAGCATGGCCGCCGCCCGCAGCGGCACGCGCCGCGCGAACGCGTCCACGCTGCCGACATACGCCCGGGTGCGGGCGGCGGGCGGCGTGCCGAGCAGGTCCGCCGCCAGGCCCGGCACGAGCTCCAGCCCCCAGCGGGCGGCCCGCAGCAGCGGCCCGTCCAGGTCGGCGAGCCGGGGCAGCGCGCTGTCGAGCACACGCGTCACCTCCAGCGCGTCGCGCTGCAGCCGCCGGGCGAGCCGCCCGATCGCCGCCGCCGGAGCCGGATGCGGGGCCGGGTCGTCCACCAGGTCGCTCGCCCACATCGGCACCTCGACCACCGCGGTCAGGCCGCCGTACCGGTGGGCGTGGTACCAGGTGCTGTGCCGCGCGTCGTCCGGCAGGCTCGGATATGCCGGACCGATCCCCGGCGCGGGCATCACGTGCACGCCCGGGCCGGACGCGGGCCAGCCCGCGGCGTCCGACGCGCCGGTCTCCACCGGGATGTGCAGCTCCGCCGCGGACTTGGCGAACGGCTCGGCCAGACCGGGTATGTCCTTCGTCAGCTGCACCCAGCTGCCGCCCAGGTCCGTGCCGTGCAGGGTCACCTGGAGGTAGGGGCGCAGCTCGTCGATGACGCCGGTCAGGGCCCGCGTCTCGGGCGGCAGCCGGTCCGGCGGCAGCACGGACGGCGCCCACTCCGGCTGCTCCGGGCCCGCGGGCCGGAAGAAGCCGAGGTGGTAGTCGTACAGGCTGCGCGGCGCCGGCGTCACATGCAGGCTCGCCCCGTCGGGGTCCGCGCACAGCAGGAAGTGCCAGGAGACGCCGTCGCGCAGCTCCCGCTGCTCCAGCACCCGGCGGGCGACCGCGAGCAGGGTGCAGGAGCCGGTCGGCTCGTTGGCGTGGGCGCCGGCGACCACCAGCACGGCGCGGCGGGCGCGGCCCACGGACAGCAGGTGCAGGGGTCTGCCCGCGCGTGAGGCACCCACCTGCCGCAGGGTGCAGACACCGGGGCGGCGAGCGGTCAAAGCCCGGGCAGCCGAGACCAGTTCGCTCAATGTCGGGTAGCGCAGCTCCGGCAGGACACTCACCCCCGTCATATCCGCCCGGGTTCGCAATCGCAGTACCCCACGGCCATGGTGCGGTGTCAAGGGCGCGCCGGGGGAGGCTTCAGGGGGCGCCCGGTAGCACTGGCGGCCGGTGCGCCGCAGGGCACCCTGGACGGTGTGCCGCCACCGGGGCGGTGTCACTGCTGGTGCAGCCCCCGCCCCGCCAGCGTCAGGAACGCCTCGCCGACCGCCTCAGAGAGGGTCGGGTGCGGGTGGATGTGCCGGGCCACGTCGGACGGCTCCGCGTCCCAGCCGACGATCAGCTGGCTCTGGGCGATCATCTCCGACACGTGCGGGCCCACCAGGTGCACGCCCAGCACACGTCCGCCGCCGGCCTCGGTGACGACCTTCACCATGCCGCCCTGGCCGTGCACCATGCCCTTCGCGACGGCGGTCAGCGGCATGCTGTTGGCCTCCACCTCGTGCCCACGCGCGCGTGCCTCGGCCTCGCTCAGACCCACGGCCGCGGTCTGCGGCGACGAGTACGTGACCCGGGGCACGGCCGCGTAGTCCACGGGCGCGGACGGCACGCCCGCCAGCGTCTCGGCCACCGACAGCCCCTCCGCGAACGAGGCGTGGGCCAGTCCGAGCGACGGCGGCGGCAGCAGGTCGCCCACCACATGGACGCCGGGCACGGCCGTCTCCAGCCGGTCCCAGTCGGCCGGTACGACAAAACCGCGCTCGTCCGTGGTCAGGCCCGCGGCGGCCACGTCCAGGCCGTCGGTGACCGGGACTCGCCCGACCGCCACCAGCAGCCGTTCGGCCTCGACCGTGAGGGTCTCGCCCCGGGCGGTACGCACGCGTGCGCGTACCCCGTCGTCGAGGACCTCGGCGTCCAGGAGCCGGGAGCCGGTCCTCACGTCGATGCCGCGTTTCTTCAGACCGCGGGTCAGATGCCGGCTCACATCGGCGTCCTCCAGCGGCACGATCCGGTCGGCGGCCTCCACGAGGGTGACGTCGGCGCCGAGGGAGCGGTGGAACGAGGCGTACTCCACGCCGATCGCACCGCCTCCGAGCACCAGCACGGACGCCGGGAGCCCGGGCGCGAAGAGCGCGTCGTCGCTCGTCACCACCCGCCGACCGTCCGGTGCGAGCCCCGGGAGCGTGCGCGGCCGTGAGCCGGTCGCGAGCACGAGCCCACGGCGCGCGGAGAGGTGGTACGCGTCAGGTTCGCCGTCCACGCCGGGTGCGCCGTGCAGGCCCTCGACCCGCACGGAGCGTGGCCCCGTCAGCCGCGCGCTGCCCCTCACCACCCGTACGCCCGCGTGTGCGAGATGCGCCTCCACGCCCCTGTGGTTGCGGGCCACGATGTCGTCGCGCGTGGCCACCAGAGCCGGCCAGTCGACGGAGTCCAGCGTCGCCTTCACGCCCCAGCGTTCGCGGGCCTCGGCGATCCCGTCGACGAGTTCGGCCGCGTGCAGCATCGCCTTGCTCGGGACGCAGCCGCGGTGCAGACATGTCCCGCCGACCTTGTCCCGCTCGGCGAGCACGACTTCGAGGCCGAGGGCCGCGGCGCGCAGGGCGGTGCTGTAACCGCCCGTGCCGCCGCCGATGACGATGACGTCCGGTGAGTCCATGCCCTCAGCCTCCGCCCGGCCCTTGCCATGCGTCCAAGGCAATGTTCTTGTGGAATCGATGCACGACGCTTATGGGGGAGGGGCCGTGAGCCTGCGGCAGATGGAGTACTTCCTGACGGTCGTCGAGGAGGCGTCCTTCACGCGCGCGGCGGAGCTCCTGCACGTCTCGCAGCCCGCACTCTCCCACCAGATCAAGGCTCTGGAACGGTCCGTCGGCGGCGCCCTCCTGGAGCGCATGCCGCGGGGCGTGCGCCTGACGCCGATGGGACGCGCCTTCCGGCCGCACGCCGAGCTCGCCGTGCGCAGCGCCGCCCAGGCGCGCCGCGCGGCCCGCGCCGCCGCCGGGGCCGAGGGCGGCGAACTCCACATCGCCGCCGTCCACTCCGTCGCGGTCGGCATCCTCCCGGACGTCTTCGCCCGCTGGCGCGCCGCCCACCCGCGCGTGCTGCTGCACCTCCACGAGTACGCCACCTCGCAGGCACTGGAGGAGCAGGTCGAGCGCGGCGCCGCCGACCTCGCCGTCGGCCCGGCGCCCGCCGACCCGCCGGGCACCGTCGTACCGGTCGGTCAGGAGGAGATCGTCCTCGTCGTGCCCTTCGACGATCGCTTCGCGGGCCGGACGACGGTGACGCTGCCGGAGCTGGCCGACCGCCCCTGGGTGCGCTGCGCCATGGAGCCCGTCGTCCACGGTGAGCGTTTCCTCGACCGGGCGTGCGGCCGCGCGGGCTTCGCCCCGCGCACCGCCGTGTTCACCGAGCACACCTCGACGGCGGTACGGATGGCCGCGGCCGGTGTCGGCGTCTGCGCCGCCCCCGCCCACCTCGTCCGCGACGTGATCGGCGGGGGCTGCGTCGTCCTCACTCCCGACCCGGCCTGGAGGCGCACACTGACGGTCTTCTCGCGCGTACCGCCGACCGGCGCGGCGGAGAGGTTCGTGGACCTGCTGCGGACAGCGTGGCCGCGCCCGCGAGCCCCTCTGCCCGCTTACGAGGACTGCCCCCAGGACGGCCCCGCGGTCGCCTGAGCTCAGTCACCCACCCGTTCCAGCAACGCCACCGGCAGCCCCGTGAACAGCTCCGCCACGCGCGCGCGGCCCGTGAACTCGCGCCCCGGCTCCAGCACGTCCGCCCAGCGGCCCGGCGGCAGCGTCAGCTCCGTCTCCCGCCAGCCGCCCGCCTCCGCGAGCCGCAGCGACAGGCGGGTCACGGCCGTGAGCACCTCACCGGAGCGCACGAACGCCAGGCAGTGCCGGGCCGCCGGGCCCTCCGCCGGCAGCGGCAGGTACGTCGCCGTGTCACCGAAGACGCCGGGGCGGCGGGCCCGCAGCCCGAGCGCCGCACGCGTCACCGCCGCCTTCTCCCCGGAGATGCCGCCGGACTCCCCGGGCGGGAAGCTCACCGCCCGCCGGTTGTCCGGGTCGACCAGGGCCCGGTACTCGGCCTCCGTGCCCTGGTAGACGTCCGGCACGCCCGGCATCGTCAGCTGGACCAGGGCCGTGCCCAGCACATTGGCGCGGATGTGCGGCGCGAGCGACTCCCGGAACGCGGCGACCCGCTCGCCCGGCGCGCCGCACGGCCCGGCCGCCACGAACCGCGCCACCGCCTCCTCGTACGACGGCTCCTGCTCGGTCCAGCTGGTGTGCAGGCCCGCCTCGCGCACGTGCTTCAGCAACGCCCCCTGCACCCGGTCCCGCGCCCCGGACGCCGGGCCGAGCCCGAACACCGTCTGCCAGGCCGCCCATGCCAGCTGGGCGTCCGGCACGCCCTCGCCGGTGCGGGTCACCTCCGTGAGGACGTCCGCCCAGCGGTCGGGGCACTCGGTGAGCACGTGCAGCGCCGCCCGCACATCGGCACTGCGTTTGGTGTCGTGCGTCGAGGCCACCGTCCCGGTCACCGGCCAGTCGCGCTGCACGCGCGCACAGTAGGCGTGGAACTCCTCCGGCGGCAGTGCCGGACTGCCCGGGTCGCCGCCCACCTCGGTCGCCGACAGCAGCGGCACGTACCGGTAGAACGCCGTGTCCTCCACGGACTTCGCCCGCAGCGCCGAGGCGGTCTGCGCGAACCGCGTCCGGAACTCCACGTGCGCGGGCCCGTCGCCGTACCGCCCCAGGACCAGGTCCCGTACGACGTCCACCGCGTCGGCCTCCTCGGGTACGGCGAAGGCGTGCCGGGCCTCGGCCGCCGCCTGCTCGGTGACCACGGACGCCGCGTCGACGGACTCGTAGGGCCGGTAGACCTCCATCCGCACCAGCAGCTCCTGGAGCGCGGTGCGCAGCGCCCAGGGCGCGCGGTCGCGCAGCGCCGGCTCCGGCGAGGTCGCGCACAGCCGGTTCGCCACCCGCGTCAGCCGCTCCATTTCGGTGGCCAGCTCGTGCGTGAGGACCTTGTACGCGGCCCGCCGCACCGTCGCCTCCCACTGGCCGCCCCGGTCCGTCGGCGGGGCCGCGAAGCGCCGGTACCGCCCCAGCAGGTCCCCGAACCCGGCCGGGTCCGTGAAGACCCCGTCCACGTGCCTGAGGGCGTCGTAACCGGTGGTGCCGGCGACGGGCCAGGAGGCCGGCAGGTGCTCCCCGTCGGCCAGGATCTTCTCCACGACCGTCCAGCGGCCCCCCGTCGCCTCGTGCAGCCGCCGCAGGTACCCGTCGGGGTCGGCGAGCCCGTCGGGGTGGTCGACGCGCAGTCCGTCGATCACGCCCTCGTGCAGCAGCTGGAGGATCTTGTCGTGGGTCGCCTCGAACACCCCGGGGTCCTCCACCCGTACCCCGATGAGCTCCGAGATGCTGAAGAACCGCCGGTAGTTGAGCTCGGTCCGGGCCAGCCGCCACCACACCGGGCGGTACCACTGGGCGTCCAGCAGATGCGGCAGGGGCAGGTCCTCGGTGCCCTCGCGCAGTGGGAACACATGGTCGTGGTACCGCAGGACGTCGCCGTCGACGCGCAGCTCGTCGAGCACCTCGCCCAGCGGCCCGCCGAGCACCGGCAGCAGTACCTGCCCGTCCTGCGCCTCCCAGTCGATGTCGAACCAGCGCGCGTACGGCGACTTCGGGCCCTCGCGCAGCACCTCCCACAGGGCGCGGTTGTGGCGCGGGGACATGGCCATGTGGTTGGGGACGATGTCCACCACCAGGCCGAGTCCGTGCTCGCCCGCCGTGCGCGCCAGCGCCCGCAGCCCGTCCTCGCCGCCCAGCTCCTCACGCACGCGCGCGTGGTCGACGACGTCGTAGCCGTGCGCCGAGCCCGGCACCGCCTCCAGGACGGGGGACAGGTGCAGGTGCGAGACGCCTAGCGAGGCCAGGTACGGCACGACGGCCGCGGCTGCTCCGAACGGGAACTCGGGCTGCAGCTGCAGCCGGTACGTGGCCGTGGGCACCACCGGGTCAGGTCGCTCAGGTGTCATGGAAACGTACGTACCCGCCCCGCCGCCGTTCGTGCCCTCGTCCCCGCCGGGTGCGCCGCGCGTCGCCCGGACGAGTGGCTCTTTCCGGACGACGCGGCGGCGGGCGGCGCTGTGGCGCGCCAGGCGGCTACACGGGCCGCTGGAGCACGGTCAGGCTCCGGTCCGCCAGGGTCAGCCGGTCCCCGGCCTGCACTTTCGGGCCGGTGTCCGGCGGCACGCCCTCCGCGCGGGCCGTGTCGACCACGACCTGCCACTGCCGCCCGTGGTTGACCGGGACGGCGAATTCCAGCGGTTTCGGCGAGGCGTTGAACATCAGCAGGAACGAGTCGTCGGTGATGCGCTCCCCGCGCGCGCCCGGCTCCGAGATCGCGTTGCCGTTGAGGAACACCGTCAGCGCCGACGCCTGCGCGGAGTCCCAGTCCCGCTGGGTCATCTCCCGGCCGTCCGGAGTGAACCAGGCGATGTCCGAGAGGTCGTCGTGCGTGCCCTCCACGGGCCGTCCGTGGAAGAAGCGCCGCCGGCGGAGGACCGGGTGGTCCCGGCGCAGCCACACCATCGCGCGTGTGAAGGCCAGCAGCTCTCTGCTCAGGCCCTCCTCGGCGTCCTCTCCCTCCTCCGGCCACTGCACCCAGGCCAGCTCGTTGTCCTGGCAGTAGGCGTTGTTGTTGCCGCGCTGGGTGCGGGCGAACTCGTCGCCGTGGCTGATCATGGGCACGCCCTGGGACAGCATCAGCGTCGCGATGAAGTTCCGCATCTGCCGGGCCCGCAGCCGCAGCACGTCAGGGTCGTCCGTCTCGCCCTCGGTGCCGCAGTTCCAGGACCGGTTGTGGCTCTCGCCGTCCCGGTTGTCCTCGCCGTTGGCCTCGTTGCGCTTGTCGTTGTACGACACGAGATCGTGCAGCGTGAAGCCGTCGTGGCAGGTCACGAAGTTGATGGAGGCCAGCGGGCGGCGCCCGTCGTCCTGGTACAGGTCGGACGAGCCGGTCAGCCGCGAGGCGAACTCCGCGAGCGTGCGCTGCTCGCCCCGCCACAGGTCCCGCACGGTGTCCCGGTACTTGCCGTTCCACTCGGTCCACAGCGGTGGGAAATTGCCCACCTGGTAGCCGCCCTCGCCCACGTCCCACGGCTCGGCGATCAGCTTCACCTGGGAGACCACCGGGTCCTGCTGGACCAGGTCGAAGAACGACGACAGCCGGTCCACCTCGTGGAACTGCCGGGCCAGCGTCGCGGCCAGGTCGAAGCGGAACCCGTCCACGTGCATGTCCGTGACCCAGTACCGCAGCGAGTCCATGATCAGCTGGAGTACGTGCGGGGACCGCATGAGCAGGGAGTTCCCCGTCCCTGTCGTGTCCATGTAGTAGCGGGGGTCGTCCGTCAGCCGGTAGTAGCGCGGGTTGTCCAGGCCCTTGAAGGACAGCGTCGGGCCCAGGTGGTTGCCCTCCGCGGTGTGGTTGTAGACCACGTCGAGGATCACCTCGATCCCGGCCTCGTGCAGCGCCTTCACCGCCGACTTGAACTCCAGCACCTGCTGGCCCCGGTCGCCCCAGGACGCGTAGGCGTTGTGCGGGGCGAAGAAGCCGATCGTGTTGTAGCCCCAGTAGTTGTTCAGGCCCATGTCGACCAGGCGGTGGTCGTTCACGAACTGGTGGACGGGCATCAGCTCCAGGGCGGTGACCCCGAGCTCGGTGAGGTGCTCGATGATCGCCGGGTGCGCGAGGGCCGCGTAGGTGCCGCGCAGCTCCTCCGGCAGGCCCGGATGCCGCATCGTGAGGCCCTTGACGTGGGCCTCGTAGATCACTGTGTGGTGGTACTCGGTGCGCGGGAGCCGGTCGTCGCCCCAGTCGAAGTAGGGGTTGACCACGACCGACGTCATCGTGTGCGGCGCCGAGTCCAGATCATTGCGCCGGTCGGGGTCGTCGAAGTGGTAACCGTAGACCTCCTCGCCCCAGCGGATCGAACCGCTGATCGCTCGGGCGTACGGGTCGAGCAGCAGCTTCGCGGAGTTGCAGCGCAGCCCGCGCTCCGGGGCGTACGGGCCGTGCACGCGGAACCCGTACCGCTGCCCCGGCATGATGCCCGGCACGTACGCGTGCCGCACGAACGCGTCACTCTCCCGGAGCTCGATCGCCGTCTCCGAGCCGTCGTCGTGCAGCAGACACAGCTCTACTCGGTCCGCGGCCTCCGAGAACACCGCGAAGTTGGTACCGGCGCCGTCGTACGTGGCACCGAGTGGATACGCCTCTCCAGGCCAGACCTGCATGGATACGACTCTTTCAGGTGTGCGGCGCCGGTGGGGACGCCTAGGTCCCGAGTCTCCCCGAAAGTGAGGGAACCTCCTATGACTTATCTCCCTCTTACCGAGTGACCAGTGCATACGCGGTATGCCGAATTAATGAGGCAAACACATACTCCCGGGGCTGTTGGGGGAGTAGGGGGAAGACGTGCGCAACACAGTGCACCGCCACCTGGGCAAGATGGTGGCCGGTACGGGCATCGCGGTGGCCGGGACCGCGGTGATGATCGGGATCACCCTCCCGGGCACGGCGGGGGCGGACGACACGGGGACCGGGGCGGGGCAGTCCGTCGCACAGCAGACCGGCGAGGGCCGGGCGGGCCGAGCCGTGGCGCCGGGGGTCGTCGAGCAGGCACCGGCCGAAGGGGAGAAGGGCAAGGGCCGTGACCCGCTGACCGGCGACGAGATCGAGCGGGTCGAGAAGATCGCCCTCAGCCGGCAGCTGTTCCGGAGCAGCGAGAGCGTCGACGGCGACCGCGGCCCGGAGCGCCTCGGCGTCGACCTCGCCGAACCCGAGGCCGACGAGGTCGGCGACCCGGACGCGCCCCGGCGCGCGGACGTGACGTTCTACGACTACCGGGACGACACCCTCGTCACGCGGACCGTCGATCTCGGCACCGGCACGGTGGTCGACACCGGCACCCAGCGCGGCGTCCAGCCGCCCCTCAGCCGCGCCGAGAAGGCCGAGGCGGCCGGGCTCCTGCTCGCCGACCCGCTGGGCGCGGGACTCAGGGCCGACTACCGGGACGCCACCGGCAAGCAGCTCACCTCCCCGGACCAGTTGCAGCTCAGCGGCGCCGTCTACCGGGCCGCGCCGGGCGCACAGCCCGCCGTGCTCGACCGCTGCGGCGAGCACCGCTGCGTCCGGCTCTTCCCGAAGATCAAGAACGGGCCGTGGGTCGACGCCAGGTCGCTGGTGATCGACCTGAGCGCCCGCAAGGTCGCCGAGCTCGACCGCTGACCCGTCCCCTTCGCTCACCTGCCCACCTCGCTCTCCTGTCAGGGAGTCATCTCGTCATGCGTGTGAACAGCGACAGCACGGCCCGTACCCGCGCGGCCGTGGGCCTGACCGTGGCCGCGCTGGCCGCCGGCGCCATCGCCGGAGCGGGACCGGCCACCGCCCAGCCGAAGGCCGGCCCCGCGGCGGCCGCAGCGGCGGACTGCAGCGCCGCCTACCGCATCGAGCGGAAGCTCTCCACCGGCACGACCTGGAGGATGTGCTGGCGCTACGACGGCAAGGCCGGCCTCGTCCTGGAGAACATCTCGTACCAGCCCAAGGGCGAACCCAAACCGATCAAAGTCCTCAACAGCGCCCGGCTCGGCCAGATCCACGTCCCCTACGACGACGGCACCGTCGAGTACGACGACCTGACCGGCTTCGACTTCGCCCAGGGACTGATGAATCTGGCTCCCGGCGAATGCCCCGGCGGCACCATCAAGACGGTCAAGGTCCCCGACTCCTGGAACGAGGACCCGAACGTCAAGGGCCTGTGCACCACCACCCGCTCCCGCGGCCACGCCTACCGCATGCAGGGCGACAGCGCGAACAAGGTCTACCAGGCCGAGGGCAAGGACCTCCTCGTCTACACCGTGAACCAGGTCGGCTGGTACGAGTACATGACCGAGTGGCGCTTCCAGGACGACGGCGCGATCACCATGAACGTCGGTGCCACCGGCAGCCTCTCCTGGGACGACTACGACGCCGGCGACGGCCGCGGCTGGCCCATCGGCAAGGGCGCGAGCGCCAAGGCCACGAGCCACAGCCACAACGCCTTCTGGCGGCTCGACTTCGCGCTCGACGGCTCCACGAAGAACAGCGTCGAGCAGTACGACTCGACCGTCACCGCGCCGGCCAGGGGCCAGCGTGCCCCCACCACGAAGACGACCCGCACCAAGGTCACCAAGGAACTCGCCGGGGACAGCAAGAACTACCGCTGGTGGCGCGTGGTCAGCGCGGCCGGCAAGAACAAGGACGGACACGCGCGCTCCTACGAGATCGTCCCGGGGCCGACCACCAAGTACCCGGGCCGCGGCTACACCAAGCACGACCTGTACGTCACCCAGTACAACAAGTGCGAACTGTTCGCCAGCCACAACCCCGGCAACTGCGGTCGCGGAGCGGGCAATTCCGTCGACAAGTGGGTGAACGGGCAGGCGCTGAAGCACCCGGTGGTCTGGATGAACATCGGCTTCCACCACATCGCCCGCGACGAGGACCAGCAGCCCATGCCCGTCCACTGGCAGGGATTCTCCATCGCCCCGCGCGACGTCACCGCCATGAATCCGCTCACTCCGGCCGAGCTCGGGTGGCAGAACGGACACTGGCAGCCGCGCCGTTGAGAACGATGCTGCCCATCCGGCTGCACCGCCGACCGCTCCCGGAGTACCCTTCCTTGATCGTTGGGTGGGGCCTACGGAAATGTGACGCCAGGCCCCTCGGGAGTGCTCGGGGGAGCGGAAGGCGGTGCGCGGGTGGGCTCGGGAGGGCTGGAGCTGCCCCCTGGTGACGAGGGTCACGAGGGGAACTCCACAGAGGTCCCGACCGGTGCCGTGTCCCTGGCACGGCCGATGGACGCGGTGGGCTCGATCGGCCCGGAACTGGACTGGGGCGCCGACGCCTGGCGCGAGGTGCGCACCCGCGCTCAGCGAGCCGGCCGGGCCTACATCTGGCTGAACCTCGTCGAACAGCGGCTGCGCGCGGTCGTCGCCGCCGTCCTGCGCCCCGTCTACGAACCCGTCCACGGCGAGGATTGGGTGGTGGCCGCCGCCGGACCGGCCGGCCAGGAGTGGGCGCAGCGAGCGGTCGCGGTCCGCGAGGTCAGCCGCCGCAAGGGCTATCTGCTCGACCCGGCCGACGACAACGTCCTGTCGTTCCTCACCCTGCCGCAGCTGCGCGAGCTGATGGTGCAGCACTGGCCCTGCTTCGAGCCCTACTTCGACGACCGCCGGGACGTCGAGCTCGCCCTGGACGAGCTGGAGGTCACCCGGAACGTCGTCTCCCGCAACCGGGCCCTTTCCGAGGCCGTCCTGAACCAGGCCGAGCGCGCCTCGGCCCGGCTGCTGGAGATGCTCGGCGCGGGCGGTGACGTGCCCTCCGCGCGCCGGCTGCCCATCGACGCGGTCGAGGACCTCGTCGGCGACCGGTACGCCGACGTGGTCGCGGTCCACCCGGACCGGGTCCGGCTGATGCGCCAGTTCCCGGCCGAGGACATCTTCGGCGGCGCCCGCCGCCTCGACGCCATCGGCATCGGCCTCAACCTGCTCGTGCAGAACTTCTCCGGCCGCCGCCTGGTCCGGCTGGCCGAGTCCGGCTGCCGGGTGCGGTTGCTGTTCCTGAACCCGGCCTCCAGCGCGGTCAAGCGGCGCGAGCGCGAACTGGGCATCAAGCGCGGCGAGCTCAGCCGGGCCGTCGAGATGAACATCCTGCACATGCGCCGGGTGCGCGCCCGGCTGCGGGACCCGGGCGCCTTCGAGATCCAGGTCTTCGACGAGACGCCCCGCTTCACGGCGTACCTCGTCGACGGCGACGGGGCGGACGGCATCGCGGTGGTGCAGAACTACCTGCGCCGGACCCGCGGCATGGAGGCGCCGGTGTTCGTGCTGCGCAATGGCGGAAAACTGGTCAAGTCGGGTGAGGTTGACGAAAGTGGACTCTTCCCTACCTATCGTGAGGAGTTCGAGGTGATGTGGGCGGATTCGCGGCCGGTGTCGTGAACTGTGCCCCGGTGTGGGGTGATTCCGCCGCCCGTGCCGGGCGCAAGCGGAGCGCGGTCCTCTGATTGTCAGTGGTGCGTGGGAAGGTGGAGATCACTGGGGGAACGCACCACGAGAAGGGGGGCCGCCCATGGGCTGGCACCGGGAGCTGCTGATCGGCTTCGACCTGGAGACGACGGGCACGGATCCGCGTGAGGCGCGCATCGTCACGGGGGCCGTGATCGAGGTCAGGGGTGGGGAGCCGCGGGGGCGCCGGGAGTGGCTGGCCGACCCGGGGGTGCCGATCCCCGCGGACGCGGTGGCGGTGCACGGCATCAGCAGCGAGCGGGCGGCGGCCGAGGGCAGACCGGCCGACCAGGTGGCGGACGCCCTCGCGGACGTCCTCACCTCCTACTGGAAGACGGGCGTGCCGGTCGTCGCCTACAACGCGACCTTCGACCTCACCCTGCTCTCCGCGGAGTTGCGGCGCCACGGCCTGCCGTCCCTGCGCGACCGCCTGGGCGGCGTGGACCCGGCCCCGGTCATCGACCCGTACACCATCGACCGCTGGGTCGACCGCTACCGCCGCGGCAAACGCAACCTCGAAGCGGTCTGCGCGGAGTACGGCGTCGTGCTCGACGCCGCCCACGACGCCTTGGCCGACGCTCTGGCAGCGGCCCGCCTGGCCTGCGCGATAGCCGACCGCCACCCCAAGATCGCGTCCCTCGGCCCGGCGGACCTCCACCGCCGCCAGATCGAGTGGTACGCGCAGTGGGCGGCGGACTTCCAGAGCTTCCTTCGCGGCAAGGGCGACGCGACGGCCCTGGTGGACGGGGCATGGCCGTTGCGGGAGTTGATGGACGCGTAAGGGGGCCTTGCACTGTGCCCGCCCGGGTCGCGCGGCCTGGCACCGCGCCTCGCCGCGTTGCCGAAGCGCCCAGGTAGCTCCGCTGCCAGGACACTCCGGCGCCTTGCGGCGGGGTCGCTGAAGCCGACGTAGCGGGCCGCGGACAGCGCCCTGAGGCGTCCAGGTCCCCGCAGGTCTCCGGGGACGACCGCGAGGACATGGCGTGTGGTGCCCCGGTCCACCCTCACCCGCGGGACGACGCACTTCGCCGCCTCGGAGGCCGGATGCCGCGCAGCGCGCAGACAGCCTTCGGTGGCGCCTTCCGGCTCGTGGTCGACGAGCGGTAGCCGACGGAGGCGGAGTCGAGCGGGGAGATCAGGTGGTCGTAGGTGTCGTGCCGGCTGGGGTCGAGGCGGGCGCGGTCGGGCATGTGGAGCCCTTGTCGAGGGAGTGGGACGGGGGAGGCAGGGGGCCGGGTGCGCTTCGGTGCGCCCGTTCCACCGCCTGCCCCCAGTACGTACCGGCCACCATCAGGGCAGCCCCGAGGCCGGTGAGGGGCGTGAGGTGTTCGCCGCCGAGGGCGATGCCCACCGTGACGGCCCAGACCGGCTCGGTGCCCAGCAGCAGGCTGGCCCGGCTGGCGGAGGTGCGCTGCACGGCCCAGGTCTGCGCCAGGAAGGCGAACACACTGCAGAACAGGGCGAGATAGATCAGCTGGACCCAGGTCGCCGGGTCCGTGCGGACGAGCGTCGGCAGGTCGTGGGCGGTGACCGGCAGGAACAGGGCCGTGCCGACGAGGGTCTGCACCGTCGTCAGATGCAGGGGGCGGATCGCCCGGCCGGTGGTGAAGCGGCCGACCAGCGCGACATGCACGGCCCGGATCAGCGCGGCGCCGAGCATCAGCAGGTCGCCGAGGCGCGGCGCGTGGAAGCCGTTGCCGGACATCAGCAGCCCGACGGCCAGGACGCACACGCCGGTCGCGGCGAAGAAGGAAGGAGGCAGCGCGCCACGGCGGCCGCCACGGTCGAGAAGCGGGGTGAGGACGATGGTCAGACTGATGATGAGCCCGGCGTTGGCGGCGCTGGTGTGGGCGACGCCGTACGTCTCCACGATCAGCACCGCGGCCTGGGTCAGCCCCAGGGGGACCCCGGCCCGCAGCTCGTCACGCGTCCATCGGCGCGGCCCGCGCCGCCGGACGGCGACGACGCCGAGGCAGGCGAGCGCGGAGAGGGCGTAGCGGGCGAACAGCACCAGCAGCACGGGGAGCGCGGCAGTGGCCGTCTGGGCGGACAGATAACTGGAACCCCAGACGAGCGCGACGAGGAGGAGTACCGCATCGGTACGGCGGACATCGGACACCCGCCTACGGTGCACCGGAGCCATCCATGAAGCCCAGTACCAGTTTCTAAAACGATCATTTAGCAGTCCTACATCGTCCCTATAGTGAGTCCATGGACGAACGTCAGCTGCGGATCCTGCGGGAGCTCGGCGAACTGGGCAGCGTCACGGCGGTCGCCGAGGCCCTGCTGGTGACGCCGTCGGCGATCTCGCAGCAGCTACGGCTGCTTCAGCGCGCGATCCCGGTGCCGCTCACCGAGCGTCAGGGGCGACGGCTGGTGCTCACCGACGCCGGGCAGGCCCTGGCGGGCGCGGCCGTGGAGGTGGAGACGGCGCTGGCCCGCGCGCGGCACACGGTCGAGGAGTTCGTCGGACGGCCCGACGGCGAGGTGTCGGTGGCGGCGTTCCACAGCGCGGGCGCCGCGTTCTTCCCGCCGCTGCTGCGCGCGCTGGCCGGTCCGGGCAAGCCGGTGCCGAGGCTGGCCGACGAGGACGTACCGCAGGAGGACTTCCCCCGGCTCACCCGGGAGTACGACGTCGTCCTGGCCCACCGCCTGGACCACGCCCCGCCGTGGCCGGACACGGTGGCCGCGACCACACTGCTGCGCGAGCCTCTGGACGTGGCCATGCCCGCCGACCACCCTTTGGCCGCCAAGCGCCGCGTCACCCCGCGCGACGTGGCCGACGAGCCGTGGATCACCGTGCACGAGGGATTCCCGGTCCTGGCGACCATCGAGGCCATCGCCGCCGCGGCGGGCCGTGAACTCCACATCGCCCACCGCATCAATGAGTTCTCGGTGGTCGCCGAGGCCGTGGCCGCCGGGGGCGGTATCGCCCTGATGCCGCGCTGGACCATGCGCCCGCATCCGGCGCTCGTGCTCCGGCCGCTCAGCGGAGCGCGGGCGCGACGCCACATCGACGCCCTGTACCGCCCCGAGCGCACGGCCCGCACAGCGGTCCGCACGGTGCTCACGGAGCTACGCCGAGCCGCACACAGCATCCAGGACAGACAGTGACGGACGGATGACGCCCCTCAGGGGCGCGGGGCTGTGCTCGCTGTGCCGCTCCGCCGCGCGGGCGCGACCAGCCACACCCAACCCGCACTCGCCGCACTACGCGCAGTCCCCCAACCCCGGGCGCTCAGAACGGATACCACCGCACCGTCTCGTCCCCCTCCCGCAGCGAAGCCACCCGCCGCCGAAACTCCGCCAACGCCTTCGGATCACTCGGCGCATGCTGCGCCACCCACGCACAACTGGCCGTCTCCCGGGCCCCACGCAACACCGAACACCCCTCCCACTCCCGCACATCCCAGCCATACGTCTCGACGAACGACCCGTAAGCCGCCGCCGGCACCCCGTACCGGTCATGCGACAGCACCATCACCACCAAGTCGTGCTCGCGCAGGTCGGAGGAGACCGTCTCCAGGTCGACCAGAACCGGCCCCTCCAGCCCCACATGCACATTGCGCGGCAGCGCGTCCCCGTGGATCGGCCCCGGCGGCAGACGCGGCGTCAGCGCCGCCGCCTCCGCCGCGAACCCGTCCCGCCGCTCCCGCAGATACGCCGCGTCCGCCGGATCGATCGCGTCCCCCGCCAGCCGCAGCCAGCGCTCCACACCGCCCAGGAGATCGCGGGGCGGCAGATCGAAGGCGGGCGTGGACAGGGCGTGCACGACCCGTAGCAGTTCGGCCAAATCCCGTGGCTCGGCCGGTCGTACGGCACCGGGCAGCCGGTGCCACACCGACACCGGGTGTCCGTCGACCAGCAGGGGCTCGGGCTCGGCCGCCCGTACCGCCGGCACACCCTCCTCGGCGAGCCACAGCGCGATGTCCAGTTCGCGCCGCGCCCGGTGGAGGAGTTCGGCGTCGCGGCCCACCTTGACGACCAGGTCACCGACGGCGAACACCGCGTTCTCACCCAGTGCGAGCAGTCGTGCCTCACGGGCCGCGTCGGGCAGTACTCCCGCCTCCGCCAGTACGTCCCGAGCCCGTGCCTCGTCCATCGTCCGCCTCCGTCGTCCACGTCTTCCGCCGTCGGGTTCCGGCCATCCGCCGGTCAGTGTCGCATCGGCACAGGTGGGGCGGCATGCGCGGTGCCTTGACGAGGCAGACCGCCTTCACGAGCATGACGTGGCCGGCCGAGCCGTCAAAGGGGCTGATTCCGTGACATTGGTGACCGAGGCTTCGCCACCGAGGCAACCGGCCGGCCGGGGGCCCGGCGGGACCCGGCCCCGGCGGGCCGTCGATCACGGTGCCTGGTTCCTGGTGCTGCCCGCCCTGATCCCCATCCTCGTCCTCAGTGTCGGGCCGCTGCTGTACGGGATCCTGCTGGCCTTCACCGACGCCCAGTCGGGCCGCACCGAGCCCACCCGGTGGATCGGCGTCCTCAACTTCCGGGACCTGCTGCACGACACGCTGTTCTGGGAGTCGTTCCGCATCGGACTGGTGTGGGCGGTCGGGGTGACCGTGCCGCAGTTCCTGCTCGCGCTGGGCCTCGCCCTGCTGCTCAACCAGGATCTCCGGCTGCGCTGGCTGGCCCGCGCGCTGGCGATCATCCCCTGGGCCATGCCCGAGGTCGTCGTCGGCATCATGTGGCGGCTCGTCTACAACCCGGACGCGGGCCTCCTCAACGAGACCCTGCGCGACCTCGGCCTGGGCAGCGGCCGGGACTGGCTCAGCGGACTGGCCACCGCGCTGCCCGCCGTGATCGTCGTCGGTGTCTGGGCGGGCATGCCGCAGACGACGGTCGCTCTGCTCGCCGGGCTGCAGAACACCCCGCGCGAACTGCACGAGGCGGCGGCCGTCGACGGCGCGGGCACCTGGCGCCGCTTCCGCACGGTCACCTGGCCCGCCCTGCGGCCCATCGCCCTCGCCATCACCGCGCTCAACCTCATCTGGAACTTCAACTCCTTCGCCCTGGTCTATGTCCTCACCAGCGGCGGTCCCGGCGGCCGGACTCGTCTGCCCATGCTCTTCGCCTACGAAGAGGCCTTCCGTTACGGACAGTTCGGCTACGCGGCGGCGATGGGCTGCGTGATGGTGGCCGTGATCTCGATCGCCCTGGCCGTGTTCCTCGCGGGCCGCCTCAGGGGAGGTGACGACGCGTGAGGACCAGCACCCCCGCCCGCGTCGGTCAGTACGCCGCGCTGCTCGCCTACCTCGTCTTCCTGGCCTTCCCGTTCCTCTGGCTGATCTCCACGGCGTTCAAGCCCCCGCGCGAGCTGGGCAGCCTGCACCCGACGTGGATCCCGCAGGACCCCACCCTCGCCAACTTCCGGCAGGCCTTCGACGAACAGCCGCTGCTGCACGCCGCCCTCAACTCCCTGCTCGCCGCGCTCTCGGCGGCGGTCGTCGCCGTGCTGATCGCGACGCCCATGGCCTACGTCGTCGCCCGGCGCCGCACCCGGCTCGCCAAGGCGGTGACGGGCTGGGTGGTGGTCAGCCAGGCGTTCCCGTTCGTGCTGCTGATCATCCCGCTGTTCCTCGTACTGAAGAACCTCCGGATGATCAATTCCGTGCCGGGGCTGGTGCTGGTGTACGTGGTGTGGGCGCTGCCGTTCGCGCTGTGGATGCTCGCCGGGTACGTGCGGGCCGTACCGCCCGAACTGGAGGAGGCCGCCGCGGTCGACGGGGCGGGCCGGGTGCGGACACTGGTGTCGGTGACGGCCCCGCTGCTCGCGCCGGGCATCGTGGCGACCGGGCTGTTCGCGTTCATCACCGCGTGGAACGAGTTCTTCTTCGCGCTCGTGCTGCTCAAGACGCCCGAGAAACAGACCCTTCCGGTGGTGCTCACCCATTTCATCGGCGCCGAGGGCGTCGCCGACCTCGGCCCGCTCGCGGCGGCGGCGTTCCTCGCGACGCTGCCCTCGCTGGTCGTCTTCGCGATCATCCAGCGGCGGATCACCGGCGGCATGCTCACCGGGGCGGTGAAGAGCTGATGCGCGCACGCCTGCTGGCCCTCGTCCTGCTGCTGCTCCTCGCCGGCTGCACCTCCGGCGGCACCCGCGACGACGGCCCGATCACCCTCCGCTTCCAGTCCCTGGCCTGGCAGGAGGAGTCCGTCGAGGCCAACAAGGAACTGGTGAAGGAGTGGAACGCCACCCATCCGGACGTGCGGGTCGAGTACGTCCAGGGCAGCTGGGACAGCGTCCACGACCAGCTCCTCACCGCCTTCGAGGGCGGCGAGGCACCCGACATCATCCACGACGCCTCGGACGACCTCGCGGACTTCGCCTACGGCGGCTACCTCGCCGATCTCACCGACCTGCTGCCCGCGAGGCTCAAGGCGGACATCCCGCAGCGCAGTTGGGAGACGACCACCTTCGGCGACGGCGTCTACGGCGTGCCCTTCCTCCAGGAGCCGCGCGTGCTGATCGCCAACGCGAAGTGGCTCAAGCGGTCCGGCGTACGGATCCCGACACCTGAGAAACCCTGGAGCTGGGCCGAGTTCCGCCGGATCACGGACGGGCTCGGCGGCCGCGGCACGTACGGCGTCGCCTGGCCGCTGAAGGAACCTGTCTCGGCCACCCTCAACCTCTCCCTGTCGGCGGGCGGACAGCTCTTCCACCGCGGAGCGGACGGCAAGGTGACGGTCCGGTTCGAGGCGGCCGACCAGGTGGTGCCGCGCACCATCCACGACCAGGCGAACACCGACCGCAGCGCCTCGCCCACCACCCTGGGCAGCGGCGGCTCCGACACACTGCCCGGCTTCTTCGGTGGCCGGTACGCGATGGTCCCGCTGGGCTTCTCCTACCGCCAGCAGATCGTGCAGCAGGCCCCGAAGGGCTTCGACTGGCACGTGCTGCCCGCCCCGGCCGGCGCCGGCGGCCTCACCCAGGGCGTCAGCCCCCAGACCCTCTCCATCGCCGAGGACTGCCCGCACAAGAAGGAGGCCGCCGCCTTCCTCGACTTCCTCCTGCGGCCGGAGAACATGGTGCGCCTCGCCCTCGGCGACTGGATGCTGCCCACCGGCACCGAGGCCCTCGAGGACCCGGTCCTGCACACCACCCGGCACGGCTGGGCCACCGGCACCGCCCTCGCCGAGCATCTGCGCCCGGCACCCGCGCAGACGGTGCGGGGCTACCCGGAGTGGAAGGACAAGGTGGCCACCCCCGCCCTCCAGGAGTACTACAGCGGAGCCATCGACCTCGGCGAACTGCGCGAACGACTGGAGGAGGACGGCAACCTGGTGCTCGCCCGCTACCAGCGCTGACTCCGGCGAAAGCGCCGGGCGCCGGCGAAAACCCGTTGTCCGCCCCCGCCCGCACCGCCTAGCGTGCTGCCCGTGGGAATCAACGCGATCTACATCTCCGGTCACGGCCGGGGCTGCGCGCACGCCGCCAGGACGCGCCGCCGCCCCGGAGCCCTGACCGGCCCGGGGAGCCACGCCCGCTGAGCCACTCAGCCCGGCGTTCCGTCTCCCGCACCTTCACCTGTCTTCCGGTCAGGGCCTTCGTCTGCCCTTCCCACCTCTCGGAAGACAAGGACCGCAGGCCATGGCCCGCCCCGCCGCGCTTTCCCGCGCGCTCTCGCAGAACTTCCTCGCCGACCGCGCCACCGCCGAGCGCTTCGCCCGGCTCGCCGTCCCGGGATCCCACCCGGTCCCGCTGCTGCTCGAAGTCGGCGCGGGAAAAGGCGCGTTGACCGCTCCCCTGGCGCCGCGCTGCCGGGAGCTGCGCGCGTTCGAGATCGACCCGCGACTCGTGCCCGTGCTGCGTGCCCGGTTCTCGGGCACCCCGCACGTGCGCGTCATCGGCGGGGACTTCCTGGCCGCGCGGGCGCCCCGCACGGCCTTCTCCGTGGCCGGGAACGTGCCGTTCTCCCGGACCGCGGCCGTCGTCGACTGGTGCCTGCGCGCTCCCGCCCTCACCGACGCCACCCTGCTCACCCAGCTCGAGTACGCCCGCAAACGCACCGGCGACTACGGCAGCTGGACGCTGCTGACGGTCCGGACCTGGCCCCGCTACGAGTGGCGGCTGCTGGGCCGCGTCGGCAGGCGCAGCTTCCGGCCCGTGCCGCGCGTGGACGCCGGGGTGCTGCGCATAGAGCGGCGCGACACCCCGCTGCTCGACGCCGCCGGGTACCGGAGCTGGCGCCGTATGGTCGAGCTGGGGTTCTCGGGGGTCGGAGGTTCACTGCACGCGTCGCTGCGGCGGGCCCACCCGAGGCGGTCGGTGGACGCCGCGTTCCGGGCCGCGCGCCTGGACCCGGGCGTTCTGGTGGGTGAGGTGGCGCCGGAGCGGTGGCTGCGGCTGCATGAGGAGCTGATCCGCTGAAGCACGAAAGAGACTGTACGAGACGTATCGTCTCGCGTACGGTCGACGCATGACCAGTCGCGCTCATATCGCCATGTTCTCCATCGCCGCCCACGGGCACGTGAACCCGAGTCTTGAGGTGATCCGCGAGCTCGTGGCGCGCGGCCACCGTGTGACGTACGCGATCCCGCCGGTCTTCGCGGAGAAGGTCGCGGAGACCGGCGCCGAGGTGAAGACCTGGCACTCGACGCTGCCCTCGCCCGACGACGACCCGGAGGCCTGGGGGAGCACACTGCTGGACAACGTGGAGCCGTTCCTCGACGACGCGATCCAGGCCCTCCCGCAGCTGATCGAGGCGTACGAGGGCGACGAGCCGGACCTCGTCCTGCACGACATCGCCTCCTACCCGGGCCGCGTCCTGGCCCACCGCTGGGGCGTGCCCGCGATCTCCCTGTCGCCGGCCATGGTCGCGTGGGAGGGATACGAGGAGGAGGTCGCCGAACCCATGTGGGCGGAGCCGAAGAAGACCGAGCGCGGCCGTGCCTACTACGCCCGCTTTCACGCCTGGCTGGAGAAGAACGGGATCACCCGGCACCCCGATCGCTTCGCGGGCCGTCCCGACCGCTCGATCGTCCTGATCCCCCGGGCGCTCCAGCCGAACGCGGACCGGGTCGACGAGAGCGTGTACTCCTTCGTCGGAGCCTGCCAGGGCGACCGCACGGCCGAGGGCGGCTGGCAGCGGCCGGCCGGTGCCGAGAAGGTCGCGCTCGTGTCGCTCGGGTCCGCCTTCACCAAGCAGCCCGGCTTCTACCGGGAGTGCGTCAAGGCGTTCGGTGACCTGCCCGGCTGGCACCTGGTGCTCTCGGTCGGCAAGCACATCGACCCGGCCGGGCTCGGGGAGGTCCCCGCGAACGTCGAGGTGCGCTCCTGGGTGCCGCAGCTGGCGATCCTGAAGCAGGCCGACCTGTTCGTCACGCACGCCGGCGCGGGCGGCAGTCAGGAGGGCCTGGCGACCGCCACGCCGATGATCGCCGTACCGCAGGCCGCGGACCAGTTCGGCAACGCGGGGATGCTCCAGGGCCTCGGTGTCGCGCGGTACCTCCCCACGGAGGAGGCGACCGGCGAGGCCCTGCGCGAGGCGGCCCTCGCCCTCGTCGACGACCCGGAGGCCGCCCGCCGCCTGAAGGAGATCCAGGCGGAGACGGCCCGGGAGGGCGGCACCCGGCGTGCGGCCGACCTCATCGAGGCCGAACTGCCCGCTCGCCGGCGGTAGTCGGGGCGGTAGCCGGGGCGACCGTCACCCGCCGGTCCGTCACACCGTGACGGCCTGGCGGGTGAAAGGGCCCGTCGGTTCCCCCGGAACCGACGGGCCCTGTATGCGGCGGGCGGGTTCAGACCCTGACGGGCTCGCCCTCGTCGTCCCGCGCCGCCGGTCCCGCGACCGCCTGCGGTGTCTCGTCGTGCGTGAGGTCCGGCAGCCGGTGCAGCCACTTGGGCAGGTACCAGTTGCGCTCGCCGAGCAGCGCCATCACCGCCGGCAGCAGCACGCCCCGGATGATCGTCGCGTCGATGAGCACCGCCGCCGCGAGGCCGACGCCCATCTGCTTCATGGACTGCATGGACAGCGTCCCGAAGATCGCGAACACGGCGACCATGATGACCGCGGCGCTGGTGACGACCCCGGCCGTGGTGACCACGCCGTGCCGGATCGCGTCCTCTGTGCCCAGACCCCGCAGCCGCGCCTCGCGGATCCGGGAGACCACGAACACGTGGTAGTCCATCGACAGACCGAACAGGATCACGAAGAGGAACAGCGGCAGCCAGGTGATGATCGCGCCGACGCCCTCCGCCCCCACCAGCGAGGCACCCCAGCCGTGCTGGAAGACCGCGACGAGGATGCCGTAGGCCGCGCCCACCGACAGCAGGTTCAGCACGATCGACGTGAGCGCGATGGTCAGCGAGCGGAACGACAGCAGCATCAGCGCGAAGGCGAAGACCACGACGAACGCGAAGACCGGGACGACGGCTCTCGCCAACTGGTCGTTGAAGTCCTTCGAACCCGCGACCTGCCCGGTGATCGGGGCCTCGACGCCCTCGACCTTGCCGAGCGTGGCGGGCCGCACGTCGTCGCGCAGCTTCTCCAGGCTCGCGCCCGCCTTGTCGAGGTCGGAGCCGCCGACCAGCGGGACGTACACGAAGGCGAGGTTCTGCTCGTCGTGCAGCTTGATCTCCACCGGGCCGCGCGAGGCTCCCGAACTGACGGCCCGCTCACGGAAGTCGGCGAGCGCCGACCGCACCTCGGGCGCGTTGATGTCGTCCGCCCTGACGACCACCTCGGCCGGATCCGAGCCGCCCGGAAAGGCCTCGTTGAGCCGGTTGTACGTCTGCACGATCGGCAGCGAGTCACCGAACTCCTGATCCAGCGTGAGGTTCTGGGTCTTCATGCCGACCGCGGGAGCCGCGACGGCGAGCAGCGCACCGGCCGCCACCACGACGGACACGACCGGCTTGGCGAGCACACGCCGCAGGACGGCCGTCCAGAACCGGCTCTCCCCGTCGCCGCCCTGCTTGCGCCGGCGCAGGAACGGGATACGGCCCTTCTCCACGCGCTCGCCCAGCAGCGACAGCAGCGCGGGCAGCACGGTCACGGACCCCACCATGGCCACGGCCACCACCATCAGCGAGGCCAGACCCATCGCCTCGAACTCGGCGAGCCCGGTGAACAGCATGCCCGCCATGGCCACGCACACCGTGACACCGGAGACGACGATCGCGCGGCCGCTGGTCGCGGCGGCGATCCTGAGGGCCGTCCGCGCGTCCCGGCCCGCGGCGCGCTCCTCCCGCTCGCGGCGCAGGTAGAACAGGCAGTAGTCGACACCGACGGCCAGACCCACGAGCAGCATCACGGAGTTCGCCGCGTCCGTCATCGGCACCACGTGGCTGACCACGCCCATCAGGCCCATCGTCGCCATGATCGCGGTGATCGCCAGCGCCACCGGCAGCAGCGCCGCCACCAGCGCGCCGAAGGCGATGAGCAGAATACCGAGGGCCACCGGCACCGCGGAGTACTCGGCCTTCTTGAAGTCGTCCCCGAAAGCGTCGTCGAACGTCTTCATCATGCTGGCGGAGCCGATCTCCTCGATCCGCAGCGAGGCGTGGTCCTTCTGGACGCCCTCCACGGCCTTCAGCACCGGCTCGACCCGCTCACCGGCGGTGTCGGCCTCGCCGCGCATGTCGAACTGCACGAGCGCGCTGCGCCCGTCCTTCGAGATCGTCTTCGTGTCGTACGGCGAGGTCACGTCGGTGACCCGGCCGGTCCCCTCGACGGCCCGGACCACGTCCGTGACGGCGTCCCTGAACTCGGCGTCCGTGGCCTTCAGGCCGGAGTCCCGGGCCTGTATCAGCACCGTCTCACCGGCCGGTTCGTCGATCCCGGCGTCCTCGATGATCGTCGCGGCGGTGTGCGTCTCGCCCTTCAGCTGGTCGCTGTCCTTGACGTCGACCCGGCCCGCGGCCGAACCGAGCCCCATCGCCAGGACGACGAACAGCACCCAGATCCCGACGGCAGCCCATCGGTGCCGGGCGCTCCAGCCGCCGGCCCGGGCGGCCAGGCCCCGCACCCGTGCTTCTCCGTTCCCCATGACGGGCTTGCCCCCTCGTGATGCGGCGGCGGCCCCCTGCCGCCCCCTTCCGTCTCGAAGGTATGGGCCGGATAAAGCCATCACGTCGTGCTGCCCGGTGAAGTGGCGGGGCCGGAACTCATCCGCATGGCACTCGCCATCTCCTCACTGGGGAGGACCGGAAAGGGCCGTGGCCCCTTACACCTATCGGTCTCCTCGGCTGTGTGGATCCTGAGCAGAAGGTTGTGCCCCGCGCTGACCGGTGAGTAATTTACGGGGCTCGGGCAGCCGCCCACCGGCCGTCGTGCCCACCCCCACGGGGCACGACGGCCGCCTTAGGGTGAGCGGATGACGACGATGTATGCGGCGCTGTTGCGCGGGATCAACGTGGGCGGCAGCAGAAAGGTCCCGATGGCGGACCTGCGCCCCCTCCTGACCGGCCTCGGCTACGAGGACGTGCGTACGTACCTCCAGAGCGGCCAGGCCGTGTTCGCCTCCGGCCACGGCGAGGAGGAGTCGCTGGCGGCCGAGATCACGCACGCCATCGAGAAGCACTTCGGGTTCGGCGTCGACGTGATCGTGCGCGACCACGCCTCTCTCAAGGCGATCGCCGACGCCTGCCCCTTCCCGGCCGCCGACCTGGAGCCCAAGCAACTCCACGTCACCTACTTCTCCGCCCCCGTGACCCCCGAGCGCTTCGCGGAGATCGACGAATCCGCCTACCTCCCCGAGGAGTTCCGCCTCGGCGACCGCGCCCTGTACCTGTACGCCCCGAACGGCCTGGGCCGCTCCAAACTGGCCGAACACCTCGCGAAGCCGCGCATCAACAAAGGCATCGTCGCCACGACCCGCAACTGGAACACCGTCGTCAAGCTGGTGGAGCTGACGGATGCCTGAACACGACCCGGCCGTCGAGGCCGCCATCGAGGGCGAGCTGGCGCTGCTCGACCCGGACGTGCGCCGCTTCCCCGAGCGGGTCGGGGCGCTGCTGCACCCCGAGTTCCACGAGTTCGGCGCCTCCGGGCGGCGCTGGAGCCGGGCCGCCATCCTCGCCGCCCTGGCCGAGACCACCGACCTGGAGTCCCCGCCTGTCGTCACCTCCCAGGTGCGCGGCGTACGGCTGGCCCCCGACCTCGTCCACCTCACGGCACCGGGCGTTTTCGGTGTTCGCGTGAACACGCCCGCCGCCACCCCCGTACCTGAGGGCGGCACGAGAACGAGTCTCGCGAGAGGAATCGCGCCGAGATCGCCGCCCGCCCTCAAGGCGGCCGACAGGAGGCCGGAGCCATGACCGACCCGAACCTCGTCTACGTCTACGCGATCCTGCGCCGTACCCCCGGGGCCGTCGCGGCCGCGACGGACCTGCGCGGGGTCGCCGGCGACCCGATCCACCTGGTGGAGCCCACGGACCCCACCTCCCCCCTGGCCTTCGCCGTCGGCCACGTCCCGGCCGCCGACTACGGCGAGACACCCCTCAAGGCCCACCTCGACGACCTGGACTGGATGGAGTCCACGGTCCGGTCCCACCACGCCGTGGTCGCCGCGCTCGTCGCCCGCGGCGCCGCCGTCCTGCCGCTACGGCTGGCCACCGTCCACCCCGACGAACACCACGCCCGGCAGGCCCTCGACACCCGCCGCGCGTACTTCCTGTCCCTCCTGGACCGCCTCACCGGCCATGTCGAACTCGGCGTCAAGATCTACGCCGCACCGGACATCGCACCACCCGAGCCGGACACCGACGCCGGACAGGCAGCACCCACCGGCCTCGGCGTCGGCCGCGCCTACCTGGCGATCCGCCGCCGCAGACAACGCAGAAACGAGGAAGCCTGGCGCACCGTCGCACAGGCCGCCGCACACCTCACCCGGACGGCCGGCACCCTCGCCGTCGACCGCGTCGCACACTCCCCGCAACGCGGAAGCCTCGCGGGCCCGGCCCCCGGCACCAACGTCGGCAACGACGCGTACCTCGTCCCCGCCGACCGCGTCGACGCGTTCCGCACCGGCGTACTGGCGGCCGCCGAGGGCGTCCCCGGCCTCCGCGTCGAAGTCACCGGTCCCTGGGCCCCCTACTCCTTCGCACTTCAGCCGGAGCCGGTCATGGGCCCGTAGGGACCGCTGTGACGGCCATGCAAGCGCCCGTCTGACGAGACGGCCGTCGCCCCTTTCACGTTCTGGCGACTCCTCCGCAAGCTGCGTTCAGGCGCTCACAGCCGCCAACGCCGGCACCCGAGCCGCCTCGTACCGCTCCAGCACCACCCGGGCCACCTCCGGCGCCGGCCCCAGGACGTTCGCCAGGACGTCCGCCTCCGCCGCACCCCGGGCGATGCGGTCCGGGAGGAAGCCGGGAGCGAGGACGTAGGGGGCGACCGCCACCCGGGAGCAGCCGAGGGCCCGGAGTTCCCGGACGGCGTCCTCCGTGCGGGGGAGAGATGCGGAGGCGAACGCAGGTCGCACGGCGCACCATCCGGTGTGCCGCCACTCCCGCGCGATTTCTGCGATCACCGCGATCGCCTCCGGGTCGGTGGACCCCGCCGAGGCCAGCACGACCCCGGTCGAGGACTTGTCGGCGGGGGACAGGCCCGCCTCGTACAGACGTCGCTCCAGGGCCCCGAGCAGGAGGGGCGACGGGCCCAGGACCTCGGCCTGGCGGATGCGGAGCTGCGGGGGCGCGTCCGCCAGGACCGCAGGGATGTCCGCCTTCGCGTGGAACGCCCGGGTCAGGAGGAGGGGGAGGGCCACGACGTCGCGGACGCCCTGGACCGCCAGGGACTCCAGCACCCCTTGGACGGAGGGCACGTTGAAGTCCAGGAAGCCGGTCTCCACGCGGACGTCGGGGCGCAGCGAGCGCACCCGGCGTACCAGGGCGTGCACCGTCGCGGCGTGCCGCGGGTCGCGGCTGCCGTGGGCGATGACGAGGAGGACAGACGGGTTGATCATGGACGTCAGCTCTTCACCAGCAGGCCGCGACTGCGCAGCACCCACCGCTCCAGCGGGCTGAAGATGAGCAGGTCGATGGCGATGCCGACGATCAGGATGAGCAGGATCGCCTCGAACACCATGGCCATGTCGCTGGCGTTGCGCCCGTTCTCCAGCAACTGGCCGAGGCCGACGCCGAGGTCGGGGAAGGACGCGATGATCTCGGCGGCCATCAGGGAGCGCCAGGAGAACGCCCAGCCCTGCTTCAGGCCCGCCACGTAGCCGGGCAGGGCGGCCGGGAGCACGATGTGCCAGGTGCCCTTCAGGCCCGTCGCGCCGAGGGTGCGGCCCGCGCGCAGGAACAGCGGGGGCACCTGGTCGACGCCCGACACCAGGCCGTTGGCGATCGACGGGACCGCGCCGAGCAGGATCACCGCGTACATCATCGAGTTGTTCAGGCCCAGCCAGATCACCGCGGGTGGCACCCAGGCGACCGACGGCAGGGACTGCAGGCCCGACAGGATCGGGCCGATGGCCGCGCGGATGAACTTCACCCGGGCGACGATCAGGCCCAGCGGTGTGCCGATCAGCAGGGCGAAGCAGAAGCCGAGCAGACCGCGCGAGACGCTGGTCCAGATGTAGCCGAGCAGTTCGCCCTGGAGCCACGCCGTGTGCACGACGTCCCAGACGGCGGACGGCGCGGGCAGCTTGGTCGGGTCGTCGACGACCCTGAACGAGACGAGGGCCTGCCAGACCGCCAGGACCAGGGCGACGGCGAGGACGGGCGGCAGGATCTTCTCGGTGAAGGTCTGCCGCAACGGCGTGCGGCCGGTCTGCACCGTCTCCAGCGCGTCGAGGCCCGCCTCCAGTCCGGCGAGATCGCTGCCCTCCTTGGCGACGGTCGTCGAATCAGTGCTGGCCATGACGGCGGATCTCCCCACGCAGTTCTTCGGTGATCTCGACGGACAGTTCCGCCACGGCGGTGTCCTCGATACGGCGCGGATGCGGGATGTCCACCGTCCACTCGCGCGCGATCCGCCCGGGACGGGAGGACAGCAGCACCACGCGCTGCGCGAGCCGGACCGCCTCGCGCACGTTGTGCGTGACGAACAGGACGGACAGCTGCGTCTCGCGCCAGATGCGGGTCAGCTCGTCGTGCAGCACGTCCCGCGTGATGGCGTCCAGCGCCGCGAACGGCTCGTCCATCAGCAGCAGCTTGCTCTCCTGGGCGAGCGCCCGGGCCAGCGCGACGCGCTGGCGCATACCGCCCGACAGCTCGTGCACGCGCTTGCCGTACGCGCCCTTGAGCCGGACCAGTTCGAGCAGTTCCTCGGCGCGCTCCCGGCGTTCGGCCTTCTGCACACCGCGCAGCTTCAGGGCGAGCTCGATGTTCTTGCCCGCGGTCAGCCAGGGGAACAGCGCGTGCTCCTGGAACATCAGCGCCGGCCGGCCGTCCGTGGCGATCTCGCCGGCGGAGGGCCGGTCGAGGCCGGCCACCAGGTTGAGCAGCGTGGACTTGCCGCAGCCCGAGGCCCCCAGGAGGGTGACGAACTCTCCGGGCGCGACATCGAGGGTGATGTCGTCCAGGACGAGCTGCTGCCCGGCGGGGCCCGCGAACGACTTCGAGACGTGCTCGATGCGGGCGGCGTGCGTCGCCGCCTCGGTGCCGTCGGCGGCCTTGGCGAGGGTCGTGGCCATGGTCGTCACCTCCTGGGAACTGATCGGGATGCGGGCTTACTCGGCGCCGAGACCGGCGTCGTCGACCGGGGGCTCGCCCTCGGCCTTCAGGACCTTGTTCAGCGGCGCGAGGTCGTAGATGCCCTTGAGGTCCGGCTTCTGCAGCAGCCCCGCCTTCACGGCGTGCTCCGCCTCGGTGTCGAGGGTGGAGGCCAGCGGGTCGTCGGTGAACCGGATCGACTTCCACGCCGGGTCCAGCACATCGGCGGGCAGCGCCTTGCCGGAGTCCTGCTCCAGCTGCTTGTTCGCCGCTTCCTTCGCCGCGTCCGGGTTGGCGTTGATCCACTTGTTGGTCTCGACCGAGCCCTTCAGCACGGCCTCGACGACCTTCGGGTACTTCTGCAGGAACTCCTGCCGCACGATGATGTTCGTGATGACGAACTTCTTGTCCGGCCACAGCGTCGACTCGTCGAGGAGTACCTTGCCGCCCTCGGCGACCAGCTTCGACGCGGTCGGCTCCGGCACCCACGCGCCGTCGATAGACCCGGCCTTGAAGGCGTCCGGGGTGACCTTGTTGTCGCTGCGGACGACCGTGACCTCACCCTTGCCGCTCAGCGGGTCGACCTTCCAGCCCTGCCCCGCCACCCAGTTGAGGAACGCCACGTCCTGCGTGTTGCCCAGCTGCGGGGTCGCGATCCGCTTGCCCTTGACGTCCTTCAGCGACTTGATCTTGTCCGGGTTCACCACGAGCTTCACACCGCCGGACGCCGAACCGCCGATGATGCGCAGGTTCTTGCCGTCCGACTTGGTGTAGCCGTTGATCGCGGGGGAGGGGCCGATCCAGCCGATGTCGATGGAGCCGGAGTTGATCGCCTCGATCTCCGAGGGACCCGCGTTGAAGACGGCCGGTTCGGCCTGGGTACCACCCAGGGCCTTCTGGAAGAAGCCCTTCTGCATGCCCACCAGCGCGGTGCCGTGGGTCAGGTTGCCGAAGTATCCGATCTTGACCTTGTCGAGGCCCTCGATCTTCTTCGCCCCGGCGGCGACCTTGGCGGCGCCGTCGTCCTTGGGCGCCTGGGAGCCGTAACCGCAGGCTGCCAGCGTGAGCAGCGGAAGCGCGGCTATGACCGCGAGGCTGCGGCGCAGAGCGGATGATGCACGCACGGGAGGTGTTCCTCTCGGAGGCCCGGCGGTCACGGTCTCTCAGGTCGTGGCCGGGAGGTCGGCAGGTTTTCGTCTACGGCGGTGGGGGGTGAGGGCGCGCGAGCGGTGCGCGTACGTCAGCGCACACATCGCGCCACTCCGCCCTGCCCGCTGCCGAGGCCACCGCTGCCGACGCGGCCGCCCTCCTTCGCGAACATCGAGTAGAAGTCGGGGAGGGTCATGTCAGAAGTCCCACCCGTCGTCGTCGGCCTCGTCCTTGACCGGCTCCGGGGCGGCGAAGGACTCGCCGACCATGCCGGCGGTCAGGGTGGTGCCGTCGTTCGGGTCGATCAGGATGAACGAGCCCGTGCGCCGCGAGTCCGCGTAGGAGTCGACCGGCAGCGGCTCGGCGGTACGGACCTTCACCCGGCCGATGTCGTTGGCGACGAGCTGTCCCGGGTGCGGGTGCAGGGACAGGTCGTCGAGCGTGAGGCGGGACGGGATGTCCTTGACGATCGCCTTGACCGTGCGGGTGCCGTGCTTGAGCAGCACCCGGTGGCCGACGGTCAGCGGGGCGTCCGCGACATGGCAGACGGTCGCCTCGACGTCCTGCGTGGTCGCGGGCGCGTCCTTGCTCGGCACGATCAGGTCGCCGCGCGAGATGTCGATGTCGTCCTCCAGCAGGAGGGTCACCGACTGCGTGGTCCAGGCGACGTCGACCGGCTCGCCCAGCAGGTCGATGCCGGAGATCTTCGAGGTGCGGCCCGACGGCAGCACGGTGACGGCCTCGCCGACGTGGAAGGAACCGGCCGCGATCTGACCGGCGTAACCCCGGTAGTCCGGGTGCTCCGCGCTCTGCGGCCGGATCACGTACTGCACGGGCAGCCGGGCGTGGCAGTGGCTCAGGTCGTGCGCGACCGGGACCGTCTCCAGGTGCTCCAGCACGGTCGGGCCGCCGTACCAGTCCATGTTCGCGGAAGGCTCCACCACGTTGTCACCGACGAGCGCGGAGATCGGGATCGCGGTGACCTCGGGGACGCCCAGCTCGGTCGCGTACGCCGTGAACTCCTTGGCGATCGCGGCGAACACCTTCTCGTCGTAGCCGACGAGGTCCATCTTGTTGACCGCGAGGACCGCGTGCGGGACGCGCAGCAGGGCGGCGATCGCGGCGTGCCGGCGGGTCTGCTCCACGACGCCGTTGCGGGCGTCGACCAGGATGACCGTCAGCTCGGCCGTCGAGGCACCGGTGACCATGTTCCGCGTGTACTGCACATGCCCGGGGGTGTCGGCGAGGATGAACCGCCGCCGGGGCGTGGCGAAATAGCGGTACGCCACGTCGATGGTGATGCCCTGCTCCCGCTCGGCCCGCAGGCCGTCCGTCAGCAGCGCGAGGTCCGGCGCCTCCTGGCCCCGGCTCGCGGAGGCGCGCTCCACAGCCTCCAGCTGGTCGGTCAGGACCGACTTGGAGTCGTGCAGCAGCCGACCCACCAGGGTGGACTTGCCGTCGTCGACGGAACCGGCGGTGGCGAACCGCAGCAGGGTGGTGGCCGAGAGTTCCTCGGTCGTGATCGTGCTCATCTCTAGAAGTACCCCTCGCGCTTGCGGTCTTCCATCGCGGCCTCGGACATCTTGTCGTCGGCGCGGGTGGCGCCGCGCTCGGTGAGCCGGGAGGCCGCGATCTCGACGATCACCTTCTCGATGGTGTCGGCGTCGGAGTCCACCGCGCCGGTGCAGGACATGTCACCCACGGTCCGGTAGCGAACGACCCGCTTCTCGACGGTCTCGCCGTCCTTCGGGCCGCCCCATTCACCGGCGGTCAGCCACATGCCGCCGCGCTGGAACACCTCGCGCTCGTGCGCGTAGTAGATCTCCGGCAGCTCGATTCCCTCGCGGGCGATGTACTGCCACACGTCCAGCTCGGTCCAGTTGGACAGCGGGAAGACGCGGACGTGCTCGCCGGGCGCGTGCCGGCCGTTGTACAGATTCCACAGCTCGGGGCGCTGGCGGCGAGGGTCCCACTGGGAGAACTCGTCGCGCAGGGAGAACACCCGCTCCTTGGCCCGGGCCTTCTCCTCGTCACGGCGCCCGCCGCCGAAGACGGCGTCGAACTTCTCCGCCTGGATCTTCTCGGTCAGCGGCAGCGTCTGCAGCGGGTTGCGGGTGCCGTCCGGGCGCTCCTTGAGCACACCCCGGTCGATGTAGTCCTGCACGGAGGCGACGTGCAGCCGCAGCCCGTGCTTCTCGACCGTACGGTCGCGGTAGTCGAGGACCTCGGGGAAGTTGTGCCCGGTGTCCACGTGCAGCAGCGAGAACGGCACCGACGCCGGGCGGAACGCCTTCAGCGCCAGGTGCAGCATGACGATGGAGTCCTTGCCGCCGGAGAAGAGGATCACCGGCCGCTCGAACTCGCCCGCCACCTCGCGGAAGATGTGCACCGCCTCGGACTCGAGGGCGTCGAGGTGGGAGAGCGCGTACGGGCTGTCGGTCTCCTCGGAAACCGTCGCGGCGGTCGTCATGCCAGTCCCCTTTCGCTCAGCAGGGCGTACACGGACGCCGCGGACTCCTGCACGGTCTGGTTCTGCGACTCGATGCGCAGATCGGGCGACTCGGGCGCCTCGTACGGGTCGTCGACACCGGTGAGCCCCGTGAGCTCGCCCGCGGCCTGCTTGGCGTACAGGCCCTTCACGTCCCGCTCGCTGCACACCTCCACCGGCGTGGCCACGTGCACCTCGACGTACGCCGTGCCGCCGGCCTGATGCCGCTTGCGCACCGCCTCCCGGCTGTCCTGGTACGGCGCGATCACCGGGACCAGCGCCAGCACGCCGTTGCGGGCGAGCAGTTCGGCGACGAAGCCGATGCGCTGCACGTTGGTGTGCCGGTCCTCGCGGCTGAAGCCCAGGCCCGCGGAGATGAACTCGCGGATCTCGTCGCCGTCGAGCACCTCGACGCGGTGGCCCTCGGCGCGGAGCCGGCCGGCCAGCTCGTGGGCGATGGTGGTCTTGCCGGCGCTCGGCAGACCCGTGAGCCAGACGGTGGCTCCGGTCGTCACGTCGGTCTCCTGAATCGTCTGGGTCGTGGTCATCAGTGCAGTCCGCACTCGGTTTTGCTGAGGCCCGCCCAGCGGCCGGCGCGCGCGTCCTCGCCCTCCAGGACCCGGCGGGTGCAGGGGGCGCAGCCGACGGAGGCGTAGCCGTCCATCAGCAGCGGGTTCGTCAGGACGCCGTGTTCGGTGACGTAGGCGTCCACGTCGTCCTGGGTCCAGCGGGCGATCGGGGAGATCTTGACCTTCTGGCGCTTGTCGTCCCAGCCGACCACCGGGGTGTTCGCCCGGGTCGGGGACTCGTCGCGGCGCAGGCCGGTCGCCCAGGCCTGGTAGTTCTTCAGGCCTCGCTCCAGAGGCTCCACCTTGCGCATGGCGCAGCACAGGTCGGGGTTGCGGTCATGCAGCCTGGGGCCGTACTCCGCGTCCTGCTCGGCGACCGTCTGGCGCGGCGTGAGCGTGATGACGTTGACGTCCATCACGGCGTCGACCGCGTCCCGGGTGCCGATGGTCTCCTCGAAGTGGTAGCCGGTGTCGAGGAAGACGACGTCGACGCCCGGCATCGCGCGGGAGGCGAGATGGGCGACGACCGCGTCCTCCATCGAGGAGGTCACGCAGAAGCGCTTGCCGAACGTCTCGGCCGCCCACTGGAGGATCTCCAGCGCGGAGGCGTCCTCCAGGTCACGGCCCGCCTGCTCGGCGAGCGCCTTGAGTTCCGCCGCCGTGCGCTGGTCCTGAACCGTGGTCATATCTTCGCCCCTCCGGTGTCGGATCGCTTCAGCCCCTGGGCCAGCAGCCCCAGGAACTTCAGCTGAAAGGCCCTGCTGCACGCCGCGCATTCCCATGCGCCGTGCCCTTCCTCGCTCGGCCGCAAATCCTCGTCACCGCAGTAGGGGCAGTAGAAAGGGGCCGCTCGCTCGCTCACGACAGCGCCTCCTCGCCGGCCCGCGCCGCCCAGGTGGCGAACCGCTCGCCGTCCTCGCGCTCCGCCTGGAACCGCTTGAGCACGCGCTCGATGTAGTCCGGCAGTTCGTCGGCGGTGACCTTCAGACCGCGTACCTTGCGGCCGAAGCCGGCCTCCAGACCGAGGGCGCCGCCCAGGTGCACCTGGTAGCCCTCGACCTGCTCGCCCCGGTCGTCGAGGACCAGCTGGCCCTTGAGACCGATGTCCGCGACCTGGATACGGGCGCAGGCGTTGGGGCAGCCGTTGAGGTTGATGGTGATCGGCTCGTCGAATTCCGGCAGACGGCGCTCCAGTTCGTCGATCAGTTGCGAGCCGCGCTGCTTGGTCTCGACAATGGCCAGCTTGCAGAACTCGATGCCGGTGCAGGCCATGGTGCCGCGGCGGAACGTGGACGGCCGGGCGGTCAGGTCGAGCGCCTCCAGGCCCTCGACGAGCGAGTCGACCTGGTCCTCCTCGACATCGAGGACGATCATCTTCTGCTCGACGGTGGTGCGTACCCGGCCCGAGCCGTGGGCCTCCGCGAGGTCGGCGATCTTCGTGAGCGTCGTGCCGTCGACGCGCCCCACGCGGGGGGCGAAACCGACGTAGAACCGGCCGTCCTTCTGCCGGTGCACGCCGACGTGGTCGCGCCACTGCTGGGACGGCTGCTCGGGAGCCGGGCCGTCGACCAGCTTGCGCTTGAGGTACTCGTCCTCCAGGACCTGGCGGAACTTCTCCGCGCCCCAGTCGGCGACGAGGAACTTCAGGCGGGCGCGGGTGCGCAGCCGGCGGTAGCCGTAGTCGCGGAAGATGGAGATGACGCCCTCGTAGACGTCCGGCACGTCGTCGATCGGCACCCAGGTGCCCAGCCGCACGCCCAGCTTGGGGTTGGTGGACAGGCCGCCGCCGACCCACACGTCGAAGCCCGGGCCGTGCTCGGGGTGCACGACGCCGACGAACGCGACGTCGTTGATCTCGTGCACCACGTCCAGCAGCGGCGAACCCGAGATGGCCGTCTTGAACTTCCGGGGGAGGTTCGAGTACGCCGGGTTGTTCAGGACCCGGCGCTTCATCTCCTCCAGGGCCGGGGTGGCGTCGATGATCTCGTCCTCGGCGATGCCCGCCACCGGGGAGCCGATCATCACACGCGGGGTGTCGCCGCAGGCGGTGACGGTGGACAGGCCCACGCCCTCCAGGCGGTTCCAGATCTCGGGCACGTCCTCGATCCGGATCCAGTGGTACTGGACGTTCTGCCGGTCGGTGATGTCGGCGGTGCCGCGCGCGAACTCCTGCGAGACCTCGCCGATGACCCGCAGCTGCCGCGTCGTGAGCGCGCCGCCGTCGATGCGGACCCGCAGCATGAAGTACTCGTCGTCCAGCTCCTCCGGCTCCAGAATGGCCGTCTTGCCGCCGTCGATCCCGGGCTTGCGCTGGGTGTACAAGCCCCACCAGCGCATCCGGCCGCGCAGGTCGTTCGGGTCGATCGAGTCGAAGCCCCGCTTGGAGTAGATCGTCTCAATGCGTGTCCGCACATTGAGACCGTCGTCGTCCTTCTTGAACTGCTCGTTGCCGTTCAGCGGGGTGAAGTGCCCCGCGGCCCACTGGCCCTCACCGCGGTGACGGCTCACCTTGCGGCGGGGAGTCGCGGCGGCGGGCTTCTGCGGGGTGGCGGCCATGGTTGATACGTCCTTCGGGACAGCAGTGGGCAGGGGTCGGCGCGTGGCGCCGTCGTCGAGGGGCGGCGGTCGGATACGGGCGGAGGCTCCGACCTGCGCGTGCGCGCGCATGGGCATACCAGCGCGTCATTGCGCGGGAGGGAGACGAGCAAGGGGGATGTCGGCGCGTGCTGAGTGCTCTCAGTGCGCCGGACAGATGGCGCTGGACATGCGGCCGAGGTCGACGTGGCGTCGACTCACCAAGGCGATTCCAGTTCCAGGCATGACGGAAGCGTGTCACGGCGATCTGGACAGAGTCCAGCTTCGTCCAAGATGCGGACACCCTTGTCTCGCAGAGCAAGACAAGGGTGTCCTTGGTCACATCCGCCCGTGCCGAGGTGTCCGACCAGGTCAGACGGGGAACGCCCCAGGCCACGGTCCCGGCGCGGCGGCGTCCGCCTCCTCCTCGACCTTGGTGTCGAACAGCTTGAAGCCCCGCCGCTGGTAGTTGTCCATCGCGTGCTCGCCGTCCTTGCTGCAGGTGTGCAGCCAGACCCGCTTCGTCGGCGACAGTCCCGCCCAGCGGTCCGCGAGGTCCCAGGCACGGGCCGTGCCGTACGACAGCAGGTGCCCGCCGATGCGCCGGCCCCGGAAGGCGGGGAGCAGCCCGAAGTACACGATCTCCACGACCGCGTCGTCCTGCGCCTCCAGCTCCACGTAGCCCGCCGGCGTGCCCCGGTCGTACGCCACCCACGTCTCCACGCCCGGCCGCTCCAGGTGCTCCAGCCACCTCGCGTACGACCAGCTCAGCCGGTCCGTCCAGCGGATGTCGCCGCCGACCGAGGCGTACAGGAAGCGGCTGAACTCGGGCGAGGGCACCTCGGAGCGCACGACCCGGACGTCCCCCTCCGGCGCGGCGGCCGGCAGCAGATCGGTCGGGGCGGTCTGCTCCATGGACCAGGTGGTCACGGCGATGGTGGTCATGCGGGCCAGAAAATCATCTGACCCACTGGTCTGTCGATCGGCCGTTCATCGACTGCGTGGTCAGTCCAGCGCCCTGTCGACCGAGGCCAGCGGCAGCGCGAACAGCATCCGCCCGGACTGGGACCAGACCTCACCGGTCTCCTCCCAGTAGGACAGCGAGCCGGAGCGGCCGCTCCAGCAGTGGCGGGTCTCGTCCGTGCCGCACTCCGTCGCCCGTGCGCCCTCCGTGTCCTGGCGCCACAGCGTCCCGTGCCCGCCCGCGGTGCCCGCCGCGCGGTCCAGGTACCAGCCCGAGCGGTACGCCAGTACGCCCCGTACGTCGGCCGTCTTCGTCTCGTACGCCTCTACCGGGTCGGCGCGCCCGGAGGAGTCGGTGGTGAGCAGACCTGAGCGGTCCGGGTCCCGGCTCAGGGTGTAGCGCCACAACCGGGTGCGCCGGTCGCCGTCCGCGGGCACCCACTCGCTCGCGACCAGACTGTCGGGGGAGGTGCTGCGGTCCAGGGAGACGGTCGCCGGACGTGGCTCCCGCGTACCGGCGGGCAGGGTGTACGAGCCGACGGCCGGCAGCACGTACCGGTAGCCGTGCGCCGCCCAGCCGCCCCGCACCCGGCCGATCGCGTCGGACTCGACGGTCGCGCGCTGGATGCGGTCCAGGTCGTACACGTACAGCGCGTCCCGGTCGCCCTCGCGGGTCGTCACCAGCAGCTTGTCCTGGTACCAGACCATCCCCGACAGAGAGGAGACCAGCCCCCGGTAGTCCCGGCCGCCGTCCACCGGGACGGCCAGCAGGGCCCACGTGTAGCGGAGCCGGGCGGGGTCGTTCGCGTCGACGAAGGCGATTTTGGCCAGGCCCTGCTCGGGTGAGGGCCCGTCCATGGAGCCGCCCTCGCCTGCGCGGGTCCAGCCGGAGAGGATCACGCGGTTGCCGCCCCAGCGGCCGTCGTCGTCCGCGTCGCCCGAGGTGGTGACCGCGCCGGGGTGCCAGCCCCGGGTGTCGGCGCCGCCGAAGCAGTACGCACGCGTGGCCGCCGGTTCGACCGGCAGGGCGTGCTTATCGGCGGTCGAGCAGCCGGCCGCCTCGCGCAGCGGGAGGTCGGCGCCCTCCAGCACCGTCCCGGCCCCGACGGGCCGGCCCATCTCCGACGCGAGCCGGTCCAGCCACCGCTCGGGCACCCCGTGCTCGGAGAGCGGCAGCCGCCCTGCCCCGGTGGACACGGACACCGGTTTCAGAGCCCCGGGGGCGTCGGCGACGGTGGCCTGCGAGGTGCTGATCAGGGTGGCGGCGGCGGTGAGCGCGAGGGCCGTCCCGGCCAGGGCCCCACGCAGCGCCCTGCCCCGCCTGCGCCGCCGGTGTCTGCCGCGATGCTTCATAACGTCCTCCCGAGGCGGACCAACTGCGCCTGGTGATCCGCGGGTTGGCGGAGGAGCAGGTGGGGTGGTCCGTACCGGGATGCTACGGCAGGTGGAGGGGGTGGCGGACGAAGACCCTGCAAATATGCGAAAGATGCACCCCTCGGGGCGGGTTGGGGTGCACTCCGGGTGAACCTCAGGGCTCCGGTGCCGAGGTGCGCTGCCGGGTCACCGCCGGCGCGGTCGAGTGCGGCAGCAGATCGCGCGGGTCGTCCGGGAGCAGCACCTCGACCTCGGCGTCCTCGGCGAACCGGTACGGCCGGTGCTCCAGGAACGCCCCCAGATACCGCCGGACCCGCGACATCTCGGCGCGTACCGTCACCGTGCGGGCCTGGTCGCCGAAGACGTCCCCGGCCAGGGCCGCGGCGCTGCGGCCGACGCGGTGGAAGGCGAGCAGGTACAGCAACTCGGCATGCCGCGGACTCAGTTCCCGCGTCCAGGTGCCCGCCCCGCCGGACACCTCCACCGACCAGCGTCGCGCCTGCCTGAGGTCCAGCACGATCTTGGCCGCCCCGTGCGGCGCCGGCTCGTCGGCGGAGGGCCGCAGCAGCCAGCCCCCGGCCAGCGGCTCCACCGCGCACAGTCCGAGCCCCGGCAGCCATCTCAGGCCCGGCGACAGCGACTTCGGCAGGGCCACGCGCCGCGTGTACGGCATCCCGCCGACCGCGGCGGTCCAGCCGTCCGGATCGACGACCAGGGCCCGCCCGCGGAGCCGGGCCAGCACCGGTGCCGCCACCGCGCGCAGCCGGTCCAGCGACTCCACGTGCATCTCCCGCAGCCGGGCCTCGGCGAGCTTGGCCACCGAACCGACCCAGGAGAGCGTGGCCGGATGCATCGTCTCCAGCGGCCCGCTCACGTCCACCACGCCGAGCAGCCGGCCGTCCCGCGGATCCGTCAGCGGCGCGCCCGCGCACGTCCAGCCGGCCTGGGAGCGCACGAAGTGCTCGGAGGCGAAGACCTGTACGGGCCGGCGCACCACCGCCGGCGTGCCCAGGCCGTTCGTCCCGACCACGTCCTCACGCCAGTCCGCGCCGAGTTCGAAGCCGAGCCCGTCGGCCCTGCGCAGCACCGGCGGGCTGCCCTCGCGCCACAGCACCCGCCCCTCCTCGTCCGCCACGACCATGATGTGGTGGGCGACGTCCGCGGCCGCCAGCAGTCCCTCCCGCAGCACCGGCAGCACATGCCGCAGCACCGACGCCTCACGCCGCCGCTGCACCTCCTCACGGGACAGCAGATCCGCCCGGAAGTCGTGGTCCGGATCGACGCCGCTGCGCAGCATGCGGTCCCAGGACTGCTCGATCACGGGACGCGGCGGCACGGGGGCGGGCCGCCCGGACAGCCGGGCCGAACGCACCTCGTTGAGGACCCGGGCCGCACGCGTGGTGTCCACGGCGGCCAGGTGCGTGACGTCCATACGCGAGCGCCCCCCGAAGTCGCTTTTCTGACTGTGTGTCTCATAGTGCCGTCTGCCCGACGGGAGCGCGCACAGTCCGCACACGGTCGGCGGCAAGTTTGCAACCCCTTGCAACCCTGGTGGACGGCCCGGAGGTGCCTGAGACTTGAGCCCAGCCGTCCCGAGCGGCGTTCAGTGGCTCGAACGGGCCAGTGCGGCGGGGGTGGTGCCGTGTCGGCGCAGCACCACCCCCGCTTTCCTCCTGCCCGGACCAGGCCGGCCGGTCAGGACACCGGCCGGGCCCGCTCCACCACCGACGCCAGATCCAGCGTGTGCGGCAGCGTCCCGAAGGCCGCGCCCCCGTCGCCGCCCAGACGCGACGCGCAGAACGCGTCGGCGACCTGCGGTGGCGCGAAGCGGACCAGCAAAGACCCCTGGAGCACCAGCGCGAGCCGCTCCGCCAGCCGCCGCGCCCGTCCTTCCACGCCGTCCAGATCGGCGAGTTCGGTCAGAAGGTTCTTGACGGCCCCGTCGAGGCGGTGATCGGCGCCGCGCGCCCGGCCGACCTCCCGCAGATACGCGTCCAGCGCCCCCGGCTCCCGCTGCAACGCCCGCAGCACGTCCAGCGCCTGGACGTTGCCCGCGCCCTCCCAGACCGAATTGAGCGGCGACTCGCGCACCAGCCGGGGCATCCCCGACTCCTCGACGTACCCGTTGCCGCCCAGGCATTCCGCCGCCTCCACCGCGACCGGCGGACACCTTTTGGTCACCCAGTACTTGGCGGCCGGCACCGCGATCCGCAGCAGCGCGCGCTCCTGCTCACCGCCGTCGTCGTACGCCGCCGCGAGGCGGAGCGCCAGGGTCGTCGCCGCCTCCGACTCCAGCGCCAGATCGGCGAGGACGTTGCGCATCAGGGGCTTGTCGGCGAGCTTCCCGCCGAACGCCTCGCGGTACGTGCAGTGGTGCACCGCCTGCGCCACGGCCTGCCGCATCAGCCCGGCCGAGCCCAGCACGCAGTCCAGCCGGGTCGCCGCGACCATCTCGATGATGGTGCGCACCCCGCGCCCCTCCTCCCCGACCCGGCGCGCCCAGGTCCCGTCGAACTCGACCTCGGCGGAGGCGTTCGACCGGTTGCCCAGCTTGTCCTTGAGCCGCTGGATCAGGAACACGTTGCGGGTGCCGTCCTGAAGCACCCGCGGTACCAGGAAGCAGGTCAGCCCGCCCGGAGCCTGCGCCAGCACCAGGAATCCGTCGGACATCGGCGCCGAGCAGAACCACTTGTGCCCGGTCAGCTCGTACGCCCCGTCCTCGGCGAGCGGCCGCGCGGACGTGCTGTTCGCCCGTACGTCGCTGCCGCCCTGCTTCTCCGTCATGCCCATCCCGAACAGCGCCCCGGCCTTCAGGTGCGCGGGCCGCAGCTCGCGGTCGTAGACCATGGACGTCAGCCGCGGCTCCCACTCGGCGGCCAGCTCCGGGTCCGTGCGCAGGGCGGGCACCGCCGCGTGCGTCATCGACAGCGGGCAGCCGTTGCCGGCCTCGACCTGCGTCCACACCACGAAGGCGGCGGCCCGCCGCAGATGCCCGGCCGGCCGGTCCCAGGCCGCGGTCAGACCGGCCGAGACGCCCTTGCCGAGCAGGCGGTGCCAGGAGGGATGGAACTCGACCTCGTCGATCCGGTTGCCGTACCGGTCGTGGGTGCGCAGCCGCGGCGGGTTCTCGTTGGCGTGGACGCCCCACTCCTGCACCTGGGCCGAGCCGGAGGTGCGCCCGAGCGCCGACAGCTCGCCGAGCACCTCCTCGCGCAGGTCCGGTTCCAGATGCCGTTCGACCGCGGCGGCCAGAGCCCGGTCGGCGGAGAAGACGTCGTACCCGACCAGCGGCGGGACCTGGTTCGTCACGGAGTGCGTGCTGCCTGCCATGCTGCGAACGTACCCCGCCCTCCCGCCTCGGTCACCAGCGGACCGGGCCCGGCCCGCGAAGACCCGGCCTGTGGGTGAGTGGAGCCGGGCGCGACGGATACCGTTAGGGGGTGCAGCCAGCAAGTGAAACCCCCGACACACCCTCCGGGCGCCTCCATCGGGCGCGTGCTCTGTACCGGAACGTCTCCAAGCGCAGGACCGCCTGGCTGTTGATCAAGGACACCGTCAACTCCTGCATCGAGTACCGCATCCTGGGCCTCGCGGCCGAGGCCGCGTTCTTCACGCTGCTGTCGGTGCCGCCGCTGCTGCTGAGCATGATCGGATTGCTCGGCTACGTCGACGCCTGGACCGGTGCGGACACCATCGAGAGCCTCCAGACGAACATCCTGGAGGCCGCCCGCACGGTGCTGTCCGACCGGGGCGTGCGGCAGATCGCCGAGCCGATCCTGCACGACGTGACGAAGGGCGGCCGGCCCGACATCATCTCCATCGGCTTCCTGTTCGCCCTGTGGTCCGGCTCCCGCGCCGTGAACGTCTTCATCGACACCATCACCGTCATGTACGGCCTCGACGGCGTCCGCGGCATCGTCAAGACCCGCCTGATGGCCTTCCTGCTGTTCATCGTGGCCCTGCTGATCGGCTCCGTCGCGCTGCCGCTGATGGTGGCCGGACCGGACGCGGTGGTGCGGATCGTGCCGTGGTCGACGACGGTCGTCCAGGTCCTCTACTGGCCGGTCGTGATCCTGTTGTCCATCGCCTTCCTGACCACGCTGTACCACGTGTCCGTCCCCGTCCGCTCCCCGTGGATCGAGGACGTGCCCGGCGCGCTCGTCGCCCTGGGCATGTGGGTCCTCGGCAGCTTCCTGCTGCGGATCTACCTCACCAGCACGGTCGAGGGCCCCACGATCTACGGCTCCCTCGCCGCACCCGTCGCCGTGCTGCTGTGGATCGGCGTGGCCGCGTTCGCCGTGCTCGTCGGGGCCGCGGTCAACGCCGCCATCGACCGGGTCTGGCCGGCCGCCGCGACGGCCGCTGCCCGCGAGGCCAACGAGCGGCTGCGCCAGGCGCAGGTCGCCGAGTACGTGGCCCGCGCCGCCGCCCGAGGGGAGGCCGATCCCGACATGCCCTCCGAGTTCCCCGAACGCTGGTCCCGCTTCCTCCCCCCGGAGGACGTGTCGGCCCGCCTGCGCACCCACGTGAAGAGCACCCACGTGAAGAGCACCCACGCCAGCAGCGGCCGGAACCAGGGGGAGGGACAGCCGCCCCGGGAGAAGTGACAGGCGCCGGTCTCAGGCTCTCCCGGTCTCAGGCCTTCCAGGTGCCGGCCGCCGCCTCCTCGCGGACGAAGTCCGAGAAGTCCCTGGGTGCGCGGCCCAGGATGTCGTGCACCCCGTCGGAGAGGTGGGCGTTGCGCCCGTCGAGGAGGGTGTCGAAGATGCCGGTCAGGGCCGCGACCTCCTGCGGTGGCACGCCGAAGCCGGTCAGGGCCTCCCCGTAGTCCCGCGTGGAGACGGCCCGGTAGGCCAGCCGGCGGCCCGTCGCCTCGGCGATCTCCGCGACCGCCTCCCCGAAGGTCAGCAGCCGCGCCCCGGACAGCATGATCGTCTGCCCGGCGTACCGGTCGCCGGACGTCAGCGCGGTCACCACCACGTCCGCGATGTCCCGCACGTCGAGGAACGGCTCGCGCACCTCGCCGGCCGGGAACACCAGAACCCCGCGCTCCCGCAGCTCCGCCGACAGCGGCCCTTCGCTGAAGTTCTGCGCGAACCAGGCGGCCCGCACGACCGTCCAGTGCGCCCCGGAGGCGCGCAGCGCCTCCTCGGTCGGCAGGGCCTGGTCCTCGCCCCGCGCGGACAGCAGCACCAGTCGCCGCACCCCGAGCCCGACCGCCTCCCGCGCGAGCGCGCCGACCGCCTCGGCGGCACCCGGAGCGCCGACGTCCGAAGGATGGGCGAGGTAGGCCGCGTCGGCGCCACGCAGTGTGTCCGCCCAGGTCGAGGCGTCCCACCAGTCGAAGCCCGTCGCCCTGGACGCCGCCCGCACCGTGAGCCCGGCGGTCTCCGCCGCCCGCGCCACCCGGCTGCCGGTACGGCCCGATGCGCCCGTCACCACCACCGTCATGCCCCGCGTGCTCCGTGTCGTGTTCTCCGTCGTGTTCGTCATGCCGTCGAGTCAACTGCCGTACGCGGCACGAGACCATCGCCGAGCGGCTCATTCCCATACGCCCGCGTCTACGCTGACTTCATGGACGCACTCACCGGGTTGCTGGAGGGCCCCCGCGCCAGGGGCGCGTTCATGATCAGGGCGTGTTTCGACCCGCCCTGGGCGGTGCGCGTCGAGGACCGCGCCCCCCTCACCGTGATGCTCGTGGTCCGCGGCGAGGCCTGGGTCCTGCCCGACCGCGGCGAGCGGGGACGGCTGCGCGCCGGGGACCTCGCCATCGCCCGCGGCCCCGACCCGTACACCTGCGCCGACGCCCCCGGTACGGCGCCGCAGGCGCTGATCCTGCCCGGCCAGGAGTGCCGCCACCCCGACGGACGGCCCCTCAACGGCTCCATGGACCTCGGCGTCCGCACCTGGGGCGAGCGCCTCGACGGCGCCACGGTGATGCTGATCGGCACGTACCCGCGGCGGGGCGAGATCGGCGGCCGGCTGCTGGATGCCCTGCCGCCGCTGCTCACCCTCCCCGCCGACGTGTGGGACTGCCCGCTGACGCCGTACCTCTGCGAGGAGATCGCGCGGGACCAGCCGGGCCAGGAGGTCGTCCTCGACCGGCTGCTGGACCTGCTGGTCATCGCCGCGCTGCGGGCCTGGTTCGCCCGTCCCGAGGCGGAGGCGCCGGCCTGGTACCGGGCCCTGGCCGACCCGGTCGTGGGCGGCGTCCTGCGCCTGCTCCAGGACGACCCGGCCCACCCGTGGACGGTCGCCGCGCTCGCCGCGAAGGCCGGGGTGTCCCGGGCCGCCCTCGCCCGCCGCTTCACCGGCCTCGTGGGCGAGCCCCCGATGACGTACCTCACCGGCTGGCGCCTCGCCCTCGCCGCGGACCGGCTCCGCGACTCCGACGACACGCTCGACGCGGTGGCCCGCAGGGTCGGCTACGGCAGCGCGTTCGCCCTGTCCACGGCGTTCAAGCGGGTGTACGGGACGAGCCCGGTGGAGTACCGGGGGAGGGTGTAGCGCAGCGGCCCGGGGCGACGCGACAGGGGACCACGCCCCCGCAGCGTCGTCCCCGGCGGCAAAGCGGCGCCGACTCCCGGTTCTTGCCCGCCGCCTGGTCCGGGCGGTGCGGCAGCACGCACCGGCCCGGGTCAACGCCCGCGCATCCGCACCCCGCGGCGTAGCCTGGCACACGTGTACGCGGAGCGGGCGGCGCGGCTGGACGGGGCGGTCGTGTGGACCAACACCCCGGAGCGGTCCGGGGTGGGGCGGGTGCTGCCCGACGGGTGCATGGATCTGCTGTGGCACGACGGGCGGCTGCTGGTCGCCGGGCCCGACACCCGCGCGTACCTCACCGACGGCCGGGGCGGGCCCTGGGCCGGCATCCGCTTCTTCCCGGGCACGGCCCCGGTGCTCCTGGGCGTCCCCACGCACGAACTGCGGGACCGCCGCGTCGACCTCACGGACCTGTGGCCGGCTGCCGAGGTGCGGCGCCTGGCCGACCGTGTGAACGCGGCCCCCGACCCGGCGAGCGGCCTGGAGGAGCTGGCGCTGCGGCAGGCCGCCGGTGCACGACCCCCGGACCCGCTGCTGCGGCAGGTCGTCACCGCCCTCGACGCGGGCCGCCCGGTCGCCGTCGTTGCCGACGAACTGGGCTTCAGCGCACGCCAGTTGCACCGTCGTTCGCTCGCAGCCTTCGGCTACGGCCCCAAGACGCTGGCCCGCATCCTGCGGCTGCGGCGCGCCCTCGCGCTGGCCCGGGACGGCGTGCCCTTCGCGGACACGGCAGCCCGGGCCGGATACGCCGACCAGGCCCATCTGGCACGCGAGGTGAGGGAGTTGGCCGGTGCGCCGCTCGGTGAGCTACTCGCCCGAGGCGGCTAGCGGGGCGAACAGGTCCACGCCGTTGCCGTCCGGGTCGAGCACGACGGCGTACCGCTGCCCCCAGAAGGCGTCCCACGGCTTGAGCTCGCCGTCGCACCCGGCGCCGGTCAGCTGCTCGTAGAGCGCGTCCACCTCGTCCGGTGCGTCGCACCGCAGGGCCAGCGAGGTCCGGCCCCCGCCCGCGGGCGGCTGCCACTCGGGCAGGAAGGAGCGGACCGTCTCCTCGGTGTCGAGCATCAGCCGCAGTCCGCCGGGCAGTTGCGCCTCCGCGTGCGGCTGGTCCTCGGCGCCTTCGGGGAAGGCGAACCCGAGCCGGCGGTAGAACGCGACGGAGGCGGTCATGTCGGAGACGACCAGGCCGATGGCATCGAATCGTGCAGTCATGGGCTCACCGTAGGCAGGACCGCGACGACCGGTCTTGAAGGAATCGGACACCGGCCGCACGTGGAGCCGGGGGTGCGGAGGAGGCCGGACGACCCGACAGCCCTGTCCGTGGGTGGGGGAAACGAGATTCTCGGTCGCCGCAGATCCCGGATCGCCCTCCGGGGCATCCCCCCATCTCCTAGGTTCGGATGCCATGGCACCACGACTGCTCGTCTGCACCCGCACCACCGGCTACCGGCACCGATCCATCCCGGCCGGCATCGCCGCCCTGCGCACCCTCGGCGACTTCGACGTCCACGCCACCGAGGACCCGGCGGCCCTCGAGCAGCCGCTCGACCCCTACGCGGCCGTCGTCTTCCTCTCCACCAGCGGCGAAATCCTCACCCCGGCCGGCAGGGAGCGGCTCGCCGCTTACGTGGAGTCGGGCGGCGGTTTCGTGGGCGTGCACGCGGCGGCCTGCACGGAGTACGACTGGCCCTACTACGGCGAGCTGCTGGGCGCGTGGTTCGACCGCCACCCGCTCCACCAGCCCGGCCAGGCCGTCATCGAGGACCATGACCACCCGGCGACCCGGCACCTGCCGACCGTCTGGCACTTCACCGACGAGTGGTACGACTTCCGCACCAATCCGCGCGCCAGGGTCCGCGTCCTGGCCACCGCCGACGAGTCCTCCTACGAGGGCGGCGGCATGGGTGACGACCATCCCCTGGTCTGGTGCCGCGACCACGCCGAGGGCCGCGTCTTCTACACGGCCCTCGGCCACGCCTCCGAGGCCTACCAGGACCCGGCGTTCCGGGCGCATCTGCTGGGCGGAATCACCTGGGCGGCACGGCTGGAGGAGAGCCCCGGCTGAGGAGTCCTTGCACATGAGCGTTCGATCAGGTCGCGTGGTCCGGTGCCGTGCATCGCAAGGCGCCGGAGTGCCCTGGTAGCGGAGCTACCCGGGCGCTTCGGCGACGCGGCGAGGCGCGGTGCCAGGCCGCGCGACCCGGGCGGGCATGGTGCAAGGACCCCTGAGCGCCGGGCCGCCTGCGCTTCTCCCTCCCCCGGTGCGTTCCTTCCCGTCCCACGCGCTCCCCGTGAGACTGCCCTGCCCGAGGACCACCGCCCGTCACCGAGGTGCCCGTTCAGACGATGCACGTCCTGCCGGGCGACCGGCCGACCGGCACGGTCAGCCCGCCTCCGTCGCCTCCGGCCGAACCGCCGCCCCCGCCCTGCACGCGGGCGCCGCCGTACTCGCCCGCTCCACCAACCGCGTCGACAACTCCGTCCGCGTGCTCTCCGGATGGTGCCCGTCCATCAGCCGCAGCAGCGACCGCAGGGCCGTCGCGGCCATCTCCGACAGCGGCTGGCGGACCGTCGTCAGGGCGGGGGAGGCCCAGCGGGCCTCGGGCAGGTCGTCGAAGCCGACCACACTGATGTCGTCCGGGACGCTCAACTCCCGTTCTGTCAGGGCCTCGTACACCCCCAGCGCCATCCGGTCCGAGCAGACGAAGACGGCCGTCGGCGGCTCGGGCAGGTCGAGGAGTTCCAGCATGCGCCGGTGGGCCAGGCCCTCGTCGAAGCCGGCGTATCGGACGTACTCCGCGCGGTGCCGGAGCCCGGCCGACGCGAGCGCCGAGCGGTACCCGGCGACCCGCGCGCTGCTGCACATCGTGCGCCGGGGACCGGCGATGACGGCGACCCGCTCGTGCCCCAGTGACAGCAGATGCTCCGTGGCCGTCAGCCCGCCCTGCCAGTTCGCCGCCCCCACCGACACCACGCCCTCCGGTGGCTCCTGGATCGGGTCGATCATCACGAACGGGATGCGGTGCTGCTCCAGCCAGGCGTACTGGGAGTCGCTCAGCTCGGCCAGGTTGAACAGGACGCCGGAGGAACCCCGGGCCACCAGCTTGTCCAGCCAGCCCCGCTCCGGACGCCCGACCCGGGAGCGGGTGAGCGCCGCCGACACCACGACCTCCAGGCCCGCGTCGTGCGCCGCCTCCTCCACCCCGTGCAGCACCGCCCCCGACCAGGAGCTGTCCAGCGAGTGCACGACCAAATCGACCAGCCGGGGTGCCTTCGCCGCGTCGAAGCGGGGTCTGCGCACATAGCCGAGCCGGTCGAGCGCCTCGGTGACACGGCGACGGGTCTCGGGTGCCACGTCCTCCCGGCCGTTGACCACCTTCGACGCGGTCGGCACCGACACGCCCGCCTCACGCGCCACGACCGCCAGCGTCGGACCGGCCGCCATGCTCGCACTCGCCGTACGGACCATCGGGAACCCACCTCTCCGGCCCGCCCGAGGGCCGTGGAAAGTTTCGACCAGCGCTGCTCACCGCAGGCCGGAGTCCGGCCCTACAGAAAGCGCTTCCTACTGTAGGTGCGGCGGAGGACGGCGGGAAGACAAGTGAATTCACCGGTCCTCGCCGGTCAAAACTTTCGAAACCCCGAACAACGACTCAGCCGGGCGTGCAGGTCAGCGGGTACAGGTCAGCCGGAACCCCGTGAAGTCCGCCGTGAACGCCGCGTCGACGAGGTCCCGGGCGTGGACGCCCGCCATCGCACCGGTGAAGCGCAGCCGGGAACCGTGGTCGTCGGACAGCCGGCTGAAGTCCAGGGCCGGGCCGATCGCCGTTCGCACCCCGTCCCGGACGTGCCAGAAGCGTGCCTCGGCTCCCTCGATCGTCACCCCCAGCGTCACGGCCGCCTCCCCCGGAACCTCCACGACGGCGACCTGCCGGGTGCCCTCCTCATCGCGATCCACGAGGCTGAGCACCGTACGGCCACCCGCGCCGGGCGTGCCCCGCCACTGCTGTCCGCGCTGCGGCTCGCCCTCGGGCTCCGCCCAGGTCAGGTCCAGACTGAGATACGCCTCGGGGTTGTACCAGAGCACCAGCCCGGCGGCCTGGGTGAAGGTGACCGGCCGCGCCTCGACCGTGACCTCGGCCTCCGCGCGGTGTTCGGTGATGCGCTGGGCCAGCAGGCTGCTCGCCCAGCGGGACTCCGGCCCGTGCCGGCCGCGCAGCCGGATCCAGCCGGGCCGGGCCGTCGTGTCGACCCAGGACGGATCCGGCGGCTCGCGCAGGGAACTCCAGGGCCAGGACAGGTCCTCGGGCGGGGCGGCGGGAGGCAGCGGGTGCGGCTGGGTCGGTACCTCGACGTCCACCGCCGGGTGCCAGCCGCCCTGCCGCAGCCGAGGCCAGCCCTCCGCGTCCCAGGTCACCGCCTGGATCGCGGTCTCCCGGCCGAGCGGGCAGCGGCGGCCCTGCGGCGTGTGCAGCGGACGGGCCGTCAGATGCCCGATCAGCCACTGCCCGTCCGGAGTCTCCACCAGCTCGCCGTGCCCGGCCTTCTGCAACGGCACGTCCGGGTCGTCCCGCGTGGTCAGCAACGGCCGTTCGTCGAGTTCGTACGGCCCGGTCAGCTCCCGGCTGCGGGCCACCCGCACCCCGTGTTCCCAACCCGTGCCGCCCTCCGCGAGCACCAGGTAGTACCACCCGGCGCGCCGCAGCAGCTTCGGCCCCTCGATCAATCGGTCGTGCTGGAGCAGCAGTTGTGTCCGCCCGAGTGGAGCCAGGGTGTCCCGGTCCAGCTCCGTGACGACGATCCCGGCGAACCGCCGCCCTCCCGGCCGGTGGTCGTTCTGGAGGTTCAGCAACCACAGCCTGCCGTCCTCGTGGAACAGGGCCGGGTCGAAGCCGTGGCTCGCGACCCGGCGCGGCGCGCTCCACTCGCCGCTCACCTCGGTGGCCGCCGAGACGTACGTGTCCAGGTCGAAGTACGGCGTGCCGACCGAGCGCACGACGGTGTACGTCACCCAGAACCGTTCCCCGTCCCAGCTCAGCGACGGCGCCCAGATGCCCCCGGAGTCGGGCACCCCGGCCAGCGAGCCGCCGGGGGCCGCGCCCCGGACGTGCCCCGCGTACTCCCAGTGGGCCAGGTCGCGGGAGCGGTGGACCGGGATCGTCGGGAACCACTCGAAGGAGCTGGTCGCCACGTAGTACCAGTCGCCGACCCGGATCAGGGAGGGGTCGGGGGCGAAGCCGCGGAGGACGGGGTTGTGCAGGACGGTCACGCGGGGACTCCCGGGGAGTTGGGCACCTGGGGTCCGCGGGGAGTCAGGGTCACCCGCGGCCCCCAGGAGTCAGGAGAGGCGAGGGAGATCACTTGAGGGCGCCGATCACTTGAGGGCGCCGAGCGTCACGCCCGTCCGCCAGTAGCGGCGCATCGCGACCATCATGATCGCCATCGGGATGATGGACAGCAGCGCGCCCGTCAGGACGAGGCTGGTCACGTCGATGCCCGACTCCAGGCGCTTGCCGGTCCAGTTGTACAGGCCCAGGTTGAGCGTCCAGTTCTCCTCGCCGCGCAGCACGGTCAGGGGGAGGAAGAAGGCGTTCCAGGTGTTGACGAAGGCGAGCAGGAACACCGTCGCGCCGCCCGTGGTCATCATCCGCAGCACGATGCTGAAGAAGATGCGCAGTTCACCGGCGCCGTCGATACGGGCCGCCTCGAGGAGTTCGAACGGGATCGTGGCCTCGGTGTACACCTTTGCCAGATACACGCTGAACGGGTTGATCAGGCAGGGGATCAGCATCGCCCACGGGGTGTCCACCAGACCGATCGCCGAGAACAGCAGATACAGCGGCAGGGTGAGCAGGGCGATCGGGATCAGGAACGAGCCGACCACGGCCGCGAACACCACGCCCCGCCCGGGGAACTCGAAGCGGGCCAGCCCGTAGCCCGTGGCGAGGGCGATGAGCGTGCCGCCGAGGGAGCCGACCCCCGCGTAGAGGAACGAGTTGGCGGTCCAGCGCAGGAAGATGCCGCCCTCGTACGTGAACACCTGGTGCAGGTTCTCCCACAGGTGGAAGTCGGAGAACCACAGGCCGTTGCTCTGGTACAGCCCCACCCGGTCCTTGGTCGCGGCGACCAGCAGCCAGTACACCGGGAACAGGCTGTAGGCGCCGGCCAGGACCAGGCCGACCAGGAGAAAGCGCTGGCCGCCCCGGGAACGAGCGGCCGGGTCCGGGCGGGTGATCCGTCGCACGGCACCCCCGCGGGGTGGCACGGCAGCCGCTTCCGTGCCGTTTTCCTTGCGGTTTTCTGTCAGCGCCATCAGTCCGCCGCCCTCGAGGTCAGCCGGTAGAAGAGGAAGGACGCGACGCCGAGGATCAGCGCGAGCAGCACCGACAGGGCGGCGGCGTAGTGGTAGTTGGCGGCGTTGAACGCCTGGTTGTAGATGATCATGATCGGGGTGAAGCTGTCGCTGACCGTCTGCGGGGTCACGTTCCTGAACAGCGCGGGCTCGTTGAAGATCTGCAGCATCTGGATGATCGACAGCAGAGCGGTCAGGACGAGCGCGCCGCGCACGAACGGGACCTTGATGCTCAGGGCGATCCTCAGCTCCGACGCGCCGTCCAGCCGCGCGGCCTCGAACAGCTCGCGGGGCACGCCCTGGAGCGCCGCGTAGATGATCACCATGTTGTAGCCGATGCCGTGCCAGGTCAGCAGGTTGCCGATGGCCGGCCACACCATCGAGGGTCCGAAGAAGTTCCAGTCGAACCCGAACAGGTCGCCGATGGGGGTCAGGGGGCCCACGTCCGGGCTGTACAGGTTGATCCACACGATGGCCGCGACCACGCCCGGGATCATGTACGGGACCAGCAGCAGGATCCGGAACCGGCCGGCCACCTTAGAGGTGACCGCGTCCAGGAAGAGCGCCAGCACCAGGCTGATGAGCAGCATGAACGGGATCTGGACACAGGCGAACAGCACCACCCGCAGGATGGAGGTCATGAACGCCGAGTCGCTCAGGCCCTTGCTGTAGTTCTCCAGCCCGACGAACTCCGTGGTCGCGCCGCCGAGCCCCAGCCCGGACTGCTTCTCGAGGAACAGCGACTGGTAGACGGCGTAGCCGATCGGAAGCAGATAGAGGAAGACGAAGCCGAGCTGGAAGGGCACCGTGAACGCGGCACCCTTCCAGCGCTGGGAGCGAATCATCGGGTACGCCTCAGCCCTTGACGCTGATGCCGCGCTGCTTCAGGTCGTTGACCGTCCACTCCTGCATGTGCGCGAGGAGGTCGGTGACCTTCTGCTCCTTGCTGACGACCTTGGCCCACCCGTCCTGCATCTCCGTGAACATCGCGGTCCAGTTCGGGCCGAAGTTCCAGCCGGTCCGGACGGTGCCCAGGCTGTCCGTCACGATCTTCTTGGCCGGCTCGTAGTTCTTGCCGAGCAGCTTCTCGGAGATCGCGTCGGAGACGTACGACTCGCTGTCGGCCAGCGCCGGCATCACACCGCTGCCGGTCTCCGGGCTCGCCATGGTCTTGACCGCACCGGTGTCGGTGGACATCCACAGCGCCGCCTCGGCGGCCTGCTTCTTGTTCTTGCACTGCTCGCTGACCAGCGTCAGGTTGCCGCTCTGGTTGGTGCCGGCCGGTGTCTGGGCGGCTTCGCCCTTGAAGGTCGGCCATGGGGAGATCGCCCAGTCGCCGAAGGACTTGGTGAAGTTCTGCACCATGCCGGACATCTGCCAGGTGGAGATCTGCCGGGTCGCGGTGCCGCCGTTGTCGTAGTTGCGCTGTACGGCCGCGTAGTCGGCGAAGGAGAGCTTGGAGTTCAGGTCGTTGTCGATGATCTCCTGGATCACCTTCGCGGCCTTCAGGGTGCCCTCGTCCTGGAAGTCCACCTTCCAGGAGTCGCCGTCGACGCTGTACCAGTTCGCCCCGGCCTGCATGGCGAGCACCTCCAGGGTGCTCGGGTCCTCACCGGCGTAGTTGGTGATCTTGATGTCGTGCTTCTTCAGCACCTTGCCCGCGGCGATGAACTCGTCCCAGGTCTTGGGCGCCTTCAGGCCGTACTTCTTGAAGATGTCGGTGCGGTAGATGGTGAAGGCGGGCGCCGAGGCGGTGGGGACGCCGTAGATCTTCCCCTGGACCTGGCCGACCGCCCAGGCGCCGGGGTTGAACTTGTCCTTGCTGGACTCGACGTACTGGGTGATGTCGGCGAGCGCGCCCTGCGAGACCCAGCTCGTCACGTACTCGCCGGTGTTCTGCAGCAGGCAGGGAGCATTGCCGGCCTTGACGGCGTTGGTCAGCTGCTTCTGCATCGTCAGCTGGTCGGTGACCTTGGTGTACTTCAGCTGGACGTCCTTGTGCGAGGCGTTGAACGCCTTGACGACCGCCTCCTGGCCGTTGGCCCAGCCCCAGAAGGGGAGGGTGACCGGCCCGGACTTCGACGCGGCGTCGTCGCCCGAGCCGGATCCGCCGCAGGCGGAGAGCAGACCTGTCAGTGCGATACCCGCGACAGCGGCGGAGGTGAACCTTCTCCGGGGGCTGGTGAAGTTCATCTGACCGTGATCCTTCGGAATAGGGCGTTCTCAGAACGAGAGGACGACAGCGGCTCGGTTGTGCTGGCCAGGAACAGCGGCCGGAAACCGTCGGCTCGCGGTTGCAGGGGGTTCGGCCAAGCGTAAGAAGAAGCTGTAGTAAGCGGTTGCCGAGACCGTAGGCGGGGAGCTCGGTTCTTAGCAAGAGGTGCGCGGCAACTTGTTACGGCGGATTGTCTGCCGGGCTATCTCCGAGCACGCGGCGGACGTTTCGCGGATGCCCCTGTATACCCGCAGGTCAATGCGGTTTCAGGAGCGTCGTTCCGGGGCTCGTCGGGTACACCGACGAAACCTCGAACCGGCCGCAAAGGCTGTGGAAAACGGTTACGTAACGACCTCTGCGTGTTATCCGCGCTGCCCCGGCGGCCGCACCGAGTTCCGGACCACGACATGCGTGCCCAGCACCAGATGGTCGCCGTCGGCACTCTTGCGGCGCCCCGCGCCGCCCTCGCGCCGGTCCGCCACCGCGCGCAGCGCGACGCGGCCCATCTCCTCGTACGGCACGTGCACGGTGGTCAGCTGGGGCGTGAGCTGGGACGCGAGCGGGATGTCGTCGTAGCCGACGATCGAGACGTCCTCGGGCACCCGCAGGCCCGCCGCGCGCAGGGCCTGCATGGCGCCCGCCGCGACCACGTCCGTCCCCGCGAGCACGGCCGTGAAGTCCGGCGTGTCGTGCAGGGCCGCCTCGACGGCCTCGTACCCGTGCTCGTAGTCGTACGGGCCGTGCCGGACCATACCCGGGTCGAACGGCACGCCGTACGCCTCGAAGGCCCGCTGCGCTCCCCTCAACCGGCCCTGTGCGGTGGTCAGTTCGGCATGCCCCGGCAGGACCAGGACGCGCCGGTGACCAGCCGACAGCAGGTGGCTGGCCATCGCGTAGGCGCCGCCCTCGTTGTCGTAGTCGACGGTCGTCGCCGGTACGTCGCCCTCCAGCGGGGGCCTGCCCACCAGGACCAGGTGCGAGCCCGCCGCGTCCAGGGAGCGGGCGAAGCGGGCCATGCGCAGCTGGTACTCGTCGTAGTCGTAAGCCCCGCCGAGCAGTATCACCGCGGCGACGCCCTGCTGGCGCATGAGGTTCACCAGTGCGAGCTCCCGCTCGGGGTCGTCGCCGGTCGTGCCGACCAGCGAGAGCCATCCGCGCAGGGTGGCGGCGCCCTCGACGCCCTTCGCGACATGCGCGAACGCGGCGCCGGTGATGTTGTTGATGAGGATCGCCACCGTCGGGGTGCCGCCGCCGGCGAGCGAACGGGCATGGGCGTTGGTGACGTAGTCCAGGTCCCGGACCACCTTCATCACCTTGCGGCGCAGTTCCTCCGAGACCGGGTAGTTGCCGGACAGCACCCGCGAGACGCTGGCCACGGAGACACCGGCCCGCTCCGCGACATCACGAATGGTCGCCCGTCCGGCGTCGCTCGCCGCCTTGCGCTGACTCACCCTTGCGGCTCCTTCACCGTCGTGGCTCGATCCGGCACCGGGGCTGTGCCCCCACCCGTGCGGAAACCGTATCCCATCGTTACTCCAGGCTGGAGGGCTTGTGGGCGGCGGGCCGAAGGGCCTGCTCGCGACGTGACGCGGGCAGGGCGTGCCGCTGTGGTGCGGGCAGGGCGTGCGGCTGTGGTGCGGACCGGGCGTGCGGCTGTGGTGCGGACCGGGCGTGCGGCTGTGGTGCGGTCCGGGCGGGCCGCCGTGACGCGGCCCGCCGGCGGTCCCGGCGGCCTGCCACGCCGAGCCGTCATGCCACCCGCGCGAGATCCGCATGCCGCACCTCGTGGACCGGCGGCAGGCCCGCCGCCAGGCGCTCCAGTTCCTCCACGACGATGCGGCCGAGCCGCTCCAGTTCGTTGCCCAGTGAGCCGGCGATGTGCGGGGTGAGGAACACGTTGGGCAGGTTGTACAGCGGGGAACCGGCCGGCAGCGGCTCCGGGTCCGTGACGTCGAGGACCGCGCTGAGCCGGCCGGACACCAGCTCGTCGGTGAGCGCCTCGTGGTCGACCAGCGCGCCGCGGGCGGTGTTGATGAGCACGCCGCCGTCCCGCACCAGGGCGAGCCGCTCGCGGTCGAGCATGTGGTGGGTCTCGGGGATGTCGGGGGCGTGCAGACTCACGATGTCGCTGTGGCTGAGCAGGTCCTCCAGCGGCAGCGACTCGGCACCGAGGGCGGCGGCCTCGGCCGGGCTCACGTACGGGTCGTGCAGCAGGACGGTGAGGTCGAACGGCCGCAGCAGCTCCAGCAGCCGGCGGCCCACCCGGGACGCGCCGATGACACCGACCCGGCGGCCGAGGTTGCCGGTCGTCGCGGTCTGAGCGGGGCCCGGGTAGGCGTGCGTGTGGCGGAAGCGCTCGCGGTGATCGAAGGTGTCCTTGCCCACGAGCAGGATCATCGCGAGCGTGTACTCCGCGACGGGCACGGCGTTGCCCGTCACCGCACTGGAGACCTTCACGCCGCGCTCCCACAGGGCGTCGCCGACCAGGGAGCGCACGGAGCCGGCCGCGTGCAGGACGGCGTCCAGCTTCGGGGCCGCCGCGAGGGCGCCGGCGTCCAGATGCGGGCAGCCCCAGCCGGTGATCAGCACCTCGGCGGTGGCCAGGGCGTCGGCCGCGGCCAAATCGGTGAAGTCCCGCACGACCAACCCGGGGTCGATGTCGGCCGTGCGCCTCAGCCGCTCCATCAGCGGCGGAGGAAAGAGCAGCGGGAGGTGTAGCGGGTCCATCGCGAACACGGCCCGCGGCAGCTGAGGGCTGGGCATGACTCTCCTGGAGCAGAGGATGGAAACGTTTCAGAAAGCGTCTTCTACCGTAGATCCACCGGGAGGCAGCGGTCAATCGGCAGGGCCGGGGTGACGGTCGGCGGCGCAGGTTGTCCGGGCAAAGGGCCCTGGTTTCCCGCGTCGTGACGTGAACGAACAGACAGAGGGAGGGTGAACCGGAGGCGTAGAGGGTGCGTGTTGCTGTGAGGGGCGGGCCGGAGTCGACACCCCCTCGGGGGCGCCACGAGACGAGCACGTTCTGGAAATCGATTACCAGCGTTTCGGTGCGCGACGGTGGACACCGACTGTGCCGCCGTCGACACCTGGATACCCGGTTGCCCGCTTCGACAACCGGTTCCCACCCTCTTCCGAGGCGAGCTCCCGGCCGCCCCTGGTCAGGGCGGGCCGGTCACCCATCGTCGGCTTGTGCGCGGCGGCCGGGAACAGGACTTATCGACGCCCTGGCTGATAACACCGAGGTTACACAGTCTTCTCGAAAATTCGTCAAGGCTCTTGACGCGCCATCCCGAGGGCAAGAAGCTCTGCCCCACGAATAACAACCGGTTGCCATCGCGAACCAGGAAAAGCAAGGAGGTGGTGCGTTCATGCACCCAGATGCCGGTGCATCCCTGAGCCGCCGCCGGAGCTCGGCGCGATCACGACGCGGGCCGCAGTCGGAGCCCCTTTCCGGCAAGCTTCACGCCCTCTGAACCCGTTCCGCGCGACGGCGCGGACATCCGCTCCTGGCCGCGTACGGCGGCAGCGACGACCGCCTCACCGGGGCGGCGCCGTACAGGGCCACGGGGCAACCTCCACCGGGACGCGTCCCGCGCACCACGCCCCCCAGGGCGGCGGAACCAGGCGCCCCCGCGACGAACAGATGCCTGCCCCCGGAGCCGACCCCGGCGAGACCCGTCCCCGGTCCGGACATCGTCCGCACGGCGACCACCCGAAGCCGCTCTGCGTCCCCGTACCTCCGCGTCCTCATAGGTCCGTCCGTGAGGCCGCGTCACGACTGCCCCGTCGGCCTGCCGGCCACTCGGCGGCGGCCACTCGGCTGTACCCCGGCACGCTTCCGTGCGCCTCACCGGGCGAGCCGGCGCCTCACTCCTGCCTTGCCCCGGCGGAGTTCCCCGCGGATCTCCGTATCGGAACTCCCGCCGCACATCGGCCCTCGATCCGTCCCGCAGCCCCGCTGTCACCTGCATGAAAGGTTCACGACCATGTCCGTTCCCGCCAGAAGCGCCCTCGGACGGCGTGACTTCCTCGCCACCACCGCCGGTGTCACGCTCGCCGCCGCGGCACTGCCCGGATGTGCCGCCTCCGTCGACGACGGCTCCGGCTCCGGCGCCAAGAAGGGCGCCTCGACGCTCACCGTCATGGCCAACACCGAGGACAAGAAGACCGTCCAGGCCGCCGCGAAGGTGCTGGGCGTGAAGGTCACCTTTCTCACTTTCGACCAGACCAAGCTCAACGCCATGCTGGCCGGCAAGAACCCGCCGGACGTGGTGCGCGGCTTCGGTGCGCTGGACACGCCGTACTTCGCCGCCCGCGGCCTGATGGCCGACCTGGACCCCTACTTCGCCGAGAGCTCGGTCCTCAGGACCTCCGAGCTCGACCCGGTCAACGACCTCTGGCGCTTCGACGGAGAAAAGCAGGGGACGGGGCCGCGCTACGGCATGACGAAGGACTACTCCCAGGACGCGATGTTCTGGTACCGCACCGACATGTTCGACGCCGCGAAGCTGGACCACCCCAGCGACACCGAGCCGCTCTCCTACGACGAGTGGCTGGACCTCGGCAAGCGGCTGGCCAAGCGCAGGCTCGGCAAGGTGAAGGTCTACGGGCTGAGCGCCGGGCCCGGCACCTTGCCCACGTTCATGAACATGACCGCCTCGGCCGGCGGCAAGCTGTTCGCTGATGACCTCGCCTCCGTCGACTTCTCCTCGCCCGAGGCGATGAAGGGACTGAGCTGGTACCTGGAGTACGCCAAGGCCAACATCGGCCCGAGCCCCGCCAACCCGAACCCGGACGGCTGGGACTGGCCCACCTACCAGGCCAACCGCATGGCCATGGCCAGCAACGGCTACTGGTTCGGCGGGCTGGTCGGCGGCGACCCCAAGATCGCCAAGGTGACACGGTTCGCGCCCGCCCCGCAGATGGGCGGCCACCGCATCAGCCCCTGCTTCGGTGCCACCGGCTACTGGATCCCCGAGGGCGCCAAGAACAAGGACGCCGCCTGGAAGTTCTTCGAGTGGTACTTCGCAGGCCAGCCGGCCAAGGACCGGGCCAGCAGCGGCTGGGGCATCCCGAGCCTGAAGTCGCTGCACTCGCTGATGCCGCAGGCGCAGCCGTTCCAGAAGCAGTCCCACGCCGTCCAGCAGCAGGAGCTCCCGTACCTCCAGACGATGACCGTCACCCCGTACGCCCAGGCGACCGCCCTGGACGCGGTGATCAACAAGGTGTTGCCGGGTGCGGTCAAGTCCGGGACCTCGGCCGGGAAGGTCGCGGACGCGCTGAACTCGCAGATGAACGACGCGATCGCCGCGGGCAAGGAGCTGGTGGGGTGAGTACCGGTCAGCTCACGGGAGACACCGCCCGGGCCGTGCCGTCCCCGTCCCCGGGGGCGGCCGCCCGCCCGGCACGCAGACGACTGTCCCTCAGCAAGCGCAGGGCATGGGCGTTCTACGCGTTCACCGGCCCGTGGGTGCTGGGATTCCTGGGGCTGACGGCCTACCCGCTCCTGTACGCGCTGTGGCTGAGCTTCACCAACTCCGACGGACTCTCCCAGCGCACCAGCTTCGTCGGTCTGGCGAACTACAAGGAAATCTTCTACGACCCGGACACCATGGCCTCCCTCGGCCGGACCGCGCTGTTCACCGGCATCACCGTGCCGCTGTCGATCGTGGCCGGGCTGATGCTGGCGGTCCTGGTCAACCAGCCGATCCGCTCCCGTGGCCTGTTCCGCACCCTGCTGTACCTGCCCGCGGTCGTACCGCCGGTCGGCGCGGCGCTCACCTTCAAGCTGATCTTCGACCGGGACTCGGGGGCCGCCAACGGCGTCCTGGACGTCCTCAACATCAACGGCGTTCCCTGGCTGATCGACCCCTACGCCCGCTGGGTGCTGATCACCCTGACGATGTGGGGTGTCGGCAACGTCATGATCATCTCGCTCGCCGGGCTCCAGGACATCCCCAAGGAACTTCTGGAAGCGGCGCGGGTCGACGGTGCCAGTTCCTGGCAGTCCTTCACCCGGATCACCCTGCCCCTGCTCTCCCCGGTGATCTTCTTCCAGGTCGTCACCGGGATCATCGGAGCGCTGCAGAGCTTCGCGCCACTGCTGATCGCACTCAACCCCACCCCGGCGGGCGTGACGTCCGTCCCCGAGAGCAACTACTTCTACATGATCAACGTTTTCGCCCAGTACTTCGCCAACGGACGTTACGGCTATGCCTCAGCGATGCTGTGGGTGCTCTTCGCGTTCATCGTCGTCATCACCTTCCTGGTGTTCAAGGTGAGCAAGGGCGCCGTCTTCTACACGGTGGAAGCGGAGCCGGCGAAGGACAAGCCCCGCACGATGGGAGACGCGTAATGGTGTTCGCCCGGCGCAACGCCGTCTACATGCTCCTTGTGGCACTGCTCGTCCTCTTCCTCAGCCCTTTCGGCTGGCTCGCGATCACCGCTCTCAAGGACGCGTCGGAACTGCGGGTCATGCCCATCCACTGGTGGCCGCACCACCCGAACCTGGACAATTTCCGGCAGGCGCTGACCGCGTTCGACTACCTCGGCTATGCGCGAAATTCCCTGACGATCGCCGGCATCTACGCCGTTCTGGTCACCCTCGCCTCGGCCTGGGCCGGATTCGGCTTCGCCCGGCTGACCGCCCCGGGCAAGCGGGTGATCTTCGCGGTGCTGCTGTCGACGATGATGCTGCCGCAGGTCATCACCCTCATCCCGACCTATCTGATGTTCGCCGAGCTCCACCTGCTGAACACCTATATGCCGTGGGTGCTGTGGGGGCTGTCCGGCGCACCGTTCCTGATCTTCCTGTTCCGGCAGTTCTTCAGCAACATGCCGAAGGAACTGGAGGAGGCGGCGATCGTCGACGGCTGCGGTACCTTCCGGATCTTCCTGCGGATCTTCCTGCCGCAGTCGTGGCCGGTCATCGCCACCAGCCTTATCCTGTCCTTCAGCTGGTCATGGGGCGACTACATCGGCCCCGCGCTGCTGCTGGACGACGCGCACACCACCCTCACGGTCAAGCTCGCCAACGGCTACGTCAACGCACAGGGCATGCCGGTGTCCAACCTCATCGCCGCAGGCGCCGTGATGTACGTGATCCCGGTGCTCGTGCTCTTCCTGATCATGCAGCGCGGCTTCGTCTCCGGCATCGCCACCTCCGGACTCAAGTGAGCCAGCAGGCAACTGGCACAGCGTCAATTTCCCGCGAGCAACCTGGAGGGCACGACGAACATGACCGACGTCCAGGGCACCGACACGACCCGCAGGGTGGGGTGACGGACCGCCCCGCCCTCACCCCGCAGCTCGGCCGGACCCGGGTGATGGCCATCCTCCGGTCGGCCGACGCCTCCGGGCTGCCCGCCGCGGCCCGGGCGCTCGCGTCCGGTGGCATCACCTGCCTGGAAATCACCCTCACCACCCGCGACGCCCTGGCCGGTACTCGGGCAGCAGTGTCAACTCCACCGCCGGGTGCACCGCCGTGAGCTGAGCGGAGAAAGAGACACCGTCGGCCGCACGGCCGGCCCGATTGCGGGGTTCGGGCCAGTGGTCGGCGAGTACCCGGCGCACACAGCACCGTCCACCAGCTCGAACAGCTCATCGCCCCGGACGGTCAGACACGCGTACAACTCGTCCCCGAAGCGTGACGCTTCCGCGAACGCTTCCTCCGGAACAGCTTCAGGCAGCAGTCTCACCCTCACGGCCTTCGTCGTGGTCACGTGCACTTTGGTCGGAGCACATGATCAGACGAAGGCCGCCTCAGCGTTCGGAGAATACCCAGCGAGAGCAACCCAGTTCGAGATGCCGTTCGGTGCCGGAGACCAAAGAACAAGCTGAGCAGCCGTGTGGAGTCCTCACGGGGACTCGCGCTGCGAGCGCCGTGCCGCGCGGAAAGTGACACCAAGGACTCCGCCTGCACCACCGCCGAGCACCAGGCCCATCGCCATGTTGTCGAAAACAGCCAGTCCGAACACAACTGGAATGCCGATCAGCATGCTTACAACAAGCCCTGTGCTGATGGAGGGTAGGCCGGCTTCCTCGTTGTTCGTCACACGATCATGGTGCCGAACGAGCCGCCCGGAGACGAGCTTCAATACGGCCAACCCTCACGGTCGGCCGGACCTTGAAGAACAAGCTCAGAGGCGGATCCAACCCGGGCTCCCGCAACGACGCCGACACCCTCCCACCAAACGCGCCGTCGGCCTTCACCACCCACAACCAGGTGATGAAGGCCGACGTCACCCACAGGGGCCGGACCATGTGCCAGCAGTGTCCGGTACCGGTCCGGCCCCTTCGTTCACCCGGCGGCCACGAGTGCCGCCATGGCCGCGGTGATCGCGTCGGTCGCGGCGTCCACCTCGGCCTGCGTCGGGTTGGCACCGGTCTTGCGCAGGGCCAGCCCGGCTTCACGGGCCTCGGTCAGGTCCGCCCAGGACCCGGCGGTCCAGTCCGCCTCGGACAGAACGCCGGTCTCCTCCAGCAGGAGGTCGAGTCCGGTGACGTCCACCGGAACCCGCGTGAACTGGAGCTCGGCCAGGTTCGTGTAGCCGCTCGCCGAGTATAGCCGGAGCGCTTGGTAGCTGACGGGCGCCTCGAGCGGGTACTCGGTCCAGCCGCTGGAGGCGGGCGTCGAGAGGGTCAGGAACGTCTCCCAGGTCTTGCCTCCGTCGTTGGAGCCTTGGACCTTGAACCCGTTGGCCCGGTGCGCGTGTCCGGGGCGCGGCTGGACCTTGACGGTCTCGACGGGCAGGACGCGGCCGTCGTCCGGGAGGACCCGCACCCAGCCTTCGGCCGTCTTGGTGTCGGTGTACGTGGACGGGTCGCCGTCGAACAGGGCCCAGCCGTTGGCGGCCGCATCGCGCGAGCCGTCCCAGGACGGGCTGCTGGCCTCCACCCAGGACGGGTCGACCGGCATGATCGTCGAGGGCGGGTCCTCCAGGAGGTCCCAAGCCTTGAGGAGCCGCTCGGCGAGCGCCTGCTCGTCCGCGCCGTCCTTCTCGGCGGCCGCCTTGACCGCCTCCACTTCCCGGGTGAACAGGATCCCCGAGGCCCGCGAGTGCAGGCCCAGGTCGACCGCTTCGGCCCGGGCGAGCAGCTTGGCCAGGTCGAGGTGGACCTCGCCGTAGACCCGCAGCTCGGCGACGCTGATGATGGTGCCGTTGCGGATCCGCAGGTACCGGTAGGAGCCGTCGTCGAGCGAGGAACGGTTCTGCCAGTCGTGGGTGGTCTCGGACGGCTTGGTCAGCCGCGTCCAATTGACCAGGTCGTTCGATCCCTCGAGCGTCTGGGTCCACATGCGGGACAGACCGTAGCCGTCCTGGCGCGGCCGCAGCTCTGCCCGGTCGAGCGAGACCGACACGCCGTCGCTGAAGTCCCAGATCAGGTAGTACTCGCCGTCGACGGCGCGCACGTCGCTGGCGGTGCCCAGGTCGTCGTCGGTCATCCTCAGCCCGTGGCGGGACTTGTTCGAGTCGGCGTCGCCGTTGAGGTCGACGACCTCGCCGAGGGCGCCCAGATCGAGGTAGTCGCGCTGGTCGCTCGCCCACAGCTTCGATCCGTCGGTCGTCCCGTAGAACGTGTCGGCGGTCTCGCCGTCGGCGGTGGTGTGATCGATGCCGACGATGACCGTCCGGCCGCCGGTGACGCCATCGAGCACCGTCGAGGCGGTCCAGGTCTTGCCGTCGTCGCTGACGGCCTTGGCGCTCTGGCCGGCGATGGTGACCGTGACGTCGCTGATCGGCTCCTCACTGGAGAACGACACGGCGACCTCATCACCGGTGGTGACGCGGCCGATGGTCGCGTCGTCGGAGGACAGCGAGGCCTCGGCGATGCCGTTGACCGCTTCGGAGCGTTCGCCGTGGATGTGGAGCTCGGCGATCGAGAAGATGTCGGGGTAGGCCGGGTCGGTCTTCTCGCCGCGGATGTCGACCTGGACCTTCAGGAACCGGAACTCCTCGCCGGCTTGTTCGGCGACGACCGGGATGTGCTCCCAGTCGGACGTGTTCGAGGTCGCCCGCGCGGTCAGCAGCGTCCATTTTGCGCCGTCGAGCGAGCCGTACACGTTCGCGCCCTGGTACCGGTTGGGGAACAGGTTCCGCGCCCGCATGTCGAACTGCGATGCGGCGACCCGGTAGTCCGGCCCGAAGTCGAGCGTGAAGAACGTGCCGAGCATGTCGCCGCCGGTCGTGGTGTGATCGTCGTCGGCGAGGTTGCGCACCCCGTTCTTGTTGATCACCGTCGGCGTGACGATGCCGGTGAAGTCCAGCGTCCCGTCCTCCAGACGCGGGTTGAGCAGCCTGAGCGCGTCGATGGCGTCCAGCAGAGAGTCGAAGGCGGCGCGGAACTCCGCGTCGGTGCCTTCATCGTCGGCGACCTGCTTGACCGCGGCGAGCGCCTCCAGGTACGGCTCGTGGGTGACGGTGGTGTAGACGGCGTCCTCGTCGGTGCCGTCGGCGACCGCGTCCTCGATCATGCGGGGCCGGTTCTTGGACACCACGAGCTCGAAGGTGCGCGCCGTGATGGACTCGCCGTCGTCGGCGACGACCTGGACCGGGTAACGTCCGCGGTCCTGGGGGGTCGGCGTCCAGGTGACGGTCCCGGTCTCGGCGTCGAGCGACGCTCCGTCCGGGAGGCCGGCGGCCGAGTAGACGACCGAACCGCCCGCGTCGACCGCGGACAGGTCGAACGACGCCTTCACGTCCTGCCACCAGTAGTAGTGGTCCCGGGTCTGCTCGAACCGCGGGGCGGTGAGGTTGTCCTTGGCTGCGAACATGACGGTGTCGAAGTCGACGGTGACGCCCTCGGCGCCGGTCACGCGGTAGTAATGCACATTGGACCCGGTCGCCGGGTAGGTGATGTACCGCCATTCGCCGTGCGTGTCGGGCAGTTCCACCGTTCCGAGGGTTCTGGGCCCGGTCTCGTCCGGGTTCAGGCCGGACGGCTCCTCCTTGGAGAGCACATCGAGCGTGGCTTGGCCGTTGGTCCGCACCAGCACGCCGATGTCGCGGCCCGCGGGGCGCATCATCCGGCTGACGGCGCTGGTCGTGCCGTCCGAGCTCGCGTGGGCACGGGCGAAGGTGCGGCCGTCCTCGGTGACGATCTCGGTGCCGTCGTCCATCAGCAGGGCGTAGCGGCCGAACGAGAGCTCGGTCTCTTCGACGGGCGTCGGCTTCGTTCCCGCCAGTTCCTCGGGGAAAGCGACCCAGTACTCGACGCTCTTGTCGCCGGGGGCCCAGAAGTTCCTGGTGCCGGTCCCGTAGCGGAAGAAGGGGCCGTCCATACGCCGGTGCAGCTCTGCCAGCCACGGAGCATCGGCGTCGACGTCAACGCCTTCTCTGTACTTGTACTGGTAGTACAGCTCCGAGAGTGGGTCGAAGACCCGGCCGCGGTACGCCTGGGACAGCGTGCCGCCGGACTGTTGTTCGTCGACCCAGGGGATCCAGGCGCCCATCATGAAGCCGTAGAAGGCGTCCGCACCGTGCAGCAGGCGGTTGTTCAGGAAGGAGTAGGCGCTCACGGCGTCGTCGGCGGTCGAGACGGTGCCGTCGACGCGGTCGACCTTGGTGCCCTGGACGTCGAGGAAGCGGGCCAGGGCGGCGAAGTTGTCGATGTTGGTCTCGCCGTGGGCCTGGTCGCGGCCCATCTCGCGGACCTGCACGAAGTCCTTGCCGTAGGGGTTGAGCTTGTGGTCGGCCCCGATGAGCGGCATCTGCGTCGCCATCGCGCCGTTGTCGTAGCCGTCATAGGCGGAGTTCTTGGTGAACCACTCGACGCCCTTTGCGTAGCCTTTGACGTCGTCGGCATAGATCGCCGTGGCGATACGCCCGTACAGGCCGAAGTTGTGCTGGTTCATCCACTTCTTGTTGGAGAAGTTGAAGACGTCGACGATCGGGTTCGCGAGGTTGTTCAGGAGCTTCTTGTCGTCGTCGGCGTCCCAGGTCACGTCATAACCGTCGTGGGTACCAGCGGTGTCGTCGGGGACCGGTTCGGTGGCGCGGATGATCTCGGCGGCCATCAGGAACTGCGACAGCGGCTTGCCGGTGTGGATGTGCGCGTCGGGAAAGTAGGCGTAACCGTCGGGGTCCATGTTCGACCAGGTGCGCAGGCCCATGATCGCGCCCTTGCGGTACACCTCGTCACCGGTGTTGATCCACAGCAGCGCCTGGGTGAGGACCCCGAAGGAGTCGCGGGTCAGGCGCCCGCGCAGACTCCCTTCGGTGAAGGTCGACGTGATGGGGACCTCCGGCTTGTCCCTGACCATGTTGTCGACGGTGTAGCCCTTCTTCGCCCACGGCCGGACCTGCGTCATGGCATCGAAGTAGGAAGCCCAGGGCTCCTGGCCGGAGCGGACCATCTTCTGGGCGTTGCGCAGGTTCTCGGCCGAGAGGCCGACGCCGGGGTGGACGAATCCGGCGTCGCTGACCGTCTCGTGGATCTTGACCACATGGTCGGTGAGCAGGCTCTCGTAACCGTCGGCTCGGGCGGGCGCCGCAGCCGCCCCGGCAAGTCCCACCGTCAGCGCCAGTGCCGCGCCTATCGCGGTGATGCGCGATCTAGCGCGTTCCATGACTTGTTTCATCGCAGAGACCTTTCTGGGGCCGTGACGCGCCGGGCGCGGCACGGCATCCGGGGTTGTCGGGTATCGCGTCCGCCAGCCGGTGGCCTTGCGCCGTGTCCGGTGTCGAGGCCGTCGGCCGGCGGAGGTCCGTGAGGGTCCGTGGGCCGTGTCGGTGAGCGGGGTGATGTCCGCCTGCGGGGCGTCACTCACGTCCAGGCGGGCACGAGGGTGGGTAAGGCGCGGTAGTAGTAGTGGGAGCCGGCAGTGACCCTCCTGGCGAAGGCGTTGCCGTCGGTGCGCAGCGTGATTCCGGCGGTGTCCCGGCCGCGCGTGTGCTTCAGCGGCAGCGTGATCAGTGGCGTGGGAGCGGCGTCCGGACAGGCTCTAAGGGACCGCCGGTACCGGCGGGCGCACCGGTCCCGCCTCATACGCGATGACCGCCACTGCGGCCGCTCTCTCCTGCGCGCCGTTCATCAGCCCCTCTCAGGCGTTCGGACCATCTATAGAAACCGGTCTCTACGGAAGCTAAAGCCGACTACACGGCGGAACAATATGTCGGACGCGAGAATCTGCCGAAGCACCCAACACTCAAGGAAAAACCATGAAATTTCGGACCATCGAGGAGTAACGGACAGTGGCACGCTGGAGGGAACCGGTTTCCATAAAGCCGTGAAACAGTGTCAGACGCTGCCCTGCAAGGCGGTGCTGAGGACGGCGCGTTCCACGGCCAGGGCCTGTCGAGCTGCTTCGCGGTTCAGCTGGTGGACTGTGTTGTCCACCCAGACGCGCTTGTTGCATCTCCTGGATGCGCCGCGGTGGCGCATTTTCAGGTGGCCCAGGGAGAGTGTCAGGACGCGCTCGATGCGGTCCTCGTAGCCCTGGCGGGTGCACCGCTTGTGGCGACACTTCCGGGCGGAAGGCCGGCTGTACACCGCGGCTCCGAGCCCGCGGGTATGCCGCGCGGGCGGGGTCGGTGACCTTCTCCGCACGCAGCGGCCGGTCGTCGCCGCACGGGCAGCTCTTCGGGCCTCCGGGGGCTGTGGCCGCTCGTCGCTGAGGACGTGGCCATAGAAACCGGTTGTGTCGAAAACGAGCCGAACCCTTGACGCCATCTTCGCTCATGCCGCAGATTTCGGCGTGACGGATCAGCCCGTCGCCCACCCACCTCCTCCGCGAAAGCAGGTGGTCTCCCCGCACGCCCCGGCAGCCCGCAGAGGTGGCCGCACTCTCGGGCTTTTCCACCTTCGGCCGCAGACGGCCACCCCCGCACACGTTCCGTCAAGGAGTCCCCATGAGCTCGTCCCTCTCCCGGCGAACCGCCCTCCAGGCCGCTGGCGTCCTTGCTGTCAGCAGCATGGCCGCCGGCGTCGGGGGCACCGCCCAGGCTGCCACTGGAGAAACCGGTTCCCCCAGCGATACTGTCGTCATCCACCCGACTCTCCCCGAGGTGCCGGCCAACAACTCCTTCACCGTCAAGGTCCGGCCGGTCGGCGGCGGCTGGAAGAGACTCGACGTCTACCTGGCCAAGCTGGCGCTGATCGACGCCGTCACCGGCGAGAACCCGGTCCAGAAGTCCTCCTGGGCCGCCTTCGACTTCTCCGGCACCGTCGAGGTCGAGGTCACCTACAACCGGGGCGGCGCCGAGAAGTTCCGTATCCGCCCGGACTCGTACGACATCACCCCCGAGGTGCGCGGCGACACGGCGCGCTTCACCCTGGACCGGCCCCGCAACGTCGTCGTCCAGGTCGACGACAAGATCTTCGACTGCCTGCACCTGTTCGCGAACCCGATCGAGCAGGACGTGCCCGCCGAGGGCGACAAGCACGTCATGTACTTCGGGCCCGGTCTGCACACCCCCACCGACGGGGTGCTGAAGGTGCCCAGCAACACCACCGTCTACCTGGCCCCCGGTGCGGTCCTCGTCGCACACGTGAATATCGAGGGGGTGGAGAACTCCCGGGTGATCGGCCGCGGTGTGATCTACAACTCCAAGTGGGGCGCGATGTTTGTCCGCAAGTGCGAGAACGTCACGATCGACGGCATCACGATCCTCAACCCCCGGTACGAGAACATCCGGGTCGCCGAGTGCCAGAACCTCACCATCAAGAACCTGCGCGCCTTCAGCCGCGAGGGCTGGGGCGACGGCATCCAGCTCTACTGCTCCGAGAACGTCACGATCGACCGCTGCTTCCTGCGCACGTCCGACGACTGCATCGCCCTCTACACCCACCGCTGGGACTTCTACGGCGACACACGCAACATCACCGTCAAGAACTGCTCCCTGTGGGCCGACGTCGCCCATCCGATCAACATGGCCGTGCACGGCAACCCCGACCCCGCCGCGCCCGAGATGCTGGAGAACCTGAACTTCGAGAACATCGACATCCTCGACCACCGTGAGCCGCAGGTGAACGCCCAGGGCTGCATCGCCATCAATGCCGCCGACGGCAACCTCGTTCGGGATGTGAGGTTCGACGACATCCGTGTGGAGGACTTCCGCTGGGGCCAGCTCGTCCACATGCGGGTCGTCAACAACCCGAAGTGGAACAAGGCGTCCGGCCGCGGCATCGAGAACGTCTACATCAAGGACCTCAGCTACAACGGCAAAAACGCCGACACGTCGATCATCGCCGGGACCGACGCGGAGCGCACCGTCAAGGACGTCACCTTCGAGAACCTCCGCGTCAACGGCAGGGTGATCCGCGACAGCGGGGGCAAGCCGCGCTGGTACCTGGCCTCGGACGGCGTGCCCATGTTCGTCAACGAGCACGTGCAGAACCTCCGCTTCCTCACCACCGCGGAGGCTGCAGCCCTGTAACTGCCGACGGCCGGCCCCGGAGTCCTCCCGGCGGGGCACCGGGGTCGCGCATGCGTCCCTCTCTTGTCGAAGCGCTCCTGGGCGCCGCATACAGACCAGACGTCTCACTCGGCCCTGCCCGGACTGGCCCAACGGCCAACTCACGGCGCCTATCAGGCCTACGGCGCCCCGCCGCCACCGCAGGGCGGGCGCGCTGCCGACCTCGTTAGGCCGAGGAACTGCCCAAGGGCCTGACGATCGACGAGAAGACCGGCCTCGTCTCCGGCATCCCGCAGGTCCCCGGCACCTACACGGTCACCGTCAAGGCCACCAACACCGCGGGTACGGCGACCGAGTCCGTCAAACTCACCGTCCAGAACGCGTAAGCCAGGAGTCATCCGTGCAATCCCTCAACCGACGGACGTTTCTCGGCGCCGCGGGGCTCGCGGGCGTGGCCGCCGGCGGACTGTTGTCCGCCGTCGCCATGCCCGCCTGGGCCCAGGCCGCCGAGCAGGCGTACGCCTTCACTCACCCCGGGCTGCTGCACTCCCGCGCCGACCTGGAGCGCATGCGGTCCGCGGTCGCCGACGGGAGCAACCCGATCGCCACCGGATTCGCGGCCCTGGCCGCCGACTTCCGCTCCCAGCACACCTATGCCGTCCGCAACACCGGACAGATCCGCACCTGGGGCCGCGGCCCCACCGACAACACCAGCCAGGCCGTCACCGACGCGGCCGCCGCCTACCAGAACGCCCTGATGTGGGCGATCACCGGCGACGTCCGGCACGCCGACAAGGCCCGCGACATCCTCGACGTCTGGGCCACCTCCCTCACCGGCATCACCGGCGCAGACGGCCAGCTCGGCGCCGGAATCCAGGGCTTCAAGTTCGTCAACGCCGCCGAGATCCTGCGGCACTCCGGATACGACGGCTGGCCCGAGGAATCCATCAGCCGCTGCGAGCGCTCCTTCACCGACGTCTGGTACCCGGCCCTGTCGGGCTACTGCCTGTACGCCAACGGCAACTGGGACCTCGCCGCGCTGCGCACCATCCTCGCCATCGCCGTCTTCTGCGACCACCCCGTGATGTTCGAGGACGCCCTGCGGTTCGCGGCCGCCGGCGCCGGCAACGGCTCCGTGCTGCACCGCATCGTCACCGCCGCCGGCCAGGGCCAGGAGTCCGGGCGCGACCAGGCGCACGAGCAACTCGCCGTCGGCCTGCTCGCGGACGCGGCCGAGGTCGCCTGGCAGCAGGGCGTGGACCTGTACGGCTTCGCCGAGAGCCGGATCCTCGCCAACTTCGAGTACTTCGCCCGCTACAACCTCGGCGACGACTCGGTTCCGTTCACGCCCGACCTCGACCGCACCGGCAAGTACGTCAAGACGGCCGTCTCCGACCGGCAGCGCGGCGCGTTCCGGCCGGTGTGGGAGATGGGGTACGCGCACTACGCGGGCCGCCTCGGCATGCCCGCGCCGTACACCGAGAAGGCCGTCTTCCGGGGCCCGAACGGCACCCGCGTGACCGAGGGCTACCACGAGGACCACCCCGGCTGGGGCACCCTCACCTACGCCGGTACGAAGGCCGCCGCGCCGGGCGCGCCCACGGCACCCGCGGGCGTCACGGCGACGGGTGCGGACCGGGCGATCACCGTGTCCTGGCTGCCGTCCGCCTGGGCGAGCGGCTACACCGTCCGCCGGGCCACCAGCCCCGACGGGCCGTACGAGACCGTCGCCTCCGGCGTCTCGAAGCCGACGTACACCGACCGCGGCGTACGCACCGGCCGCACCTACTACTACACCGTCAGCGCCGCCAACTCCCGTGGCAAGAGTGGAGGTTCGGCCTGGGCGTCGGCGACCGACGGGCTCCCCGAGCCCTGGTCGAGCCGGGACATCGGGAACGTAAAGATCCCCGGCTCGGCCGTCTTCGACGGCGAGCGGTTCGTGCTGGAGGCGTCCGGCACCGCCGACACCCACCGCCTGGTCTCCCTCCCGCTGCGCGGCGACGGCACGATCACCGCGCGGATCGTGTATCCGCTCAGCTCCCAGTACTCCAGGATCGGCGTCACCGTCCGGGCCGGCCTGGAAGCGGACGCGGCGCACGCCGCCATGCTGATCCAGGGCCTGCCGCTGCACACCTGGAGCGGCGTATGGTCCGTACGGCCCGAGGCGGGGGCCGGGATCAAGGGCACCGGCAGCACACCCGTGCCGCCGTCCCAGCAGCAGGCGATCACCACGAGCGCCGGCTTCCCGATCTCCTCCTTCGGCACCCTGCCCGAGTCGGCGACCCCGCTTCAGGCCCCGTACGTCGAGGGCGCGGGCGACGGCTACCGGATGCGTATGCCGTACTGGGTCCGCGTGACCCGCCGGGGCGACCGCTGCACCGGCGCCGTCTCCCCGGACGGCATCCGCTGGACCGAAGTCGGCTCCAGTGACGTCGAGTTGGGCGTCACCGCCTACGTCGGTCTCACCCTCACCTCCTGCCTCGGCGTCGCTGAGGACTACGCCGAGACCGGCACCGGAGCCTTCGACAACGTCAGCGTCGCCTCCCGGACCGCCGGCGAGGTCTGGTCCGTGCCCCGCCCGGCCACCGCCGCCGGCGACCTGCGGGCAGTCGCGGGCGCCGACGCGGTCGAGCTGGCCTGGACCGACCCGGACCTCTCGGCCCGCTACAAGGTGCTGCGCGCCGCCGCGGCCGACGGCCCCTACGAGACGATCGCGACCGGCATCGGCGCGGTCGGCTTCGGCACCCGCGTCCGGTACGCCGACGCCACCGGCACGCCCGGCACGACGTACCGCTACGCCGTCGCCAAGACCAACTGCGCCGGACGCGGCCCCCTGTCGGAGACCGACACGGCGACGATGCCGACACCCTCCAAGCCGCAACTCACGTCCGCCACCACGGCGTTCGCCAACAAGGGCGAGCCCTTCAAGCACGTCCTGCGCGCCTCGCACGAACCGATCCGGTTCGCCGCGGACGGGCTGCCCGACGGCCTGCGCGTCGACCGGCGCACCGGCCTGATCTCCGGAACACCCACCGACACCGGCGAGTTCGAGGTCACCACCATGGCGGGCAACGCCGCCGGAGACGCCAGAGGCACCCTCACCCTTACGGTCGGCACCCCGCCGCCCGCGCCCTGGACCTACGGTGACCTGGGCGACGTCGTCCTCGACGACCGCGCCTACGGCACCCTCGGCGTGGTCGCCGTCCGCACCCCCGGCAGCACCGCCCACGAGGAAGGGACCTTCGTGGTGCGGGGCGCCGGGGCCGACCTCACCGTCAACAACCAGGGCATGACCGGGCAGTTCGTACGACGGCCCGTCACCGGCGACTGCGAGGTCACCGCCCGCCTTGTCTCCCGCGCCGGAGCCACCGGCGACCGGGTCGGCCTGCTCATGGCCAAGTCCCTGTCGCCGTTCGACCAGGCGGCCGGGACGATCGTCACCGGCGGCACGAGCGCCCAGCTGATGCTGCGCACGACCGTCGCCGGCCGGTCCACCTTCACGGGCAACGGAGCGGTCACCGCCCCCTGCCTGCTGCGGCTGAAGCGCACCGGGACGCACTTCACCGCATCCGTCTCGTCCGACGACGGCGCCACCTGGACCCCCCTCGCCGGCGGAGACATCCCCGGCTTCGGTGACGCCCCCTACTACGTGGGCCTCGTGGTCTGCTCCCGCAGCCCCCTGACCCACAGCACCACCGAGTTCGACGAGGTGAGCATCACCCCCATGTAATCCTCCACGGATCGGAGAACCCCACATGAGCCGCACTTCCCCCCACACCCACCACGAGGGCGGCCAGGTGAGCCGCCGCGGTCTGCTCAAGACCGCCGGCGGTCTCTCCGCGGCCCTCGCCCTCGGCACCAGCGCCACCGCCACCACGGCGGGCGCGGCCCCGGCGGCCTTCACCCACCCCGGCATGCTGCACAACGCCGGCGACATCAACCGCGCCAAGGTCAGGGTCGCCGCGGGCACCGACCCCTGGGCCTCCGGCTGGCGCAGACTGACCGCCAACTCCCACTCTGCGTCCACCTGGACGCCCCGCCCCACCGCTACGATCATCCGCGGCGGCGACGGCCAGAACTACCCCCAGCTCTACAACGACATCCACGCCGCCTACCAGAACGCGCTGCGCTGGCACGTGGGCGGCACCGCCGCTAACGCCGACTGTGCCGTGCGCATCCTCAACGCCTGGTCGTCCACGCTCACCGAGATCACCGGCAACGCCGACCGGTACCTGGCCGCCGGCCTCTACGGCTGGCAGTTCGCGAACGCCGCCGAACTCATGCGCGGCTACGCCGGGTTCGACCTCAACCGGTTCAAGACGATGATGCTCAACGTCTTCTACCCGCTGAACGACCGGTTCCTGCGCGAGCACAACGACGCCTGTATCACCAACTACTGGGCCAACTGGGACCTGTGCAACATGGCTTCGATCATGGCCATCGGGATCCTGTGCGACGACGGCGCCAAGTACGACCAGGCCGTCGACTACTTCAAGAACGGCGGCGGCAACGGCCAGATCCGGCGCGCGGTGCCGTTCCTCTACCCGGGCGTCGAGGGCTACGACCTCGGCCAGTGGCAGGAGTCCGGCCGCGACCAGGGCCACACCGTCATGGGCATGGGCCAGATGGGCGCCCTCTGCGAGATGGCCTGGAACCAGGGCGACGACCTGTACTCCTACGACGGCCGCCGCTTCATGAAGGCCGCCCAGTACGTCGCCAAGTACAACCTCGACATGAACGTGCCCTACACCACCTACACCTGGGGCAGCGGCCAGAACTGCGCCCAGCAGTCACAGACCGTGATCGGCTCCGGATCCCGCGGCCAGGTCCGCCCGGTGTGGGCGATGCTCCACTACCACTACGGGCGGCGCCTGCTCCTCGACGACAAGTACATCGCCCAGATGTGCTTTTCGGTCGCCCCCGAGGGCGGAGGAGGCGACTACGGCACCACCAGTGGCGGATTCGACCAGCTCGGGTTCGGCACGCTGATGTACGCCAAATAGCGGTCAAGCCGGTTCGTGCACCGGAATACCGGTGGACCATGTGGTGCTCTGGTAGCACCGGTGCACGAGCGCGGCGAAGGGCTGGTGGGCGTATGACGGCAGGCTAGACGGATCCCGTGGTCAGGAGCCCGTACGGGGGCCGTACGCGGCAGGTACGAGCGCGGAGTCGCGGTCTTCCGCGGCATTCCGTACGCGGCGCCCCCGTTCGGCCCTCGCCGTTTCCGCCCACCCGTTCCTCTCCCGCCCTGGGACGGCGTCCGCGACGCCGGCGCCTTCGGCCCCACCTCGCCGAAACCCCCGTACTCCGAGGCCTTCGCGCACTACCTGTCCGACCCGGTCGTGCCGGGCGACGACTGCCTCAACCTCAACATCTGGACCCCGCAACCGGCCCCCGGAGCCCGGCTCCCCGTCCTCGTCGGGCTGCACGGCGGCGCCCTGACCAGGGGATCGTCCGCCGTCCCCGTCTACGACGGCCATGCCTTCGCCCGCGACGGCGTGGTGTGCGTCTCGATCAACTACCGACTGGGCGTGGAGGGCTACGGCCTGTTCCCGGACACGCCCCCGAACCCCGGCCTGCGCGACCAGATCGCCGCCCTGACCTGGGTGCACGAGGCCATCGAGGCCTTCGGCGGCGACCTCGGCCGCATCACCCTCTGCGGCCAGTCCGCCGGGGCGATCAGCGTCGGTGCCCTCATCGCCGCCCCGCAGACCCAGGGGCTGGTCCGGCGGGCGGTCCTGCAGAGCGGGCCGCCCGAGGCGTCCGAGCGGGCCAAAGTGCGCCGGGTGGTGCGCCGTATGGCCTCCCGGCTGAAGATCCCCGCCACCGCCGAGGCCTTCGCCGCTGTCGACCGCGAGCTGCTCCTGCACACTCAGGCCGAGGTGGGCAAGCTCAGCAGCCCGGTGGTCGGCGGCCCCGCCTTCGGCATCGTCATCGACGGCGACACCGTCCCGCGCGACCCCCTGGAGGCCCTCACCGAGGGCGGCGCCGCCCCGGGCGTCGAGCTGATGATGGGGTGGACCCGCGACGAGTACCGGCTGTGGCTGGTCCCGGGAGGCCTCCTGGAGCGCGTCGACCGCCTCGGGGCCGTCGCCTTCGCGGGCGCCATGGCCCGCTGTCACTGCGGCAGCGAGGTCCCGCGCGGCTACCGCGCCCTGCACCCCGAGGCGCGCACGGCGGAAATCGTCGGCCAGCTCGTCACCGACCACCTTCTCCGCATCCCCCTGCACCACTTGGCCGACGCCCGTACGGAACCGTCGTACGTCTACGAGTTCGCCTGGCCCTCGAACCTCCCCGACCTCGGCTCCTGTCACGCGCTGGAGCTCGGCTTCGTCTTCGACACGGGGGAGGTCCCGGAGTCCCGCAAACTGGCCGGGGAAGGCGCCCCGCAGGACCTGGCCGACGCGATGCACGCCGCATGGGTGCGTTTCGCCGCGGACGGCGACCCGGGCTGGGAGCGCTGGGACGCCGCCCACCCGGTGCGCGTCTTCGGAGACCGCGCACCGGACGCCGAGAACGGCGTTGCCTACACGGCGTACGGCCCCCGGGACCGCGAACTCGCCCTCTGGGCGACCGACGCCGCGCTTATGCCCGCGGGGCGTATGTTCCGCTGAGTGTGGACAGGAAGGCGGTCCAGGTGGCGGGGGTGACGGTGAGGTGGGGGGTGGTGGGGGTCTTGCTGTCGCGTATGTGGACGGCGGTGGGGCCGGTTGATACTTCGACGCAGTTGCCGCCCTCGCTGCCGCTGTAGCTGGACTTGAACCACTCAGGTGCGGTGCTGCTCATGCCTCTCCCAGAAGACGGTCCAGCAGGTCCCTCGTGTCCTCGGGGGTGAGGGCCTGTGACCGCAGCATCGCACACTTCTGCGTAAGGATCGCCACCTCATCAGGGTCGGCGATGAGCTGGCTGCCGCGCTGGTTCTCCGTGTAGACGAGCCGCTGGTGTTCGGGCGTTTCGAGCAGGACGAACGGGCCATCGAGGGAGGCGTGGCTGGTGCGATTCAGCGGCAGGACCTGGAACATGAGGCCCGGCAGTTCCGAGCACGCGCGCAGGTGCCGCAACTGCTCGACCCAGACCTCCCTGCCGCCGATGGGCGCTCGTAAGACCGGCTCCCAGACCACGAAGCAGGTGATGGGCGGGTTCTTGCCTTGCAGGATCCCCTGGCGTTCTATGCGCGCCGCCACCAACTGGGCGATCGTGTCCTCGTCGTAGAACGGCACGCGGCTGCGGAACACCGCCCACGCATACGCCTCCGTCTGGAGCAGCCCCGGCAGCACCTGGTTCTCGTAGGACGAGATCGCGATCGCCTCTCGCTCCCGGTCGAGGAACTCCTCTGCCCAGAGCGGTACGAGATCCACCTCCGGCATCTCCGACAACGCAGCCACCAACGCCCCCTTGGTATCCAGGAGTTGGTCCAACTGCTCCGCGAGATCCATCTTCAGCGGTCGTCTGCCCTGCTCGATGGACGCGATCTGCTGCTCCCCGACGACGAAGATCTCCCCGAGGGACTTCTGCGTATACCCGGCCGCCTCTCGGAAGAGGGCGAGCAACGCACCCACCATCTTCATCGCCGAGGCGTTCCTGCGTGACCGTCGTGACCGTGCCGTGGTGCTCATGGCGGCGAACTCCCCACCCGCGCGCGTACTTGCACTGTTGCGCGCACGTACAACCTGGCTGTACGAGTGCGCGCTCTGTTCCATGATGGCCACGGAGTGTGACTGTCGTCCCGTGAATGACGAAACTCCACTCCTGTTCCAACACCCGTCCCCGCGTGAGCGGTTCTACCGTCGGGAGCGTCAGTCCGTACCGGCTGCCCGCGCGTTCGCGCACGACGCGCTCATGGACTGGGGCGGCTACGGGCGCGCGGAGGACGTGCTGCTCTGTGTGAGCGAACTGGCGACGAACGCGCTGCTGCGCGGCGTGCCGCCCGGCCGTGGATTCCTGCTGAGGCTGGTGCCGTACGGCGAGGACGGTGGCGTCCGGGTCGAGGTGCACGACAGCGGTGAGGGCGTGCCGGCGCTGCCGCGGCAGGACGTCCAGGAGCCCCGCGAGGGCGGGCGGGGCCTGCTGTTGGTGTCGGAGCTGGCGGACAAGTGGGGTGTGGGGGAGAGGTGCCCCGGCAAGATCGTGTGGTGCGAGTTCGAAGGCTGTTCGCGGTTGCAGTAGTCAGTCGAGACAGAACTCGTTGCCCTCGATGTCCTGCATCACGATGCACGACGCGTTGTCGTCATCGGCAGGAAGCAGTCGCACGCGTACCGCGCCGAGCGCGAACTCCGGTGGCGGCGGTGCGACGTACCCCAGCACCTCGCGCCAGAAGCGAGCGACGCGCTCAGGTTCCGCGCAGTCGAAGGTGACTTGGAACTGCCTGATCGATGACATCCGCGCACGTGTCAGGGGGCCCTGCCCCTGTTGCCAGGACTGCGCGCGTCTCCCAGCGGCCCAGTTTGTTTCGACAACCGAAATCCGCTCTGAGGCCACCGACTTCAGTGGGCCGGGGGCGGTCCCACCGAGTCCCGCACCACCACGTGCGTGCCCAGCAGCAGGTGTTCGTCCGGGGCGCCCGGCGTGTGTTCGAGGGCCGTGCGGACGGCGAGGCGGCCGAGTTCCTCGTAGGGGACGTGGACCGTCGTCAGGGCGGGGTGCAGGTCGCGGGCGAAGGGGATGTCGTCGTAGCCGGCGAGGGAGACGTCGCCGGGGACGGACAGGCCCGCCTCGTGCAGGGCGGTGAGGGCACCCGCCGCGACCATGTCGGTGGCGGCCACGACGGCCGTGAAGTCGAGGCCGTCCTTGAGGGCTTGCTGCATCAGGCGGTGGCCCGCGTCCCGGGTGAAGTCGCCGTGCAGGAGGAGGGACGGGTCGGGGGTCAGGCCCCGGGCCCGGTGGGCGGCGAGATAGCCGCGTTCGCGGCCCAGGGCCGTGGTGTGGTCCGTCCGCCCGCCGAGGAACAGCACCCGGCGGTGGCCCTGGGCGAGGACGTGGGCGACCAGCGTGTAGGCGCCGCCCTCGTTGTCGTACTCGATGACCGTCACCGGAGCGCCGGGGCCCAGTGGTGGTCTGCCGCAGAGGACCAGTCGGGAGCCGGCCGAGGCGAGGGAGTCGGCCATGCGGTGGGTGCGTTCGCGGTACTCGGGGGTGTCGGCGGTGCCGCCGACCAGGATCACGGCGGCGGCGCGCTGGGCGCGCATCATCTCGACGAACTCCAGCTCGTGCCGGACGTCGCCCTCCGTGCTGCACACCAGGCAGAGGTGGCCGAGGCGGGTCGCCTCGCGTTCGACGCCGTGTGCCATGTGCGCGAACGACGGGCCGGTGATGTCCTCCAGCACGAACGCGAGCGTGGGCGTGCCGACGCCCGCGATCGCCTTCGCCCGCGCGTCCGCGACGTAGTCCAGCTCGCGGACCGCCCGCATGACGCGCCCGCGCGTCGCCGCGCTCACCGGGTACACGCCGCCGAGCACCCGTGACACCGTCGACGCCGAGACCCCCGCGCGGGCCGCCACGTCCCGGATGGTGCTGCGGCTCGCGTCCCCGCTCTTCCTCGTCATTGACTGCCTCGTCTCTCCCGGGCGCCGGTCCGCACCCCACCCCTGGGAACTGCGGCAACGCGTCGGCAACCGGTTCCCTGGACGGAGGCTAGCAGTGGCGGGGGGAGGGGAGGAGGGTTGTGCGCGGACTGGCGACGCGGCGGTGAGCACGTACGCCGCTGTGCCGCTCTACGCCGCTGCTGTGCCGCTCCTATGCCGCCTCCAGCGTCCCCGCGATGCCCGAGATCGCCTCCGGGCCCACCCGGCAGCAGCCGCCGATCAGGCGGGCGCCGGACTGCTGCCAGCCCCTGACCTGGTCGGCGGTGAAGGTGGAGCGGCCGGTCCAGGAGCGGGCCCCGGCGTCCCAGGTCTCGCCGCTGTTGGGGTAGACGACGACCGGCTTGCCGGTGACCCGTTCCGCGGTCGCGGCGGCGCTGTCCACGTCCTCGGGCGCGCAGCAGTTCACACCCACCGCGATCACCTCGTCCGCGTCGGCGGCAAGAGCGAAGGCCTCCTCCAGCGGCTGCCCGGCGCGCGTGCGGCCACCGGCGACGGAGTACGTCAGCCAGGCCGGCACCCCGAGCCCGCGCACCGCCCGCAGCAGGGCGGTGGCCTCGTCGGCGTCGGGGACCGTCTCCAGGGCGAGGACGTCGGGACGGGCGGCGGCCAGTACCTCCAGGCGGGGGCGGTGGAAGCGCTCCAGTTCGTCGACCGTGAGGCCGTAGCGCCCTCGGTACTCGGAGCCGTCCGCGAGCATCGCCCCGTAGGGGCCGGCCGAGGCCGCCACCCACAGCGGGCGGGGGACGCGTGCGAGCCGGGCCGCTTCCCGTGCCGACTCGACGCTGAGCGCCATGAGTCCGGCCGCCCGGTCGTGGTCGATCCCGCGCTTGGCGAAGCCCTCGAACGTGGCCTGGTAGCTGGCGGTGATCGCCACGTCCGCGCCCGCCCGGAAGTAGGCGAGGTGCGCCTCGGTGATCGCCTCCGGCTGTTCCGCGAGCAGCCGCGCAGACCACAGCTCGTCGCTCAGGTCGTGCCCGGCCGACTCGAGCTGGTTGGACATGCCGCCGTCGAGGACGACCGTCCCGGCGGCGAGGGCTTCGGCGAGGGTGAGGGTGCTGGTCATACGGACGACGGTAGTCGAGACCCGGCAGTGGGCCCCAGCCGATTGTGTCCATTACATGAACAGGTCGCCCAACATGTGGGACGGCGGGTTACGATCACAGCCCTCCCCCCTCCCCCCTCCGCTCGTCAGGAACGCCCATGACCGTCCCCAGCCCCGCCGAGGCCGCCGATCCCGTCGAGCCGGCCCCGGCGCCCGCGCCCCGCCGCACCTTCGGCCTCGCCGCCGCCACGGCCCTCGTCATGGGCAACATCATCGGCGGCGGCATCTTCGCCCTGCCCGCCACCGTCGCCCCCTACGGCACGATCAGTCTGCTCGCGTTCGTCGTGCTCTCGGTCGGAGCCGTGCTGCTCGCCCTGCTCTTCGGCAGGCTGGCGCGGCGCAGCCCGGTCACCGGCGGGCTGTACGTCTACCCGCGGGACGCGTTCGGCGAGTTCGCCGGGTTCCTGTCGGCCTGGTCGTACTGGACGATGTGCTGGGTCAGCATCGCCGCCCTGGCCGTCGCCGTCGTCGGCTACGTCGACGTCCTGATACCCCTGCACGGCAACCACGCCCTCCAGGCAGCCGTCGCCATGGCAGCTCTCTGGCTGCCCGCCGCCGCCAACTTCGCGGGCACCCGCTGGGTCGGCACGGTGCAGGTCGTCTCCACGATCCTGAAGTTCGTACCGCTGCTCCTGCTGGCCACCGTCGGCCTGTTCTTCGTCGACGCGGACAACTTCGGCCCGTTCAACGCCTCCGGACAGAGCGTCTCCGGCGCGCTGGCCGCCTCCGCCGCGCTGCTGCTGTACAGCTTCCTCGGGGTCGAGTCGGCCGCGGTCAGCGCGGGCGAGGTCCGCGACCCCGAGCGCACGGTCGCCCGTGCGAGCGTCCTCGGCACGCTGGCCTCGGCCCTGGTCTACATCCTCGGCACGGTCGCCGTCTTCGGCCTCGTCCCGCACGGCGAACTCGTCGACTCGGGCGCCCCGTTCGCCGACGCGGTGAACGCCCTCACCGGCAGCTCCTGGGGCGGCACGGCCATCGCCCTGGTCGCCGTCGTCTCGATCACCGGCTGTCTCAACGGCTGGATCCTCATGGCCGCGCAGATGCCGTACGCCGCCGCGCGCGACGGTCTCTTCCCCGCGCCCTTCGCCCGGGTCGGCAAGGGCGGCGTCCCCGGCTTCGGCGTCTGGGCCTGCGCGATCCTCGGCACGCTCCTCATCGCCCTCAACTACACGGCGGGCCCGGACACCACGTTCCGCGTCCTCGTCCTGATCACCACGTTCACCGGCTGCGTGCCGTACCTGCTGTCGGCGGCGGCCCAGCTCTACTGGCTGGCCCGCGGCACCCGCGCCCGAGTCCGCCCCGCGGGCCTCGCCCGCGACCTGACCGTCGCCGTCCTCTCCTTCGGCTTCTCCTTCTGGCTGATCGCGGGCGCCGGATACGCGGCCGTCTACCAGGGCGTGCTGTTCCTGTTCGCCGGGATCCCGGTGTACGTGTGGCTGCGGGGGCGGCGGGAGGCGGCGGCCTGAAGCGTGTCGCGGAGCTAGACGCCGGTCTGTCCGTCGACGAGTTCGCGCACGACGTCGAGGTGGCCGTTGTGACGGGAGAATCGACGCCACCGAACTGGGCTATGCCAAGCTCGCCATCCGGTGCGCCGTCACCCTGGTCGAGCAGGAAGGGGCCAAGGCGGGCCCCGGAACCGCTGCGCACCCTCGCCGGCTACCGGCGGGCGTTCGAGGGCGGCGTCGCCTTCGGCGCGAAGTTCGCCGTGCTGCGGCCCGGCAGGGTGTCCGTCGGCGACGACGTGGTCGTCACGTCGTGGGGCGAGTCCGAGCTGTGAGCCTCACTGCCGCGCGCGGGCCGCGTGCCGCCCGGCGCGTCGGCGGCCCCGGCCGCGTCGCGTCGCCATCGGTACGGCGAGGCTGACGACGAGGGCCAGCCCGAGTGCGTACGGCCACCAGCCGAAGCCGACGTCCTGCGACGTGCCGGCGCTCCGGGGTGCCACGGCGCCGGACGCGGACGCCTCGGGCGCGGTCGGGGAGGGACTCGGGGTGGTTGCCGCGGTCAGGACGACGTCGTTCCCGTCTCCCGCCCGGTAGTCGATGCGGTAGGTGATGTCGCCGAGCTTCAGGCGGGCGCCCTGACTCAGCCCCCTGAAGGTTCCCGAGATCCTGCCGTCGCCCTTGTGGTCGAGGACGGTGATCTCACGAGCGGACCGGCCCCGGTCTCCGGTGGACGAGACGTCGAGGTCGCCGGCCAGCCGTACCGTCCCCGTCACCTTCAGCGGCTCGCCGCGCAGGACCAGGGTGCCCTTCGAGGTCTGCGTGTAGGCACCGTTCACGGTGAGGCCGGTCGTCACGGCACCTTCGTTCGTCACCGCTCCCGCGACCGTGCCCTTGCCGGTGAGTGTGGTCGCGACGCGCAGACCCGCGGGGCCGGCGTCCAGTCGCGCCCCGGCCGCCGTGAGCCGTATCGCCCTGCTGCGAGTGAGCGTGGCGCCTTTCCGCAGGGCCAGTGTGCCCCTGGAGACGGTGGTCGTCCCGGTGTACGTGACGGCGGGCCCCGTCAGCGTCGTCGTGGCGGCTCCCGACTGGGTGAGCGAGCCGCTGCCGCCGATGCGGGACAGGGTGAGGGGCCGGTTCGTGTTGCGCAGGACGAGTGAGCCGTCGTTGACGACCCTGTAGCGGGCGCCGGCCGTGTACAGCCCGCCGTCTGCGCCGCGCTTCCCGCTGCCCAGGCGCAGCACCGCCCCCTTCTCCACCGTCGTCGAGCCGTCGTAGTACTGGACCGCCGCGAAGGTCACGTCGTTGCCGGGAGTGCCGGCGATGACGATGTCGCCGGCGCCGGGGGCCGAGAGGGTGTCGTGGAATCTGCCGCCGCCGATGGGAGCGCCGAGCGTCACCGGGCCGTCGTAGTCGAAGGTGAGGCGGGAACGGGAGCGGGCGGCCAGGAGGTTGATGTAGACCGTCTCGGCCGTGCCCGGCATGAAGATCCTGTTCGTGGTGCCGTCGCCCCACTGGACGTTCGCGCCCTTGATGTTGGTGCCGCGCTTGTTGACGTTCTTGCGCGCCGGCGTCCAGTTGAGGGCCGGGTCACTGAGCGACGGGTCGCTGTCGCCGCCCCGGTCCGACCAGCTGTACCGGCCGGTCAGGATCACCTTGCCGCCGGGCCGCGACTGGACGTTGATGTCGCTGCCGTACTCGCGCTGGTAGAAGTCCATGCCCATCGTGACGGTCCGGCCCAGGGGCGTGTCGACGGTCCAGGTGCCCTGGTTGAGGACCTTGCGGACGTTCGGCAGCGAGGTCGCGTACTCCGAACGGCCGGCGTTCAGCTGCGTGCCGTTGTCGATCGCCCCGGAGAAGGGGTGCGTGCCCGACAGGTCCCAGGTGCCCCACAGGAACCTCGGCTGGGTGATCAGCCCGGAGCCGCTGATGGTGCCCAGGTTGTACGCGCTCCTCAGCGACAGCCGCAGGGTGCCGTCGACCCGGATGTTGTCCTGGTTGAGGCGGAACGCCGGGGTGTTGTACGGGAAGCGGCCGATCAGCCCCGTCGTACCGCCGTTGCCGTACTGGAGCGTCGCGCCGCGCTCCACCGTGACGGCCGGCGGGTCGGGGTCGGTGACGGTGACGTACGGATGGTTCCCGCCCAGCGTCCGCACCCGCTGCCGCCGCCGGGACTCCGGGAGCGTGAAGTCGCTGTCCTCGGTGAGAACCAGGGTCCCGCTGCCGCGCACCGTGAGCGTGCCCTCGCCGCGGAACACGCCGTCGTACGTCGTCGTCCCGGGCGGCACGCTGACGACCGTGTCGCCGGTGAGCGTCACGTCCCGGTCGGCCAGCACGTCGGCGGTGACGTCCCGCGGGCCGGCGGCCACCGCCGGGGGAGCGACGAGCAGGGACGCGACCGCCGCGAGGACACCGGCGGCCGCTGCTGTGGTGTGGGTGAGACTGCGCACGGGAGGGGAGACGCGGGCGGCAGGCGGCCGATAACAGAAAGTCGGCGGTTTCCGTTCGGCCGCTCAGTGCCGGGCGAACTGCACACGCGTCGGCTGTACGGCGTCCGGGCGGACCGTGAGCCCGTCGACGGTGAGTTGTTCGCCGTAGATGTCGGTGAGCCTGAGGGGGCCGCCGCAGCCCGTGCCGTCGGGGGAGAGGAAGTAGTTGTACTCGGTCCGGGTCAGCCGGGTCCATCCGCTGCCGCTCCTGACCTCCAGCCGGGCCAGCGGGTTGCGGTGGCCGAGTGCCTGGATGCCGCACCAGTGGCGGCTGGAGCCGGTCTTGTAGCGGATCGAGACGGTGTCGGACGTGCTGGGGCTCAGCAGGCTCCAGGTGATCGGGATCCGGCCGGCGGAGAGGCCGGCGAGCTTGGCGAAGGCCTCTTTGCTGAGGTCGAGTTGGCCGGGGGCGCAGGGCAGCGGGCATTCGTTGGTGATCCGGACCGTGACGGAGGCGCCGTTCGCCGCCCGGACGAGGATGTGCGCGCCGCACGCCTTGGACGTCTCGTAGTCGGTGTGGTTCATCGCCGCGACCATGAGGTCGGGGCTCGGGCCGTACAGGCAGGCCCCGTCGCCGTCGGCGGCGTCGTAGTGGGTGGCGACTCCCTTGTAGGCGACCTGGGGCTGGATGCGCCCCGCCAGCGGTGCCGTGCCGGACGCCGGCCGTGGTGAGGACGGCGGGGCGCTGGTGGGCGAGGGCCGCCGCGCCGACGGGGTGGTCGCGGTCGGTGTCGGGGATGCCTTGGACGGCTTCGGCTTCGGCTTCGGCTTCGGTTTCGGCTTGGGCTTGGGCTTGGACTTCTGTTCCGGTGCCGTGGCCGGGGCACTCGACTGGCTGCCGACGGCCGGCTCGGCAGCGGCTCGCACGGCGTTCGACTCGCCGTCGGGGCGGAGTGCCATCACCAGGGACAGCAGAACTCCCACCGCTGTAACGGCGACGGCGCAGACGAGGGCCGTGCGCCGCTTGCGGAGGGGACGGCGGCGGGAATGGGATGCCACGGATGAGTCCTTACGTGGTTCAGGAGAATGCGTGCTTCCGACTCACCAGTGGCCGCCGGGGCGGGAAAGGTTGCCGGGCGGGAGCTTCGGGTTTCGGCGGCCTTGACGACCCGGCCGCTCTCTTCGTCCCGTCAGACCCGTTGACCTCCACGTGGCACACCCTTACCTTTTCGGCGTTCGTAATGACAGATGGTGTTCGAAATGTCAGACGACGCATCAGACAACGCCGTGTGTCCCCCAGTGAGAGGCAGGCCCCACCGCATGAGCCGCGACCGCGACCACGCTCTGCCCGAACCCCCCAGCCGCAGGCTGCTGTTGAAGGGCGCCGCAGCCGCCGGTGCCCTGGCCGCCGTCCCCGCCGTCCCGGGTGTGGCCCAGGCCGCCACCCCCGCCGGGCCCCCGAAGCCGGCCCCCTTCGTGAACCCGCTCGTCCGCAACCGGGCCGACCCGCACATCAACCGGCACAAGGACGGCTTCTACTACTTCACCGCCACCGCCCCCGAGTACGACCGCATCATCCTGCGCCGCTCCCGGACCCTGAACGGCCTGGGCACGGCGGACGAGTCCGTGATCTGGCGCGCCCACCCCACGGGCGACATGGGCGCGCACATCTGGGCGCCGGAACTGCACCGCATCGGCGGCAAGTGGTACATCTACTTCGCCGCGGCGCCCGCGGAGGACGTGTGGGCGATCCGCATATGGGTGCTGGAGAACGCCCATCCCAACCCGTTCAAGGGCACCTGGGTGGAGAAGGGCCAGGTGAAGACGGCCTGGGAGACGTTCTCCCTGGACGCCACGACCTTCACCCACCGCGGCAAGCGCTACCTCGCCTGGGCGCAGCACGAGCCCGGAATGGACAACAACACCGGCATCTTCCTGTCCGAGATGGCGAACCCCTGGACCCTGAAGGGCCCGCAGGTGCGGCTCTCCACCCCCGAGTACGACTGGGAGCGCATCGGCTTCAAGGTCAACGAGGGCCCGTACGTCATCAAGCGCAACGGCCGCCTCTTCATGACGTACTCGGCCAGCGCCACCGACTTCAACTACTGCATGGGCCTGCTGACCGCGGACGCCGACAGCCACCTCCTGGACCCCATGAGCTGGACCAAGTCGCCGACGCCGGTCTTCACCAGCAACGACACGACCAAGCAGTACGGCCCCGGCCACAACTGCTTCACCGTCGCCGAGGACGGCCGCACCGACGTCCTCGTCTACCACGCCCGCCAGTACAAGGAGATCAACGGCGACCCGCTGAACGACCCCAACCGCCACACCCGCATCCAGAAGCTCGGCTGGAAGCCGGACGGCACCCCGGACTTCGGCATCCCGGTCGCGGACACCGTGAAGGCGGGTGACTGAGATGAGACGCGCGTACGCGGTCCTCCTCGCCCTGTGCCTGGCGCTGGCCGGCGCCCTCGCCACCGCCGGCCCCGCCCAGGCCGCGCCCCAGACCCTCACCAACGGCACCCAGTTCACCGACACCTCGGGCAACCCCGTCCACGCGCACGGCGGCGGGGTCATCAAGGTCGGCTCGTACTACTACTGGTTCGGCGAGCACCGCAACGCCGACAACACCTTCCGGTACGTCGACGCCTACCGCTCGACCGACCTGAAGAACTGGGAGTTCCGCAACCACGTCCTGACCGAGGCCAGCGACCCGGAGCTGGCGACCGCCAACATCGAGCGGCCGAAGGTCATGTACAACGCCTCCACCGGCAAGTTCGTGATGTGGATGCACAAGGAGAACGGCACCGACTACAGCGAGGCCCGCGCGGCCGTCGCCGTCTCCGACACCGTGGACGGCGACTACACCTGGAAGGGCAGCTTCCGTCCCCTCGGCCAGCACATGTCCCGCGACATCACGGTCTTCACCGACACCGACGGCGCCGGGTACATGATCTCCGCCGCCCGCGAGAACTACGACCTCCAGATCTACCGCCTCACCGCCGACTACACCGGCATCGCGAGCCTGGTCGCCAACCCCTGGCCGGGCGGCCACCGCGAGGCCCCAGCGCTGTTCAAGCGGAACGGCGTGTACTTCATGCTGACCTCGGGCGCCACGGGCTGGAACCCCAACCAGCAGCAGTACGCCACGGCCACCAGCATCGCCGGCCCCTGGTCGGCCATGAAGAACATCGGCGACTCGACGACGTTCGGCTCGCAGACCGCCTACGTCCTTCCGGTACAGGGCAGTTCGGGCACCTCGTACCTCTACATGGGCGACCGCTGGGGCAACTCCTTCGGCGGGACCGTCAACGACTCGCGGTACGTGTGGCTGCCGCTGACCTTCTCCAACTCGACCACGATGTCCATGTCCTGGTCGCCGGAGGTCACCATCGACACGGCCGCCGGGACCGTCTCCGGCACGGGCGCCACGTACAACACCCTCATCGCCCGCCACTCGTCCAAGTGCGCGGACGTGACCAGCCAGTCGCTGTGGGCGGGAGCCCAGCTCAAGCAGTACGACTGCAACGGCGGCACCAACCAGAAGTACTGGTTCAAGTCCCTCGGGAGCGGTTACTACCAGCTGATGGTGAGGAACAGCTCCCTGTGCGTGCGGGAGAACGCGAGCACGGTCACGCAGGAGAACTGCAACGCCTCCGCGACGAGCCAGCAGTGGTCGCTGACCACCACCGGCTCGTACGTGAACGTCAAGTCGCGCGCGAGCGGCGAGTGCCTGGACGTGAACGGCGGGTCCACCGCCAACGGCGCCGCGCTCATCACGTACACGTGCAACGGAGGCACCAACCAGCAGTGGACGCGCGGGACATGACGACGTCGGCAGACCCTGGGGCCTGTCCTAGGCCAGCAGGTCGATCGCGTCGATCGCCGTCCCCGCGCTGAGGAAGCCGGTCGCCCCCGACCCGCTCACCACGTCGATCCTGAGCACGTTGTACTGACTCGGGTCCGTCCTCCAGGCGGACGCCGGGACGCTGTACGTGAACGTGTGGTTGTTGCCGCGGTACGAACCGTTGGTCAGCGACCGGGTGTTCGGCTGGGTGGGCGGGGAGGGGACGGCGGACGTCCAGGCGTCGTTGACCGTCACCTGCGGGCGGCCGTTGGCGTACGCCGTCGTCACCCCGATGCGCAGGGTGCGCGCCGCGGCGGCCTGGGCGGCGGTGAGCCTGAAGTACACGAGCAGACCGCTGTTGACGTCCTTCCAGAGGTAGCAGGGGAAGGACGCCGTCTCGTTGTCGCCGATCACCACGTTGCCGGTCCAGGACGCCGCCCGGACGTCGGACGGATGCGCGTACGTCATCAGGTCCGCGTTCTTGAACCCGCCCGGCGTGCCGTTCCGGTCGCCGATCCGTCAGATCGCGCTCGCGTTCGACGGGTCGTTGGAGGACGGGATCGCGATGGTGTTCAGGGTGGTCGTGCCGCCCGCCGACACGCTCACCGAGGTGGTGTACACCGCCAGTTCGCCCTTGAGGACGGTCAGCGTGTACGTGCCCGGCAACACACCCGGGACGGAGAAGTAGCCGTCCGAGGAACGCGCCGAAGCCCAGTACTGCGCCGCCGCGTCGGCCAGCCCGACCGTGTACGGGTACGCCGTGTTCCGGCCGGATATCCCGACGCCGGCGACCTTGCCCTGGCCGCTCGCCGGCACGTATCCGGCGCCGAGGACGAGGGCGCGGCGGCCGACCGGTCTCTTTGCGGATCCGGACATGGGGGTGCCTCCTCCGGGAGGTGCTGGTGGGGGGTGGGGTGTGAGCGAGAGTGACAGCTGAATCGATTTCGTGAAAGGGCTTTCGCGCGTCTGGTGGCAGCATCTTCGTGAAATCGCGCTCAGGTCTAGAAAGCGCTTGCCGGAGGCGATACGTTCAGCCGCCTGGCCCTGTCGCCGTGACGGAGGAGTTGCGAGTGAGACGTTTCAACATCGCCCTGCTGGCCGCTGTGACGCTGAGCACCGCCCTGTCCGCCGTACCCGCCCACGCGGGCGATGGGGGTCCCCCCGCGCGAGGCGGTTCGAGCGTGGGGGAGGGCGGCAGGCCGGGCCTCGGGCAGTGCACCGCCGACGCCTGCCACTTCGACGTCCCGCCCGGCACGTACGACGTGCGGGTCGTGCTCGGCGGGAAGACCGCGTCCGCCACGAGCATCAGCGGCGAGACCCGCCGGTCGCTGCTGCCGGAGACGGCCGCACCGGCGGGCGAGCGCGTCACCCGCAGCTTCACCGTGAACGTCCGCACCCCCGAGGGCGAGCCCACCGGCCCCGACGGAACCCCCGGCCTCGACCTGCGGATCGGTGGCTCCGCCCCCGCCCTGGCCGGCATCAAGGTCACCCCGGCCCGGCACACCCGGCAGATTTTCCTGGTCGGCGACTCCACCGTCTGCGACCAGCCCGGCGACCCGTACTCCGGCTGGGGCCAGCAGTTGCCCCAGTACCTCGGCAAGGGCCTGTCCGTCGCCAACTACGCCGATTCCGGCGAGAGTACGGTCACGTTTCTCGGGAACCCGCGGTTGTGGGCCACCGTACGGCCCCTGATCCGCCGCGGCGACCTGGTCCTCGTCCAGCTCGCCCACAACGACAAGACCACGGACGAGGCCACCTACCGGGCCAACCTGGAGACCCTGGTGGCGGGAGTCCGGGAGCGGGGCGGACAGCCGGTCCTTGTCACTCCCATCGTGCGACGCTGGTTCAGCGCCGACGGCACGCTGAACAACGGAACCGCGCTCCTGGTCAACGGCCTGGGCGTCGACCACCCGGCGGTCACGCGCTCCGTCGCGGCCGCGCGGGACGTCCCGCTGATCGACCTCACGGCGAAGACGAAGGCACTCGTCGAGTCGCTGGGTGTGGAGGCCTCCAAGTCCCTGTACCTCTACAACGAGGCGCGGGACAACACGCACACCTCCGTGCGCGGTGCCACGGCCTACGCGGGCCTGGTTCGCGACGAACTCGTCACCCAGCATCTGGTGCCGAAGGGCAAGGTGCGGGTGGGATGAACCCCTGGGGCGCCCCGACCGGAACCGGGGCGCTCCAGGTCCAACCGTTTCCGACCTGTCCCAGCACGAAAGAGACGCGATGCAGCTGCCGCCCGCCGACCGCACGACCTCCGCGTACACCGGCTACACCCGCGCTCACTGGGAGGCGGCGGCCGACGCCCTGCTCTCCGCCGTCGAGCCCTACGCGACCGAGGACCGCGCGCTGTATCACCTGCCCGGTGACCGGACCAGCTGGTCGGGCCGCCTCTCGGACGGCCTGGAGGGCTACGCTCGCACGCTGCTGCTGGCCGCCTTCCGCCGCGACGAGAAGGCCCTGGAGCGCTACGCCGACGGGCTGGCCGCCGGCGTCTCGGGAGTCTGGCCCCGCATCGAGGACCGCAGCCAGCCCCTGGTGGAGGCGGCGTCGATCGCACTCGCCCTGCGGCTGACGCGGGAGCTGCTGTGGGACCGGCTGGACGACGGAGTACGCCAGCGGGCGGCGGCCTGGCTCGGCGACGCGCTCACCGCCGAGGCCTGGCCCTGCAACTGGGAGCTCTTCCCGGTCACGGTGGGCGGCTTCCTGGCCGAGATCGGCCACGAGCCGGACGCGTCCCGCGCGGCGATCGACCGCGGTCTGGAGCGCATCGAGCAGTGGTACGTGGGCGACGGCTGGTACACCGACGGCGACGGCCGCAAGTTCGACTACTACAACGGCTGGGCCATGCACCTCTACCCGGTGCTGCACGCCTGGCTGGAGCGGGACGAGCGCCTGCTCGACCTGTACGGAGCGCGCCTCGAACGCCATCTCTCCGATTACGCCCGCCTGTTCGGCGGCGACGGCGCACCCATGCACCAGGGCCGCTCCCTCACCTACCGCTTCGCGACGACGGCACCGCTGTGGCTGGGCGCCCTGACCGGCCGTACGCCGCTCTCCCCGGGCGAGACCCGGCGCCTGGCTTCCGGTGCCCTGCGCTACTTCCTCGACCGGGGCGCGGTCGACGACCGGGGCCTGCTGTCCCTGGGCTGGCACGGCCCCGACGAGTCCGTCCTCCAGGGCTACTCGGGCCCGGCCTCCCCGTACTGGGCGAGCAAGGGCTTCCTCGGCCTGCTCCTGCCGCCCGGCCACGAGGTGTGGACGGCGCCGGAGGAACTGGCCCCGGCCGAGCGCGCGGACTCCGTCACCCCCCTCGGCCCTCCCAACTGGCTGCTCCAGTCCACCCGTTCCGACGGTGTGGTCCGCCTCCACAACCACGGCAGCGAGGACGTCCGCTACGACCCGTACTACACGCGCCTGGCCTACTCGACCGTGACGGCCCCGACGCCGTTGTCCTCCTCGTCCTGTGACAACAGCGTGCTCGTCGCCGACGACCCGACCCGGACCGGCATCGAACCGCTGGGCTTCGGCGAGGACTGGGTGGCCTCGCGGCACACGGCGGGCGGGGGAGCCCGGGTGACGAGCGTGGTCCTGGCGCACGGGGCGGCGGAGGTGCGGGCGCATCTGGTGTCCGGGGCGGAACCGGGAACGCCGGTGCGGGTGACCGGCTGGCCGGAGGGGGAGGGCCTGCGGGCCGAACTCCTGCCCGCGGCCGGACTCGACGACGCCCTCACCGGCGTCACCGGCGAGGGCGCCACGCTCTTCGTCGCCCTGGCCCGGCTGACGGGGGAGCCGGATCCGGTTCCGCTGGCGGAGCTGGTGTCCGTGCGGACGGACGCCGACGGGGTGATCGAGGTCCACTGGAGCGACGGGGGCGCGGTGCGGGTCCGGCTGGACGACTCGGGAGTGGACGTAGCGCCTCTCACGGCCTGACGCTTCGGTCCGTGCCGAAGCGATCCGCGCCTAGCGTGGCCCCATGACCGCTCACCCGAAGCAGACACCTCCCGCCGGGGCCGTCGCCGCCTTCGCGGACCTCCACCACGCCGAGGAGCCGCTCCTGCTGCCCAACGCCTGGGACTGCGCGTCCGCGCGGGCGCTGGCCGGGCAGGGGTTCCGGGCGATCGGGACGACGAGCCTGGGCGTCGCCGCGGCGGCGGGACTGCCTGACGGCGCGGCGGCGAGCCGTGCGGAGACGCTGCGGCTGGCCTCCGCCCTCGGCTCGGAGCCGTTCCTGGTGTCCGTCGACGCCGAGGCCGGATTCAGCGAGGACCCGGACGAGGTGGCGGAGTTCGCGCGCGAGCTGTACGCCGTCGGGGTCGTCGGCATCAACCTGGAGGACACCCTCGGGCCCGCCGACCGGCACGCGGCGAAGATCGCCGCCGTCAAGGAGACTGTCCCCGGCCTCTTCGTCAACGCCCGCACCGACACCCACTGGCTCGGCGACGGCGACTCCGGGGACACCTTCGCGCGGCTCGACGCCTACCAACAGGCGGGCGCGGACGGCGTGTTCGTCCCCGGTCTCACCGACCTGCGGCAGATCACCGCCCTGGTGCGCCACGTGCACGCGCCCCTCAACGTCCTCTACTCGCCGGACGGCCCCTCCGTCCCCCACCTCGCGGACGTCGGCGTACGCCGGATCAGCCTCGGGTCGCTGCTGTACCGGCGGGCGCTGGGCGCGGCGCTGGAGGCGGTGGCGGAGATCCGGGCCGGCCGGACGCCGGTAGGGCTGACACCGTCGTACGGGGAAGTGGCCCGCCAGGGCACCCCGTAGGTCAGATGCCGAGCGCGGCGACCAGCAGCGACACGGCGGCGAGGTCCGGCAGGCTCCGCAGGCAGGCGACGACCTGGTCGCCCGCGAACTCGCGCTGCGCGGCGGTCACGGCGGGATCGACGGCCGTCTCCGCCTGCACACGGATGTAGTTCAGGTCCGTGGCGAAGAGCATCGAGAACGACTCCGGGCCCGTGACCACGGCCCGGCCCCCGGCACCGCGGTACGCCCGCGCCAGACGCCGGGCGGACGCGATGTCCACCTCGTTGCGGCCCGACCACACGTACACGGCCCGCGCGAACTCCCGTTCCGCCGAGATCGGCCCGGCGTTGTCCCAGTCGAGGAGGACCGGTCCGTCCGGGCCCACCAGCACGTTCTGGGGCTGGAGGTCGAGGTGCGAGGTCACCAGGCCGCCGGGGGCCGACGGAGTCACCCAGTGCGCCAGCCGGGGCGCGGACGTGGCGATGAACCGGCGCAGTTCGTCCGCCCACGGCAGACCGGCGTCCCGCACCTTCTTGAGGACGTCCTCCCAGTCGGCCTCACCAGGGCACCGCTCGTACCAGTCGCCCGGCGTCTCGGCGGCGCCCTCACCGGCCTGGTGCAGCAGCGCCGTGGTCCGGCCGAACCAGTCCAAAACGTCCGGGTCGGACGCGTCGGCCCGGGTGCCGTCGACCCAGTCGTACAGCTTCACCCAGGACCCGCTCGAGGAGCCGAGGCGGGAGACGTGCGCGCCCTGGCGGTCGGGGTGGAGACGGGGCGAGGCGATGCCCAGGTCGGCCGCGGAGTCCCGGAGCGCGGCCTCGCGGCGGACCTGCGCTTCGTCGCAGCCGAAGAGAAGCTCCTTCACGGCCCACGAGGGCCCGTTTCCGGTGAGCTTCCAGATCTGGCCCAGTGCGCCCCGGGTGACCGGGGTCATGGTCCAGGGCCCGGCGCCGAGGGCGTAGCTCCGCGCTATGGAGTCGGCTGTGTCACGCATCGGTCGTCCTCTGCTCGCGGGGCCAGTTCTGCAGCAGTACGTGCAGGGCGTCGATCGCCCTGTCCCAGGACGCCTGTACGTCCCGGGGCGCGCCGAAGGCGCCGGTGGACTCCAGGGCGCAGTAGCCGTGGAAGGCGCTGCGCAGCAGGCGTACGGCGTCGGTGAGGTCGGGTTCCTCCAGGCCGTAGGCGCGGAGCATGCCGTAGGTGACCTCGGCCGTGCGGCGCATCGCGGGGGAGTCCGTGAAGAGGTCCGGGTCCATCGGGATCTGTGTCGCCGCGTACCGGCCGGGGTGTTCCAGGGCGTAGGCCCGGTAGGCGCCGGCGAAGGCACCGAGCGTGTCCCGGCCGGCCTCCCGCCCCTCGACCGCCGCCGCGATCTGGTCGATCATCTCGCCGCCCGCGAGGAGGGCCATGCGGGTGCGCAGGTCCTTCAGGTTCCGGACGTGGGTGTACAGGCTCGCGTCCTTCACCCCGAAGCGGCGGGCCAGGGCGGAGAGGGTGACGTGGTCCAGGCCGGCCTCGTCGGCGAGGTCGGCCGCGGCGGCGACGAGGCGGTCGGGGGTGAGGCCGGCTCTGGGCATGAGGGAAGAGCGTAGTACGGGCTCAGCGGATCGGCGCGTACACCACCCCCAGCTTGTCGATCTCACCGCCCGCGCGGCCCGTGAAGCCCACGATCTGCCAGCCGGAGGGGGCCGCGAAGGTCTTCGCGTCGGACGTGGCCGTGCCGGCGGACAGGGTGCGGTTCTTGTCCGTCGTGAAGGACGCCGAGAAGATCCGGGTACGGCCGTCCTTCTGGCCCTGCGTCAGCTTCACCGAGGTCAGGTGCTCACCCGGGGCCAGCGTCAGAGAGGTCGCCGTGCCGCCCGTGCCGCCGTGGGTCAGGGCCGTACCGCCGTCGTGGGTCAGGGACACCGCGTCCAGGCGGGTGCCGCCGCGCAGGGTGAGGGTGCGGGGAGCGGGGTTCGCCGGCAGGTCGTCCGCGTCGTTGAAGGCCGCGCCGTGCGGGCCGCCGAAGAAGTCGCTCGCCCGCAGGGACGGGTTGAGCGTGTAGGAGAAGTCGACCGTGTGCGGGAAGTGGTCGGAGAGGTGCTTGCCGTCGGAGCGGAGGAAGGATTTCCAGTCGTTGGCGTAGCGGGTCGCGGTGAGGGTCAGCAGCTTGCTGCCCCGGTAGAGGACCTTGTCCACGACCTCGCAGTCGTCCGCCGGCGCCGCCGCGTCGCAGACCAGTGCGTCGCTGCCCTGGGCCGGGGGCGTGCCGCCCCTCACCAGCTTCACCCACGCGTCCGTCAGGCCGTTCTCGGACAGCAGGGTGCGGATGTTGTCGCCGGTGCGGGTGTACCGCGTGTTCGTGTCCCCCATGACGATCACCGCGTTGCCCGCCGAGTGCGTCTGGATGAAGTCCGAGAGCTGCTCGACGTTGGCCCGGCGGGCGGCCAGCGCGTCGTCGGTCGCGTCCGCGTTGGTGTGGACGTTGTAGAGGTCGACGAAGACGCCCTCCGCGAGCCTCACCCGTGCCAGCGAAAAGCCCTTGGGGGTCAGGCAGTTGGTGCCGGTGCAGTCGTTCCACTTCACCCGCTGGAAGTCCTCGAAGGGGTGGTCCGAGAGGGTGTTGAGCCCGTCGCCGAAGGCCGCGCCACCGCTGGTCGCCGTGCGGTACGGGTGCTTGTCGTTGGCGTACAGCGAGGCGTGGTAGTTGAAGTCCTCCTGCACGTTCACGATGTCGTACGGCCCGAGCCGCTGCCCGATCAGCGGGGTGTTGGTCTCGGGGTCGCTGTCGCCGAGACCCAGGGGGAGGCCCGCGATGTTGTACGTCAGCACGTTGAAGGAGCCGGAGTCCGCGGCGGCGGCGGGCGTCGCCGCCGTCACGGTCAGTCCGGTGAGGGTCAGGGCGGCAGCGGTGAGGGCGCCGAGGAGTCGTCTCATGGTGGGGGTGTCTCCGGTCGGGGAGGCGGAGCAGGACATGAACGATGCTCAGGTTCGACGCCAACTCGGGTGATGCGCAAGGGACACGGGGGGAACAGTGGGAGATGAATCGGCAGACCGGGGCTACGACCACGCCCACGGCCGTAGCTTCTCCCCGGACTGCTGGTGACCTCGTCCTACGACGGAGAGGTGCTGCACGATGTCGGAGCCCGTGTGATGTACGGGGCGACGATGCTGTACGTGCTCGCGGCGGTACTGGCGTGGAAGCCGGGCGGCGGCCCGCCCCGGCCTGTCCGGCACGCGTCGGGTTTCCTCGTGCTCGCCTCGGTCCAGGTCGTACTCGGCATCGCGCACGTGCCATCGGTCCATTTCCCCCTGGGTGTCCTGATGTTCGGTCTGAGCGTGCTGGCACTGGCCCGGCGCTGAGCTCCGAGTGACTCATGTGTGACGCAGCAACTCCAGAACCGTCCCCCAGGAGTCGAGGACCCGGTCGTGGCCGGCTCGCCGCGCCTGCTGCTCGATGTCGCTGAAGAGCGTGCGCTGCGCGTGCGGGTCGCCGTCGGCGAGCAGGCGGTGCAGCACGGGCAGGAGCCGGTCCGCGTCCCACCGCCGGTCGCCCAGCGGGCTCCGCTCCAGCTCCCACTGGAGGTACTTGTTGTAGGGCCGGACGCGGCGGTGCAGGGCGAAGAGCACCTCCAGGGCGTGGGGGACGGACTCGGCGGCGTCCAGGTGACCCATGGCGGGGCGGCCGTCGCGGTAGCTCTTCAGGGAGCGGTAGGTCTGGTTGACGTACGCGTCGAGCCAGCCGTCGACGGCGGCCCGGGCCTCGGTGGCGCCCAGCGTCCGTTTCTCGTCGAGGATCCGGGCGATGGTCCCGTCGAGCCGGTCGAGCAGCACCTCGGCGTGGACGTAGGAGTAGCGCGCGAAGCTGTCCGGGCGGCCGGGCATGCCGCGCGTGCGGAACTCCGCCAGCGGGATGACCACGAGGTCCAGGTGGGCGGAGCGGAACCAGTCCAACTCGGCGAGGGGTGACGCCTGTCGGTCCATGAGGATCACGTGCAGGTCGTAGTCCGAGTGGACCGTCGGCATGCCCTCGTGGACCCGGGAGCCGCTGAGCACCAGCCCGGCGACGCCGGGATCGGCGGCCGCCCGTGCGGTGAAGGCGGCCAGGGTGTCGTCAGGAGTGTCGCCCAAGGTGATGTGCATGGTGATCTCTCCCTGCGGAACGTCAGTCAGGGGTACGGGTCGGGTTCGCGTCTGCGGTGTGCGGGACACCGCGCGAGAGGTCACCTCACGGCGCGGACGCTACTCCGTCCGCACCGCCCACCGGTACCGGTTTTCGCGGGCATCGCAATGCGGGCGGGTGGCATTCCTCGGTCGCCGCGGGGAGCCGTAAGGTTGCCGGGACCAGTGAGCGGGGACACGGGGGAGACGGCGGCATGACGCACGGAGCGGCGCGGCGCGAGGACGTCGCCGACGAGGGCTTACCCGGCACCCGTCCCCTGTGGCGGCAACGCGACTTCGGCATCTTCTGGGTCGCGCAGACCCTCTCCGTGCTCGGCGACTCCTTCGCGCTGATCGCCCTGCCCCTGCTCGTGCTGGAGGCCACGGGCTCGATCGCGCGGATGGGTCTGCTGACGGCGGTGGGCGGGGCGGCGGCGGTCGTCGCGGCGGTGTTCGCCGGGGCCGTGGTGGACCGGGTGGACCGGCGCCGGCTGCTCATCGCCTGCGACCTCGTGCGCATGGTGCTGTACGGAGTGATCCCGCTGGTGTGGCTGTTCGGCCCGCAGATCTGGCTGCTGTACGTGGTGCTGCCGCTGTGCGAGGCCGTGGGCATGCTGTTCGCGGTCGGCTACGTCACGGTCGTGCGGGGCCTGGTCGGCACCGGGCAACTCACGGAGGCCAACGGCCGGTTGAACGCGACGGCCGCCGCCGCGGGCGTCCTCGGGCCGCTGTGCGCCGGTCTGGTCGCCGCCTGGTCCGGCCCGGCCGCCGCGGTGGGCGTCGACGCGGTCAGCTTCGGGGTGTCGGCCACGTTCCTGTTCTTCGTACGGTTCCGCAAGCGCACCCCGGACGAGCACACCGACCGGCGCGCGGGCCTGTGGCAGGACCTGCGCACCGGCGTCGCCTTCCTCCACGGCCACCCCGTGCTGCGCGCGCTCACCGCCCTGCTGTTCGTCTTCAGCTTCCTCACCCTCGGCCTGAACGACCTGGTCATCTACCACCTCAAGCACGATCTCGGACACGACGACGGCACGGTCGGCACCGTCATGGCGGTCGGCGCGCTCGGCACCATCACCGGTGCCCTGCTCGTGGCCCGGTTCCGTCGCCGCCTCGGCTTCGGCACGACGTGGACCGGCTCGGTCGCGGTGTGCGGGCTGGCCTTCGCGGGTCTCGGATGGGCCCGTGACGTGCCGGTCGTCGCGGCCCTGAGCGCCGCGTTCCTCGCCTGTGCCGGCATGGCGGGGACCTGCTCGATGTCGCTGCGTCAGGAGGTCACCCCGGAGCACCTCCTGGGCCGTGTCACCTCCGCCTTCTGGACGCTTCAGTACGCGGCGGCACCGATCGGCGCGGCGGTACTCACCTGGGCGGCGGAGGAACAGGGCACGACACCGGTCGCCCTGGCCGCCGGGACGACCTGTGTCCTGCTCGCCGTGGCCGCCCTGTTCACCCCGATCCGCGGGTCCGGCCGGTCACCCGTTGACCCCGCTGTAGTGCCGCAGACTCCACCGCCACAACAGCCGCGCCCCCAGATACGCCAGCAGCCCGAGCAGCGGTGAGGCCGCCGCCAGCCAGTACGGCACGCCGGTGGTGTGACCGTGGCCGGTCAGGACCGCCGCCGGGAAGTAGGCGACGAACGCGAGCGGGAGACCGTAGGTCAGGAATCCGCCCACCGCCTTGGGGAGGACGTTCAGCGGGTAGCTGCCGAACGTGCCGAGGAGTTCCTCCAGCCAGCGGCCCCAGGAGTCGGAGGCCGGGAAGCGCAGGGACGCGCTCGCCACGACCGTGAACAGGGCCGCCTCCAGGAGCATGCCGCCGAGCACGGCCGCGATCAGATAGGTGACGCGGCCCGCCGTCCAGTCGAGGTCGCTGCGGGACAGCGCGCCCACCATCAGGCCGGCCGCGACCGTGAGGTCGCCGATGGCGTTGGTGGGGAAGAACGCCAGCTGCATCTGCCGGTGGACCGGCATCGGGCGCATCAGATAGATGTCGACCCGGCCCTCCTGGATCTGCCGGCCGGCCCAGTGCATCCGCCCCAGGAACAGCACGAACAGACCGTGCGCCAGCATCCGCGTCGCCGGGATCAGCAGCACGTCGGAGCTGTCCCAGCCGCCCATCCCGGCGAACCGGGACAGCAACACCGTGGCGAACACGATCACCGACACCTGCCAGATCGCCCCGATCGCGATCATCAGCAGGAACTCGGTGCGGTACTCCATCTGTGCGCGGAAGTTGAGCGCCGTGACGCGCCAGATGATCCGCAGTGCCTTCACCGACATCTCAGCCTCCCTGCGAGATCACGCGCCGGGCGGCCCGCCGCCACAGCAGCCGGGTGAACAACGCCAGCACCACGACCCACGCGGCCTGGACGGTGAGCTGGAAGGCCGCGTCGGACAGGGGGATCCGCCCCACGTACAGCGACAGCGGCACACTCAGCGTGGCCTGGAACGGCAGGAAGGCGCTCATCGTCACGAACCAGTCCGGGAAGAACCACAGCGGCGCGTACACCCCGGACAGCAGGTTCTGCGCGAACAGCAGGATGAGCATCGCCGCGGTGTTGCGGATCGTCCAGAAGCACAACTGGTCGAGCACGAGCATGACGTAGTAGAGGACCCACTGGCCCAGCAGCATGCTGAGCACGAACACCCCGGCCACCGCGGCCGAACCGGGCGGCTCGACGACCCCCGCTGCCAGGCAGATCACGTACCCCGTCAGTGCCCACGCGAGCCCGTACAGTTGCTCGCCGGCGGCCCGCAGGGCGTAGTAGCGCTGCGGCGGCAGCGGACGCAGGTACCAGTAGACGATGGTGCCGAAGTGCATGTGCTGCAGGACCGTGTCCCGGCCCGCGTACTGGTCCAACTCGCGCAGCCGGGACGCCAGTACGGCCAGCACGGCGTAGGTCACCGCCTGGTCGCGGCTCAGGCCGGCGGTCGTGCCGGTCTGCGCGTACAGGCCCCGCCACAGCGACCAGACCAGCACCACCTGCACGGCCAGCCGGAGCGCGACGGCGGTCATGCGGGGCGGAGCGTTCAACTCGCCGAGCGGGGTGACGCGGGCGGCGCGCCAGGCGTGCGGCACGGCCACGTCAGACCTCCCCGGCGTGCACGTACGCGGCCCGCATCACGTCTTCCAGGTCCGCCTCGTCCAGGGCGATGTCCGTCACCTCGAACCGCTCGATCACGGCCTTCAGCGCCTGGTGGACGGTGGGCGCGTCCGCCCCGTCGGGGCCGAAGACGACCTGTGCGCCGGTGTGCCGCAGGAGCGCGGTGCCGGGCGGCGGTACGACCTCGGCGTGCGGGTCGGCGAGCGTGGCCCGCACCTGCCAGGTCGAGCCGAACTTCCGGCGGATCTCGCCGAGGGTGCCGTCCAGGACCAGCCGGCCGTGGTTGACCAGCACCACCCGCTCGGCGAGCCGCTCGACCTCCGTCATGTCGTGCGTGGTCAGCAGCACCGTACGGCCGCGCTGTTCGACCTGGTGGCGCAGGAACTCCCGCACCTGCTCCTTGACCACCACGTCCATGCCGATCGTCGGCTCGTCGAGGAACACCACCGGCGGGTCGTGCAGCAGGGCGGCGGCCAGATCGCTGCGCACCCGCTGGCCGAGGGAGAGATGGCGGACCCGGGTGTCCCAGAAGGACGACAGGTCCAGGATGTCGTCGAACTCCTTGAGCCGGGCGGCGTGTTCGGTCTTCGGCACCTCGTAGATGTCCCGCAGGATCGCGAACGACTCGCGCACCGGCAGGTCCCACCACAGCTGCGTGCGCTGCCCGAACACGGCGCCGACGTTACGGGCGTTGCGCTCGCGCTCCAGGTACGGCACCACGCCCGCGACCCGGGCCTCGCCGGACGTGGGGGTGAGGATGCCGGTCAGCATCTTGATGGTGGTGGACTTGCCGGCGCCGTTCGGGCCGAGCAGGGCGAGGAGTTCGCCCGGGGAGACGTCGAAGCTGATGTCGGTGACGGCGTGCTTGGCCACCCGCTCCGGGTTGACCAGGGACCGCAGGGCGCCCGCGAACCCGGGGCGCCGGACGGTGGTGTGGAAGGTCCGGGAGAGCCCGCGAACCTCGATGGCGACACTCAACTGACCCACCGACTTCCTTTGTGGTGAACACAGTTGCGGCCGGTCGGCTGGAGGGCCGACCGGCCGCGGATGACATTCCGACACTGTCGGAATGTCGATCAATTGGTCAATCGATTAATCGAGTTCTTACCTGGTGGTCGAGAACACGAACGAGAACTCCACCGGCTCGGCCTTCAGGAAGTACTGCGGCAGCGGGCCCGGTCCGCACGACTGCGAGCCGATGCCGTGCTGCCCGTGGTCGAGGTTGACCCACACCGTGTCGCCGGGCGTGAGGTCGGTGCGGTGCCGCGCCGCGTCCAGCCGCTCGGTGGTCCAGCGCCGCGCGGTGAACCAGAACTCCGGGTCGCCCTCGATCCTGAGACCGCCGAGCTCCACCCAGCGGACGTCGGCACGGGCGCCGTTCTCCTGCGGGCGGAGGTACGGCGTCTGCAGCCCGTCCACCGTCGACTGCCAGCGGCCCACCATGGACGCCGCCCTGGTGTCCGGATACGCCTCGCCGGGACCGCCGCCGAACCACTCCACGGAGTCGGCCTCCGACAGCCCGAAGCGCACCCCGAGCCGGGGCAGCGGCACCGTCCAGTCACCCTCCGGCGTCACGGACACGGTCAGCCGCAGCCGCTCGCCGTCGGACGTCCAGCGGTACACCGTTCCCAGGCCGATCTCGCGGGCGGCGGGCGCCACCCGTGTGCGCACCGTCAGCGCGTCGTCGCCCGCCTCGACCGAGACCAGGCGGTGCCGCATGCGGTGCAGGCCGAGCGTGCGCCACAGCACGCCGTAGCGGGTGTCGGTCTGCCACTCGGCGCCGTCGTCGTTGTCGGTCGTCGCCCGCCACACGTCCAGCCGCGGCGCCGCGCCGACCTCCACCCCGCCGATCGAGAACAGCTCACCGGTGCGGGCGTCGAACGCGGCCGGGCCGAGCGTGATCCGGCCGTCCTCACGCACGGGACGGTCGCTCGCCGGGAAGGACGGCAGCGGCCGTGCCCCCGCGGCGAACTGACCCCAGGCCACGACGTGGTCCTTCGCGGCCCAGGACACGTCGTCGGCGAGCAGGGCCCGCACGGTCCACTGCCGCTCGCCGCCGCGGCCGTCCGCGGGCGGCTCCGGCAGCTTCACCTCGGCGCTCTCGCCCGGCGCGAGCGCCGGCACCGCGAGCGCACCCGACTCGACGGTCTCGCCGTCCACCTGGCACGACCACTCGAAGGCCAGCGCGGACAGGTCGGCGAAGTCCTGCTTGTTGGTGATCCGCACGATGCCGGTCGCGCCTCCCCCAAGCTCTCGGCTTCGCTCGAGCAGGGGGGACCCCCAGCCCTCGATGCGGACCGGCTCGATCACCTTCTTGTACTCGACGAGGCCCGGCGACGGCGTCCGGTCCGGGAAGACCAGCCCGTCGCAGACGAAGTTGCCGTCGTGCAGCTCCTCGCCGAAGTCACCGCCGTAGGCGTAGCCCAGCTCGGGGTGCTTGACGCCGTGGTCGATCCACTCCCAGATGAACCCGCCCTGGAGCCGCTCGTACTTCTCGAACAGCTCCTGGTAGTCGGCGAGCCCGCCCGGGCCGTTACCCATCGCGTGGCCGTACTCGCACTGGATGAAGGGGAGGTCACGGCGCTTGTGCGTGCCACCGTCGAGCCGCTGCCCGATCTTCTCGACCTCGTCGTGGAAGGCGTACATCCGCGAGTACACGTCGGTGTCGCGGCAGTTCCAGTCGCCCTCGTAGTGCACCAGCCGCTCGGGGTCGCGGTCGTGGATCCACTCGGCCATGGCGGTGAGCCCGCGCCCGGTGCCGGCCTCGTTGCCCAGCGACCAGAACACGATCGACGGGTGGTTCTTGTCCCGCTCGACCATGCGCGCGGCACGGTCCAGCAGGGCCGGGGTCCAGCGGTCGTCGTCGACCGGGTTGTCCCGCCAGTCCTGCTCGACGAAGCCGTGGGTCTCCAGGTCGCACTCGTCGATGACCCACAGGCCGTACTCGTCGCACAGGTCCAGGAAGGCCGGGTGCGGCGGGTAGTGCGAGGTGCGCACGGCGTTGAGGTTGTGCCGCTTCATCAGCAGCACGTCCTCGCGCATGGTCTCCAGGTCGAGGGCGCGGCCCTTCTCGTGGTGCCACTCGTGGCGGTTGACGCCCTTGAAGAGGACGGCCCTGCCGTTGACCTTGATCAGCCCGTCCTCGAGGACGACCGTACGGAAACCGATGCGCAGCGGCACCCGCTCGCCCTCGGTGGCCAGGACACCGCCGTAGAGCTTCGGCGTCTCGGCCGTCCACGGCTCGACGGCCACCGTCACCGACTCACCGGTCGCGATATCGATGTCCAGGGCCGGGACGCTCACCCGCCCGTCGACGTCGCAGTCGACGCGCAGGGTGCCCTCACCGGTGGTGTGGTCGTAGGAGGCGTGCACGAAGAAGTCGCCCACGCTGCCCGCCGGCCGGTGCAGCAGGGTGACGTCCCGGAAGATGCCGGGCAGCCACCACTGGTCCTGGTCCTCCAGGTACGACCCGGCCGACCACTGGTGCACGCGCACGGCGAGCACGTTGCGGCCCGGCTTCAGCAGCTGCCCGACCGCGAACTCGTGCGGCAGCCGGGAGCCCTTGAACTCGCCGAGCTCGGTGCCGTTCAGCCACACCCGGGCGCAGGACTCGACACCGTCGAACCGCAGCACCGCCCCGCCGTCCGACGGCCAGTCGGACGGCAGGTCGAAGACCCGCAGATGGTCACCGGTCGGGTTCTCCGTCGGGACGTACGGCGGGTCCACCGGGAAGGGGTAGAGGTGGTTGGTGTAGACCGGGGAGCCGAACGCCCCCTCGCCCTGGAGGACCCAGTGCCCGGGGACCGTGACCTCGGCCCAGTTCCCGGCGTCGTAGCCCTCCTCGGCGAACGAGTCGTCCTCGGCGTCGGCGGTGGCCGAGAGCCGGAAGCGCCAGCTGCCGTTCAGCGAGAGGGACCGCGCGTCCGAGGACGCGTACCAGGCACGGGGCGGCAGGGCCCCGCTCCCCGGGGAGACGTCCTCGACGTAGTCGACGGATGGGGTCGTACGGATAGACATCGGTCTCCTAGCTCAGCCCTTGATGCCGGTCTGGGCGATCCCCTGCACCAGCCAGCGCTGGAGGAAGAGGAAGACGAACACCAGGGGCAGGATGGAAATGGCCGTGGCCATGAAGATCAGGTGGTAGTTGACGGTCTGGTTGGTCATATAGGACGACAAAGCCACCTGGACTGTCCAGGCACTCGGATCCTGTCCGATGACCAGGGGCCAGAGGAAGGAGTTCCAGCCGTTGATGAAGGTGATCGTGGCGATGGCCGCGAAGAAGTTCAGCGAGTTCGGCACGACGACACGCCAGTACGCGCCCCAGTAGCCGAGTCCGTCCACGCGCGCCGCCTCCTCGAGCTCCTTCGGGAACCCCAGGAAGTACTGCCGGAACAGGAAGCACGTGAAACCACTGAAGAGGCCCGGGATGATCAGACCCCGGTAGCTGTCGACCCAGCCGAGGGACGAGACCAGGACGAAGCTCGGCACGAAGGTGACCGCCGTCGGAACCATCAGGGTGGCCAGGACGGCGTAGAAGACCTTGTTAGCGTGCTTGTAGGGGATCCGGGCGAGACCGTACCCGGCGAGCGAGCAGATCAGCAGGATGCCGACGGTGTGCAGGACGGCGACGACGACCGAGTTCCACAGGGAACGGGCGAAGTCGACGGTGACGTCGCTGAAAGGTTCGGTGATGTTGCCCCACTGGATGGAGGTGGGGAACCACTTCCACTCCTCACCCGTGATCTCCGGGTCGGTCATCAGCGCGTTGCGGACGATCAGGTAGAAGGGGATCAGGAAAAGGAGGGCGGCGATCCCGGTCGCGATGTACAGGCCGGTGTTTCCGATGACGCCGCCGCGCTTGACCTTGCCAGGCTTCGCGGTCTTCCTGACGTCGGGTGCTGTGGTGGTCACTTGGACTCCTCACCCCTTCCGAAGCCCATGATCTTGCCCTGGAGCAAAGTCACGATGCAGATGAGCAGGGTCAGGACGACCGCGCCCGCGCTGCCCGCGCCGTAGTTCTGGTTCTCGCCGAGGGCCATCTTGTAGAGCTCGACCAGCGGGGGCTGGCCCCAGGTGGCCTTGGTGAGCAGGTTGAAGAACTCGTCGAAGGCCTGGTAGGCCGCGATCAGCAGGAGCAGGATCACCGCCGTGGAGGTGGCCCGCAGCTGTGGCAGCGTGATGTGCCGGAAGGTCTGCCAGCCCGGCTTGGCGCCGTCGATGGAAGCGGCCTCGTACAGCTCGCGCGGAATGTTCTGAAGTGCCGCCAGGAAAAGGATCATGAAGAAGCCCGACTGGAGCCACAGGCGGACGGTCACGATGACCAGCCAGTACCAGGGCGGGTCGGGGCTCGCCAGCCAGGCGATGTTGTCCACGCCGAACCAGCCGATGACGGTGTTGGCGAGGCCGAAGCGGACGCCGTTGAAAAGGGACATCTTCCAGATCAGTGATGCGGCGACATAGCTGACCGCGGTGGGCAGGAAGAACACCGACCGGAAGAACGCCCGCATGAACCGCAGCCGGTTCACCAGCAGCGCCAGACCCAGCGACGTCGCCCAGGTGGCGGGCACGATGAACGCGGCGAAGACGGTGAAGGTGACCAGCGAGTTCAGGAAGTCCTCGTCCGTGAGGACCTGCTTGTAGTTGTCGAAGCCGACGAACTGGCTCGGCGTGACGGTGAAGCGGGCCTCGAAGAAGCTGAGCCACACGCTCCAGCCGATGGGCACGAAGACGAAGACGATCAGACCGAGCAGGAACGGCCCGGTGAACAGCCAGAAGTTGAAGGTGCTGCTCGCCCGCAGGCCCCGCCGCGGCCGGGTCTTGGAGACCTTGGCCGGGGCGGGCTGGGCGACCCCGCGTGAGGTGGTGGTCGACATGTCGAGATCCGTCCGGTGATCTAACCGAAGAGCTTCTTGAGCTCGGCGTCGACCTTCTTCTCACAGGCGTCGAGCTGGGCCTTCGGGTCGCCGTTCTTGCGGACGGCGTTCGCTATGACGTCCCAGAACGCGGAGATCATGGCCTGCGTCCAGCCGATGTTGTCGAAGTGGCCGAACTCGTTGAAGAGCTTCACGCCCTCGGCCGGCAGGCCGGACTTCAGCTTGTCCGCGGACTGGGCCAGGGAGGTGCGCGGCGGGATGTGGAAGCCGTAGGAGGTGGCGAAGTCCTCCTGATACTCCTTCTGGTCGATCCACAGCCACTTGACGTACTCCTTGGCCGCCTCGACGTTCTTGCCCTTGGCGTTGACGAACATCGACCAGCCGCCGTTGTAGACCGACTCCTTGCCGGCGGAGCCGACCTTCGGGAAGGGGAAGATGCCGATGTCGTCGCCGAGCGCCTTCTGCATGACCGGCATGGCCCACATGCCGCACCACTGCATCGCCGTCAGGCCCTGGGTGAAGGCCGACGGGTCCCACCAGTCGGTGGGGGCGCCGAGCAGCATGTTGCCGCTGGTGAAAAGGCCACGCAGCTGCTTGAGACCGTCGGCGACGGCGTCGGTGTTGAAGGCGGGCTTGTTGTCCGCGGTGAGGGTGTCGGCGCCGGCCGACCAGATCAGGTTGTGCTGGATCGGGGTGATCTCGTTGCCGAGGTAGACGCCCTTGACCTTGCTGGTGGTGAGCTTGTCGGCGGCTTCGATCAGCTCCTCCAGCGTGGTCGGTACCTCGACCTTCGCCTTCTCGAACATCGACGGCCGGTAGAAGAAGAACTGCGGGTCGTCGATCATCCGGACGCCGTAAATCTTGCCGTCGACCGTGTGCGACTTGATGTCGGCCTGGTTGAAGTCGTCCTTGACCGGCTCGATGATGTCGGTCAGGTCCGCCACCTGGCCGCTCTTGATGAGCTGGATCTGCGGGTGGAATTCGAACACGTCGGGCGCGTTCTGGGTGAGCAGCGCTGCGAAGAGCTTCTGCTCGAAGTTGTTGCCCGTGATCCACTGCGTGGCCACGTTGGCGCCCTTGTAGGCCTTCGCGTACCGCTTGACGGCCTGCTCGACGCCGGCCTCGCCGTACGCGTGGAAGTACTGGACCAGGTTCTTGCCCGAACCGGATCCACCGCCCCGCCCGTTGTTGCCGCCGCACGCGGCCAGTCCGCCGGCGGCGGCCAGGCCCATCGCGGCCCGCAGAACGTTTCGACGGTCCCAGTTCATGTTGCTCGATGCCGACATGCTGACGTCCTTGTCTCGAGTGCGGCTGCGGCTCTTCGGCTCACTGCCTGATGGCTCACGAGCCGGCAGCTCGTGCCAGATGGCTCAAAGAGAGGTGCGGTGCGGGACGCTAGAGCTTCGGCTAAGGCTTCGGCAAGGGGTTGGACGAAGCCTGTTCGAAGCGTTGTTTCCGGTTCGCGATTTCGAACACGCGGGTGTCGCGGAGGAGTTGCTTCCGCCGCTACGAGGGTGGGGCGGCGGTACGGCTCCTGACGGGGGTGGTGCGTTTGCCGTTTCTCTGTCCGACGGTCTGCAGCGCGCCCTCGAGCGCGAACGTCGCCGCACCCAGGCACACCGGGTCGGTGGGGATCGGCGAGAGGACGACCTCGGTGGCGGCCAGCGGCCGCGGCAGCGCGTGCCGGGTGACGGCCTCGCGCACTGCGTTCAGCAGCGGTTCGCCCAGGGTGCGGGCGACCCAGCTGCTCAGCACGACGACCTCCGGGTTGAACAGGTTCACCAGGTCCGCGACGCCGGCGCCGAGGTAACGGGCCGTCTCCTGGACGACCTTGCGTGCCACCGGGTCGTCCGCCTCGACCCCGCGGGCCAGCGCGTCGATGGTCGCCGTCTGGTCCTCGGGGTGCAGCAGCGGGCTGTCGGGGCTGAGTTCGCGCAGGTTCAGCATGATGCCGCGGGCGCCCACGTACGTCTCCACGCAGCCGTGGTTGCCGCAGCGGCACAGACGTCCGTCCAGGACCATCGTGGTGTGGCCCCACTCCCCGGCGCTGTTGCTCACCCCGCGGTGCAGCCCCCCGCCCAGGACGAGCCCCGCGCCCACCCCGGTCCCGAGGTTCACCACCACGGCGTTCCCGCGCCCGCGCGCGGCTCCGAACCACAACTCGGCCACCGCGCTGGCGCGCAGCGGGTTGTCCAGGTACAGCGGGTAGGCGATGTGCTCGGTGAGCAGGTCGAGCAGCGGCACGTCGTGCCAGTCCCAGTTGGGCGCGTACTCCGAGGTGCCGGTGGCGCGGTCCACCTGCCCCGGCACGCTCACGCCGACCCCGAGCACCCGGGCGCCCTCGATGCCGGCCTGGGTGACCACCGACCCGACGGCGGTGGCCACATGCCCGACCACCTGCTCGGGCAGGCTCTCGCCGGGCCGGACGTCCTCCTCGGCGCGGGCCAGCACGTTCAGTCCCAGGTCGAACAGCTCGACATGGACGTACGTCTCGGCGATGTCTACGCCGATCAGCGCGCCGCCCGACGAGTTGACCGCGACCAGGCCTCGGGGGCGGCCGCCGGCCGAGTCCTCGAAGCCCACCTCGGTGATCATGCGGAGGTCGAGCAGTTCGCCGACGAGTGTGGCGACCGTGGCGAGACTGAGTCCGGTGGCGGCGGCCAGCTCCTGACGGGAGGTGGGTGACTCGGCGATGATCTGGCGCAACACCTCGTAGCGGTTCGCGGTACGGATGTCACGTGATGTGCGCTTCACCGGGTTGCCCCATCCCTTCCCAGGCCGACCGGGCCGGGGTCGTCGCGGCACCGGCGCGGCGCAAGGCTATGGGGTGCCGGGACTTTCGACAAGGGGTTTGGAAAGGGGCTTTATAAAGTGCGCCCCTGGTGAGGACCGGTGATCACCGCCGTGGCTCGACCGTGATGCCTCAAGAGTGTGTGCGGGGCGACGGCACACCCGGCGATCCTCCCGCACGGGCCGCGTCGGCCATGTCCCCGACGGCATCGCCCGGCCCTCAGGGTCCTTGCATCCTGCCCGCCCGGTCGCGTGGTCCGGTGCCGCGCTCGCCGCGTTGCCGAAGCGCCGAGGTAGCGGAGCTACCGGGGCCCTCCGGCGCCTTGCGATGCACGGCACCGGACCACGCGACCTGATCGGGCGCTCATCGTGCAGGGACCCCTCAGCTCCGGCGGCCCGCCCCGGCGACCGCGGCCGCCAGCTGCTGCTGCACCTGCTCCGGCAGCGTGCTGCCGTGCACGCTGCCCACCAGCTCACTGGCCAGGTGGTGCAGCTTGGTGTTGGTGTTCTGGGACGTTCTGACCAGCACGCTCCATGCGGCCTCGGGGCTCAGGCTGAAGGAGGCCATCAGGATGCCGCGGGCCAGGTCGATGGTGGGGCGGGTCTGCATGGCCCGCCGCAGCTGGGCGACCTCGGCGCGGAGGTTCTGGTCGCCGGTTTCCGGGGGCGGGGGCGTCCTGTCCCCGTCGGCGGGGCCGGTGAGCAGCTCCCGCGTGCCCGTCAGGTCCAGCAGCCGCTCGACGGCGACGCCGCCGGACCGCAGGACGACCGTCCTGCCCTGGTCCAGGGCTCGGGTGCGCAGGTCCATCAGCGTGTTGAGGCCGGAGCAGTCGCAGAATCCGACGGCGTCCAGCCGCAGGTCGATGCCGCTGCCCGAAAGTTCGAGGACGTCGTACAGCTCGGGAAGCAGCCGCCGGCTGCCCAGATCCAGCTCACCCCACATCGTCACGGTCATCCGGTCGCCGTCCGGTGTGACGTCCATGGTCGCCATGCAGGGCGGGATCGCCGCCGGTGCACTGCCGCTCGCCGCGGCCGCGGCGCCCTCCGGGGTGTGAGACCGCGCAGCGTACGCAGGCTCCGGCATGGCCCTTTTCTCCCTGTCTGATCGCCCTGCCTCCGCATCCAGCGTTGCCCCTCTACCCCACACACGTCAACCAATACATGAAATGGAGTACGTGTTTTTGAGTGCGCGAATGTTCGGTCGCTAGAGTTGGAGCATGGACGGAGTGCCCGAGCCACACACCGGATGGACGTTCCTCACCAACCATGCCCGCGTGCTGGCGGCGATCGCAGACAACCACAGCGCCCGGATCCGGGACATCGCGGCCCACTGCCGGCTCACCGAACGGGCCGTGCAGAAGATCATCGCCGACCTGGAGCAGGACGGATACCTCTCCCACACCCGGGAGGGGCGCAGCAACACGTACCGGATCGACCCCGCCAAGGTGCTGCGCCACCCGGCCGAGGCCGGTCTGACCGTGGCGTCCCTGCTCTCCCTGCTCGTCGCGGACGAGGCAGGCCGCGCCACGACCGCGGTCGCCCACAGCCGGCCGCACGCCACGGCCTGACCGGCGGGCCCCCGGCCGGCCGGTCCGCGAGCGTGCCCCGGCGGTGCCCGCCGCCGGGGGCCGCGGCGCTGCCTACGCCTCGGCCAGCACGTCCCGGACGAAGGCGTTGGCGAACGTCCCCCGCGGATCCAGATCCCGCGCCAGGGCCCGGAAGTCGCCCAGCCGCGGATACAGCCGGCGCAGGGCGGAGGCGGGCACGGTGAACACCTTGCCCCAGTGCGGCCGCGCCTCGAAGGGGGCCAGCGCCTCCTCGACCCGCCGCACCACCGGCAGCACCGCCCGCGTGTCCGCGACCCAGGTGAAGTGCGCCGCGACGGTGTCGCGGCCGTGGGAGGGGCTCAGCCACTGGTCGTCACCGGCGACGGTGCGCACCTCGCAGGTCTGCAGGACCGGGGCGACGGTCTCCCGGAGCGCGTCGAGCGCGTGCATCATCTCCACGGCGCGGTGGCGTGGCAGCAGGTACTCCGACTGCAACTCCGCCCCGCTGCTCGGCACGAACTCCGCCCGGAAGTGCGGCAACCGCTCGTGCCACGGCCCCGGCACCCCGAACTGCTCGGTGCAGTTGACCGCGGGCATGCCCGGCACCGGGTGCATCTTCTCGGTGGCGGGAGCCGCCCAGGGGAAGGTGGGCAGCGGCTGGTCGGTACGCCGCTTGAGCCACACCTGCCGGAAACCAGGTTCCCGCCAGTCGGTGAACAGGCTGACGCTGTAGCCCGTCGCCATCACCGTCTCGAACGTCCCCGAGTCCAGCCCCTGGAAGGGCAGTTCGGTGAACACGTACTGCTCCACCTCGAAGGCCGGCTCCAGGTCGAGGGTGAGCGCGGTGACGACCCCGAGTGCGCCGAGCGAGGTGACGGCCCCGCCGAAGCGCTCCTCGTCCCGTCCTATGGTCACCGTCGAGCCGTCGGCCGTGACCAGCTCCACCTCGCGCACGGGCGCCGACAGCGGGCCGTTGAGCACCCCCGAGCCGTGGGTGCCGGTCGCGACCGACCCGGCCACCGAGATGTGCGGAAGGGACGCCATGTTCGGCAGGGCCAGACCCTGCCCGTGCACCCGGCGGGCCAGCTCGGCGTAGCGCACCCCGCCGCCGACCCGGACGGTGCGGGCCGCCGTGTCGACGTCCACCTCCGGCGGCAGATCGGCCAGCGACAGCAGGACGCCCTCGGCGCCCGGCTCCGCGATCACGTTGAACGAGTGCCCGCTGCCCAGCACCCGCACCCGCTCGCTGTCCGCGACCAGCGCGCGCAGTGCGGTGAGCGATCCCGGCCGGTGCAGCTCCTTGGCCGCGTAGGTGATGTTGCCCGCCCAGTTGGTCACGGTCCCGTTCATCGCGTCGTCCTTCCCCGAGGCAGCGGGGACAGGGAAGCCCCCGCCGGAACCTACCCCGGCCCCGGAGCATTGCCGCCGCGGCCCGGACCGGCCTACCGTGGAGACCTCGTAGAGAGCGGTTACTACCCGTGTTCCGGTGAGCCGCACCTCAGTGTGTCCCGAGCCGGAAGGTCACCTCCTTGAGCCAGCGCCCCCAGGCACTGTTCGCCATGGCCGCCGAGAACGTGCCGCAGGTCTTCCCGCCCGAGGTGCTGGCGAGGCTGCGGGAATCCGTGGACATCGATCCGGCCCTCGTGGCGCAGGACTTCACCGACCCGCGCGTGCTGGACGCGCTGGCCCGGACCGAGATCCTGGTGACCGGCTGGGGCTGCCCCCGGCTCGACGAAACGGTCCTCGGCGCGGCTCCCCGGCTGCGCGCGGTGCTGCACTCGGCCGGCTCCGTGAAGTCCTTCGCCACCCCCGGCATCCGGGAGCGCGGCATCATGATCTCCTCGGCCGCCGCCGCCAACGCGCTGCCCGTCGCCGAGTACACCCTCGCCATGATCCTGCTCGCCGGGAAGGACGTCCTCGCCGCCCGCGAGCGGATGCGCGCGACCCGCACCTCCTCCGGCTGGGGCGTCATCCCCGGCATCGGCAACCACGGCCGCCGCGTCGGTGTCATCGGCGCCTCCCGCATCGGGCGCCGCGTCCTCGACCTGCTGCGCCCCTTCGACCTGAAGCCCGCCCTCACCGACCCCTACGTGGACGAGGAGGAGGCCGCCGCGCTCGGCGTGCCCCTGCTGCCGCTGGACGAGTTGGTGCGCACGTCCGACATCGTCACCGTCCACGCCCCCGAGACGCCCCGGACCCGCCACATGATCGGCCGCCGCGAGCTGGCCCTGATGCCCGACGGCGCGGTGCTGATCAACACCGCGCGCGGTGCCCTGGTCGACCACGACGCCCTCGTGGCGGAACTGCGCGCCGGACGCCTGACCGCGATCCTCGACGTCACCGACCCCGAGCCGCTCCCCGCTAACTCACCCCTCTACGACCTGCCCGGCGCCTTCGTCACCCCGCACCTCGCGGGCTCCCAGGGCAACGAGCTGGCCCGGCTCGGCCTGGCGGTCGCCGAGGAGGCGGAACGGCTGCTGGCCGGGGAGAAACCGGCGCACGCGATCGACTGGGCGACCCTGGAGCGTGAGGCCTGACACCCCCGCAAACCGTGATGGACGGGGCATTCTCCCGGCTCGGGGGACCCGGTACCGGCCACGCACACCCATGGGCATACCGTGAGGAGTCGTACGTCCGAGCCGGGAGGAGAGACGGGATGGGCAGCCGAACCGCGCTGGTCGAGGATCTGATGGAGCGATTCCCGCACGTGCCGCGGGAGGCCGTCTTCAAGGAGGACCTGCTCCGCGGCGGCGTCGCCTTCGACCCGTCCGCGCTCAGCGACAACGAGGGCGGCGAGGTCAAGCCGAAGTCGTACTTCATCTTCTCCTTCGACCACGGCACCCTGCCCGAGCTGGGCGAGGCCGCACTGCGCCGCCCGCCCGAGGAGATCATCCTCACCGGCGGCCCGTACGACCTGCGCCGCACGGTCGTCTCGGTCCGGGTGAACCCCTCCTCGCCGTACCGTGTCGCCGCGAACGGGGACGGCGTGCTCGGCCTCTACCTCGACGGCAAGCGGATCTCCGACGTCGGCGTGCCGCCGATGCCCGAGTACTACCGGCACACCCTCGCCAGCGGGAAGTCGGTCATGGAGGTCGCCCCGACCATCCAGTGGGGCTACCTGATCTACCTGACCGTCTTCCGGGTCTGCCAGTACTTCGGCGCCAAGGAGGAGTGCCAGTACTGCGACATCAACCACAACTGGCGCCAGCACAAGGCCGCCGGCCGGCCGTACACGGGCGTGAAGGACGTCGAGGAGGTCCTCGAGGCCCTCGAGATCATCGACCGCTACGACACCGCCAAGGCGTCCACCGCCTACACGCTCACCGGTGGCGCCATCACCAAGACGGTCGCCGGCCGCGACGAGGCGGACTTCTACGGCCATTACGCCAAGGCCATCGAGGAGCGCTTCCCCGGCCGCTGGATCGGCAAGGTGGTGGCCCAGGCCCTGCCGCGTGACGACGTCCAGCGGTTCAAGGACTACGGCGTGCAGATCTACCACCCCAACTACGAGGTGTGGGACGAGTACCTGTTCAAGATGTACTGCCCGGGCAAGGAGCGCTACGTCGGCCGCGACGAGTGGCACAAGCGGATCCTCGACTCCGCGGAGATCTTCGGGGCGCGCAACGTCATCCCCAACTTCGTGGCCGGCGTGGAGATGGCCGAGCCGTTCGGCTTCACCTCGGTCGACGAGGCCATCGCCTCCACCACCGAGGGCCTGCGCTTCTTCATGTCGCACGGCATCACGCCCCGCTTCACCACCTGGTGCCCGGAGCCCACGACCCCGCTCGGCAAGGCCAACCCGCAGGGCGCGCCCCTGGAGTACCACATCCGCCTGCTCCAGGCGTACCGGCAGACCATGGAGGACTTCGGCCTCTCCTCGCCCCCCGGCTACGGCCCGCCCGGCGCCGGCAACGCGGTCTTCTCCGTCAGCTCCTTCATGGACAGCCTCCCGGCGGACGAACCCACCGCTGTTTGATAACGCTTCGATGACGTCGTCCGCCATTTCGGTACGGCGTCGAGTCGCGGGGCGGTTGTGCACGTACGGCACTCGGAGGCCGCAGTCGTGGGGCACATCCGCCCTGTTCTGATATCTGAACAGGGTGCTTGTCAGTTGTGCGGGAGGCGTGAAAAGCTCTTGCCCTGCCGCGAGGTTCCCCCCAACTCCATTGCCGATGTGGTGAGTTGATCTCGCTTGTGGATGCAGGAGACCCATGCCCGACCTGCCGACCCCTCAGGACGCCACCGAGGCCGCGCTGTTCTCCGAGTGCTGGGACGCCGTCCTCGCCTACGCCGACCTGTGCACGTCCGGTTCCACCGCCGCCGCACAGCTGGGCCGGGAGGCGTTCGCACACGGCATACGTGAGGCCCGCGACGCCGCATCCGGCCCCGCCCGCAGCACCGGCCGCCGCCCCGCCCGGCTGCCCCGTATCCCCCTGCTGCTGACCGCCGTGCGCGCCACCGCCGCGGCCTGGGAGGAAGAGGGGCAGGGCCACAAACTCGACCCCGACCTGCGCCTGTGGCTCAACTCCGACAAGGCCGCCCGCTACACCGGACCGCCCCTGGGGCGTCCCCTCGCGCTGCGCGGCCTGCGCGACCTGCAGCAGGCCGACGCCGAACTGCTGTGGCTCGCCGAGGTGGAGGCGCTCCCGCTGACCCTGGTCGCCCGCCGCCTCGGCCTCGACCCGGCCTCCGCCGCAGAGGAACTCCAGCAGGTGCGCACCCTGTTCCGGGACCGCTGTCACCGCAACCACCTCGACACCCCGATGGACGCCCGGTGCCGCAGCTACGCCCGGCTGCTGGACGCCGTCACCCGCTCCTCCGCCGCCGACACCCCCGGAGACCTCTCCCGGCACCTCGCCACCTGCGTGCAGTGCGCCGAGGCCGCCGCCTGCCTGCGGCTGCACGGTGGCGGACTGCCCGGGGCGCTGGCCGGCGGGGTGATCGGCTGGGGCGGCCTCGCCTATCTGGAGCGCCGCCGCCGCGCCGCCGAGGTGCGACTCGGGGCCGGCCGCCCCGGCCCGCCGGACAGGGCGACCGCAGACCCGGCGGACGGGGCGCAGAAGGCGCGCGTCGCGCGCAACGGGCTGCTCGTCGCCGCCGTCCTGGTCTCCGTGCTGGCGCTCGGTGTCTCGCTGATGCCCTTCGGCGGCTCCGGGGACGACCTCGGGGCGCGCGGTGACGACGGCCGTCAGCCGGTGGCCGATCCCCACCTCTCCCTGTCGTCCGCCCCTTCGCTGCCGCCCGCGACCTCGAAGCCGGCCGGCAAGGCCACCGAGGACACCCGGGAGCCGGGCAAGCCCCGCACGTCGGAGGGCAGGAGCCGCCACACCGGACCGCAGGGCACGTCCTCGCCCACCGACCGGAGCGAACCCGAGCAGAGCGAGGACCCCACCTGCCGGGTGGAGTACGACCTGGTCAACCAGTGGCCCGACGGCTTCCAGGCCACCGTCACCCTCACCAGCAGCCGATCCCTGGACACCTGGCGCGTGTCCTGGTCCTTCCGGGACGGCCAGCAGGTCGGCCAGATGTGGGACGCCTCCGTCTCCCAGGACGGCTCCCGCGTCTCCGCCACCGCCGCCGACTACAACAAGTCGGTGCCCGCCGGCGGCGACGTCGCGTTCGGCTTCCTCGCATCCTGGCGCGGCCAGAACTCCCCGCCGTACGACTTCACGCTGAACGGCCACGCCTGCGCGAAAAGCGGTTGACGCGACTGCGCCGTGACGGGATACCGTGACGGCGGTTCGGCGAAGAGCCGAGTTCCACGAAGAGTCGAGGATCGAGGAGGTGTTGACCGATGGCTGTCATTGCGATGAGCGCTGCCCGCATCCAGTTCGTCACGTCCACCTCCTTGGCCGCCGGCTGATCCGACCGACTGTCGGGCCGGGGCCGACCTTGGGAAGGGTCACCCTTGACTTCCAGCTCTGCCTCAGCTGCTTCCTCCGCGCTCGCTCCCTACGGCTGGGACGACGCATGGGCGCACGAGTTCGCCCCCTACGCCACCGAAGGACTGCTGCCCGGACGCGTGCTCCGGGTCGACCGCGGCCAGTGCGACGTCGTCACCGGCGACGGCGTGCTCCGCGCCGACACGGCCTTCGTCACCCCGCACGACCCCTTGCGGGTCGTCTGCACCGGTGACTGGGTCGCCGTCGAACCCGCCGGGAACCCGCGCTATGTCCGCGCGTATCTGCCGCGCCGCACCGCGTTCGTCCGCTCCACCTCCTCCAAGCGGTCCGAGGGGCAGATCCTCGCGGCCAACGTCGACCACGCCGTCGTCGCCGTGTCCCTCGCCGTCGATCTCGACCTCGGCCGCATCGAACGGTTCCTCGCGCTCGCCTGGGAGTCCGGGGCGCAGCCCGTCGTCGTCCTCACCAAGGCCGACCTCGTCCCCGACGCCGTCACCCGCTCCCACCTCGTCCAGGACGTGGAGGCCGGCGCGCCCGGCGTGCCGGTGGTGCCGGTCAGCGCGCGGGACGGGGAAGGGCTCGACGTGGTCGCGGCGATCGTCGGCGGCGGTACGTCCGTGCTGCTCGGGCAGTCCGGCGCGGGCAAGTCGACCCTCGCCAACGCGCTGCTCGGGGACGACGTCATGGCCGTTCAGGCCACCCGGGACGTCGACGGCAAGGGCCGCCACACCACCACCACCCGCAACCTGCTCGCCCTGCCCGGCGGGGGCGTCCTCATCGACACACCCGGACTGCGGGGCGTCGGACTCTGGGACGCCGAGACCGGCGTCGGACAGGTGTTCTCCGAGATCGAGGAACTGGCCGAGCGGTGCCGCTTCCACGACTGCGCCCACGAGGCCGAGCCGGGGTGCGCCGTGCTCGCCGCCGTCGAGTCCGGTGAACTCCCGGAACGGCGACTGCGGAGCTACCGCAAGCTGCTGCGGGAGAACCAGCGCATCGTCGCCAAGACCGACGCCCGGCTGCGGGCCGAGATCCGCAAGGACTGGAAGCGCAAGGGGGCGATCGGCAAGGCCGCGATGGAGGCGAAGAGGGGACCGCACTGGCGTTCGTAGCCGCACCCCCGCCGGATATGATCAACGGCCGCCACGGGGCGGTCACATGTTCGGAACGAGGGGGGCGGTATGCGATTCAGGCCTCTGGGGGCGGCGGCCGCGGTGGGCGCTCTCGCGCTCGCCGCGGCACCTGCCGGTGCCGCGCAGAACTGGCAGACGGTGAGCACCACCTCCACCTGGCACTGCGGCGCCTACAAGACACACAAGGTGTCGGACAACGTCAAGTTCAAGGTCTGCGCCGTCATCAACGGCAGCAGGCACGGCCAGGCCGTCCTGGTCGTGCAGAACGCGGCGAACGTGGCGGTGTCCATCGGCGGAGCGGTGAGCAGCAACTTCGGCAGCAACACCGACTGCGCGAGCTCCACGCTCAACGCCGGCTTCACCCGCGGCTGCCTCGCGCCCACCGTCCGCGTGGGCAACGAGTCGATCTTCGTGGTCGCCGCCCGGCTGCGGCTCAACGGGGTCGACGACTGGTACTGCGACACCGACTTCTACGTGCCGTAGCGCCGGGGGACGCGTCCGGAGCGCCGTGTCCGATTCCCGCCAGCGGCATGCCCGCCGACGGCGGAGACTGGACCTGTGACGGACCAGGAAACGGACGAGGACACCCGGTACGAGGCGGTGCGCAGCCGCGACGCCCGGTTCGACGGCGTGTTCTTCTTCGCCGTCGAGACGACCGGCATCTACTGCCGGCCGAGCTGCCCCGCGGTCACCCCGAAGCGGGCCAACGTACGGTTCTTCACCACGGCCGCCGCCGCGCAGGGCTCGGGCTTCCGGGCCTGCCGGCGGTGCCGCCCCGACGCCGCGCCCGGCTCCGCCGAGTGGAACGTCCGCGCGGACGTGGTGGGCCGGGCCATGCGGCTGATCGCCGACGGCGTGGTCGACCGGGAGGGCGTCGCGGGTCTCGCCCTGCGGCTCGGCTACAGCGCACGGCAGGTGCAGCGGCAGCTCACCGCCGAGCTCGGCGCCGGGCCGGTCGCCCTGGCCCGTGCCCAGCGGGCGCACACCGCGCGCGTCCTGGTGCAGACGACCGGCCTGCCGATCACCGAGATCGCGTTCGCCTCGGGCTTCGCCAGCGTGCGCCAGTTCAACGACACGATCCGGGCCGTGTACGCGTCCACCCCGAGCGAGCTGCGGGCCGCCGCCCCGGGGAACGCCCGGGGCCGGCGTACGGCCACCCCGGACGCCGGCATCCCGCTCCGGCTCGCCCACCGCGGCCCCTACCAGGCCGGCCCCGTCTTCGACCTGCTGGAACGCGAGGCCGTGCCCGGCGTCGAGGAGATCAGCGGCCCGCCCGGCACCCGCACCTACCGGCGCACCCTGCGCCTGCCGTACGGCACCGGCATCGTCGCCGTCGACGAGCGCCCCGGCACCGCCCGGACCGGGTCCGGCGCCCACCCGGGCGGCTGGCTCGACGCCCGGCTGCACCTCACCGACCCCCGCGACCTGACCACCGCCGTCCAGCGGCTGCGGCGGCTGTTCGACCTCGACGCCGACCCCTACGCCGTCGACGAGCGCCTCGGCGCCGACCCGCGGCTCGCACCCCTGGTCGCCGCCCGGCCCGGGCTGCGCTCACCCGGCACCGCCGACCCGGCGGAACTCGCGGTCCGCGCGCTGGTGGGGCGGGCGGAGGCCGAACGGCTGGTACGCCGGTACGGCAAGGTCCTCGACGCCCCCTGCGGCAGCCTCACCCACCTCTTCCCCGAACCCGCCGTCCTCGCCGGGGCCGAGCCCGGCGGCACCCTCGGCGCGCTCACCGCCGCCCTCGCCGACCACGCCGTACGCCTCGACCCGGGCGCCGACCGGGACGCCGCGCACGACGCCCTGCGTGCCGTGCCCGGGCTGGACGCCGGTACCGTCGCCGAGATCCGCACCCGCGCCCTCGGCGACCCGGACGTGGCCCCGCCCGGGCTCGACGCACCCGACAACTGGCGCCCCTGGCGCTCGTACGCCGTGAACCACCTGCGCGCAGCAGGGGAGTGGGAGTTCCGATGACCCGTCCGACCTACTGGACCAGCGTGACCAGCCCCGTCGGGCCGCTGCTCCTCACCGCCGCCCCGACCGGCGAGCTGACCTCGCTGTCCGTGCCCGGGCAGCAGGGCGGCCGCGTGGTGCGGGACGACTGGCGGCGGGACCCCGGGCCCTTCCGCGAGGCCGGGGAGCAGCTCGCGGCCTACTTCGCCGGGGAACTGAAGCAGTTCCGGCTGACCTGGCGCACCGAGGGCACGGCCTTCCGGGAGAAGGTCTGGGCCGCCCTGGACGGCATCCCCTACGGCTCGACGGTGACCTACGGGGAGATCGCCGCGCGCATCGGGGCGCCCCGGGCCGCCGTACGGGCGGTGGGCGGTGCGATCGGTGCGAACCCGCTGCTGGTGGTGCGGCCGTGCCATCGGGTGATCGGGGCGGACGGCGCGCTGACGGGATACGCGGGGGGCCTGGACCGCAAGGTGCGGCTGCTGACGCACGAGGGTGTTCTGGGCTCCTGAGGGCCCGGTCCCGGACGCTCGAGGGGCTCAGCCCCAGAAGACCGCGCCCACCCAGGCCGCCGCGATGAGCTGGCACGTGAACAGTTCGGCCAGGATGCTGGAGCCGCCCGAGCGCATCACCGTGCGCACGGCGGTGACCGCGTCGGTGCGGCGGCCGAGGCGGAGCCGTTCGAAGAGGTACAGGCCGGCCAGGAATCCCGGGATCGCGCCCAGTACGGGGACCAGGACGAAGCCGAGGACGGAGCCCGTTCCGGCGTACGCCAGCATGCGACGGTTGGTGCCGCTCGGGCGCAGCCGCCGGGCCGGCAGCGCCCAGCGCACGGCCTGGGACAGGAGGAGCAGGACCGTGGCTCCGACCAGCACCCACCATGCGACGGGCTGCGGGTCCTTCAGCGCCCACCACAGGACCGCGGCCCACACCAGCCACGATCCCGGCATGGCGGGCAGCAGCACTCCGCACAGCCCGAGCAGGATGACCAGCCCGACCAGCAGGAGGTCCCACACTCCCATCTGACCAGACTGCCGGAAGCCGGGAGAAAGCGCAGGTCAGAAGCGTGACCGTGCCCCAGACCCGCAGGTCAGCCGCTCGCGGCGCCCCGAGCGCCGGATATCGCATGACCGTTCTACGGCTCACTCGACGTGCCGTTCCCGGCGGGCCGGCGGGCCGGTTTTTTCCACAAGCCCCGTTTTCATCAGGCTCGTGCCGTGGACAATCAGTGGCATGAGCCAGCAGGGGGGAAGGCCCACCGGTCACGAGGACGACTGGTGGAGGCAGTTGTACGACGACTCCACCGACGACACGGGCCCGACACCGGCACCCGATTCCTTGGACGACCGCTTCGCTTCGGCGGCGGGGGCGGTGACCGACCGGCCGGTGGTTCCGACGCCCCGGGCAGGAGCCGATGACCTGCCGGCCCCGCCCCGACCCGCCGACCGGGCCCCGCAGCGCGCACCCTGGGAGCCCCCGCCGCCCCTGCCCACGGGCCCGGTGACCTTCCCGACGGCGGCGAAACCGCCGGGGCGTGCCGAGCGAGGGCCCGGGGGCGAGTGGACACCGGGGGAGGAGCGGACACCGGCGGGCGACGCGGCCTCGTCCTCCGGGCCCCGTACGCCACCGATGGGTTCGGGGGAGACTCCCGTGGCGTCGATCCCCTCCGCGCGGACGCCCCCGGCCCCACCGCCGCCCGCGTCTCCTCCGTCCTGGCCGAACCCGGACGACCGCACCGCCACGGTGGCCGACCGGCCCGGGGACCCCACACCTCCGACGACCGCCGCGGAGCCCGGCACGGGCCCGGCCGCCGGGAGCGAGGCGAGCGGGGCCCGGGCGGCCGGGAGCCCCGCGCCTCCTGCGGTCGCCGCGGAACAAGGCGGAGCCGCGTCCGCCGCGCCCGAGCCGAACGGGGCCGCGTTGCCCGTCGCCGAGCCCGGCAGGACCGCACACCCCGACTCGGCCCACCAGCCACCCGCACCACCCTCCCCGGCCGACACGGCGTCCGCGCTGCGAGACTCCGCCGGTTCGCCGTCCGTGCCACCCCGCCCCACTGACGCGCCGTCCGCAGGGGGAACCTCCGCCGGCGGGCCGTCCGTACCGCCCCGCCCAGTGGATCCACCGCGACGCCCCACCGGCCCTCCGCCCGTCCCGTCCCGCCCGGCCGACCCGCCGGCCGCGCCCCCACCCCCCACCAGCCCCCCACTCGATCAGCCTGACCAGCCCGCCCCTCGGGTCGAGCGCCCAGCGTCCTCCCCCCGGCCCCGTGGCCACGTCGGCTCCCGGCCGCCCACCTACGACGCCGAGCCCACCGCCCTTCCGGCCGCCGACCCGGACGATCTCGACGACCTCGTCGCGGACACCGTGCTCGACGGAGCCCGGTACGGGGCCTGTACGGTGCGGGCCGTGTCCGTGCGGGGGGACTCCGCGCGGTACCGCGGGGAGCCGCGGCGGGACTCTCTGCTCACCGCGCGGTTCGGGGCGGGCGAGCACGCGCTGCTGCTCGTGGCGATGGCGACCGGGGGCCGGGGCGCGCCGGGTGCGCATCGGGCCGCCGCCGAGGCCTGCCACTGGATCGGGCGGGCCGTGGGGCGCAGTCACGCGCGGCTGGTCGAGGACATAAGGGGCGGCCGGCGCGGCGACCTCAAGTCCGGGCTGCATCGCCTCACCGCCCGCAGTCTCGGCAAGCTCCGAGCCAGCGCCTCCGAACAGGGCGTCGACCCGGAGGAGTACGCGGCCAGTTTGCGCTGCCTGCTGCTGTCCGCCGATCCCGAGTGCCGTACGCGCGTGTTCTTCGGCGTCGGGCCCGGCGGACTGTTCCGGCTGCGGGAGGGCGAGTGGCAGGACATCGAACCGCAGGTCGCCGAGGTCAAGGGCGAACCCGTGGTCGGTTTCGGATCCCCGCCCTCCGAGACCCCCCAGGGCGACCGGCTCACCATGGACCTGGGCATCCCGACCCCGCCCAGCCCCTACGAACCGGCCCCGGCACCGCCCCGCGAACCCTTCCGCTTCCGCACCTCCGTCGCCCGCCCGGGTGACACGCTCCTCATGTGCAGCGGCGGCCTCGCCGACCCGCTGCGCGGCGAACCCGAACTGGGCGAGTACCTCGCCGAGCGGTGGTCCCGGCCCGAACCGCCCGGCCTCGCCGCGTTCCTGGCCGACTCCCAAGTGCGGGTCAAGGGTTATGCAGATGACCGTACGGCCGCCGCGGTGTGGGAGGCGTGACCGCGCGGCGTGTGACTTGATGGGACCCGGAGGGATCACAGCAGACCGAAGGGGCAGACGAGAACCATGGCCAAACAGAACGTCGCTGAGCAGTTCGTCGACATCTTGACCCGAGCGGGTGTCAAACGCCTCTACGGAGTCGTCGGCGACAGCCTCAACCCCGTGGTCGACGCCGTCCGCCGCAACTCCGCGATCGACTGGATCCACGTCAGGCACGAGGAGACCGCCGCCTTCGCCGCCAGTGCCGAGGCGCAGATCACCGGCGGGCTCGCCGCCTGCGCCGGCTCCTGCGGGCCCGGCAACCTGCACCTCATCAACGGCCTCTACGACGCCCACCGCTCCATGGCGCCGGTTCTCGCCCTCGCCTCGCACATCCCGTCCAGCGAGATCGGTCTCGGCTACTTCCAGGAGACCCACCCCGACCGGCTGTTCACCGAGTGCAGCCACTACAGCGAGATGATCTCCAGCCCGCAGCAGATGCCGCGGCTGCTGCAGACCGCCATCCAGAACGCCGTCGGCCGCAGCGGTGTCAGCGTCGTCACCCTGCCCGGCGACATCGCCGACCGGCCCGCACCGGAGAAGGCCGCCGAGACCGCCCTCGTCACCTCCCGGCCCACGGTCCGCCCCGGCGACGCCGAGATCGACCGGCTCGTCGAGATGATCGACGAGGCCGGCAAGGTCACCCTCTTCTGCGGCAGCGGCACGGCCGGCGCGCACGCCGAGGTCATGGAGTTCGCCGGGAAGATCAAGTCCCCGGTCGGGCACGCCCTGCGCGGCAAGGAATGGATCCAGTACGACAACCCGTACGACGTCGGCATGAGCGGACTGCTCGGCTACGGTGCCGCGTACGAGGCCACCCACGAGTGCGACCTGCTCATCCTGCTCGGCACCGACTTCCCGTACAACGCCTTCCTCCCCGACGACGTGAAGATCGTCCAGGTCGACGTCCGGCCCGAACACCTCGGCCGCCGCTCCAAGCTGGACCTCGCGGTGTGGGGCGACGTGCGGGAGACGCTGCGCTGCCTCATCCCGCGCGTGCGGGAGAAGGACAACCGCCGCTTCCTCGACCGGATGCTGAAGAAGCACGCGGACGCACTGGAGGGGGTGGTGAAGGCGTACACCCGCAAGGTCGAGGAGCACACGCCGATCCACCCGGAGTACGTGGCGTCCGTGCTCGACGAAGTCGCCGCCGCCGACGCCGTGTTCACCGTCGACACCGGCATGTGCAACGTGTGGGCCGCGCGCTACATCTCACCCAACGGCCGCCGTCGCGTCATCGGTTCCTTCTCCCACGGCTCGATGGCGAACGCGCTGCCCATGGCCATCGGCGCGCAGTTCACCGACCGCGAGCGGCAGGTCGTGTCGATGTCCGGCGACGGCGGCTTCTCCATGCTGATGGGCGACTTCCTGACGCTGGTGCAGTACGACCTCCCGGTGAAGGTCGTCCTCTTCAACAACTCCTCCCTCGGAATGGTCGAGCTGGAGATGCTGGTCGCCGGTCTCCCTTCCTACGGCACCGCCAACAAGAACCCCGACTTCGCCGCCGTCGCCCGCGCCTGCGGTGCCCACGGGGTGCGCGTCGAGAAGCCCAAGGATCTCGCCGGGGCACTGAAGGACGCCTTCAGGCACAAGGGACCGGCCCTCGTCGATGTCGTCACCGACCCCAACGCGCTGTCCATCCCGCCGAAGATCAAGGCCGAGATGGTGACCGGGCTCGCCCTGTCCGCCTCGAAGATCGTGCTGGACGGCGGGGTCGGCCGGATGCTCCAGATGGCCCGCTCCAACCTGCGCAACGTCCCCCGGCCCTAGCGGTACGGCGCCCACTGGCGGGCCGAGACCGGGGCCGTCCTCCGCCACGGGGGTGGGGAGGACGGTCCGTACCGGTCATGGCTTCTGGAAGAAACCGTCGTACTTCGGCCAACTTCACCGGAGGGCCGCACACGGGGACCAGCCGTCCCGGCCCGCGCCGCGTACGCGGGGATCAGCAGCCGGCCATCGGCACATCGTCCGATCTCCGGCGGTCAGGATCCGCCCGGGGGCTCCGACCGGCTACCCTCTTGTCTCCCTGCCTGCCACCGCCGTACCGCCCGGCGGCCCGCCGCCCGGCCCGCCCGCCCCGTTCCGGTGGCCGAACATCCGGTCGTTGACGATCCGACATGACTGCCGCGTGCCCGTTGGGGCATGGATCCCCGTGAACGTGTTCGAGCAGGAGGGGAACCGACATCGGCGCGCGGGCGGGGGTCATGGAGAGGCAGGCAAGAGGAGGCGGTCCCATTGTGACAGGGGCCTTCTCGGTGAAGACGGTGCAGGACAAGGCGGACGACGTCAGGGAGCGGGCACAGGCGCCTCAGTTGAGGCGCAGGCTGGGGCGGGCGGATCTGCGGGCCGTGCCCGAAGCCCGCAGGGCCCTGCGGGAACTGCTCGGGCAGTGGGGGAAGCCCGGACGATCCGATCTCCCGGACATAGCGGAACTGCTCACCAGCGAACTCGTCACCAACGCGATCGTCCACACCGACCACGACGCGCTTCTGACGGCCACTGTCGGACCCCGTGGACTGCGGGTGGAGGTACGGGACTTCGTGGCCCGCAGACCCCGGCTGCGCGCACCGGCCGCCGACGAGGGTACGAACGGCAGGGGCCTGTTCCTGGTGCAGTCCCTCGCGGACGCCTGGGGAGTCCGGCCGCACGGCGTGGGCAAGGCGGTCTGGTTCGAGCTGGAGGCCGGGGCGGCGTGAACGCTGCAAGGACCCCTTAGGGGTCCTGGTACTGTGCCCGCCCGGGTCGCGCGGCCTGGCACCGCGCCTCGCCGCGTTGCCGAAGCGCCCAGGTAGCTCCGCTACCAGGACACTCCGGCGCCTTGCGATGCACGGCACCAGACCACGCGACCTGATCGGACGCTCACAGTGCAAGGACCCCTGAGGGGGCGCGGCCCGCGGGCCGCGCCCCCTTCCGGTGCCGCTCGGTCAGCCGAACTGCTGCTCCAGGTCCTTGAGCTTGCGCTCCAGGGAGTCCAGCCGCGGCAGTGCCATGGTGTCGTCCTCCGCGGTGAGGTCGACGGTCACCGGGTCAGTCCCCTTGCGGACGGGCTGAAGGGAGGGGCGGGAGCGGACGGGCAGGGGGTCCGGCCCGGATATGGCAGGCTCCGCGGAGACCTGCGAGGAGCCGCGCTCCACCTGCACCTCCAGCTGCCGGCCGCCACCGCGGCCGAAGTGGCCGCGGTGACCGCGGCTGATCGCCTTCAACTGGGCCCGCTCCACGCGCTGCTGGTCACGCCGGCGTTGGCGCGCCTCGTCCTTCTTGCGCTTGTCGTCGCGCACCTCGTCGACCGCCTCCTCAAGGCTGCGCACACCCTCCAGCAGCATCAGCGACCAGGCCCTGTACGTCTCCCGAGGGGCGCGCAGCCAGCGCACGATACGGATCTGCGGCAGCGGGCGGGGCACCAGGCCCTGCTCGCGCAGGGCGGCGCGGCGGGTCTGCTTCAGCGCGCGGTCGAACAGCACCGCCGCCGAGAGGGACATGCCCGCGAAGAAGTGGGGGGCACCCGCGTGGCCGATGCCCCTGGGCGCGTGCACCCAGTTGAACCAGGCCGCGGCGAAGGCGAACGTCCAGACCAGTATCCGGGAACCGAGCGCGGCGTCACCGTGGCTGGCCTCGCGCACCGCGAGCACCGAGCAGAACATGGCGGCGCCGTCCAGGCCGAACGGCACGAGGTACTGCCAGCCGCCGGTCAGGCCGAGGTTCTGCTCGCCGAAGCCGACCAGTCCGTGGAAGGAGAGCGCGGCGGCGACGGCCGCGCAGCAGAACAGAAGGACGTAGGAGACGGTGCCGTAGACGGCCTCCTTGCGTCTGCGGCGCTCCTCGCTGCGCTCCCAGGAATCGTCCGCGCTCGTGTCCTTGACCGAGGAGCGCTTGCCGCGCGCGAGCACCGCCACCGCCGCCAGCATGCCCAGGAGCAGCACGGCGCCCGGAAGCAGCCAGTTCAGCGATATGTCGGTCAGTCTCATGTGGGTGGTCCCTTGCATGGGGATAGGGCGTAACGCCCGCCATAGTGGCCCAATCCCACCGGCCCTCAGGGGGTTTCGGGGCAAGAGGCCGCCTAGGAAGTGCAAGGGAATGCCCAGGGCGGCGTTCTGCTCGAACTGCCGCTTGAGGGGCGGGAGTTGAGTTCGAACAAGAGTACCTGTACGAGTGGTTCTCCGGAAAGTTCCCGTCACACGTGAGGAAGTTGTGCATCGCCTGTGGGCGTGTGGGTGTCCGGTGTCGCGACGATCTTACGGGACGGCCGGTGCGGCGACGGTCAAAAGAGCGTCAACCGGCCGCGGCCGACAGCTTGGTGACCCGGTCGGCGTCACAGCTGCGCGGGCAGGTGGCGCAGGTTTCCTCGGGGTGCAGGGTGTAGAACATGCAGCAGCTCACCCGGTCCCTGGTGCGCAGGGGCTCGCCCTCCGGACCCGTCAGCTCCCGGAACGCCGCCGTGCCCACGTACGGCTTTGTCGCGCCCGGCAGGAGCAGCTCCAGTTCACGCATCGCGCGCCGCTCCTCGATCTCGCCGAGCTGCCGGGCGACGTACCAGAGACCCTCGACGATCTCGTCGGTCGCCATGCCCCACAGGGCCCGGCCGCGGCGCCGCATGCGGGGGCCGAAACCGGCCAGGAGCGGCTCCATGTGCTCGGCCACCGCCAACCGCACCTCCGCCCGCAGTGCCTCCTCGTCGGGCACCACCCGGGCGCCGGGCGCTCCGGCCGCCTCGTCGCCGGGCAGGCAAGCGAAGCCGACGGGGCGGACGGCCAGGTGCCCGAGGGGGTGACCGGGGGCGGTGCGGTCGTACGAGACGTGCGTCACGGGGTAGCGAGGGACCCTGCGGTGCAGGAACCAGGGCGCGGTGATCAGGAGGCAGGCGGGCCAGGCGTAGCGGTGCAGGCCGAAGCCGGCGACTACGTCGGGGCGGGCCTGCCGGCCGTAGTCCCGCTGTATCCGGTCCTCTTCCCGGGCCAGGAACGCGTCCAGCGTGGCGTCGGCCGCCGCGAGGTCGGCGGCCGCGGCCCAGCCGGCGCCCCGGGGTGTCTCGTCCTCGGGGGTCAGTTCGGTGATGGCGAGCCCCGGGAGGACCTCGGCCAGGCGGGCGTAGGCGCCGGAGACGGCCGAACGGGGCGCGGGCATGTGGTCACCGATCCGTCTGGGGTCGAACGGGCTCTGAAGGTAAGGCTCACCTTACCCAAGTTCGCCGGAAAGGGAACTCGGATTTGAACTGGGCGCCGGGGCGCTTATGGTGCCTTGACGGACGAGTAACAACCCGCCGTAATGACGCCAAGTACCGATACGTCACCGACACGTCCGGAGGAGGACCCGTGAAGCAGGGCGCGCAGGGCTCCGCCGAGACGGGAGATCCGTGGGTGAGCCCTCGAACCGCCGAGCAGGCCCGGGTGCCGCGGCAGTCCGGGGTGGGGGAAGCGGCCCGGGCGGTTCGGGGCGAGCACACGCACGGTGAGCCGTCCGCGGCGGGCGCTCCGCGGGTGCGGCCGGTCGTTCGGCGGGCCTCGGTGCGGGGGCAGATCGTGGACGCGTTGCGCGCCGCGCTGGTGGCGGGGGATCTCCGGCCCGGGGAGGTCTACTCGGCGCCGGTGCTGGGGGAGCGGTTCGGGGTCTCGGCCACGCCGGTGCGCGAGGCCATGCAGCAGCTGGCGCTCGAGGGTGCCGTGGAGGTCGTTCCCAACCGGGGGTTCCGGGTGGTGGAACGAGGGGCGCGCGAGCTGGCGGAGCTGGCCGAGGTACGGGCGCTGATCGAGATTCCGGTGGTGCTGCGGCTGGCGCGTACCGTGCCTGCCGAACGCTGGGCGGAGCTGCGTCCTCTCGCCGAGGCGACGGTCCGCGCGGCGTCCTCCGGCTGCCGGGCGACGTACGCGGAGTCCGACCGGGGGTTTCATCGGGCGGTGCTGTCCCTCGCCGGGAACCGGCAGTTGGTCCGGATCGCGGAGGATCTGCACCGGAGGGCGCAGTGGCCGCTGGTCGGGGGTGGGGCGGAGGTGCGGGGGCGTGCGGATCTGGTGGCGGACGCGCATGAGCACACGGCGCTGCTGGACGCGCTGATCGTCCGGGATCTGGACGTGGTGCGGGCGCTGGTGGGTGGGCACTTCGCGGGGGCGGCCGCCGCGGGCTGAGCGCCGGTGCCCGCGGCGGCCTGCGGCTGGTTCGGTGGGGGTTCGCGTCGTGCCTTCTCGGTCGTGCCTTCTCGGCGGTGGGTAAGCCGGGGCAGCGCCGGGGGTGTCCGTTCCTCGGAGCGGCGCGATGGGGTCGGACGCCGGTGACTGTCCGTCGACGCGCCGACCGCCGTGGACGGACACCTCCCGTCACGTCCCCCTTGCGTGAGTCGGCGGCTGCGGGCGTCTCGGCTCAGCCGCTGGAGGCCGGAGGCTGGAGCCGGGGGCAGCCGTGCCGCTGGGCCCTCACGCCGTCGCCGCCGGCGGTGCCGGGGCCAACTGCCGTGACAGCCACGTCGGTACGCCCCCGAGCAGCCGGAACAACCGTCGGGCCTCCTCCCGCAGCCGGGACGCCTCCGGCTCCGTTTCCGTGTCGGCCAGGGACACCAGGGCGGGGGCCGTGCCCACCAGGTAGCCCAGCTCCTCCCGGATCCGCAGCGACTCCGCGAAACCGTGCCGCGCCTCCGCCAAGTCCCCGTCACGCAAGGCGAGTCCGGCCAGATGACGCCAGGTGAAGGACAGCAGCAGCGGGTCGGAGTGGGCCGTCGCCCCGGCGTGTGCACGGCGGTACGCGGCACGTGCCGCCTGGGGCGAGCTCGTCAGGTTCTCCGCCAGCAGTCCCCGACGGAAGTCCAGCAGGGCCCGCTGCGGAGCCCCCGGAGGGACCAGCGCCGCCGCCCTCCCGAGCGCGGCCCGCGCCTCGTCGGCCCGGTCCCGCACCGCGAGCAGCGTCGCCGCGTAGGCCAAGTACCCGCGTTCACAAGCGGCCGCGCCCCGCTCGTCGTCACTGTGGGCCAGCGCCTCGGCCGTGCGCAGCGCGTCCTCGGCCTCCTCCCAGCCCTGCTCGGTGTACAGACACCGTTCCACCAGCAGCGAGGCGCGTTGCAGCGCCGCCGCGGGAGTGGCAGGCAGCAGCAGTGCGGCCGCGTCGGCCCAGCACCCGCGGGAGCGCAGCCGCCATACCGCGGTCTGGAGGGGATCGTCACCGGCGGTCGTTCCGTTACCAGACATGGCGGAATGCGCCACGTTGCCCTCCCCGAGCACGCCATCGAGCTGTTGAGTGGTGGCGGCATCTCAGCACGAATCGGCGGGCCGGGCCAAGAGGGTGGGTGAAGGATTTCACAAAGTCGTGGGACCGAGGGGCGTCCGGGGGCCAGGGCCGGGATACCTCTTGTCTCAGCTCATCCGCAGTGCCAGGAAGAAGTCCAGCTTGTCCTCCAGCCGCGACAGGTCGCGGCTCGTCAACTGCTCGATTCGGCCGACCCGGTAGCGCAGCGTGTTGACGTGCAGGTGCAGACGGCCGGCGCAGCGGGTCCAGGAGCCGTCGCAGTCCAGGAAGGCCTCCAGGGTGGGGATCAGCTCGGCCCGGTGGCGGCGGTCGTAGTCGCGCAGGGGGTCCAGGAGGCGGGCCGTGAAGGCGCGGCGGACGTCGTCCGGGACGAAGGGAAGCAGGAGGACGTGGGACGCCAGTTCCTGGTGGCCTGCCGCGCAGACCCGGCCCGGGCGGGCCGCGGCCACCCGGCGGGCGTGCCGGGCCTCCTCCAGCGCGCCGCGCAGACCCTCCGCCGAGTGCACGGCCGCGCTGACGCCGAGGGTGAGGCGGCCGTCGCCGTCCAGGCCTGCCGAGAGGGGGTCACGCACCGAGTCCAGGAGGGCGTCCGCGAGCACGCCCTTCTCGGTGCCGTCGTGCTCCGCCGCCATGGCGGGCAGGGGGACCAGCGCGATGGCCTCGTCACCCGTGTGGGCCACGGCGATGCGGTCGGAGTGCTCCGGGCCGGCGGACGAGGGGTCGACGAGGATCTCTTCCAGCAGGGCCTGCGCCACCGGGCCGGCCTCGGTCTCCTCGTCGTGCCAGTCGACGCGGGCCACGACCACCTGCCAGTGCGGCGCCGCGCCCAGGCCGGGCAGCAGGACCGGCGCGGCCACGCGCAGGCGGGCGGCGATCTCGGCGGGGGCCGCGCCCGTCTGGACCAGTTCCAGGACCTCCTGGGCGAGGCGGCGGCGGACCGTGCGGGCCGCGTCGCGGCGGTCCCGTTCGACCGCGATCAGCTGCGTGACGCCGTGCAGCAGGTCCAGGCGCTCCTCGGCCCAGTCCCCGGCGTCCGCCTCCACGGCCAGCAGCCAGTCCGACAGGAGCGTCTCGCGGACGTCCTGGGCCGCCTGCGGGGAGCGGCCCGTCGAGCGGACCGGGAACAGCGAGTACGTGGTGGCGCCCAGGATGACGCGGTGGGGGCCGCGGCGGCCCGTGCGGGTGGCGGTGAGGTGTTCGCCCGCGAGCCGCGCGCACGCCTCGGCGGAGAGGGACGGCCCCGCCGTTTTCGAGCCGGCGATCAGGCGGCCGGTGGGGGAGAGGACCCAGGCCCGCAGGTCCAGGTCCGAGCCGAGCAGGTCCAGGACCACGTCCGGGCCGCCGCCCGCCGGGCCCGAGGTCATCATCCGGCGGTGGCGGTCGACCACCGCCGCGAGGTCTCCGGCCCGCTCGCCGGAGACCTGCCGGACGACGTGCTCGGTGATCGTCGCGAAGGCCACCGACTCGTGCACCGCGAGCAGGGGGAGGTGGTGGCGGGCGCAGGCCGCGACCAGGTCCTCGGGCACGTCGCCGAGTTCGGCCTCGCCCGCGGCGAGGGCCGTCACCCCGGCCTGGACCAGGATCCGGACGAACGGTTCCGAGTCCGCGGCGTCGCGGCGCCAGGCCAGGCCCGTGAGCACCAGCTCGCCGCCCGAGAGGTAGCGACTGGGGTCGCGCAGGTCGGTGGTCATCACGCCCCGGACGGTGCGGTCCAGCTCGTCCTCGCCGCCGAGCAGCTTGAGGCCCAGCGCGTCCGTCTCCAGCAGTGCGCGCAGCCGCATTCTCGTCGCCGCCGTTCTTTGTCTCGAAATCTATGGTGGGTCTTGGTGGGGTGCCGAGGGAACGCCTGTTCGGCGGGCTGTTGAGCGAGGTTCGCCGCCTTTCGCCGGTGCCCCCGGCTGCGTCCCAGGTCACGCCGCTGTGTCGCGCGTTTCCACAGGAGAACGAGGAGGTTTCTGGTGGCCTCCGTTCATACGAATCTACAAGATGCCCGTGGTGGCCAGCCAACTCCTTCATGGTTTCCGTGACTGACCCCTTTGGAGCACCGCGCTGTGTACTGAGACCACTACGCGTCAACAGCACATGGACGAGCCGGGACCGCCGCACACGGATTGGCTCAATCCGAACGCCCCACGAGACGACGAAGAAGAGAGCCGGCCATGGACTTCCTTCGCCCCGCCAGCTGGGAGGAGGCGCTCGCCGCGAAGGCCGAGCACCCCGCAGCTGTGCCGATTGCGGGTGGCACCGACGTGATGGTCGAGATCAACTTCGACCACCGCCGACCCGAGTACCTCTTGGACTTGAACCGCATCGGCGACCTCTCCGAGTGGGAGGTCGGCGAGGAGAGCGTGCGGCTGGGTGCCTCGGTGCCCTACACGAAGATCATGGAGAACCTGCGCTCCGAGCTGCCGGGTCTCGCCCTCGCCTCGCACACCGTCGCCTCCCCGCAGATCCGCAACCGCGGCGGGGTCGGCGGCAACCTCGGCACCGCCTCCCCGGCCGGCGACGCCCACCCCGCCCTGCTCGCCGCGGGCGCCCAGGTGGAGGTCGAGTCGGTACGCGGGTCGCGCCGTATCCCGATCGACGAGTTCTACACGGGTGTGAAGCGCAACGCGCTGGAGCCCGACGAGCTGATCCGGGCCGTGCACGTGAAGAAGGCCGACGGGCCGCAGCAGTTCTCCAAGGTGGGTACCCGGAACGCGATGGTCATCGCCGTGTGTGCCTTCGGGCTCGCCCTGCACCCCCAGACGCGGACCGTGCGGACCGGCATCGGTTCGGCCGCACCGACCCCCGTCCGGGCCAGGACCGCCGAGGAGTTCCTGAACGCCGCTCTGGAGGAGGGCGGCTTCTGGAACAACGGGAAGATCATCACCCCGTCGGTCGCCAAGCAGTTCGCGGATCTGTGCTCCGCCGCCTGCAACCCGATCGACGACGTCCGGGGCACCGCGAGCTACCGCCGCCACGCGGTCGGCGTCATGGCCCGCCGCACACTGACCTGGACCTGGGAGTCCTACCGCGGCGCCCGCCGCGCCACCGAGGGAGCCGCGTGATGCGCGTCAACTTCACGGTCAACGGCCGTCCGCAGGAAGCCGACGACGTGTGGGAGGGCGAGTCCCTGCTGTACGTGCTGAGGGAGCGGCTCGGGCTGCCGGGCTCGAAGAACGCCTGCGAGCAGGGCGAGTGCGGCTCGTGCACGGTCCGGCTGGACGGTGTGCCGGTGTGCGCTTGCCTGGTCGCCGCCGGACAGGTGGAGGGCCGCGAGGTCGTCACCGTCGAGGGCCTCGCCGACTACGCCAAGCAGCGCGCCGAGGGCGGCTGCGCGAGCGGCGGCGCCTGCGGCACGACGCTGCGGGACGCCCAGCGATGGGAGGCCACGGGCAGCGACTCGCACACCGGTGAGGGCACCGAGCTCTCCCCGATCCAGCAGGCGTTCATCGACGCCGGCGCCGTGCAGTGCGGTTTCTGCACACCCGGTCTGCTGGTCGCCGCCGACGAGATGCTGGAGCGCAACCCGACCCCGACCGACGCGGACATCCGCGAGGCACTGTCGGGCAACCTGTGCCGCTGCACCGGCTACGAGAAGATCATGGACGCGGTCCGCCTGGCGGCCGCCCGGCAGGGAGAGGCGGTCTGATCATGGCTTCTCCCAGCGGAACCCCCACGAAGATCACCCAGGGCTCCCGGACCAGGGGCGGCATCGGCGAGTCCACGCTCCGCCCCGACGGCATCCTCAAGGTCACCGGCGAGTTCGCGTACTCGTCCGACATGTGGCACGAGGACATGCTGTGGGGTCAGATCCTCCGCTCGACCGTCGCGCACGCCGAGATCGTTTCCATCGACACGAGCGAGGCCCTGGCCATGCCGGGCGTGTACGCCGTGCTGACGTACGACGACCTGCCCACCGAGGTGAGGCACTACGGGCTGGAGATCCAGGACACCCCGGTCCTCGCGCATGGCAAGGTCCGCCACCACGGCGAGCCGGTCGCGCTCGTCGCCGCCGACCACCCGGAGACCGCGCGCCGCGCCGCCGCGAAGATCAAGGTGGACTACCGGGAACTGCCCGTCGTCACCGACGAGGCCTCCGCGACCGCGCCGGACGCGATCCTCGTCCACGAGAACCGCCACGACCTCCCCCAAGGGCCTCCGACAAGCTCCGGTCCAGGGGGGACCCCCGTCGCCGGTCACGTCCCGCACCCCAACATCGTGCACCGCCAGCCGATCGTCCGAGGTGACGTGGAGGCGGCCCGCGAGCGCGCCGACGTGATCGTCGAGGGCGAGTACACCTTCGGCATGCAGGACCAGGCCTTCCTCGGCCCCGAGTCCGGCCTAGCGGTGCCGGAGGAGGACGGCGGCGTCCACCTCTACATCGCCACCCAGTGGCTGCACAGCGACCTGCGTCAGATGGCGCCCGTCCTCGGACTGCCCGAGGACAAGGTGCGGATGACGCTGTCCGGCGTCGGCGGGGCGTTCGGCGGCCGCGAGGACCTGTCGATGCAGATCCACGCCTGCCTGCTGGCACTGCGCACGGGCAAGCCCGTGAAGATCGTCTACAACCGGTTCGAGTCCTTCTTCGGGCACGTCCACCGCCACCCGGCGAAGCTCCACTACGAGCACGGGGCCACCAAGGACGGCAAGCTCACGCACATGAAGTGCCGGATCGTCCTGGACGGCGGCGCCTACGCCTCCGCCTCCCCGGCGGTCGTCGGCAACGCCTCCTCCCTGTCCGTCGGCCCGTACGTGGTCGACCACGTGGACATCGAGGCCATCGCCCTCTACACCAACAACCCGCCCTGCGGCGCCATGCGCGGCTTCGGCGCCGTCCAGGCGTGCTTCGCCTACGAGGCGCAGATGGACAAGCTGGCGAAGAAGCTCGGCATGGACCCGGTGGAGTTCCGCCGGCTCAACGCCATGGAGCAGGGCACCCTCATGCCGACCGGGCAGCCGGTCGACTCCCCGGCCCCGGTCGCCGAACTCCTGCGCCGCGTCAAGGCGATGCCGATGCCGCCGGAGCGCCAGTGGGAATCCAGCGCGGGCGCCGACGTACGGCAGCTGCCGGGCGGCCTGTCCAACACCACGCACGGGGAGGGCGTCGTACGCGGCGTCGGCTACGCGGTCGGCATCAAGAACGTGGGCTTCTCCGAGGGGTTCGACGACTACTCCACGGCCAAGGTCCGCATGGAGGTCGTGGGCGGCGAGCCCGTCGCCACCGTGCACACGGCCATGGCGGAGGTCGGCCAGGGCGGTGTCACGGTCCACGCGCAGATCGCCCGTACCGAGCTGGGCGTCGCGCAGGTGACCATCAACCCGGCCGACACGCAGGTGGGCAGCGCAGGTTCGACGTCGGCCTCCCGGCAGACGTACGTCACGGGCGGCGCGCTGAAGAACTCCTGCGAACTCGTCCGCGAGAAGGTGCTGGAGATCGGCCGCCGCAAGTTCGGCTCGTACCACTCCGCCTGGGCCACCGCCGAGCTGCTCCTGGAGAGCGGCAAGGTCGTCACCGACGGCGGCGAGGTCCTCGCCGACCTGGTCGACGTCCTGGACGGCGAGGTCGTAGAAGTCGAGGCGGAGTGGCGGCACCGGCCCACCGAGCCCTTCGACCTGCGCACCGGGCAGGGCAACGGGCACGTGCAGTACTCCTTCGCGGCCCACCGCGCCGTCGTCGAGGTCGACACCGAACTCGGCCTGGTGAAGGTCATCGAGCTGGCCTGCGCCCAGGACGTAGGCAAGGCGCTCAACCCGCTGTCCGTGCTCGGCCAGATCCAGGGCGGCACCACGCAGGGCCTGGGCGTGGCGGTGATGGAGGAGATCCTCGTCGACCCGAAGACGGCGAAGGTCAAGAACCCCTCCTTCACCGACTACCTGATCCCGACGATCCTCGACACGCCGACCATCCCGGTCGACGTCCTCGAACTCGCCGACGAGCACGCCCCGTACGGCCTGCGCGGCGTCGGCGAGGCGCCCACGCTGTCGTCGACGCCGGCGGTCCTCGCGGCCATCCGGGACGCGACCGGGCTCGAGCTGAACCGGACGCCGGTACGGCCCGAGCACCTCACCGGTACGTCCCTCTCCGAGGCCTGAACAGGAGAGTTCCGTCCGGGGGACCGCGCGTCCCCCGGACCCCCCTTCGTCCGTCTCGGGCCGTCCCCCGGGTCGTGCATCCCAACCCCCTATGAAACTTGGGAGTAGGCCCACACATGACCCAGCAGTCAGTAGAGCCGAGGACCGCAGCCGAGGACGCGGGTGAAGGCACTCGCGTCCCGGCCGGGCGGTCCTGGCTCGACCGGTACTTCCACATATCCCACAGAGGGTCCACGGTCGGGCGTGAAGTGCGCGGCGGCATCACGACCTTCATGGCGATGGCGTACATCCTTCTGCTCAACCCCCTGATCCTGTCCGGCAAGGACGCGGCCGGCGCCATGCTCGGCCAGCAGGCCCTGATCACCGCGACCGCGTTCGCGGCGGCCCTGACCACCCTGTTGATGGGCTTCATCGGCAAGGTGCCCCTCGCTCTCGCGGCGGGCCTGTCCGTCTCCGGAGTCCTCGCCTCCCAGGTCGCGCCCGAGATGACCTGGCCGCAGGCGATGGGCATGTGCGTGATGTACGGCGTGATCATCATGTTGCTGGTCGTCACCGGCCTGCGCGAGATGATCATGAACGCGATCCCGCTCGCGCTCAAGCACGGCATCACCATGGGCATCGGCCTGTTCATCGCCCTCATCGGTTTCTACAAGTCCGGCTTCGTGCACCGGGGAGAGACCACTCCCGTCACCCTCGGCGCGGCGGGCGAACTGGCCGGCTGGCCCGTCCTGCTCTTCGCCGGCACCCTGCTGCTGATCTTCATGCTCCAGGCCCGCGACATCCCGGGCGCCATCCTCATCGGCATCGTCAGCGGCACGATCGCGGCCGCGGTCCTGAACGCCGCCGGGGTCGTCGACCCCGAGCAGTGGGCGGGCGGCGCTCCCGAACTGCACGGCGGCGCCGTCTCCATGCCCGACTTCTCGCTCTTCGGTGACGTCGAGTTCGGCGGCTGGGCCGAGGTCGGCGCGATGACCGTCGGCATGATCGTCTTCACGCTGGTGCTGGCCGGGTTCTTCGACGCGATGGCCACCATCATCGGCGTCGGCACCGAGGCAGAGCTCGCCGACGGCAAGGGCCGGATGCCGGGCCTGTCCAAGGCGCTGTTCATCGACGGCGCCGGCGGTGCGATCGGCGGTGTGTCGGGCGGCTCCGGCCAGACCGTGTTCATCGAGTCGGCCACGGGCGTCGGCGAGGGCGCCCGCACCGGCCTGGCCTCCGTGGTCACGGGCCTGTTCTTCGCGGCCTGCCTGTTCTTCACCCCGCTCACGGCGATCGTGCCGCCGGAGGTGGCGTCCGCCGCCCTCGTCGTCATCGGGGCGATGATGATGATGAACGCCCGGCACGTGGACTGGGCCGACCGGGCCACCGCCGTCCCGGTGTTCCTGACGGTCGTGCTGATGCCCTTCACCTACACCATCACCACCGGTGTCGCCGCGGGCGTCATCTCCTACGTGGCCATCAGGACCGCCCAGGGCAAGTGGCGCGAGATCGGCGCCTTCATGTGGATCCTCACGGCGGTGTTCCTCGTGTACTTCGCCCTCCACCCGATCGAGAGCTGGCTGGGCGTCCGTTGACGCCCCGCCGCAGCCCTTCCCCGCGACCTCAAGGAGACCGAGACAGATGCTGGACATCGCCGAGGAGCTGAACCGGTGGGTCGAGCAGGGCCGTGACTTCGCCGTGGCCACCGTGGTGGCCGTGGGCGGCAGCGCGCCCCGCATGCCCGGCGCCGCGCTCGCGGTGGACGCCGACGGCACCGCGATCGGCTCGGTCTCCGGCGGCTGCGTGGAGGGCGCGGTCTACGAGCTGTGCGAGCAGGCGCTGAGGGACGGCGAGACCGTCCTGGAGCGCTTCGGCTACAGCGACGACGATGCCTTCGCCGTGGGTCTGACCTGCGGCGGCGTCATCGACATCCTGGTCACCCCGGTACGGGCCGCGGATCCGGTCCGTCCGGTGGTCGCCTCCGCCCTCACCGCCGCCGCGCGTGGGGAGGCCGCGGCGGTCGCGCGGATCGTGTCGGGTCCGCGCGAACTGACGGGCCGGGCCCTGCTGGTGGGGCCCGACGGCTCCTGCGACGGCGGCTTCGGCGCCCATCCGGAACTGGACCGCACGGTCGCCGCCGAGGCGGGTGCCTTCCTGGACGCCGGCCGCACCGGCACCCTGGAGATCGGAGAGCAGGGCTCTCGCTGCGGAGCACCGCTCACGGTCCTGATCGAGTCCTCGGTCCCCGCGCCGCGCATGATCGTGTTCGGCGCCATCGACTTCGCCTCCGCCCTGGTCCGCATCGGCAAGTTCCTCGGCTACCACGTCACGGTCTGCGACGCGCGCCCCGTCTTCGCGACCCGGACGCGCTTCCCCGAGGCCGACGAGATCGTCGTCGACTGGCCCCACCGCTACCTGGAGCGTACGGACGTCGACGGCCGCACGGTCCTGTGCGTCCTGACCCACGACGCCAAGTTCGACGTGCCCCTGCTGAAGCTGGCGCTGCGGCTGCCGGTGGCCTACGTCGGTGCCATGGGCTCCCGGCGCACCCACCTGGACCGCAACGCCCGCCTGCGCGAAGCGGGCGTCACCGAGCTGGAGTTGAGCCGCCTGCACTCGCCGATCGGGTTGGACCTCGGGGCCCGTACGCCCGAGGAGACGGCCCTGTCGATCGCGTCGGAGATCGTCGCCGGGCGGCGTGGGGGCAGCGGGGTCTCGCTGACCGGGGCGCACACGCCGATCCACCACGAGCCGGAGCCGAAGGAGGTGGGGCGGATCGGCTCGGTGGCCTGACGCGGCCGGTCAGCGGGCCATGGCCTGCAGGAGCGAGAAGGGTTCCGCTTCCGGGAGCGGGGTGACCGCGGCGAGGGACAGGCCGGCGGCCTCGCACAGCACCTCGAAGTCCGTGCGGGTGCGTTCCCTGCCGCCCCCGTTCGCCACGGCCGACTCCGCCCTCATTCCTGGACGAAGGTTCCGCCCTGCGGGCCGCCGGTTCGTCAGGGGTGTCTGAGCAGGTGGTTCACGGTCCGCCCGAACACGTAGCGTGCGGAGCGCCCTACCGCACCGTCGAGGAACGACGGCAGGAACCGGACCCGGATCTCCTCCCGCCACACCACCCGGGCACGCCCTCCCGGCCCCGGCCGCACCTCGAGCTCCGCCCACCCGAGGACCACGCGCCCGCGCTTCTCCAGCCGGCACATCCCCGGACCGCCGTCATGAGGCGGCTGCCAGACCGTGACCTCCATCGGGTCGTCGAAGCCCAGCGGACCGACGCCCGAGCGGGCCACGACGACGGTACCCTCACGCGTCGGCCCGGGCGGGATCACCCGGACCACCGTCAACGGCACGGCCGCACCGTGCCGCGACCACCGCGTGATCCGCCGCCACGCCTCGTCGAGGGGGAGCGGTGCCGTGCGCTCGATCTGGATGTTCGCCACATCCCGATCGTAGGGAATCCTCGTCAGGAACCCAGGAGTCGGTGCACGGCGCGGCGGGCGCGGTCCCGCGCGGGGCGGCGGTCGCGGCTCCCCATCCCGGCGGTGGGGCGCCGGTACACCTTCCCGGCTCGGCCTTTCCCGGAACCGGCGACTGCGGCACCGTCACGAACACATGGCCCCGTTCCTTCAGCGCGTCGATGATCCCCGGCACGGCCGGCATCGTGCCGTCGCAGATGTCGTGCGGCAGGGTGATCCCGTCCCGGGACGACTCGGCGAGGACCCGGCGGGTGATCAGGTCGGAGGCGGTCGTGAGGCAGTCCTTCGCCGTCACGCTCCACAGCACCTCGGACAGGCCGAGTTCGCGGCAGATCTCGTGCACGGTGCCGTTCGTGCGGCCCTGCGGCGAGCGCATCGGCGTGGGGCGCCGGCCGGTGAGCCGTGCCATCTCCTCGTCGGGGTGTTGCAGCTCCTCGCGTATCTCCTCCGGTCTCAGTCCGGTCAGGACTTCGTGGTCCCAGGTGTGGCTGGCCACCTCGTGGCCTCGTCGGCCCTGCGGCGCACCAGCTCCGGGTACTTCTCGATGTGCCGCTCGCCGAGGAGGGACGCCTCCGCACTCACCGTCCGGCCCGACGAGGTGTTTGAGGAGGCCGTACCGCGGCACTCGCAAGCACCGTAGAGTCCCCGTGCGTCGCCGGAGGGAGGGCCGCCCCCATGACGTCGTACGACGGCCTGGCCGGCGACCGGACCGCCTCGGAACCGGGGCCCCCGCAGCACCCCTTGAGCGTTCTCGGCGGTATGCCGGAACGCACCACCGTGCTGGGCGGCGGCGGTCGTGGGCCCGCCGCCGCCCGCGACACGGGAGTGCGCGGGTGACGACCGGCGGCCGGCGTGCTCGTCCCGCCCGCCGCGAACCGGCGCCGGTCGTCCGGCGCCGGGCGTCCCGCCACACCTCGGCCCGGCAGGAGGAGTTGAGCAAGTGAGCCCAGTGAAGGCCGTGCTGTTCGACCGCGACGGCACGCTCGTCGAGGACGACCCCCACAACGCCGACCCCGACCGCGTACGCCCCGCCGAGGGCGCCCGCGAGGCGCTCGCGCTGCTGCGCGAGCACGGCATCCGCACCGGCGTCGTCACCCACCAGCCCGGCGTCGCCCGCGGCCTGCTCACCGACGCCGACGTCCGGCGCGTCAACCACCGCGTGGACGAACTCCTCGGCCCCTTCGACGTGTTCGCCGTCTGCCCGCACGGCCCCGACGACGGCTGCCACTGCCGCACCCCCCAGCCCGGCATGCTGCTGTGGGCGGCCGGACGGATCTGCACCCGGCCCGCCGAGCTCGTCGTCATCGGTGACACCGGCGCCGACGTGGAGGCCGCGCGCCGGGCGGGCGCCCACGGCATCCTCGTCCCCGACGGGCGGACCGGCCCCGCGGAGACAGGGCACGCGGAGCATGTCGCCCCCGACCTGCTGACCGCCGTCCGGGCGGTGCTCGACGGGCCGCCGAAGGGCCGGGTCCTCGCCGACGAACGCCCCATCCAGGAGGCGTTCACCGCCGATCCCGGACCGGGTCGTCCCCGGCCCTGACGGAGGACCCCGCAACCCCGGCGCGAGGCCCCCGCACGGCACCCGATGAGCGGGTCGATCGCGGCGGATCCGGTGCGCGTACGGCAGGCTGCTGGCATGACATCGGGCACCCCACCGGACCCCGCACGCCCCCGCCTCCTCGTCCTGCGCGCCCTGGGGCTCGGCGACCTCCTCGCCGGTGTCCCCGCGCTGCGGGCCCTGCGCCGGGCCCACCCGGGGCACGAGCTCGTCCTGGCCGCACCGGGCGAGCTCGCTCCGGTCGCGGAGCTGACAGCGGCCGTGGACCGGCTGCTGCCCGCCTTCGCCCCCGGCCGGGCCGTCCCCCGCACGCTCGACTGGACCGGCCCGCCCCCGGACATCGCCGTCGACCTGCACGGCAACGGACCGCCCAGTCACCTGCTGCTCCTGGGGCTGCGCCCCCGGAAGCTGCTCGCCTTCGCCCACCCCGACCTGCCCGAGATCGACGGCCCGTCCTGGTACCCGGAGGAGCACGAGCGCGACCGCTGGTGCCGGCTGCTGCGGGCGTACGGCATCGACGCCGACCCCGGAGACCTGCGCCTGCCCCGCCCGCGCACCGGCTCCCCGGCGCCCGGCGCGGTCGTGCTGCATCCCGGCGCCGGGTCACCGGCCCGCTGCTGGCCCGTCGAGCGGTACGCGGCCGTCGTGGACGGACTGCGCGCGCGGGGCCTCAGGGTCGTCGTGACCGGCGGCGCGGGCGAGGCCGACCTGGTGGGGCGGCTCGCCGAGCAGGCGGGCCTGCCCGACACCGACGTCTTCGGCGGCGGCCTCCCCTTCGGCCGGCTGGCCGCTCTGGTCGCCGACGCGCACGCCGTGATCAGCGGCGACACCGGCGTCGCCCACCTCGCGTACGCCTATGCCACGCGCTCCGTGACCCTGTTCGGACCGGTCGCGCCGAGCCGCTGGGGCCCGCCGCCCGGCCCGCGCCACCGCGCGCTGTGGTACGGCCCGGAGGGCGACCCGCACGGCCGGACCCCCGACCCCGCGCTCCTGCGCATCACCCCCGGTGACGTCCTGCACGCCGTCGGCGAACTGCCCGGCGACCCGCAGCCGTGAAGACCGCTCAGCCGCCCGACCACCGGCACAGCAGCCGGAAGGCGGCGAACAGGGTCAGGGGCCAGAAGGCGGCGAACGCCCATATGACACCTGGATCGGAGGTGACGATGCCGGCCACCATCAGACCGACCGACACCGCCAGCAGGACCGCCACTGTCCCCACGCGGGGGCGGTAGGCGGCCACGCGGGCCAGCACCAGGGCAGGGTCGGGTCGGCGGCTCAGCCGCCCGGTGCGCAACCGGCGGTCGAGGCGGCGGTCGCGGCGCAGGGCGCGCTCCATCTCCTCGAGGATGCGCTGCTCATGATCGGGAAGTCGGCCGATGGACACGCGGTTCTCCTTCCGGGCGGCCGGAGGCGTCTTCTCTCCCGGGGGACGTACTGCGGGGAATGACAATCGGGTGCCCCGCGCGGTCCCCGCGCTAACCGGGGACGGGCCGCGCCAGCGCCTCGACGAGCCGGTCCGCGCTGTCCGGTACGGTTCCCTCCCGGAACCCGTCGCGGATCTGCCGCGCGGTCACGCGGCCGCCGGTCAGGCACCAGTCCCACCAGCGGTCCAACTGCCGAACGTCCAGCCGCTCGGCGGGCACCAGGGCGGGCCAGCCGCAGGCCCGGGCCTGCGCGGTCAGCTTCGCCCCGCCCGCGACCGGGTCCACGGCCAGTACCGGCGTGCCGACCCGCAGTGCGATGACCAGCCCGTGCAGCCGGTCGGTCACGACCAGGTCCAGCCGGGCCAGCACCGACTGCAGTTGCGCGGGCGTGGCGCTCAGATGCCAGTCGTGTGTGTCGAGCCGCGTGTCGAGCTCCAGCCGGGCGCAGTCCTTGACGGCCAGCCAGCGCGTCACCTCCTCGGCGACCTGCCCGTGCCGTCGCAGATGCCCGTACTCCTCCTGCCCGTGCGCGAGGATCACCCCGACCACCGGCCGGGCGGGCACCTGAGGGGCGCGGGCCGCCAGGTCCTCCACCGGCTCGCTGTCGGGCCCGTCCCGGGGCAGTACCCGGTGGAAGCCGGTCACGGCCTGGCTGCCGGGGTCGATCACCGAGGTGCCCACGGCGATCCGCACACAGTGCGCGAACCGCCGGTGCAGCTCCTCGACCTGCGGCCCGTACAGCGGACCGCACACGAATACCAGGTGGGTGTAGTCCTCCGGCCACAGCCGGTCCAGATGCAGCGCCTCCGGACGGAAACCCGGACTCCAGGCGACGTCATAGGGGATGCCGGTTCCCCGCAGCACGTCCTCCACCCGGCGCAGGGCCAGTACGTCCCCGGCGGTCGCCTCCCCGTCCCGGAAGCTGAACCACCCGGTCAGCAAAACCCTGCCCGGTCGCATGCCCTCTCGTGTCTGCACATGCCCTGAGTGCCCGCCCGCAGGGAAGACAATCAGGGCATTACGCGCATTTACCGCACGGTCACTGGGCGTAGAAGGTGGCGTCCGCCCGGTCGGTGGCCGTACTCACCGCCTGCACGTTCAGCAGGTACTCCCAGTGGCGGACATATCGCCCCGGGTAGTTGTACGACTCGTACGACACGCCCGCGGAGTCGGCCAGCCCGGCGCGCCGGTGGAAGGTGGCGTCGGCCGCGAACTGCGTACTGCCGTCGTTCCTCTCCAGCCACACCTCGAAGTTCTTGTGCCGCAGGTAGTAACCGGGGAAGTTGGCCGACTCCAGCGAGACGGTGCCGCTGCCGGCCAGGCCGGGTACGACGCGGAACTGCGAGTCGGCGAGCTTGGTGACGTTCGCCTCGATCCGGGCCCGGTAGTCGTAGTGCCGGACGAACCGGTCCGGGAAGTTGTACGAGGAGAAGCGCTGCGGAGTCACCCCGTCGGCCACCGGGATGCCGAAGTTCGGGGTGCCGTCGGCGTTCCAGTACACCTTCTGCACGCGGGTGCGGCGGTTGGGGTCGTTCAGGGGGTCGCCGCTGATGTCCTTGTAGCTGCGGTCGTGGTAGACGAGTATGTCGCTCTTTCCGTCCTCGGAGACCGTGAAGGAGTTGTGGCCCGGACCGTACTGGCTGGTCGCGGCGCTGCTGGCGAACACCGGGCTGGGGCTCTTGCTCCAGGAGGCCTGACTGAGCAGGTTCGCGCTCGCCGAGGCGGTGAGCATGCCCAGGCAGTAGTTGCTGTCGGTGGCACTCGCCGAGTACGTCATGAACACCTTGCCGCCGCGCTGGATGACCGCCGGGCCCTCGTTGACCTTGTAGCCGACGGTCTCCCAGGAGTAGGTGGGCCGCGACAGCATCACCGGAGTGCCGGTGATCGTCCAGGGGTTGGCCATCCTCGCGAGGTAGATGTCGGTGTTGTTGTTCACGGACGGGTCGCGCTGCGCCCAGGCCAGATAGCGCACGCCGTTCACGACGAAGGTGGTGGCGTCCAGCGAGAAGCTCTCCCACTGGGTCTTGATCTGCCCCTTCTCGGTCCAGGTGGCCGTGAGCGGGTTGGCGCCCGTGCCCTCCAGGACGTACATCCGGATCGCCCACACGTCGTTGGTGGCGCCGGCCGCGAAGTACACGTACCACTTGCCGTCGATGAAGTGGATCTCGGGCGCCCAGATGTGGGCGCCCATCACGCCGCTGGCGTGCTTGGTCCAGATGGTGGTCTCGGGGGCCGTCGTCAGCCCCTGGATGGTGGTCGCCCGGCGCAGCACGATCCGGTCGTACTCGGGGACGGTCGCGGTGAAGTAGTAGTAACCGTCGGTGTGCTTGAAGATGTGCGGGTCGGCCCGCTTCTCCGCGATCGGGTTGGTGTAGCCGACGGCGGGGGAGTCGGGCACGGCGGCCTGCGCGGGCGCACCGGCGAGGCAGGTCGCGAGGGCCACGAGGACTGCCAGGAGCAGCCGGACGGCTATGCGTCTCAAGGGAGTTCTCCAGAAGGGGGTCAGTGGGTGGGCACGAGCCGCTTCCGTCCGTGATATCGAACGCAGTTCGTGAATTCGGCCATGAATTCGGTCAGAAGATAAGTGGGGCGCCCACCCCCGTCAACGGTTCGGACAGGGGGGACAGGAGGAGCGGGCAACGGTTTCGCCGGGCGGGGCGGGAGGTACGGGCCGCGCACTCTTCGACGTGAAAACCATGTTCATCTAACATGGTGTGCCGACCGACGCGCCGTCAGACCGAGGAGTCCTGTGATGGGTGAAGCGGAGAAGGGGCAGGTCACGCGGCGCGTCTTGACGCCGGGCCTGCGCAGCACCCGGCAGCGTCGGGCCGTGCTCGACGCCCTGGGCCGCTGCCGCGAGTTCGTCTCCGCGCAGGAACTGCACGCGCTGCTGGCCGGCTCCGGCAGTACCGTCGGCCTCACCACCGTCTACCGAACCCTGCGCGAACTGGACCGCGCAGGGTTCGTGGACGTCGTACGCGACGAAGGCGGCGAGCGGCTCTACCTGGGACGGCCGGCCGGGGAGCACCGCCACCACCTCATCTGCCGCCGTTGCGGCCGGAGTCGACCGGTGGACGCGGAGGCGGTCGAGCAATGGGCCGCCCGGCTCGCCGAGACCACGGGCTTCACGGAGCTGGAGCACACCCTCGAACTGAGCGGCGTCTGCGGACCCTGCGGGCGCGGACCGGCCACCGCCCCCTGCCCGCCGCCCCGTCCGGCCGACCGGTCAGCCGGAGAAGCGGGCCGTCCCGGTCAGGACGCGAACGTCGAGGTCGGTGACCGCGTCCGCCGTCAGCCGGGCGGTGAACTCGGCGCGCACGCGCTCGACGGCGGCCGGTGACAGCCCGTCGAACATCCCGCGCGTACCGCTGCCGGTGGCCAGGGCCCAGGCCGAGTCCGGGGTCAGGGGGGTGTCGAACTGCCGCTGGACCACCTGCGGTTCGCTTCCGCCGAGGTCCTTCAGCCAGGCCGCGAGGGTGCCGGCGGTGTCGATCCGGGCCAGTTGCTCCCGCTGCGGGGGCCGGGGCAGGTCGCGCTCCGTCAGGACGGCGCCCCGCAGCGCCGACTGCCAGCCGCCGAGCGCCCCCTTCTCCCAGATCGTGACGACGAACCGGCCACCGGGACGCACCATCCGGGTCAGCGCGGCGGAGTCGCGGTCCATGTCCGGGAAGAAGAACACGCCGAGCGCACACTGCACGACGTCGTAGCCGTCGCCGGGTACGGGCCACGAGGTGACGTCGTGGTGGTGGAAGCGGATGTTCTCCAAGCCCTGCTCCCGCGCCCGGCGTTCACCGATGGCCAGCAGTCTGTCCGCGAGGTCCACGGCGTCCACCCGCCCGGCCGACCCCACGGCCCGCGCGGCCGGCAGCGCCGACGCCCCCGCTCCGCAGCAGGCGTCCAGCACGGACTCCCCGACGGCCGGGGCGGCAACGCCGGCCGTGGCCTCGCCGACCGGGTCCCACAGCGCCCCGGACCAGTGGTGGAATCCCTCCGCTCCCGCGCTGAAGACGTCTCCGACGGTGTTCCGTCCGGTGGTCATACGGCAGCCCCCTCGTTTCGGCCGAGTCTAGGCAAGGGGCGCCGAACGACGCGCGGGATTTGCCTCAGCCCGGCGGCAGTCGGGGCTCCGGCGCACTGTGTGGGACGGGCGGCGGGGCGGTGGTGCTCCGGGGAATCACGTGGGTCCGCAGCACGAGGTGCTGCTCACGGTCCGCGCCCGGGTCGTTGATGAGCGACAGGGCCAGCTCGCCGGCTTCCCGGCCTATCCGTGCGGGCGACTGGGCCACAGTGGTCAGGTCGAACCACTGCGCCATCGGCTGATCGTCGAAGCCGACGACCGACACCTGCCCGGGCACCTCCATCCGCGTCGCACGCAGCGTCCAGATCACGGCGACGGCCACCTCGTCCTGCTCGGCGAAGACCGCGGTGGGCGGCTCCCGCAGCCCCAGCAGCCGGCCGACCGCCTCGGCGGCACCCCGCTTGTCGCCCGAGGGGGTGGCGACCACCAGATCGTCGTCGAGCGGCAGGCCCGCCTCGGTCAGTGCCCGCCGGTAGCCGACCAGCCGCTCCTGCGAGCTGAAGGAGAAACCGCTCGCACCCACGGTCTGGACGAAGGCGATCCGGCGGTGGCCGAGGTGCAGCAGATGCCGGGTGCCATGCAGGGCCCCGGCGATGTCGTCGACGTAGACGCTGGGGCGTCCGTCGACGTGCTGGCTGACGTAGACGACCGGCATGGCGAGGTCGTCCAGCCGGGCCGTCTCCTCCTCGGTGAGGTCGAAGGAGAACACGAGCAGCGCGTCCGCGTTGCGCCGGGCCGGGAGATGCGCGAAGAACGCGGTGCGCTCGGCCATGTCGGGGATCACGTACACCGTCAGTTCCATGCCGGCCGCCCGCAGGACGCGGGCCAGACCCGACAGGGCCGCGCCCATGAACCACGAGCTGAGCGTGGGCACGAGCACCGCGACATTGCGGGTCCTGCCCGTCACGAGGCTCGCGGCATGGCGGGAGACCGCGAAGTCCAGCTCCCGGGCGGCCTGTTCGACCCGGGCACGGACCTCGGGCGAGACGGTGGACAGGCCGCGCAGGGTGCGCGAGACGGTGGATGTGGAGACCCCGGCCCGTTCCGCGACGTCAGCCATCGTGGGGTGTCGCTGACCTGGTGGCATGCGCCTGGACGTTAGCACAGCGACATCGCATCGAACGACTCGCGTTGGCAGCGCTGTCTCACCTGATTCTTGCCCTCTTACGACGTTGCGGTGCATTGACTTCCCCGTGGGGCACTCCTAGCGTGCAAACGTTGTCTCGACAGGATCGAAGTCGCCCCGGAGGGACGCCTCTTCTCTGCTGTGACCTGCGGGTTTTATCAGAGGAATGCCGTGGCAACGCAATCTCATGACCAAAGCCATTCCGGGGGAACAGACACGACTTCGGTTCAGTCAGACCAGGAGAGACAGTGAAGACCAGCACCGCCAGAGCGATTCAGTGTTCCGCAGCGCTCGCCGCCGCCGGGCTCCTCCTCACCGCCTGCGGCTCATCCGGCGGCAGCGGCTCCGGACAGTCCGCGCAGGCCGCCCCGGTGGCGTTCAAGGGCCGCGGCCCCATCACCTATGTCGCGGGCAAGGACACCACCGGCACCGTCCAGACGATCATCAACCGCTGGAACAAGGCGCACCCCAAGGAGAAGGTCACCTTCATCCAGCTGCCGACGGACGCCGACTCCCAGCGCCAGCAGATGATCCAGAACGCGGAGACGAAGTCCGACGCCTACACGGTCCTCGCCACCGACGTCGTGTGGACATCGGAGTTCGCCGCCCACCAGTGGATCGAGCCGCTGCCCGCGAACAAGTTCCCGCTCGGCAAGATGCTCCAGCCGGTGGTGGAGACCGGTAAGTACCGCGGCAAGCTGTACGCCGTCCCCGCCAGCTCCAACGGCGGCCTGCTGTTCTACCGCACCGACCTGCTGAAGAAGGCCGGCGTCACCCGACCGCCCACCACCTGGGCGCAGATGACCGCCGACTGCGCCAAGGTGAAGAAGCTCCCCGAAGCCAGGAACATGTCCTGCTACGCCGGGCAGTTCCAGAAGTACGAAGGCCTCACGGTGAACTTCGCCGAGGCCGTGAACTCCGCGGGCGGGCAGATCGTCGACGCGAACGGCAAGCCGGACGTCGACACCCCGCAGGCGAAGAAGGGCCTGGACTTCCTCGTCAATGCCTTCAAGGACAAGACGATCCCCAAGGAAGCCATCACCTACCAGGAGGAGGACGGCCGCCAGGCCTTCCAGGCCGGCAAGCTGATCTTCCTGAACAACTGGCCGTACGTGTACTCCCTGGCGCAGAAGAGCGCCATCAAGGGCAAGTTCGCCGTCGCGCCCCTGCCCGGCCTGAACGGGCCCGGCGCCTCCAGCCTGGGCGGCTCCAACCTGGCCCTGTCGTCCTTCGCCAAGAACAAGGCCACGGCACTGGACTTCATGAAGTTCTTCACCAGCGAGGAGAGCTCGACCTACTTCCTGAAGAACGCCTCCCTCGCCTCGCCGTACGCGGACCTGTACGACAACGCCGCGCTGGACAAGCAGTTCCCGTACCTGCCCGACCTCAAGCAGTCCATCACCAAGGCCGTGCCGCGCCCCCGCGTCGTGCAGTACGGCGACGTCACCGCCGCCGTCCAGAACGAGGTCTACGCCGCCATCACCGGCAAGAAGAGCAGCGGACAGGCGTTGAAGGACCTGCAGTCCGACCTGCAGAAGCTGACGGCCCAGTGAGGGCGCGGGTCATGGCCGACACCGCGATCCCGCCCGAAACCGCCGCGCACCGGCCCGGGACGGCGGCCGCCCGCCGCCCCGGGCGGCCCCCGGCGCCCGAGCGCCCCCGCCCGCGGGCCACCGCGGGCGCGGGCCGCCTGGCCGCGCTCCTGGTCTCACCGACCCTGCTGGTCCTCACGATCGTCGTCATCTACCCGACGCTCATGGCGCTCGACGAGTCCCTGTACGGGCCGAAGGGCCTGGACCCCAAGACCGGGTTCATCAGCAACACCGAGCCGTTCATCGGGCTGAAGAACTACGCCGACATCTTCACCCAGGCCGGAGACCGTTTCTGGAACGCCTTCTGGAACACGACCTTCTTCACCGTCGTCACGGTCTCGATGGAGACCGTGATCGGCGTGGCCATGGCGCTCATCATGCACCGGGCGTTCCGGGGCCGCGGCCTGGTGCGGGCGAGCATCCTGGTGCCCTGGGCGATCCCCACGGCCATCTCCGGTCTGCTCTGGAAGTGGATCTTCAACGCCGACGGCATCGCCAACGTCCTCCTCGGCCACCAGGTGCTGTGGACCGCCGACGGCTTCTCCGCCAAGATCGCGGTCGTCATCGCCGACGTGTGGAAGACCGCCCCCTTCATCGGACTCCTCGTCCTGGCCGGCCTGCAGGTCATCCCGAAGGAGGTCTACGAGGCCGCCCGGCTCGACGGGGCGAGCGCCTTCCAGCAGTTCCTGCGCATCACCCTGCCCCTGGTGAAGCCCGCCCTGCTCGTGGCGGTGCTGTTCCGCTGCCTCGACGCCCTGCGCATGTTCGACCTGCCCTACATCCTCATCGGAGCCCAGAAGGGCTCCGTGGAAACCCTCTCGATGCTCGCCCAGAACGAGGCGTCCAACGTCCGCTTCGGCCCGGCCTCCGCCTACGCGGTCCTCCTCTTCCTCTACGTCTTCCTCATCGCGCTCGCCTTCGTACGGCTGCTCGGTGCGGACCTCACCGGGGACGCGGGCGCCACGAAGAAGAGCAAGAGCCGGCGCCTCAGGGGGCCGCGCCGCCACGCACCGGAGGTGACGGCATGACGCTCGGCGCCAAGTGGCGGCAGTGGCTGCCGTATCTGGGCATCGCCCTGGTCGTGGCCTACTGCCTCGCCCCGTTCTACTGGATGCTGGTCTCCAGCCTCCGCGGTACCAACGACATCTTCAGCACGTCGCTGTTCCCCTCCCCGCTGTCCTTCGAGAACTACCGCTCGGTGTTCAGCCCGGCGCAGGGGTTCACCAGGGCGCTGCTCAACAGCCTGATCGTCGCGGGCATCACCACCGCGCTGTCGCTGGTCCTCGCCACGTTCACCGCGTACGCGATGGCCCGGCTGGAGTTCCGTTTCAAGCGGCTGATCCTCACCCTGATCATCGCCACCTCGATGTTCCCCGTGGTGTCGATCGTCGTGCCGCTGCTGAAGCTGTTCACGGACATCGGCTGGATCAACACCTACCAGTCGATGATCGTGCCGAGCATGTCCTTCACGCTGCCGCTGGCGGTGTGGAACCTGACCACGTTCTTCCGGCAGATGCCGGACGAGCTGGAGCACGCGGCGATGGTCGACGGCTGCACCCGCGGCCAGGCGTTCCGCAAGGTCATCGTGCCGCTGGCCGCGCCGGGCATCTTCACCACCGCGATCATCACGTTCATCGCCGCCTGGAACGAGTTCCTCATCGCCCTGTCGATGACCAACAAGCCCGGCATGCAGACCGCCACCGTCGCCATCTCCAAGTTCTCCGGTGCCACGACCTACCAGACGCCGTTCGGCAGCCAGATGGCCGCGGGCGTCGTCGTGACCATTCCGCTGGTGGTCATGGTGCTGCTCTTCCAGCGCCGTATCGTCGCCGGGCTCACCGCCGGCGCGGCGAAGTAGCCACCGCCCCCGTGCTCTCCGAGGAGTGACATGCCCCGTTCCGCACCCTGGTGGCGCGATGCCGTCATCTACCAGGTCTACATCCGCAGCTTCGCCGACGGCAACGGCGACGGCGTCGGCGACATCGCCGGCCTCCGCTCCCGACTGCCCTATCTGCAGTCCCTGGGCGTGGACGCCATCTGGATCAACCCCTGGTACAAGTCGCCCATGGCCGACCACGGCTACGACGTCGCCGACTTCCGGGACATCGACCCGCTGTTCGGCACGCTCTCCGACGCCGAGCAGCTCATCGAGGAGGCGCACGCACACGGAATACGCGTGATCCCCGACATCGTTCCCAACCACACCTCCGACCGGCACGCCTGGTTCCAGGCGGCGTTGGCGGCCGGACCCGGCAGCCCGGAACGCGAACGCTACGTCTTCCGCCCAGGCCGCGGCCCCGACGGGTCAAAGCCCCCGAACGACTGGGTGTCCTGCTTCGGCGGCCCGGCCTGGACCCGGCTGCCCGACGGCCAGTGGTATCTGCACCTCTTCGCACCCGAGCAGCCCGACCTGAACTGGCAGCACCCGGACGTGCGCGCCGAGTTCGAGTCGATCCTGCGGTTCTGGTTCAGCCGGGGCGTCGACGGCTTCCGCATCGATGTCGCCCATGGCCTGATCAAGCACCCGGAACTGCCCGACCTCCCGCCCCGCGCGGAACCGGCGGTGACGGGCCCGCTCACCCGCCGGGACGAGGTCCGCCCCCACCTCGACCATCCGCACTGGGACCGCGACGAGGTGCACGAGATATACCGCGCCTGGCGCAAGGTCGCCGACGAGTTCCCCGGCGACCGCTCCTTCGTCGCCGAGGCCTGGGCGGACACCCCGGAGCGCCTCGCCGCCTACGTCCGGGCGGACGGCCTGCACACCGCCTTCAACTTCGACTTCCTCATGTGCCGTTGGGACGCCAAGGACCTGCGGGCGGTCATCGACGACTCCCTCGGCATGCTCGGCGCGGTGGGCGCACCGGCCACCTGGGTCCTCTCCAACCACGACGTCATGCGTCACCCCAGCCGCTACGGCCGTACCGCGGCGCGGAGTTGGACGGTCAACGCGCGGTACGAACCCGAAGGCCCGCTCGACCTCGCCCTGGGCACCCGGCGCGCCCGCGCCGCCGCCCTGCTGATGTTCGCCCTGCCCGGGGGCGCCTACGTCTACCAGGGCGAGGAACTGGGGCTGCCCGAGGTCGAGGACCTGCCCGAGTCGGCGCTCCAGGACCCGATCTGGGAACGCTCCGGCCACACCGACCGGGGCCGCGACGGCTGCCGCGTCCCGATCCCCTGGTCCGGCCGGACCGCCCCCTACGGCTTCGGTGCCGGCGCCGTGCCCTGGCTGCCGCAGCCGGACGACTGGGCCGGGCTCAGCGTCGAAACCCAGGCCGGTGACGAGAACTCGATGCTGGAGCTCTACCGCGCCGCCCTGCGCATCCGCCGGGGAAACCCCGCCCTGGGCGACGGCGCCATGACCTGGCTGGACGCTCCCGAGGGGGTGCTGGCGTTCAGCCGTGAGCCCGGCTTCGTGTGCGTGGTCAACCTCTCCACCGAGCCGTACGAGCTGCCCGGACACTCCGCGCTCCTCCTGGCCGGCGGCCCGGTCGAGGACGGTGTGCTGGGGCCGGACCAGGCGGTCTGGCTGGCGGTGTAGACGCTCGCCGACCGGCTCGGTTGGACGTCCAGGCGGCTGGCCCGCCGGTGCACCGAGCAGTTGGGGCTCCCGCCCAAGCGGTATGCGCGGGTGCGGCGCTTCCAGCGGCTGCTGCGCAGGGTGAACGCCGTGCACGGGGCGCCGGACTGGGCCGCACTCGCCGCGGACTGCGGTTACCACGACCAGGCCCATCTGATCCACGAGTTCCGCGCGCTCGCCGGCCTCATCCCGACCGCGTACGCACCGCGCTCACCGCACGAGCGGAACCACGTTCCGCTCGACGGGTGACGAGCCCCCGGGCCGACCGTTTTCTACAATCCACGGGCTCAGGGACCCGCGATCGTGAAGGCATGACGAACGCACGCGGCAAGCCCGCCCTCACCCGGCTCTACGCCCGGCTCGTGGTCTCCGACGGACCCCGCGCGATCGACTTCTACCGGACCGCGCTCGGTGCCGAGGAGATCGAGCGGTACACCGACCCGGAGGGGAGAATCGTGCACGCCATGCTGCGTCTCGGCGGCGGGGTGATCGCGGTCAAGGACGCCGACGACGGCGACCCGGCGCCGCCCTCGCTCGGCGGCAGCCCCGTGATCATGGCCCTCGACGTGACCGACGCCGACGCCGTGGCCGAGGCGATGCTGCGCGGCGGGGCGACGGTGGTGTACCCCGTCGCCGACCAGCCCTACGGACAGCGCGGCGGCCGGCTCGCCGACCCGTTCGGACACCTCTGGATGATCTCCCAGACGATCGAGGACCTGACTCCCGAGGAGACCCAGGAGCGTACGACCGAGAGGTTCACGTCCTGACGCTGCCGTCAGTGGCGCCGGGCGACCGGCTCCTCCACCGGCGCGCTCGCGTTCACCTTGCCGCCGGGGTGGCGCAGCGCGCACAGGAAGGCGATGCCCAGGGCGATGGCCATGCCGTAGAACACCCACTGGTTGGCCTCGGCGAAGTCCATACGGATCGCGGACATCGCCTCCCGGCTCGCCTCGGCGGCTCGGCCCGTGCCGGTGGGCGCCTGGGAGTCGCCGTTGCCGGTGACCGACTCGGTGACGTCGCGGGCGACGGTGTTCGCGTCGCTCGCGGACATGCCCCTGGACTCCAGGGTGTTCGTCACGTTGTCGGTCGTGACGTGCGTCAGGATCGTGCCGTAGACGGCCAGGCCCACGCTCGCCGCGTAGTTGCGCACGGTCTGGGTGATGCCGGTGACCTCGCCGTAGGAGGCGCCGATGGCCCGGTTGACGGCGTCCGTGGAGGCCGGTGCCAGGACGAAGCCGATGCCGGCGCCGGCCAGGGCCGCGTAGGGCCACTGGTCGTGCATGGACAGGTCGGTGAGCTTGTTCGCCCACAGGGCGAAACCGACGCAGCCGACGGCCGTGCCCAGTTTCAGTGCCGGGCGGGCGCCCTGCTTGTCGAGGATCCGGCCGCCCCACTGCGAGGCGATCGCGAAGCCCACGAAGAAGTACAGCAGGAACAGGGCCGCCTGGTTCGGCGAGGCACTCAGGGACACCTGGGCGTACACCGAGGTGAAGAAGAACAGCGGGACGAAGGCGAGCATCGAGAAGAACAGCACCGCCGCGTCCACGGTGAACGCCTTGTCCCGGAAGACCCGCAGGTCGACCAACGGGTGCCGCACCCGACGCTCGTAGCGGACGAACCCGAACAGCACCGCGAGGCCGCCGACGATGCACACCCAGGTCGCCCAGCTGCCCCAGCCCCAGGAGAACGCCTGCTGGAAGCCGAGGACGCTCAGGCCCATGCCGAGCGCGATCAGGGCGGCGCCCGGGACGTCCAGGGTGCCGGACCGCCGGCGGTCGGGGATGTGCGCCACGGCTGTCAGGACCAGCGCCACGATCGCCACGGGGACGTTGACCCAGAACACGGCCCGCCAGGTCCAGCCGGTGAGCCAGCCGCCCAGGAGCGGGCCGATGGCCGTCAGCGCGCCGGTGACGCCGAAGAACAGGGCGAGGGCGCGGCCGCGTCGCTCGACCGGGAACACCGCCACGACCACGGCGAGGGCCGCGGGGAAGAGCAGGGCGGCCCCGAGCCCCTGGGTGGCGCGGAACACGATCAGCCAGGTCTGCGCGACGCTGCCGTCGGGGACGCAGCCGCACAGCACCGACGAGATGACGAACACGAGTGTGCCGATGACGACGATCCGGCGTGGACCGTAGAGGTCGGCCAGGCGCCCGCCCAGGGCGAAGAACGCCGCGAGGGCCAGCAGGTAGGCGTTGACCACCCACTGCATGCCGGAGGACGACAGATCCAGTTCGCGGACGATGTCCGGAGCCGCGATCGACACGATGGTCTGGTCGATGAAGGTCATGGCGACGGCGAACATCATCGCCGCCAGCGCCACAGTCTGCTGCGGCGCGGATCGGGAGGGGGACGCGGTCCCGCGCCCCGGGCGGGTGTCGCTCACAGCCAACAGTCTGCGCCCGCCTCGGGACTGTCGCATCACGAGAGGACTTCAGCCCCAGGCGCCCGCCTCGGGACTGTCGCATCACGAGAGGACTTCAGCCCCAGGCGGCACAGGGATACTCCCGAAACGCGTCTCCCGGCAACCCCTGGGCCGTGTGAGGACGACCTCCCCGGCCATGTGACCACGGCCCGCCGCGGATGCCGCGTCGAACGTGCAGGATGCGGGCACCAAGGAGGACAGACACTCGAACGACGAGAGAGGCAGACGATGGTCCCAGCGGAACCTGAACCCCAGAGGATCGGCATCCCGGCCGAGTCCACTGCGGGCGAGACCAGGGTGGCGGCCACGCCGGCCACCGTGGGGAGACTTGTCGCGCTCGGGTACGACGTGGTGGTCGAACCGGGAGCGGGGGCCTCGTCCCGCTTCTCCGACGCGGCCTACGAGGAGGCGGGGGCACGGCTCGGCGACCCCTGGCAGGCGGAGATCGTGCTCAAGGTGAACGGCCCCTCCGGCGAGGAGATCGGCCGGCTGCGCGACGGGGCGACGCTGATCGCGCTGATCAGCCCCGCCCTCAACCCTGAGCTGGTCGAGGAGCTGGCACGGCGGCCGATCACCGTGCTCGCCATGGACGCCGTGCCGCGCATCTCGCGCGCCCAGTCCCTGGACGTCCTCAGCTCGATGGCGAACATCGCCGGCTACCGGGCCGTGGTCGAGGCGGCGCACGCCTTCGGCCGGTTCTTCACCGGCCAGGTGACCGCCGCCGGCAAGGTGCCGCCCGCCAAGGTGCTGGTGGCCGGTGCCGGTGTGGCCGGGCTCGCGGCGGTCGGCGCGGCCCGCAGCCTCGGCGCCGTCGTCCGCGCCACCGACCCCCGGCCCGAGGTCGCCGAGCAGGTGCGCTCCCTGGGCGGCGAGTTCCTCACGGTGGGCGCCCAGCAGGAGGTGAGCAGCGACGGCTACGCCAAGGCCACCTCGGACGACTACAACCGGCTCGCCGCGCAGTTGTACGCCGAGCAGGCCGCCGACGTCGACATCATCATCACCACCGCGCTCGTCCCGGGCCGCCCGGCGCCGCGGCTGATCACCGCCGAGGACGTGGCGCGCATGAAGCCCGGCAGCGTCATCGTCGACATGGCCGCGGCGCAGGGCGGCAACGTCGAGGGCACGGTCGCCGGGAAGGCCGTCGTCACCGACAACGACGTGACGATCATCGGCTACACCGACCTGCCCGGCCGGCTCCCCGCCCAGGCCTCGCAGCTGTACGGCACCAACCTCGTCAACCTCATGAAGCTGCTCACGCCCGGCAAGGACGGCCGGCTCGTCCTCGACTTCGACGACGTGGTGCAGCGCTCGATGACCGTGGTCCGCGACGGCGAGAAGACCTGGCCGCCGCCCCCGGTCCAGGTGTCCGCCGCACCCGCCCCCGACGGGGCGAAGGAACCCGCCCCGCCCGCCCCGGAGGCACCGGCCAAGCCCGCACGCCCGGCGTGGGCCTCGTACGCCCTCGTCGCCGCCGGAGCGCTCGCGCTGTTCCTGGTGACCGCCTTCTCACCGAGCGAACTCCTCGGCCACTTCACGGTGTTCGTCCTGGCGATCGTCATCGGCTTCTACGTCATCGGCAACGTGCACCACGCGCTGCACACCCCGCTGATGTCGGTCACCAACGCCATCTCCGGCATCGTCGTGGTCGGTGCGCTGCTCCAGATCGGGCACGGGGACACCGCCGTCACCGTGCTGTCGTTCGCCGCGATCCTGCTGGCGAGCATCAACATCTTCGGCGGATTCGCCGTCACCCGCCGCATGCTCGGCATGTTCTCGAAGGGCTGATCAGGGATGACCACAGACACGGCCGCCCAGGCCGCCTACGTCGTCGCCGCGCTGCTGTTCATCCTCAGTCTGGCCGGCCTCTCCCAGCACCGGACCTCGCGCTCGGGAGTCGTCTGGGGCATCGCGGGCATGGTCATCGCCCTGGCCGCCACCGTCGCTCTCGCCTCCCGCGCCGTCACCGCCACCGGGCTCGTGCTGATCGCCGTCGCCACGGCCGTCGGCGCCGGCATCGGCCTGTGGCGCGCCCGGGTCGTCGAGATGACCGGCATGCCCGAGCTGATCGCCATCATGCACAGCCTCGTCGGCCTCGCCGCCGTGTTCGTCGGCTGGAACGGCTACCTCGACGTCGACGCCGAGCTCTCCGGTTCGTTGCTGGGCATCCATCACGCCGAGGTGTTCATCGGGGTGTTCATCGGCGCCGTCACTTTCACGGGTTCCGTCGTCGCTTACCTGAAGCTCTCGGCGCGCATCGACTCCCGCCCGCTGACGCTGCCCGGCAAGCACGTCCTGAACATCGGTGCCCTGGTCGCCTTCGTCGGGCTCACCATCGCTTTCGTGGCACGCCCGAACATGGGCCTGCTCATCACGGTCACCGTGATCGCCCTCGCCCTCGGCGCGCACCTGGTCGCCTCGATCGGCGGCGGTGACATGCCGGTGGTCGTCTCCATGCTCAACAGCTACTCCGGCTGGGCCGCGGCGGCCTCGGGCTTCCTGCTCGCGAACAACCTGCTCATCGTCACCGGCGCGCTGGTCGGCTCCTCCGGTGCCTACCTGTCCTACATCATGTGCAAGGCGATGAACCGCTCCTTCCTCTCGGTGATCGCGGGCGGCTTCGGCACCCCTGCCGCGGCGGCCCACGACGGCGAGCACGGGGAGCACCGGGAGATCAGCGCCGAGGAGACCGCGGAACTCCTGCGCGACGCCTCCTCCGTGATCATCACACCCGGCTACGGCATGGCCGTCGCCCAGGCTCAGTACCCGGTCGCCGAGCTGGCGCGCAAGCTGCGCGAGCGGGGCGTCGAGGTGCGCTTCGGCATCCACCCGGTCGCCGGCCGGCTGCCCGGCCACATGAACGTGCTGCTCGCCGAAGCGAACGTGCCGTACGACATCGTCCTGGAGATGGACGAGATCAACGACGACTTCGCCAACACCTCGGTCGTCCTGGTCATCGGCGCCAACGACACCGTCAACCCGGCCGCCACCGACGATCCGGCCAGCCCCATCGCGGGCATGCCGGTGCTGCACGTGTGGGAGGCGGCCCACGTGATCGTCTTCAAGCGGTCCATGGCCGCCGGTTACGCGGGGGTGCAGAACCCGCTGTTCTTCCGCGAGAACACCCAGATGCTCTTCGGCGACGCCAGGCAGCGGGTGGAGGACATCCTGCGCGGCCTCGACGCCCTCGACGCACAGGTCCCGGAGATGGCCGGCACGTCGCGGTGAGCGCGCTGCCCCGCCGGGGCGGGCCGGCGGGGCACGGGCGGAACCGGCCGAGATCGTGGGCACCCCGAGAGCGACTGAGGCCGGCCCGGCACGCATGGTGCCGGGCCCGCCTCACGTCAACGTCGAAGGGTCAGTCCGTGCCCGAATCCATCGCCGCGCGGTCCAGCCAGGCGTCTTCCTCCGAGACCTCGCCACGGGAGGCGATGGCCTGGGCGCCGCCCTGCGGCAGCTCCGGCATGGTGCCGATCAAACCCGTCGCGGCCGCCTGGGAGGCGCCGATGGTGGGGCTGCCGGTGCCGATCAGGCCGATGCCGGCGTACTGCTCCAGCTTGGCGCGGGAGTCGGCGATGTCGAGGTTGCGCATGGTGAGCTGGCCGATCCGGTCCACCGGGCCGAACGCGGAGTCCTCGGTGCGCTCCATGGACAGCTTGTCCGGGTGGTAGCTGAACGCCGGGCCCGTGGTGTCGAGGATCGAGTAGTCCTCGCCGCGCCGCAGCCGCAGCGTCACCTCGCCGGTGACGGCCGCGCCGACCCAGCGCTGCAGCGACTCGCGGATCATGAGCGCCTGCGGGTCCAGCCACCGGCCCTCGTACATCAGCCGGCCGAGGCGCCGGCCCTCGGTGTGGTACTGGGCGAGGGTGTCCTCGTTGTGGATCGCGTTGACCAGCCGCTCGTACGCGGCGTGCAGCAGGGCCATGCCCGGGGCCTCGTAGATGCCGCGGCTCTTGGCCTCGATGATCCGGTTCTCGATCTGGTCCGACATGCCGAGACCGTGCCGACCGCCGATGGCGTTGGCCTCCATGACCAGGTCGACGGCGGAGGGGAACTCCTTGCCGTTGATCGACACCGGGCGGCCCTGGTCGAAGCCGATCGTCACGTCCTCGGCGGCGATCTCGACCTCGGGGTCCCAGAACTTCACGCCCATGATGGGCTCGACGGTCTCGACGCCGGTGTCCAGGTGCTCCAGGGTCTTGGCCTCGTGCGTGGCGCCCCAGATGTTGGCGTCGGTCGAGTACGCCTTCTCCGTGCTGTCGCGGTAGGGCAGCCCGTGGGCGAGCAGCCACTCCGACATCTCCTTGCGGCCGCCGAGCTCGGTCACGAACGCCGCGTCCAGCCAGGGCTTGTAGATCCTGAGGTGCGGGTTGGCGAGCAGGCCGTAGCGGTAGAACCGCTCGATGTCGTTGCCCTTGAAGGTCGAGCCGTCGCCCCAGATCTGGACGTCGTCCTCGAGCATCGCCCGGACCAGCAGCGTGCCCGTGACGGCGCGGCCGAGCGGGGTGGTGTTGAAGTACGCCCGCCCGCCCGAGCGGATGTGGAACGCCCCGCAGGTCAGCGCGGCCAGGCCCTCCTCGACCAGCGCCGCACGGCAGTCGACCAGCCGCGCGATCTCGGCACCGTAGGTCTTGGCACGGCCGGGCACCGAGGCGATGTCGGGCTCGTCGTACTGGCCGATGTCGGCGGTGTAGGTGCACGGGACGGCGCCCTTGTCGCGCATCCACGCGACCGCGACGGAGGTGTCGAGACCGCCCGAGAAGGCGATGCCGACGCGCTCGCCGGCGGGCAGGGAGGTGAGGACCTTGGACATAGAAAGAGTATGTATCACTTTGCATATTCATGCAAGCCCGCTGTGCGGAATCGCTCCCCGTGAGGGTTCCGGCACTGCTCAGGAACTCTCCGCCGCGGAACTCCCGAGTGCCCCCAGAATCCGCTCCGCGGCCAGCGTCGGGGTCAACTCGCCCTCCCGGACCCGCTGTTCGAGCACCGGTGCCAGTGCCCGTACCGCCGGGTCGGCGCGCAGGCGGCCGAGGAGCTCCTCGCGGACCATGGTCCAGGTCCAGTCGACCTGCTGATCGCGGCGCTTGGCGGTGAGGCGGCCGGTGGAGTCCAGCAGGGTGCGGTGCTGCTCCAGGCGCTCCCACACCGTGTCCAGGCCCGACGACTCGCGGGCGCTGCAGCTCAGCACGGGCGGCGTCCAGAACGCGTCCTTGCCGTGCATCAGCCGCAGCGCGCCCGCCAGTTCCCGTGCGGCGGCCCGGGCGTCACGCTCGTGCGGTCCGTCCGCCTTGTTGACGGCGATCACGTCGGCCAGCTCCAGGACGCCCTTCTTGATGCCCTGGAGCTGGTCGCCCGTGCGGGCGAGGGTGAGCAGCAGGAAGGAGTCGACCATGTTCGCGACGGCGGTCTCGGACTGGCCGACGCCGACCGTCTCGACCAGGATCACGTCGTAGCCGGCCGCCTCCATCACCACGATCGACTCACGGGTGGCCTTGGCGACCCCGCCGAGCGTGCCCGCGGTGGGGGAGGGGCGCACGAACGCCGCCGGGTCCACAGCCAGGCGTTCCATCCGGGTCTTGTCACCCAGGATCGAGCCGCCCGTACGGCTGGAGGACGGGTCGACGGCCAGCACCGCCACCCGGTGCCCGAGCGAGGTCAGCAGCGTGCCGAACGCGTCGATGAACGTCGACTTGCCCACACCGGGCACCCCGCTGACCCCGATCCGCCTGGCCCGGCCGCTGTGCGGCAGCAGCGCGGTCAGCAACTCCTGGGCCGGCGCACGGTGCTGGGGCCGGGTGGACTCGACGAGTGTGATGGCGCGGGCGATGATCGCCCGCTTCCCGTCGAGCACGCCCTTCACATACGCGTCGACATCGATCACAGCTCGTGCCCGAGGCCGTCCGACAGTCGCTTCACCAGGTCGTACGCCGCGTCCGGGATCACCGTCCCGGGCGGGAAGACGGCCGTCGCGCCCATGTCCAGCAGCGTGGGCACGTCCTGCGGCGGGATCACTCCGCCGACCACGATCATGATGTCCTCGCGCCCCTCCTCGGCCAGCGCCTCGCGCAGCGCCGGTACGAGGGTGAGGTGACCGGCCGCCAGCGAGGAGACGCCGACGATGTGCACGTCCGCCTCGACGGCCTGCCGGGCCACCTCGGCCGGAGTCTGGAACAGCGGGCCGACATCCACGTCGAAGCCGAGGTCGGCGAAGGCGGTCGCGATCACCTTCTGACCGCGGTCATGGCCGTCCTGGCCCATCTTCGCCACCAGGATGCGCGGCCGGCGGCCCTCGGCCTCCTCGAAGGCCGACACCAGCGTGCGGGTGCGGTCCACGCTCGGGGACTCTCCGGTTTCGTTGCGGTACACGCCGGAGATCGTACGGATCTGCCCCGCGTGCCGGCCGTACACCTTCTCCAGGGCATCGGAGATCTCGCCGACCGTGGCCTTGGCCCGGGCCGCGTGCACCGCCAGCTCCAGCAGGTTGCCCGCACCGCCGGCGGCCCGGGTCAGCGCGTCCAGCGCGTCCCGGCAGGCCGTCTCGTCCCGCTCCGCCCGCAGCCGTCGCAGCTTCTCGATCTGCTGGGCGCGTACGGAGGAGTTGTCGACCGTCAGGACGTCGATCTTCTCGTCGGTCTCGACGCGGTACTTGTTGACGCCGATGACCGGCTGGCGGCCGGAGTCGATCCGGGCCTGCGTGCGGGCCGCGGCCTCCTCGATGCGCAGCTTGGGGATGCCCGCGTCGATGGCCTTGGCCATGCCGCCCGCGGCCTCGACCTCCTGGATGTGCTGCCAGGCCCGCCGGGCGAGGTCGTACGTCAGCTTCTCCACGTACGCGCTGCCGCCCCACGGGTCGATCACGCGGGTCGTGCCGGACTCCTGCTGGAGCAGCAGCTGCGTGTTGCGGGCGATACGGGCGGAGAAGTCGGTGGGCAGGGCGAGCGCCTCGTCGAGGGCGTTGGTGTGCAGCGACTGCGTGTGCCCCTGCGTCGCCGCCATCGCCTCGACGCAGGTGCGCGTCACGTTGTTGAACACGTCCTGCGCGGTGAGCGACCAGCCCGAGGTCTGCGAATGGGTGCGCAGAGAGAGGGACTTGGCGTTCTTCGGGTCGAACTGCCGCACCAGCTTCGCCCACAGCAGGCGCGCCGCCCGCAGTTTGGCGACCTCCATGAAGAAGTTCATGCCGATCGCCCAGAAGAACGACAGCCGGGGCGCGAACGCGTCCACGTCCAGGCCCGCCTCACGACCCGCGCGGAGGTACTCCACGCCGTCCGCGAGCGTGTACGCCAGCTCCAGGTCGGCCGTCGCGCCCGCCTCCTGGATGTGGTAGCCGGAGATGGAGATGGAGTTGTAGCGGGGCATCCGCTGCGAGGTGAAGGCGAAGATGTCGGAGATGATCCGCATCGACGGCTTCGGCGGATAGATGTAGGTGTTGCGGACCATGAACTCCTTGAGGATGTCGTTCTGGATGGTCCCGGCCAGCTTCTCGGGCGGCACGCCCTGCTCCTCGGCGGCGACGATGTACAGCGCCAGCACCGGCAGCACGGCACCGTTCATCGTCATCGACACCGTCATCTCGTCCAACGGGATCCCGTCGAACAGCTGCCGCATGTCGTAGATCGAGTCGATGGCCACGCCTGCCATGCCGACGTCACCGGTCACCCGGGGGTGGTCGCTGTCGTAGCCGCGGTGCGTGGGCAGGTCGAAGGCGATCGACAGGCCCTTCTGCCCGGCCGCGAGGTTGCGCCGGTAGAAGGCGTTGGACTCCTCGGCGGTGGAGAACCCGGCGTACTGGCGGATCGTCCAGGGCTGGTTGACGTACATCGTCGGGTACGGGCCGCGCAGGTACGGCGCCGCGCCCGGGTACGTGTCCAGGAAGTCCAGGCCCTCCAGGTCACGGCCGGTGTACAGCGGCTTGACCGCGATGCCCTCCGGGGTCTCCCACAGCAGGTCGTCGCCGCCGGAGGCGTTCTTGAGCGCCGCGCGCCACTCGTCGGGCGTGCCGTCGGCGGCCGGGGTGCCCAGCTCGATCCCGGAGAAGTCGGGGACGGAAGGGCCGGTCGGGGCGGTCATCAGGACACTCCCATGCGGTCGAGGGTCGCGGACAGCACGGCCACCGCGTCGCACCCCGCGAAGACGTACGCGTCGACACCGGGGTGGTCCCCGGGCCGCCCGGCGAGGAACACGTGCGAGGCGCCGGCCGACCGCAGTTCGGCGGCCACCTGTGCCGCCCGTTCCTCGTACAGGGCGTCACTGGAGCACAACACGGCCTCCCTCGCGCCGCTCTCCTCGAAGGTGCCCTCGGCGACCGGCTCGATGCCGCCCGCCTGGAAGAGGTTCGAGGCGAAGGTGAGGCGTGCGGTGTGGGCGGCGGCCGGGCCGAGCGCGGCGAGGTAGATCCGCGGTCGGGAGCCGGTCACGGCGAGGTGTGCGTCGGAGCGTGCGCGCAGCGCCTCGTACGCCTCGTCGCGGCGCACGCGCGGCAGACCGCCGGAGGGCTGCTCGGGTGCGCTCGGGCGGACGACCGGCTTCTCCGCGAGGAACGGGAACTCGCTGACACCGGTGATGGGTTCGCGCCGCTTGGCGAGCTTGCCGCTGCGTGCCTGCCAGGTGTCGGCGAGGTCCCGCGCGAGGACCCCCGAACCCAGGGCGGCAGCCATGCCGCCGAGCCGCTCGATCCGCTGGAAGAACTCCCAGCCCGCGTGGGCGAGTTCGTCGGTGAGCCGCTCCACGTACCAGGAGCCGCCCGCCGGGTCGACGACCCGGGCCAGATGCGACTCCTCGATGAGGATCGTCGAGGTGTTGCGGGCGATGCGGCGCGCGAACGCGTCCGGCAGGCCCAGGGCGTGGTCGAAGGGCAGCACGGTGACGGAGTCGGCCCCGCCCGCTCCGGCCGCCAGCGTGGCGATCGTCGTGCGCAGCATGTTCACCCACGGGTCGCGACGCGTCATCATCACCGGTGACGTCACGACGTGCTGGAGCTGCGCCCCCGCGCGGGGAGCGCCGCAGACCTCGGCCACCCTCGCCCACAGCCGGCGCGCGGCCCGCAGCTTGGCGATCGTCAGGAACTGGTCGGCGGTCGCCGCGTACCGGAACTCCAGTTGCGCACAGGCCTGTTCGACGCTCAGCCCGGCCCCGGTGAGGTCTCGCAGATACGCCACCGCGGTGGCCAGCGAGGAGCCCAGCTCCTGGGCGGCGGATCCACCGGCCTCGTGGTACGGCAGCGCGTCCACGGTCAGCGCCCGCAGCCCCGGGTACTCCTCGGCGCACAGGCGGGCGAGTTCCGCCGGCGCCACGTCCTCACCCCGCTGCCCGGTACGGGCCTGGTGACCGAGCGGGTCCGCGCCCAGATTGCCGCGTGCCGCCTCCCGGGCGACGCCCCGCTCCTCGTACAGCCGCAGCAACTCCCGTGCGGCGAGCTCGACATCACCCCCCGCGTCGAGGACGACGGGGGCCAGATCGAGGTGGACGCCGTCGAGGACCCGGCCGAGCTCCGGCACCGGAATGCCCTCTTCGCCCACCGTCAGCCAGAGCGAGGTGACGCCGTTCTCCAGGTCCGTGAGCAGCGCGTCGCGGTCGGCCGCCGAGTGCCGCTGCCGTACGTCCCAGCCGCCGACCGTGTTCCCCTCGGCACGGCTGCCCCGCACAAAGGGGGCGAACCCGGGAAGACCCGGTTCGGGCGCGGAGTCGCGGGAGGTGTACAGAGGGCGGGTGCGCAACCCGTCCTCCAACGCGGTGGACAGGGCTTCCTCGGCCTCGGCGCCCTCGACGTCCTTGCCCGACTTGCGCAGCACACCCGCCACAAGGCGCTGCCACTGCTCATGGGGCACGTCAGGGAACTCACCGGCCAGCTCAAGCCCGTCGTCAGGCAGGACCGTCATGCTCGGATGCTAGGTCACGGACACGAACGAGCAGCAGAGGGCACGGCTGTGACCTTGCCCTCGCCTCGACTGTGACCTCGCTCTCCACCCTTCGGGAAGCCACCTCGACCGCCGCCGCCATCGCCGGGCCGGTGCCGCCGCACGACGCGCGGGTGCGCGGTCAATGCCGGCCCGGGCACGAGACGGCCGGCCCGGCAGACGTGAGGAGGGTACGGGATGCGCCCGCGGAACCACGTGGTGGTGGCCAGGGCGCACAGCACGGACGGACCACGGCGGAGGCCTTCGCCCGCAAGGGCTGCGCCGTGGCGCCGGCCGCGCGGCGCGAGGAGGCGCTGGTGGCGGCGGCCCGGTCCGCCGGGGGCGGCCCCGACACTGCCCGAGCCCCAGGGACGATGGCCGCCACGGAATGGGGGTACTCGCCGCGCACCGGGCGCTCACCCGGATGCGCCCCTCCGCACCGGAAGGCACCACGATGAGCACACCCACCCACACGACGAGAGGTGCCCGTACCCCGGTCCAGCAGGCTGCGCTGCTGGTGGGAGCGGTGTTCCTGCTGGTCGGAATCCTGGGCTTCATCCCGGGGGTCACCACCGACTACGACACCATGGAGTTCGCCACGCACGACTCCGGCGCCGAACTGCTCGGTATCTTCCAGATCTCCATCCTGCACAACCTCGTCCACCTCGCGTTCGGCGTGGCGGGCCTGGCCATGTCCCGTACCGCGTCGGCCGCCCGCACCTATCTGCTGGCCGGCGGCGCCATCTACCTGGTCCTGTGGCTGTACGGCCTGATTGTCGGCCATGACAGCGACGCCAACTTCGTACCGCTGAACACGGCCGACGACTGGCTGCACTTCGTCCTCGGCATCGGCATGATCGCCCTGGGCGCCCTGCTCACCCGTCGCCCGGCCGCCTCCCGGAGGATGTGACCGATCCGCCGCATCCCCGTACCGCTGGTGATGCCCGAGCGCCACCTCGGCGGAGAGGGCCATCGACCCGGCCGGACGGCTGACTCTGGACCGCCGCCCGTGCGCAGCTCCGTTTGCCGTCCCGGCCGGTGGGGACCCGGCCGGACATGAGCGCAACGCGACGCCGCCGCTTGCTGCGGCAGAACCGGGTCCTGTGGCTGCTGGACCGCCTGGAGCGCGAGCCCAGGGCCGACGCGGTGATCGACACGCTCCGCAAGGGCGTGCGGGCCCTGCCGCTGGGCCGCGGCCGGGACCTCCTGCACGGCCGCTGGCTGGGGCACCCGGTGCACCCGCTGATGGTGCAGGTGCCGATCGGGAGCTGGATGTCGGCGGCGGTCCTCGACATGCGGCCCGGCCGTTCCCGCGAGTCACGGCTGCTGGTCGGCGTGGGGCTCGGCGCCGCCGCTCCCTCGGCTTTGGCGGGCTGGGCCGACTGGGCGGAGCTGCACCCCCAGCAGCAGCGCGTCGGCCTGGTGCACGCCCTGTGCAACACGGCGGCGGTCAGCCTGTACGCCGCCTCGCTCGCCTGCCGCGTCAAGGGACGCGAGACGGCGGGCCGGGCCTACGGCTTCCTCGGCCTGACGGCGGTCGGAGTCGGCGGCATGCTGGGCGGCCACCTGGCCTACCGGCAGGCCTCGGGCGCCAACCACGCCGAAGAGGTGCCGCACGTCGTCTCGGAGGGCTGGCACCGGATCGGGACGGTGGGCGAGTTCCCGGCCGGTGAGCCGGTGCGGCGCAGCGTGGACGACGTGCCGGTGCTGGTGGTGCGTGAGACCGGCGGGGAGATCCACGCGCTGGCCGAACGGTGCAGCCACCTCGCGGGACCGCTCGCCGAGGGCACCGTCACCGACGGCTGCGTGCGGTGCCCGTGGCACGGCAGCGTCTTCCGCCTCTCCGACGGCTGGAACGTACGCGGCCCCGCCACCTCCCCCCAGCCTTCCTTCGAGACCCGGATCACCGACGGCCGGGTCGAGGTGCGCCTGCGCCACCAGGACGGGGGACAGCGTGCGGATCAGCACCCGGAACCGGCCGGGCAGGGAAAGCGGAGCGCGAACGGATAATGCGCATGGACAGGACGCCAGTGGCTGACAGCCGTCCGGCACGACGGCTGCGCGCGCTGCTCCGGCGCGCCGAACGGGGCTATTCGGCAGGACACGACCGGCCGCTGGGCGGCTATGTCGCGGCCATGACGGGCTTCGCGGTGTTCACGACGGCCTGGGCCGCGGCGGTGAAGCTGCGTGGCCGCCCGCTGCCGGTGCGCCCCGAGCCGTGGGACGTCGTCCTGACGTCGGTCGCCACGTTCCGTCTCAGCCGGCTGCTGACCAAGGCATCCGTGACCAGCCCCCTGCGGGCCCCCTTCACGGAGTACGTCGAACCGCAGGGCCCGGCCGAACTGCACGAGGAGGCGCGCAGCCGGCAGGGCAAGCACACCATCGGTGAACTCGCGACCTGCCCGTTCTGCATGAGCGTGTGGGTGGCCTCGGCGCTGACCGCCGGACAGCTGCTCTGGCCCCGCCCGACCCGCACCGCGATGGGCGCACTCGCCGCCCTGGCCGGGGCCGACACCCTGCAGCTGGCGTACGGCACGCTGATGGACAAGGCGACCGGCGACGCCCCCGGGGACAGGACGACCGACGACCGGCGTCCCACGGACGGCGACCCGCGCGTGACCCGGGCGCCGAAACGGGTACTCGGCGACACATGATCAGGCACGCACTGTGGCAGGGACTGCTCGCCGGTACCGCCGGAGGCGCCGTGATGACCCTCGGCGAGAAGCTGGAGCAGGCCGTCACGGGCCGGCCGGACTCCCATGTGCCCGCCCGCGTCCTGCAGCGGCTGACCGGCCTGCCCGAAGGCCCCTGCACCCCGACCCTGAAGGCCAACTGGGCCATGCACTTCGGCCAGGCCGCCCTCCTCGGCGTGCTGCGTTCGGTCATGGCCCAGTCCGGGCTGCGCGGACCGGTCGCCTCCGCCAAGTTCACCGTCGTCCGCCTCACCAACGACCAGATCCTGGAGAACGCGACCGGTGTCGGCGCTCCGCCCGCGACCTGGCCGCGCCGGGAACTCGTGGTGGACATCCTGCACAAGGCCGTTTATGCGTTCGTCACGGGTGCCGTCGCCGACGCCCTGGCCGCGCGCGGCGGCCCCGGCCCCGGACAGCGTCACGCCGCCCGCCGCCCCGGCCGCCACACGGATGTCGAGCCCCTGCCCCGCGCGGACGCCTCCGGGCGATGACCCTCCGGCTCACCGTCGCTTGCGCATGACGGTGACCGCGCCGGAGGCGAGCAGCCCGATAAGACCGGGCCCCGGAGTTGCGGCCAGAACCTGTCCGCATCCCCCGTTACCGTCCCTCAATTGACAAACACCAAGCGGAGCGTCACCCGTACGGCACCCCTCCTCGGCACCCGCGCCCTCAACCGTGCCACCCTCGACCGGCAGCTTCTGCTGCGTCCCGCGCGGATGTCCGCCGTCCGAGCCGTCGAGCACCTGGTCGGTCTCCAGGCGCAGAACGTCAAGCCGCCGTACTACGCGCTCGCCGCCCGCCTCGACGACTTCGCCCCCGAGGCGCTGTCAGGGCTGATGGCCGACCGCGAGGTCGTCCGGATCGTCACGATGCGCTCCACGATCCACACCCACACCGCGGCCGACTGCCTCGCCCTGCGGCCGCTGACGCAGCCCGCGACGGACCGGGAGCTGGCGAACTTCCGCAAGGGCCTCACCGGCGTCGACCTGGACCGGCTCGACCGCCTCGCCCGCGACCTCGTCGAGGCCGAGCCCCGCACCATGAAGCAACTGCGCGAGGCCCTGCTGCGAGAGTGGCCCGACGCCGACCCGCAGGCCCTGGCCGTCGCTGCCCGCTGCCGCCTGCCGCTCGTGCAGGTCACCCCGCGAGGCCTGTGGGGCAGGAGCGGGCAGGTCAGTCTCACCACCGCCGAGCAGTGGCTCGGTCGCCCCGCCGGACCGCCCGCCACGCCCGACGCGGTCGTCCTGCGCTACCTCGCCGCCTTCGGCCCGGCCTCCGTGCGCGACATGCAGACCTGGGCCGGACTGACCCGCCTGGGTGATGCCTTCGAGCGTCTCCGCCCGCGCCTGGTGACCTTCCAGGACGCCGAGGGCACCGAACTCTTCGACCTGCCGGACGCCCCGCGCCCCGACCCGGACACCCCGGCCGCGCCGCGCTTCCTGCCCGAGTTCGACAACCTGCTGCTCTCCCATGCCGACCGCACCCGCGTCGTCCCCGCCGAGCACCGCGGCCGCTCCTGGCAGGGCAACATCGCCTACTGCACACTCCTCGTGGACGGTTTCCTCGCGGGCCTGTGGCGGCTGGAGGGGGACGCGCTAGTGATCGAGCCCTTCGGACCTCTCCCCCCGGCCCGGCGGGACGAGGTCGTCGCCGAGGGGGAGCGGATGCTGCGGGTCATGCACCCGGGCACGTCGTACGACATCCGCTTCGGCGCCGTACGGACGTAGGGCGATGCCCGTGACTCAGGTTCTGTCCCGCCGATCAGCGAGACGCGGCGGTCGGAGCGGGCTGACCAACCGGCCGGTGGCATGGAGAGGGGGCGTTGCGGGCCGCTCGTGGAGGCCCGCAACGCCCCCTGGCATGTCACCTGAGGGGTACTCAGGAGCTAGAGGAAAGTTACGAGTTGACCTGCGTCGTGACCAGGTTGGAGAAGGTGGTCAGCCGGGCGTAGACACCCGGGTACCCGGCCTGGGCGCAGCCTTCACCCCAGGAAGTGATGCCTGCCAGGACGCCCCCGATGAGCAGGGGGCCGCCGCTGTCGCCCTGGCAGGTGTCCACGCCGCCGGAGGTCTTCCCGGCGCACACCATGTCGCTCCGCACGAAGTCGGAGCCGTAGGAGCTCGCACAGCTGGAGTCGGACACGGTCGGTACGGTCGCGGTGCGCAGCTGGTTGGAGGAGCTGCCGTTCGACGAGGTGGTGCCCCAGCCGAGGATGCGGGCGGTGGTGCCGGCCGCGTACACCGAAGTCTGTGAGGAGGAGACGTACTTCGCCGGCGTGTACGGCATCGACGTCGACAGCGTCAGCACGGCCACGTCCTCGCCGTTGGTGACGCTGGTGTAGCTCGGGTGGATCCATATCTTGCTGACTCTGCTGACCGTGCCGTTGGTGCCGTTGCGGTAGGTGCGGCCGCCGACGACGCGGACGCTGCTGGTGGTCTCACCGACCATGCAGTGCGCGGCGGTGACGACCTTCGTGGGCGAGACCAGCGTGCCGCCGCAGAACTGGGTCTGCGAGGCGTCCGTGATCTGCATGACGTACGGGTACGCGGTCGTCGTGGTCGTGGTACCGCCGACGATCGGCTGCGGCGCGGCGACGGCCGAGGGGGCGGCGAGCAGCGCGGTGGTGGCGGCGGCAGCGGTCGCCGCGACGAGGGCGGCGGCCTTCTTGGCAGCGTTGAGCCCGAACATGGGTCTCCTTGGGGAGTTGCCGGTGGGGGAGCGCGCGGGTGGTCGTGCACGGGGACCCTGACGCCTTTGTTCGGATCTCCGTGTGCCCGGCGAGCGGCACGCCCCAAAGCTAGGGCCGGGACGCGAGAGCTCCCAATGAGGGAACCCCCTAAGGGAGTTGGGCAGGGAAAACCCTCGGCCCGGCCACGTAAACCCAGGTGAGGTCAGGTCGTACGGCGACCCGCGGCCAGCCGGACGATGTCCACCCGTGAGCGGATGCCCAGCTTGCGGTAGACCCGGGTGAGGGTCGCCTCGACGGTCTTGACGCTGATGAACAGGCGAGCCGCGATCTCCCGGTTCGTGGCGCCCTCCATCACCAGCGAGGCGACCTGACGCTCCATCGAGGCGAGGCCCTCCAGCGCGTCGAGCGCGACGGGCGGCGCGACGGCGGCCGGTTCCACCGCCGCGGGACCGGCGGCGACGGCCGTGTCGACCTGCCGCAGCCAGGGCAGCGCCCGGCAGCGGCGGAACAGCCGGGCGGCCTCGTCGTAGGACGCCGGGCCGCGCAGGGGGGTCCCGCCGGGGCGGGGGCAGGCGGCGGCCTGGGTGCGCAGGCGGGCCAGCGCGAAGGCGGCCCGGGCCTCCTCCAGCCCGTAGCCGAGCCGGCCCAGCCGGTCCTGCACGGACGCCAACCGGACGAGCGCGGCCTCGTGTTCACCCCGTGCGGCGCGGACCAGCGCCTCGGCCCGGTCGAGCACGGCCAGCACGCTCTGCCGGCCCAGCCGCAGCGCGTGCACCCGGGCCGTGTCGATGACGTCCTGGGCCTCGCCCGGTTCGCCGATGCGCACCAGGGCCTCGGCGAGGTCGCCGTGCCAGCGGCCGCGCCCGGGGTCGTTGATACCGAGGCCCTGCTCCAGCTCGCGCACCCGGCGCAGCGAACGCACGGTCGCCGCCGGGTCCCCGGCCACCAACTGGGCGTATCCCAGCGCCGCCAGGGCCCGCGACAGGTACATCTGGTCCCCGTCCACCTCGGCGTGGTCGGCCGCCTCACGGGCGAGGGCGAGCGCCCGGTCGACGTCCCCGGCGGAGGCCTCCGCGAGGGAGGTGAGCATGGCCGAGGCACCCTCGCCGATCCCGGAGTCCCGGGCGAGCCGCAGGCTCTCGCGGGCGAGGTCGAGGGCCCGGCCGCAATGCCCGGAGCGCAGTTCGGTGTCGGCGAGGAAGCGCAGGAAGTGCACCTCGCTCTCGACCATGCCGCGCCGCCGCGCCTCGCGCAGCAACGCGGTGATGGTCGCCCGCGCCTCCGGCAGCTGGTCGCTCATGATCAGCCAGCGGAAGCGGGCCGAGCCGGCGCCGTTGTGGTGGCAGGCCACATACGGGTCCTGGGGCTCCTTCAGCGCCCGCTTGACGGTCACGGGCGCGTCCGGGTGGCCCATCAGGGTCTCGGTGGAGGCCTGGAAGGACAGCGCCATCAGCTCGGTGCGCCGGTCCGCTCCCCGGGCGGCCAGCTCCGCCGCGTGCGCGGCCTCCTGCCGGGCCTCGGCGAAGTCGCCCTCCACGACCAGGCCGCGCCAGGCCAGCTGGTAGTGGACCAGGGCGAGCAGGCCCGGGTCGTCGCCGGCATCGGCCAGGACCTGCGGGAAGACGGCGTCGACCTCGCCGAGGGCCTGCCCGGCCGCCTCGATGACGACCATCCAGGCCCGGACACGCTCGGCGGGCACGGTGGCACGCGTCAGTACGTCACGGGCGATGTCCCGGGCGAGATCGGCCTCGCCGGCGGTGATCGCGTCCTCCGCGGCCTGCAGGCGCCGCTCGTCCGGGCCCGGGGTGCTGTCCGCCGGGGTGTGCCGGGCCGCGAGCAGCCCGAGCGAGGCGGCCACGGACGGTGCCCCGCGGTCCCGGGCCAGCGCACCGGCCTCGGCGAGCCGGGCCGCCACGTCCGGGTCGGTGCCCGTGGTCGCCAGAGCAAGGTGCCGGGCCCGCTCGATGGGGTCGGAGGCGGCCGTGGACAGTGCCGCGTGCACGGCCCGCCGCTCCTGCGCCGGGGCCTCCGCGTACAGCGCCGCCGAGATCAGCGGGTGCGCGAACCGCAGGGCCGGCGCCTCGGGGTCCGTGGCGAGCAGCCCCAGTGCCGCCGCCTGGGCCGTCTCGGCCTCGGCGTGCTCCCGGCCGGCCGCGTGCAGCAGGGCCAGTGAGGGACGGGCGCCGGCACTGGCCACCAGCAGGGTGCGGCGCGCCTCGTCCGACAGCATCCCCAGCCGGCTCAGCACCAGGGCCCGCAGCGATGTGGGCACCGGCAGGGGCTCGCCGGGCCGGGGGCGGGTGGGGCTCTCGGCGAGGGCGCGGCCCAGTTCCAGCGCGAAGAGCGGGTTGCCGCCGCTGGTGCGGTGGATGTCGCGGATCGTGGAGCGGGACAAGGGGGTGTAGCCGCGGTGGTCGAGCAGCGCGGAGACCTGCGTACGGGAGAGCGGACCCAGCCGGACGGCGAGCGTGTCGGGCGGAGACGCGCGTAGATGGCGGTCGTACTCCTCGCCCTCGGTCCGTACCGCGCACAGCATCTGCACGGGCGTGTCACCCAGCCGGCGGGCCGCGAAGCCGAGCAGTTCGGCACTGGCGGCATCCAGCCACTGCAGGTCGTCGGCGACCAGAAGCACCGGGCCCTTGACGGCCAGTGCCCGCAGCGCCGACAGCACGGCGAGGCGCAGCGCGAGCCCGTCCCGCTGGAGCGTGGACTCACCGCGGCCGGTGAGCGCCGACTCCAGCGCCGTGCGCTGGGCGGCGGGCAGCGCGCCGGAGACATCGTCCAGGACCAGCCCGAACAGGTCGGCCAGGGCAAGGAAGGGCAGATGGGATTCCGACTCGGTCGCCGAGCAGCGCAACACCGTGCGGTCCGGACCAACGTAATCCGCGGCCAGCGCCCGCAGGACCGTCGACTTTCCAATTCCGGCGGGGCCGTGGAGCAGCACACTGCCCCCTCGGCCGAGCTGCTCACGTGCCGACGTGAACAGATCCTCCCGGCCGATGACCAGGTCGGGGCGGCTCCTGGGAGGCTCCTGGAAGTCCCGTCGCACGGTCACCGCTCCCCTCCGTGTGTCGTGTCCTGGCCAATATTAGGCAACAGCTCTTTGAATTTCGGAGGGACGGCGTGGTGAGGGAAATAACAACGGGTGTGGGCGGGCGAATTCATCGGTCTCCCGAATGCGGCGGAACACGACGGCGGCGCCCCCTCGGGAACCCGTCGCACGGTCGAACGGGCAGGCACAGCGGAAACATCACAACCTATGGCAGCCATCCCGCCCGGCGCGCGGCGACCACGGCCTCGCCCCCGGTCCGGGCCCGCAGCTTCGGCATGGCCGACCGCAGATACCCCTGACGGTCTCGGGCGTCACGCCCAGCCGCTCGGACGCGATCGCGTTGGTGGCCCCCGCGGCGCCGCCCGGACGGCACGTCCACCTCGCGCGGCGCGAGCCGGACCCGGTCCGACGGCGTGGAATCGGCCATCAGCAAGGCACCGGCGCCGAGCAGCTCGGCGCGCGGCTCCGGATCCGCGATCTTCGCCGCCGGCGCCCGCAGGACCGCGTGCGCCTCCCGCACCCGCTCCCGTCCCACGCCGGCCCCGCCCTCGGTGGTGAGCGTGCGGGCCTCCTCGCGCACGACCAGCGCCCCCTCCACGTCCCGCGCCGCCTCGACGGCCGCGTCCAGCATGCGCCCGGCCGGGCGAGCACCACCGTCTTGCCGCCCAGCCCGTTCCCGGACGTCACCACCAGCGAACGCAGCGCGTCCGTCGCCGTGCCGCTCAGTTCGCTGATGCGCATCCGCCGCCCGGCTTCGCTCAGGCCGCCGAAAGCGACCGGAAGGCCGGTGACGCGCCGCAGACGGAGCAGCGCGTTCCGTATCCCGGACGCGTCGGACGCGTCTGCTGTCACCTGCTCGCCCCTTCACTTCGGCTCCTGTGCGGGCGCACCCCCGTTCGGGGGTAGTGAGACCTGGGGTAGTGAGGCCTGCATCACGGATTACACGATGGTTCGGAGCTGCCCGGCAATGGTCCGGCACCAAGGAGGACGAATGGCATCGGCGACGGAGGTGTTCCGCGGCGCGCGGGACTTCCTGCTGGAACACCGCGAGGACTACGGCACGGCCTACGAGAACTTCCGCTGGCCCCGTCCCGACTGCTTCAACTGGGCGCTCGACTGGTTCGACGAGATCGCGCACGGCAACGCCCGCACCGCGCTGCACATCGTCGAGGAGGACGGCCGCGAGACACAGCTGTCCTTCGCGGAGATGTCCGTACGCTCCGCCCAGTTCGCCAACTGGCTGCGGGCCCGGGGCGTGCGCGCCGAGGACCGGATCCTCGTGATGCTCGGCAACCAGGCCGAACTGTGGATCACCGCGCTCGCGGCGATGAAACTGCGAGCCGTGGTCATCCCGGCCACCCCGCTGCTCGGCCCCGCCGACCTGCGCGACCGCGTCGACCGCGGCCGGGTCCGGCACGTCATCGCGCGCTCCGAGGACACCGGCAAGTTCGCCGAGGTCCCCGGCCGCTACACGCGCATCGCCGCAGGCACCGCCCCCGAGGGCTGGCTGCCGCTGGACGACGCCTACGGAGCCCCGGCCGACTTCACGCCCGACGCCCCGACCCGGGCCGACGACCCGCTGATGCTGTACTTCACCTCGGGCACCACCGCCCGGCCCAAACTCGTCGAGCACACCCACACCTCGTACCCGATCGGGCACCTGTCGACCATGTACTGGATCGGCCTCAAGCCCGGTGACGTGCATCTGAACATCTCCTCGCCCGGCTGGGCCAAGCACGCCTGGTCCAACCTCTTCGCCCCCTGGAACGCCGAAGCGACCGTCTTCCTGTACAACTACACGCGTTTCGACGCCGTCCGTCTCATGACCGAGATGGACCGGGCCCGGGTCACCACCTTCTGCGCCCCGCCAACCGTCTGGCGCATGCTCATCCAGGCCGACCTGACGCGGCTGCGCACCCCACCCCGCGAGATCGTCGCCGCCGGTGAGCCGCTCAACCCGGAGGTCATCGAGCAGGTCCGCCGGTCCTGGGGCGTCACCATCCGGGACGGCTTCGGCCAGACCGAGACGGCCGTGCAGGTCGCCAACAGCCCCGGCCAGCCGCTCAAGACCGGCTCGATGGGCCGGCCGAGCCCCGGCTACCGCGTCGAACTGCTGGACCCCGTCTCGGGCGCGCCGGGTGTGAGCGAAGGGGAGATCGCGCTCGACCTGTCGGACCGGCCCGTCGGCCTGATGACCGGCTACCACGGCGACGCGGACCGCACGGCGGAGGCGATGGCCGGCGGCTACTACCGCACGGGCGACATCGGCGCACGGGACGCGGACGGCTACATCACCTACGTCGGCCGCGCGGACGACGTCTTCAAGGCGTCCGACTACAAGATCAGCCCCTTCGAGCTCGAGAGCGTGCTGCTGGAGCACGAGGCGGTGGCCGAGGCGGCCGTCGTGCCCGCGCCGGACGAGCTGCGGCTCGCGGTGCCGAAGGCCTACGTCGTCCTGGCGGCGGGCTGGGAACCCGGCCCCGACACCGCGAAGGTGCTGTTCGAGCACTCCCGTGAGGCCCTGGCCCCCTACAAGCGCATCCGCCGCCTGGAGTTCGGCGACCTGCCGAAGACCGTCTCGGGCAAGATCCGCCGCATCGAGCTGCGCGAGGCCACGGCGGCCGGGTCGGACACCGAGTACCGCGAGGAGGACTTCCGGTGACCTCGTACAGTCATGGAGCCGGCGAGACGGCTCTGCTCGGCGACACCATCGGGGCCAACCTGGACCGCGCGGTGGCCACCTGGCCGGACCGTGAGGCGCTGGTCGACGTGCCGTCCGGGCGGCGCTGGACGTACGCGCAGTTCGGCGCGGCCGTCGACGAACTGGCCTCCGCGCTGCTCGCCTCCGGGGTCGCCAAGGGCGACCGGGTGGGCATCTGGGCGGTCAACTGCCCCGAGTGGGTCCTGGTCCAGTACGCCACCGCCCGCATCGGCGCGATCATGGTGAACATCAACCCGGCCTACCGCACGCACGAGGTCGAGTACGTCCTCAAACAGGCCGGGATCTCCCTCCTGTTCGCCTCCCTCGGTCACAAGACGAGCGACTACCGGGCGATGGTCGGGCAAGTGCGGGGCAGCTGCGCCAAGTTGCGCGAGGTCGTGTACTTCGGCGACCCGAGCTGGGACGCGTTGCTCGGGCGGGGGACTTCCGGCGCCCGGTTCGAGGACGACGACCTGTCCTGCGACGACCCGATCAACATCCAGTACACGTCGGGCACGACGGGCTTCCCGAAGGGGGCCACCCTCTCCCACCACAACATCCTCAACAACGGCTATTTCGTGGGCGAGTCGATCGCCTACACCGAGCAGGACCGGATCTGCATCCCAGTGCCCTTCTATCACTGCTTCGGCATGGTCATGGGGAATCTGGCCGCCACGTCCCACGGCGCCTGCATGGTCATCCCGGCCCCGTCCTTCGACCCGAAGGCCACGCTGGACGCGGTCCAGCAGGAGCGCTGCACCTCGCTCTACGGCGTCCCGACCATGTTCATCGCGGAGCTGAACCTCCCCGGCTTCGCGTCGTACGACCTCTCCTCCCTGCGCACCGGCATCATGGCGGGCTCGCCCTGCCCGGTGGAGGTGATGAAGCGGGTGGTCACCGAGATGAACATGGCCGAGGTGTCGATCTGCTACGGCATGACGGAGACCTCGCCCGTCTCCACGCAGACCCGGCGCGACGACGACCTGGAACACCGCACCGGCACGGTCGGCCGCGTGCTGCCGCACATCGAGGTGAAGATCGTCGACCCGGCGACGGGCGTGACCCGACCGCGCGGCCAGGCGGGCGAGTTGTGCACCCGCGGCTACAGCGTGATGCTCGGCTACTGGAACGAGCCGGAGAAGACCGCCGAGGCCATCGACGCGGGCCGCTGGATGCACACCGGCGACCTCGCGGTGATGCGCGATGACGGCTACGTCGAGGTCGTCGGCCGCATCAAGGACATGATCATCCGGGGCGGGGAGAACATCTACCCCCGCGAGATCGAGGAGTTCCTCTACCCCCACCCCAAGATCCAGGACGTCCAGGTCGTGGGCGTCCCGCACGACCACTACGGCGAGGAGGTCCTCGCCTGCGTCATCCCCCGCGACGCCGCCGACCCGCTCACCCTGGACGAACTCCACGCCTTCTGCCAGGGCCGCCTCGCCCACTACAAGATCCCGAGCAGACTTCAGCTCCTCGACTCCTTTCCGATGACCGTCTCCGGGAAGGTACGCAAGGTGGAACTACGGGAGAGGTTCGCGGGCGGGCAGAGGTAGAACAGCTCGGGGTCGCCGTCGTCGAGGCCGTGGACCAGACCGGCGGTTGCCAGCCGGCTCTCGAAAGCAGTTGCTGCATGGGCTGGTTGGAGGCGTTGGTCGAGGTGAACAGCTTGGGCGTGGTGCACGCGGCTTCGACAGCCGTGAGGAGACGCGTGGCCACTCCCTGCCGGCGTGCGGCGGGCGCGACCGTCAGCAGGGTGAGGAAGCCCTGTTCGAAGAAGGTGTACTCCAGCACGCCGTAGCCCACGGGCCGGCGCGCGTCCTCGGCCGGCAGTGCCAGGCCCTGCTCGCACCAGCGCCGGATGCCCGCGCGGCGCGCCCTGTCTCCCGCCGCCGCGATCGGGTCCGTCTCGGTAAGCGCCGTGCGGTCCGACGCCTCGGCGCGGCGCACGACGAGCGTGCCGGGTTCGATGTCGCCTGGGCGCATCGTGGCAGCAGTGCGGGCCGGGCCGCGCGTGGATTTCCGCGGCCCGGTCACAGGGGTGCGCGCATGCACACACGGGGCCACCGGTCCAGGCCGTGTTCGGCCTCCGTCGCGCGGATCTGGCGCAGGCCGGGGGTGAGGTCGGCCTCCGCGAGGGTGCGGAAGCCGAGGCGGGCGTAGTAAGGGGCGTTCCACGGGGCCTCCGTGAAGGTGGTCAGCGTGAGGGCGGCCAGGCCCTCCTCGCGGGCGCGGTCGGCGGCGTACGCCAGCAGGGCCCGGCCCACACCCCGGCGCGCGGCGCGCGGGTGGACCGAGACCTGCTCGATGTGCAGGGCGCCGTCCACGGGTTCGGCGACGAGGTACGCGGCCGGGTGGCCCCGCTCGTCCACCGCGACCCAGCAGCGACCCGCCTCGCGGTAGCGCTCCAGCACGTCGAGCGCGGGCGGTTCGTCGTCGGCGATCTGCGGCATGCCTAGCTCGCGGAAGGGGGCGCCGGCGGCACGTTCGATGTCCTGGAGGGCGGGGAGTTCGGCGGCGGTCGCGGGGCGGATGCGCATGGGGTGAGTATGCGGCGCGGTCGGCACCGGGATCCGGTGGCTACCCTCGTTCGGTCCACTCGCTCCACGACCGTCAGGCGGGCACACGCTCCGGGTCGGCGTCGTCGAAGGGCGGGTAGGTGCGGCTGCCCATGCGCTCGGCCGCGTCGATGTAGTCGGCGAGGGCGTCCCGGGAGCGGGCGAGCGTGGCCATCTGGTCGTCCAGCCGGCGCAGCCGCGACCGCATCGCCGCCAGTAGTTCGGGACACCCGAGCAACTCCGGGGCCTCTCCGACGGCACAGGGCAGCAGATAAGCGATGTCCTCGGACGATAAGCCGGCGCCGAGCAGGTGGCGGATCTGTCTCACCCGCAGTACCGCGTTCTCGTCATACTCGCGGTACCCGTTCGTGCCGCGGTCCGCCTCCAGCAGGCCCTGAGCCTCGTAGTAGCGCAACTGATGGGCGTTGACGCCCGTCCGGCGACTCAGTTCCCCGATACGCATCAAAAACCTCGCTTGACCTTCACACCGGTATCAACGTTGACGATGCTGCCATGACCAACACCGACACACCCGTGACAGTTATCGGACTCGGCCTGATGGGCCAAGCACTCGCCGGCGCGTTCCTGAAGGCCGGGCATCCCACGACCGTGTGGAACCGTACGACCGCCAAAGCCGACGGGCTGGTGGCCCGAGGCGCACGGCTCGCGCCGACGGTCGGCGACGCGGTTCAGGCCGGCTCCCTGACGATCGTCTGCGTCACCGACTACCAGGCTGTGCGGGAGCTGTTCGGCACGAGCGATGTCGAACTCGACGGCACGACGCTGGTCAATCTGACCTCGGGCGACTCGGCCCAGGCCCGGGAGACCGCCCGATGGGCCGAGCAGCGCGGCGCCCGCTACCTGGACGGCGCCGTCATGGCCGTCCCGCCGGCCATCGGCACGCCCGAGGCGGTGATTCTGCACAGCGGCCCGCAGGCGGACTTCGACGAGCACAAGCCGACACTCGACGCGCTCGGCACCGTCACCCACCTCGGTGCGGACCATGGCCTGGCGTCCCTGTACGACGTGGCCGGACTGGCCATGATGTGGAGCGTCCTGAACGCCTGGCTCCAGGGCACCGCGCTGCTCAGGACGGCCGGTGTCGACGCCGCGACGTACGCGCCGTTCGCCCAGCGGATCGCCGCCGGCGTGGCCGAATGGCTGCCCGGATACGCCGAGCAGATCGACAGCGGCTCCTTCCCCGCCGAGGTGTCGGCCCTGGAGACCGACGCGCGGGCCATGGCACACCTGATCGAGGAGAGCGAGGCGGTGGGTGTCAACGCCGAACTGCCGAAGCTGTTCAAGGCGATGGCCGACCGCTCGATCGCCGCGGGACACGGTGGCGAGCAGTATCCCGTGCTGATCGAAGAGTTCAGCAGGCCCGGGCCCGGCGACGACTGACCTGTTCGGGCTTGTCAGGGCGCCCGGTCAGCCGTGCCGGTGGCGTCCAGTGCGCCGACCGGGGCGTTCACCGGCCGCGGTGCGCCGGTGAGGTCGAGGACGAACAGCGGGATGCCGAGGGCGTCGGCGCGGGCCCGGGCGTCGTCCGCGTCCCCGGCGGCGTCAGGCACCGCGCGTCCATCGTGCGCCGGTGAACGCCTGCCCGTCCGCCGCTTGCCGGTCTCTTGACGCCCTTCACCCACCCCCATACATTCATTCCAGATAGTAGAAGTTACTTTCCGTAATGCGGAATAGCTTACCGCTGGGCGCGACGGGAATGCGAATCCGACAGCCGAAGCAGGAGTACTCGATGGCTCGAATGACCGCTGCCCGCGCGGCAGTTGAGATCCTCAAGCGCGAGGGCGTCACCGACGCGTTCGGTGTCCCGGGCGCGGCGATCAACCCCTTCTACGCGGCGCTCAAGGCCTCCGGCGGCATCCACCACACCCTCGCCCGCCATGTCGAGGGTGCCTCGCACATGGCCGAGGGCTACACCCGCACGCACGCGGGCAACATCGGCGTCTGCATCGGCACGTCCGGACCGGCCGGCACCGACATGATCACGGGCCTGTACTCCGCGACCGGCGACTCCATCCCGATCCTGTGCATCACCGGCCAGGCCCCGACCGCCGTGATTCACAAAGAGGACTTCCAGGCCGTCGACATCGCCTCGATCGCCAAGCCGGTCACCAAGACGGCGGTGACCGTGCTGGAGGCCGCGCAGGTCCCCGGCGTCTTCCAGCAGGCCTTCCACCTGATGCGCTCCGCCCGCCCCGGCCCGGTCCTCATCGACCTGCCGATCGACGTCCAGCTCACGGAGATCGAGTTCGACCCGGAGACGTACGAGCCGCTCCCGGTCTACAAGCCCGCCGCGACCCGCGCCCAGATCGAGAAGGCGATCGGGATGCTGAACGCCGCCGAGCGGCCGCTGATCGTCGCGGGCGGCGGCGTCATCAACGCCGACGCCGCCGAACTGCTCGTTGAATTCGCCGAGTTGACGGGCACTCCGGTCGTCCCCACCCTCATGGGCTGGGGCGTCCTCCCCGACGACCACGAGCTGAACGCCGGCATGGTCGGCCTCCAGACCTCGCACCGCTACGGCAACGCGACGTTCCTGGAGTCCGACTTCGTCCTCGGCATCGGCAACCGCTGGGCCAACCGCCACACCGGCAAACTCGACGTCTACACGGCCGGACGGAAGTTCGTCCACGTCGACATCGAGCCCACCCAGATCGGCAGGATCTTCGCCCCGGACTACGGCATCGCCTCCGACGCCAAGACCGCGCTGGAGCTGTTCGTCGAGGTGGCGCGCGAGCTGAAGACGTCCGGCCGGCTGCCCGACCGCTCCGCCTGGGCGGGCGCCGCGCAGGACAGGAAGGCGACCCTCCAGCGCCGTACGCACTTCGACGACATCCCGATCAAGCCGCAGCGCGTCTACGAGGAGATGAACAAGGCCTTCGGCCCGGAGACCCGGTACGTCTCCACCATCGGCCTCTCGCAGATCGCCGGCGCCCAGATGCTGCACGTCTACCGGCCCCGCCACTGGATCAACTGCGGCCAGGCCGGCCCGCTCGGCTGGACCGTCCCGGCCGCGCTCGGCGTCGCCAAGGCCGACCCGGAGGCGTCCGTCGTCGCGCTCTCGGGCGACTACGACTTCCAGTTCATGATCGAGGAACTGGCGGTCGGCGCGCAGCACAAGATCCCGTACGTCCATGTCCTCGTCAACAACTCCTATCTGGGACTGATCCGCCAGGCGCAGCGGGCCTTCGACATCGACTTCCAGGTCAACCTGGAGTTCGAGAACATCAACGCGCCCGAGCTCGGCGTCTACGGCGTCGATCACGTCAAGGTCGCCGAGGGCCTCGGCTGCAAGGCGATCCGCGTCACCGACCCGGCCGAGCTCGGCGCCGCCTTCGAGCAGGCCAAGAAGCTCGCCGCCGAGTACCGGGTCCCGGTCGTCGTCGAGGTGATCCTGGAGCGCGTCACCAACATCTCCATGTCGACGACCAACGACATCGGCAACGTCGTGGAGTTCGAGGAGCTCGCCACCGAGCCCGGCCACGCGCCGACGTCGATCAAGACGCTGAAGGTCTGACGCGTACGCGGGAGAGGGGCGGTCCGTCCAGGAGGACGGACCGCCCCTCTCCCGCGCGTGCCGGGCGTCGCGGGGCAGGCGGGACTCTGCGGACACCCCCGGTGTCCCGGGCATGCCGGAACCCGCGGTCAGTCCCCGCCACCTCCGCCTCCGCACCCGCCCCCGCCGCAGTAGGAGTAACCCCCGCCGCCTCCACCCGTACGGCGCGGCGGGTGCTTGAGAAGGCTCTTGCCGCCCAGCTCGGCCCGGCGGATCAGCCCCGCCCGGAGGGCGAAGCGCGGCACCAGCAGCCACAGGGCCGCCTCTCCGTGCAGGGCGACGGCGAGCAGCCGGTCGTGGTCTGTCAGGCCGCGCCTGCTCGCGGGCAGCGGGTGGAGCCGCCGCAGCTCCCGCACATGGCGGCGGGCGCCGCGCGTCGGGCCGAGCAGCGGGTAGCGCAGCAGGCCCGCCTCCGCGAGCGGGATGCGCATGAGGGCCAGCGCGAGCCGTACATCCGGATCCTTGACCAACGTCCGGAGACCGGTGGGCTCGTGGAGACAGGCGTGCACCTCCTGGGCCAGAGGGGACGGCGGTCGCTCCGCGCTCCCGGCGTCCGCGATGCCGGCCCGTATCTTCCCCGGCCGGTCCGGCACCACCAGACCCCGCAGATACAGGTCCACCACGGCGACGGTGACGGCGGCCCGAGGGCCGTCCTCCAGCAGTGCGATCTCGTGCGGCTCCAGCCGGACCGCCGTACCGTCGCTCATGGCCTCACCCCCGTGCCGGGGCCCGCCGCCCCCGTGTCGGCGGGCCCCGTGTGTCGAGAATGTGCCCGGCCCCGGGGGCAGTTGAAGCCCCCGGGGCCGGGTTCAGAGGTTCATTTGAGGGTTCCGTACAAGGCCTACGACCGGTGCCGTAGGTGTGTTCACGCCTCGTGATGTTCCGACAGCCCCGGCCAGTCGTCCGGGCCGCCGCCCTGCCATTCGACGATGTCGCTCTCCGCGACGTCCGTGACGTACAGGTCGGCCAGCCGCAGGATCTCGGCGACGTCGTCGGCGTGCGTGGCGACGCCCAGGGGCTCCTCGCCCAGGGTGACCCGGCGGGATCCGTCCAGGGCGGGGGCGTGGACCACGACATGCGGATGCTCGGTGGGAGGTGCCATGCCTTCAGGCTGCTGCGAGCGGGACGGTTCCGCACCCTGAGGGGGCCGGCCGTCCGCGCGAGGCTGGGCGCGACGCGACGTTCGCACCGCCGGACGGGGTCTTGAGGGGGCAAGTGCCGGGACCGCGGCGGGTGCGACGGACGCCAGGGCGGTCTTCCCTCAGATCGGGAAGCCGGCCCGGGCCCTTCACCACCGCACTGGCTCGCAGCCGCCGCGGTCGGCGCCCTGCCCGCGTCCGTGCCCGGGGCGGCCACCCCTCATCCGGGCCGGTCCCGGGCGGTCGGACGCGGTCAGGGAGTTCCGTCCTCGCGCAGGGCGCGGACCGCCTCCTCCACGTGCCGCCCGTACTCGGGGTCGGCGGCGTGGAAGGCGCGAGGTTCTTCTCGATCACGTCGTCGCGGGAGGCCTGCGAGAGGCCGCCCGCGATGTTCGCGACCGGGCGGGACTTCTCCTGCGCGGACTTCAGGCGGTACAGCTCGCCCGCCTGGAAGGAATCAGAGCGTCAACAGTTTGCTGATGCGATGGGCCTGGCTGGTTCCGGGCGGCGCCGCCGCTCTGGGCGCGACAGGACAGGTGTCAGCGGCGACGCCGCCCGGGTCGCGGGGACCCCCGGCGGTGACGAGGGTCAGATCTGGGCGCCGGAGAGCCGCTCCACGGCCCGCAGCAGGGCCGAGTGGTCCAGGCCGCCGTCGCCCTGCGCGCGCAGGGACGCGACCAGTTGTGCGACGACGGCGCCGACGGGCAGAGCCGCGCCGACGGTGCGGGCGGCGTCCGTGACGATGCCCATGTCCTTGTGGTGCAGGTCGATCCGGAAGCCCGGCTTGAAGTCGCGGCCGAGGAAGTTGTCCTTCTTGCGGGTCAGCACGGTCGAGCCGGCGAGGCCGCCGTTGAGGACGTCCAGGGCGGCCCTCAGGTCCACGCCGGACTTCTCCAGGAAGACCACGGCCTCGGCGCACGCCTGTATGTTCACGGCGACGATCAGCTGGTTGGCGGCCTTCACGGTCTGGCCGGAGCCGTGCGGGCCGCACAGCACGATGGTCTTGCCGAGCGCCTCGAAGATCGGCTCGGCCTGGTCGAAGTCGGCCTGCTCGCCGCCCACCATGATGGACAGCACGGCCTCGACGGCACCGGCCTCACCGCCGGACACCGGGGCGTCCAGCACGCGGATGCCCTTGTCCTCGGCGGCCTTCGCCAGGTCTACCGAGGTCTGCGGGGTGATCGAGGACATGTCGATCAGCAGCGCGCCGGACTTCGCGTTCTCCAGGATGCCGTCGGGGCCGTAGGCGATGGCCTCGACCTGCGGTGAGGCGGGCACCATCGTGATGACGACGTCGGCGTCCTTCACGGCCTCGGCGATCGAACCGGCGGCGGTGCCGCCGGCCGCGGCGAGGCGGTCCAGCTTCTCCCGCTCCAGGGTGAAACCCGTGACGTCGTAACCCGCCTTGATCAGATTCTCGGACATGGGGGAGCCCATGATGCCGAGGCCGATCCAGGCGATCGCCGGGCGGGGAGAAGCTGCGAGTGCGTTGCTCATGACGAGGGTGCCTTTCGGTACGGCGGTCAGCGGGGCAGCCAGTCGAAGGACTCGGCGCTCGGGCGGTCGCCCGGCTTGTACTCGAGGCCGACCCAGCCGTCGTAGCCCGCCTTCCGCAGCTGGTCGAGGAGGTCTTCGAGGGGCAGCGAGCCCGTCCCGGGGGCGCCGCGTCCCGGGTTGTCGGCGATCTGGACATGGCCCGTCTTCGCGGCGTACCGCTCGATCACCGACGGGAGGTCCTCGCCGTTCATGGACAGGTGGTAGAGGTCCATGAGGAAGCGCGCGTTGCCCAGCCCCGTCGCGTCGTTGACCCTGTCCACGACGTCCACGGCGGCCGGTGCGGACACCAGCGGGTACAGCGGGGACTCGGGCCGGTTCAGGGCCTCGATCAGCAGTACCGCGCCGATCCGGTCGGCGGCCCGGGCCGCGAGGACCAGGTTCTCCAGCGCGAGCGCGTCCTGCGCGGCCGGGTCCACACCCTCGACGCGGTTGCCGTACAGGGCGTTGAGGGCCCTGCAGCCCAGGGAGGCGGCGACATCGGCGGCCACGTCGATGTTGGCCCGGAACCGCTCCGACTCCTCACCGGGGACCGACAGTGCGCCGCGGTCCGGGCCGGGGAGCTGCCCGGCGTAGAAGTTCAGGCCGGTGAGCCGGACGCCGGCGTCCTCGATCGCGCGCTTCAGGGCATCGAGTTCGGACCGCTCCGGCGTGGGCGAGTCCACCCAGGGCCACCACAGCTCGACCGCGGTGAACCCGGCAGCCGCCGCGGCAGCGGGACGCTCCAGCAGGGGGAGCTCCGTGAAGAGGATCGACAGGTTGACGTCGAAGCGCTGGTCTGCGAATCCCATCGGGGCGTCGCTCCCTTCCTTGCGGGCGAAGATTTTCCGCATTGCGGAATCTTGTTTCTGCTTAACGGAAGATTGCCCGGGGCGGGGGAGAGCTGTCAAGGGGGCTGCCGGAAAGCCCGCCCCGCGCGTTAGGTTGAGCGCGTGCGACTGAGAGTGGAGTTCACGACCGAGCCCTTCGACCTGGACGAGGCCCCCGCGCACGCGGTGGTCGCCCGCGAGGTCGTGGAGGCGGCCGAGCTGGACGCCGTGGACGTCGGCCCGTTCGGCAACACCGCGGAAGGCGGTGCCGACGCGGTGCTCACCGCCGTGGACGCCCTGTTCCGCAAGGCCCTGGCAGCCGGCGCCACCCGGGTCTCGCTCCAGCTCAACGTGATCGAGGAGGGCGAGGCGTGAGCGGCGCGGGGGGTGAGTCGTTCATCGCGGCCGTCAAGCCCCTGGTCGACGCCATGGGCGGGGAGATGATCCCGCCCGACGAGGCCGGGCCAGATGACGTGGTCCTCTCCTGGGAGGGCCGTGAAGCCGTCGCCGTACGGCTGCCGCAGCTCGCCGACTCCCTCGATCACATCCTGGCCGCCATGGAACGCCGCAAGGGCATGCCGCTGGCCGATCTCGACCGCAAGGCCAAACAGGAGGTCGTCCGGATACTCGAGGCGCGCGGCGCCTTCTCCGTACGGCACGGCGTGGAGACCGTGGCGAGCGCCCTCGGCGTCAGCCGCTTCACCGTCTACAACTACCTGAACCGCGAGAAGGGGGCCTGAGGGGTCCTTGCACTGTGCCCGCCCGGATCGAGTCCGCTGGCACCGCGCCTCGCCGCGTTGCCCAAGCGCCCAGGTAGCTCCGCTGCCAGGGCACTCCGGCGCCTCGCGATGCACGGCACCGGACCGCGTGACCTGATCGGACGCTCATGGTGCAAGGACCCCTGAGCGGGCTCGCGCCCGGTTCGGCTGACTCGCCGGGTTTCGTCACACAGAATTTTCAACAAACTGTTGACGCGCTGTCGCGGGAGGGCGTTAGCTATCGGCACGCCCGTTCAGTATGCAGGCCGTATCCGGCCACGGAGGGTCCCGTGACTTCCACTTCCACGCCGCCGGGCCTGGCCCGGTTCAACGCCCTCGACGAGCACGCGGCCTTCACCGCGCTCCACGAGGCGTGCGCCTCCGCGGCGTGGGCGAAGCGCCTGCTCGCAGCCCGCCCCTACGCGACCTGCGAGGACCTCTACGCCGCGAGCGACGCCGCCATGGCGGAGCTGACGGCCGCGGACCTCGACGAGGCGATGGCCGGTCACCCGCCCATCGGCCGACCCGAGCCCGGTGACCCCGTCTCGGCGCGGGAGCAGCGCGGCATGGCCGGCGCCTCCGACGAGCTCAAGGCGGAGATGCTGGAACTGAACCTCGCCTACCAGGAGAAGTTCGGCCATGTCTTCCTGATCTGCGCCACCGGCCGGACCGGCGAGCAGATGCGCGACGCGGTCCGGGACCGGATCGGCAACACGCCGGAGCGGGAGCGGGAGATCGTCCGCACCGAACTGGGGAAGATCAACCGCATCCGTCTGGCCCGACTCGTCGAAGAGGACTGACCGCAGCATGAGCACCTCCGCCACCGCGTCCGTGTCCACGCACATCCTGGACACCAGCGTCGGCCGCCCCGCCGAGGGTGTCGCCGTCCACCTCTCGGCCCGCTCCGGGCGTGAGGCGCACTGGCAGGCGCTCGGCGGCTCCGCGACCGACACGGACGGGCGGTGCAAGGACCTCCCGGCCCTGCCGGAGGGGACCACTCACGTACGACTCGACTTCGCGGTGGAGCCGTACTTCGAAGAATCCGCGAAGAAGCAAGCCGATGCGCAGCAGGACGCCCCCGCGAATCGGGACAGCGGCGCCGGTGTGTTCTTCCCGGAGGTGGCGATCACGTTCGCCGTCGTACCGGGCGAGCACTACCACGTACCGCTGCTGCTCAACCCGTTCGGCTACTCCGTATACCGAGGGAGCTAGCTAATGACCGACAATTCCCGCCCTGCCCGCCCTGTCATCCTGGGACAGAACCAGTACGGCAAGGCCGAGAACCGAGTCGTCAAGATCACGCGGGACGGCGCCACCCACCACATCAAGGACCTGAACGTCTCGGTGTCGCTGAGCGGCGACATGGACGAGGTCCACTACTCCGGCTCCAACGCCAACGTCCTGCCGACCGACACCACCAAGAACACGGTGTACGCGTTCGCCAAGGAGTACGGCATCGAGTCCGCCGAGCAGTTCGGCATCCATCTCGCCCGGCACTTCGTCACCGGCCAGGAGCCGATCCACCGGGCCCGGATCCGCATCGAGGAGTACGCCTGGGAGCGGATCGAGGCGTCCGACGCCAGCTCGGGGGTCATCGGCGCCGAGGTCAAGCACTCCTTCGTCCGCAAGGGCCAGGAGGTCCGGCTGGCCCAGATCACCTACGACGGCTCGTCGTGGGAGGTCGTCTCGGGCCTGAAGGACCTCACGGTGATGAACTCGACCGACTCCGAGTTCTGGGGCTACGTCAAGGACAAGTACACGACGCTGAAGGAGGCCTACGACCGCATCCTGGCCACCGAGGTCTCCGGCCGCTGGCGGTTCAACTGGACCGACGACGAGCAGCGCATGCCCGACTGGGAGAAGTCCTACGAGCAGGTGAAGAAGCACATGCTCCAGGCCTTCGCCGAGACGTACTCCCTGTCCCTGCAGCAGACGCTGTACCAGATGGGCGCGCGGATCATCGACAACCGCAGCGAGATCGACGAGGTCCGCTTCTCCCTCCCGAACAAGCACCACTTCCTGGTCGATCTGGAGCCGTTCGGGCTGAAGAACGACAACGAGGTGTACTTCGCCGCCGACCGCCCCTACGGCCTGATCGAGGCGACGATGCTGCGGGACGGCTGCGAGGCGCGGATCCCCGTGGACCTCACCAACCTCTGACGTCCCCTCTTTCGGCACCCGTGGCCGGGGAACCCGTCATTCCGGCCACGGCACTCAAACCCCCGGGGTCCTGCCGTGCCCTCTCCACTTCAGCGCAAAGGACGAACCATGGCAGCCAACCGGCGCATCGTCATCGAGAACTGTGCGATCGCGACCGTGGACGCGAACGACACCGAGTACACCTCCGGACACGTCGTCCTAGCCGGCAACCGCATCGAGTCGCTCGGCCCGGGCGCGGCCCCCGGGGGCCTGGAGAACGTCGTACGCCGAATCGACGCCTCCGGTCACGTCGTGACGCCGGGCCTGATCAACACCCATCACCACTTCTACCAGTGGATCACCCGGGGTCTGGCCACGGACCACAACCTCTTCGACTGGCTGGTGGCGCTGTACCCGGTCTGGGCGCGCATCGACGAGCCGATGGTGCGCGCGGCGGCCCAGGGCTCGCTCGCGATGATGGCCCGCGGCGGCGTCACCACCGCCATGGACCACCACTACGTCTTCCCGCAGGGCTCCGGCGACCTGTCCGGCGCGATCATCGGCGCCGCCCGCGACATGGGCGTCCGCTTCACCCTCGCCCGCGGCTCCATGGACCGCAGCGAGAAGGACGGCGGCCTGCCCCCGGACTTCGCCGTCGAGACCCTGGACGGCGCGCTGGCCGTCACCGAGGAAACCGTGCGGCAGCACCACGACTCCTCCTTCGACGCCATGACCCAGGTCGCCGTCGCGCCCTGCTCGCCCTTCTCCGTCTCCACCGAACTGCTGCGGGACGGCGCCCAGCTCGCCCGCCGCCTCGGCGTCCGGCTCCACACCCACGGCTCGGAGACCGTGGAGGAGGAGAAGTTCTGCCACGAACTGTTCGGCATGGGCCCTACCGACTACTTCGAGTCCACCGGCTGGCTCGGCGAGGACGTGTGGATGGCGCACTGCGTCCACATGAACGACTCCGACATCGCCGCCTTCGCCCGGACCAGGACCGGCGTCGCGCACTGCCCGTCCTCCAACGCCCGACTCGCCGCCGGCATCGCCCGCGTCCCGGACATGCTGGCGGCCGGCGTCCCGGTCGGCCTCGGCGTCGACGGCACCGCCTCCAACGAGTCCGGCGAACTCCACACCGAGCTGCGCAACGCCCTCCTCATCAACCGCCTCGGCGCACACAAGGAGGCCGCCCTGAACGCCCGTCAGGCCCTGCGCCTGGGCACGTACGGCGGCGCCCAGGTCCTGGGCAGGGCCGCGGAGACCGGCTCCCTCGAACCCGGCAAGCTCGCCGATCTGGTGCTCTGGAAGCTGGACACGCTCGCCCACGCCTCCATCGCCGACCCGGTGACCGCCCTGGTCTTCGGCGCGGCGGCCCCGGTCACCGCCTCTTTCGTGGACGGCCGGCAGATCGTCGAGGACGGGCGGCTGCTCACCGCCGACGAGGACGCCATCGCCCGCTCGACGCGGGACGAGGCCCGGCGGCTGGCGAGGATCGCCGCGCAGGGCTGAACACTCCGATGACTCCGGCCGGGAGGGACGGCTCCCGGCCGGTGGCCGCGGACCCGAGCGGGGTCCGCGGCGGCTGTCTCCGGGGCGCTCGTGTACGCGAGCGCCCCGGAACGGCCACCCCCCCGTCACCTGCATGCCCGGTCCCTCCCCCAAGCTCTCGGCTTCGCTCGAGCAGGGAGGTACCCCCATGACCACCAGCACCACCTCCTTGACACCCACGGCCGTCATGTGGCGAAGCCGTGTAACCGACCGGAGGGAAGCCGCCGTGGCCGACCACCCCGTTGACGAAAAACTCCCCGCGCTCAAGATGGCGACGACCGGCCTCCAGCATGTGGCCGCCATGTACGCGGGAGTCGTCGCCCCACCCCTGATCGTCGGCGCGGCCATCGGCCTGACCGCCACCGACCTGACCTTCCTCACCGGCGCCTGCCTGTTCACCGCGGGCCTCGCCACGCTCCTCCAGACCCTCGGCATATGGAAGATCGGTGCCCGGCTGCCGTTCGTCAACGGCGTCACCTTCGCCGGTGTCGCCCCGATGACCGCGATCGTCGCCTCCACCGAGGACAAGTCCGACGCCCTGCCGGTCATCTTCGGCGCGGTCATCGTCGCCGGACTCCTCGGCTTCATAGCCGCCCCCGTCTTCTGCAAGGCGGTCCGCTTCTTCCCGCCGGTGGTGACGGGCACGGTCATCACCCTGATCGGCATCTCCCTGCTCCCGGTCGCCTTCGGCTGGGCGCAGGGCCCCGACCCGGCGGCGCAGGACTACGGTTCGGCGACCAACCTGGGGCTGGCCGTCGGCACCCTCGTCATCGTCCTGCTGCTGCGGCGCTTCACCCGGGGCTTCGTCAAGCAGATCGCGGTGCTGCTCGGCCTGGTCGCGGGCACACTGATCGCGATCCCGTTCGGCGCCACGGACTTCGGCCCGGTCGCGGACGCGGCGATCATCGGCTTCCCCACCCCCTTCCACTTCGGCGCGCCGCAGTTCCAGCTCGCCGCGATCATCTCCCTGTGCGTGGTGATGGTGGTCTCGATGACCGAGTCGACCGCCGACATGCTGGCATTGGGTGAGATCGTCGACCGCCCGGCCGACGAGAAGACCATCGCGGCCGGCCTGCGCGCCGACACCCTCGGCTCGGCGATCAGCCCGCTCTTCAACGGCTTCATGTGCAGCGCCTTCGCCCAGAACATCGGCCTGGTCGCGATGACGAAGATCCGCAGCCGGTACGTCGTCGCGGCCGGCGGCGGATTCCTGGTGCTGATGGGCCTGTGTCCGATGGCAGCCTCGCTCATCGCCGTCGTCCCGCGCCCGGTGCTCGGCGGGGCGGGCGTGGTCCTGTTCGGCTCCGTCGCGGCCAGCGGCATCCAGACCCTGGTCCGGGCCGGCCTGGACCAGGACAACAACGTCCTGATCGTGGCCGTCTCCCTGGCCGCCGGCATCATCCCCATCACGGCGCCGGAGTTCTACCACGCCTTCCCGGAGACGGCGCGGATCGTCCTGGACTCGGGCATCTCGACGGGGTGTGTGGCGGCGGTGCTGCTCAACCTGGTCTTCAACCACCTGGGCAGGGGCGGCCGGGACGCCAAGGACGTCACCCACCCGATGGAGGCGGGCGAGGAGATCACGGGCGCGCCCAGGTCCCCGGCCGCGCCTTGAGGGCGCCGGACTCCGCTCAGGCTTCCGCCTCGGCCGCGATCACCGTCGCCACCCGGAAGGCGAGCTGGCAGCCCTATGCCTCTCCGGCAAACGGAGCGTCCAGATCCTCGTCGCCGCGCCCCACGGGCCCATCCGCTTCACCGAGTTGGAGCGCAGTATCGAGGGCATCAGCCGCCGGATGCTGACCCTGACGCTGCGCAACCTGGAGCGCGACCGCCTCGTCACCCGCACGGTCCACCCGACGGTGCCGCCGAAGGTGGAGTACGAACTGACGTCCGTGACCCGGGATTCGCACGAGACCCTGCAACGCCTGATCGACTGGGCCGAGCGGAACAGGGTCTGCATCGCCTGAGTCGCGCGCCTCCTACGACGAGGAACACGCGCCTAAGGGGTCCTTGCACTGTGCCCGCCCGGGTCGCGCGGCCTGGCACCGCGCCTCGCCGCGTTGCCGAAGCGCCCAGGCAGCTCCGCTACAGGGCACTTAGGCGCCTTGCGATGCACGGCACCAGACCACGCGACCTGATCGGACGCTCACAGTGCAAGGACCCCTGAGCCGGTCTGACCTAGAGCCCGAACATGCCCGGGTCCGACGCCAGCTCCTTGAAGACCGCCGCGGGGTCGGCGACCAGCCTGCGTTCCTTGAGGTCCAGGATGCCGCCGACCGCCGTGATCTCGGCGGCCACCGTGCCGTCGGCCTTGCGGACGGTCTGCTCGATACGGAACGTCTTGCCGCCGCTCCACGCGAAGGCGCACGTCACCTCGACCTCGTCGCCCGCGAGCAGCTCCCGCTGGTAGCGGATGGTCGTCTCCAGGGCCACCGGTCCCACGCCCGTGGAGATGAGGCGGGCCTGGCTGATCCCGGCCGCCTGGAGCAGCGCCCAGCGGGCGTGCTCGGCGTAGTTGAGATAGACGGCCTGATTCAGGTGTCCCTGGACGTCCGTCTCGTACCCACGGACGGTCACCGGAACGGAAAACGGCTCGCTCACTGCTTTCCCCTCTCGCGCCGGACTCTCGTGCACAGTGCAACCACCCGATCTTGGCATGCCCATCACGCCCGGCGTGGCGAAGCCAGGAGATACCGGCTTCCGGTGCGGGGTTCGCGGTGCTCGCTCACCTGCCAGCCTGCCCCTTCCAGGGTGGCCGCGCAGGCCCGCAGCGCCTCGCCGTCCGGTTCGTGGACGGAGACCGCCTCCGGTTGCGGGGTCTCCCGCACTCGGTACCCCCCGCCCTGCTGCCCCGCCGGACTGTGCCCGGCCGCCTCCAGAGCCAGCGCCGCGGCCTGCACCAGATGCGTACGCTCCCAGCCGCACGGCCGGTCCACGGCGCCGTCCCGGTTGGTCATCCGGCGCAGCTCCAGCAGCCCCTGCCAGGCGCTGTGCACCTCACGGCGGCGGGCGGGGCCGGGTTGCGGAGGATCCGGCTCGGCACCGGTGCGCGCGGCGAACACGCCCGTCGAGGCGGGGGCCTCCCCGGCGGGCTCGGGCACCTGGGCGATGCCCTGCCGCACCCGGTGCCCCTCCGGCGTCAGAAAGTGGTCGTGCGGCGGCCGGGGGTGCCGGAAGGCCAGCCCCCGTTTCACCAGTGCCGCGAGCTGCGCCTCGGTGCCCTTGAGGCGCCCGGTGACGGGATCGGCGGCGTCGATGACACGCCGCTGCACGGCGGTCGGCGGTCGGGTCACGGCGCGCTCCTCTCCGGCCTGGGGCACACGCCCCACCTGCTCGAAGGCTACGACCCGCCACTGACAACCGCGCCTACTGGCGGTACCCGCTCAGGAACCGCCCGATCCGCCCGATCGCCGCCTCCAGGTCGTCCGCGTGCGGCAGGGTCAGGATGCGGAAGTGATCAGGGGCCGGCCAGTTGAAGCCCGTGCCCTGGACCACCTGGATCTTCTCCCGCAGCAGCAGGTCCAGGACGAACTTCTCGTCGTCGTGGATCCTGTGCACCTTGGGGTCGAGGCGCGGGAAGGCGTACAGCGCGCCCTTCGGCTTCACGCAGGTCACGCCGGGGATCTCGTTGAGCTTCTCCCAGGCCACGTCCCGCTGCTCCAGCAGCCGCCCGCCCGGCTCGGTCAGCTCGCTGATGGACTGCCGGCCGCCGAGCGCGGCCTGGATGGCGTACTGCGCGGGCGCGTTGGCGCACAGCCGCATGGAGGCCAGCATGGTGAGCCCCTCCAGGTAGTCCTTGGCGTGCTGCTTCGGGCCCGTGACCACCAGCCAGCCGGAGCGGAAGCCCGCCACGCGGTACGTCTTCGACAGGCCGCAGAAGGTGAGGACCACCAGGTCGGGGGCGAGCGCGGCGGCCGAGTGGTGCACGGCGTCGTCGTAGAGGATCTGGTCGTAGATCTCGTCGGCGAAGACCATGAGGCCGTGCCGCCGGGCGAGGTCGAGGATGCCCTCGACGATCTCCTTCGGGTAGACCGCGCCGGTGGGGTTGTTCGGGTTGATGATCACCACCGCCTTGGTGCGGTCGGTGATCTTCGACGCCATGTCGTCCAGGTCCGGGTACCAGTCGGCCTGCTCGTCGCAGAGGTAGTGGACCGCCTTGCCGCCCGCGAGGGTCGTCACCGCCGTCCAGAGGGGGAAGTCCGGGGCGGGGATGAGGATTTCGTCGCCGTCCTCGATCAGCGTCTGGACGGCCATGGAGACCAGTTCGGAGACGCCGTTGCCGAGGAAGACGTCGTCGACGCCGACCTCCAGGCCGAGTGTCTGGTACCGCTGGGCCACGGCCCGGCGGGCGGAGAGGACGCCGCGCGAGTCGGTGTAGCCGTGCGCCCGCGGCAGCATCCGGATCATGTCCTGGAGGATCTCCTCCGGCGCCTCGAATCCGAAGAGCGCGGGGTTGCCGGTGTTCAGGCGCAGCACGCTGTGACCGGCCTCCTCCAGCGCGTTGGCGTGCTCTATCACCGGGCCGCGGATCTCGTAACAGACCTCGCTCAGTTTGCTCGACTGCCGGAACTCCATGCGCCGTTTCCCCTCGCTCACTGGTGTTGCTTGGTTTTACCAAGTAGCAGCTTGGAAAGTCCAACAACTTGTCTAGACTGCGTCGCATGCCACCTCGCCGAAGCTACGACCAGTACTGTCCCGCCGCTCGCGCCCTCGACGTCGTCGGCGACCGCTGGACCCTGCTGATCGTCCGGGAGCTCCTCGCCGGTCCCCGCCGCTACACCGACCTGCACGCGGACCTGCCCGGCGTCAGCACGGACGTACTCGCCTCACGGCTGAAGGACATGGAGCGCGACGGCCTCGCGACCCGGCGCCGGCTGCCGCCCCCCGGCGCGGCCTTCGTGTACGAAGCCACGCCCCGGGGGCGGGAGTTGCTGCCTGTGCTCCAGGCGCTGGGGGAGTGGGGGCAGGCGGAACTCGGGGAGCGCCGGCCGACCGACGCCGTCCGGGCGCACTGGTTCGCCCTGCCCCTGCTGCGCCTGCTGGACGGGGAGGGACTCGTCGAAGTCCGTCTGGAGGAAGGGCTGTTCCATCTCCACGTCGGTGCCGAGGAGGGGCTTGTGTACGGCGACGGGCCCGCCCCCGGGGAGCCGGACGCCCGGCTGGTCCTGGACACGGGTACCTGCACGGCCCTCGGCCGGGGGGAGTTGGCCCTGGCCGACGCCGTGCGGGAGGGGCGGGTCGAGGTGAGCGGCGAGGGCACGCTCGCCAAGGCGCTGCGCGAGGGCGTGCGGGAAGACCCCGCAGTCGGGCGAATTTCTGATGTGGCGTCAGCCGACGGAGGGAAGACCGATCAGGAGGCCCGCGAGCGGCGGGCCTCCTGAGGCCTGGTCAGGCGCCCGGCGGCACCCGTGACGGCCGTCCCGAGCCGCGCGTCAGCGCGTACCCGGCGACCCCCGCCAGCGCGGCCAGCACGCCGCCCAGCGCGGTCCACACCCACCGGTCCGACCACCAGCCGGACGCCCAGCCGTCCTCGGGCTGCAGACCGGCCAGCACCGCCGCGTCCTCCCGCGCCCCCTCGGGCTTCGTCGCGATGCCCGGCACCAGCGGCTCGGCCAGCGAGCCGTCCACCGCCGCCGAGCCGCCGATGTCCTCGGAATCGGTCCGCACCCGGGCGTCGACCGGGAGTCCCAGGTCGGCGGCGCCGACGCCGGTGGCGGTCAGGCGGACGTAGTACGTACCGGGCAGCGGGTCGTCGGCCCACGGCTCCGACCAGGAGCGGACCGTGCGCAGCACGCAGGCCAGCTCCACGGAGGAGACGTCCGCCGCCGCGGTGCGCGTCTGCGCCCCGTACCGGCAGGCCTGGCGGCGGCGCAGGCCGTCGTACACGTCGACCTGCCAGGTCTGCAAGGCGTGGGTCTTCGGCAGCTTCACCGTCGCCGTGACCGTGGGGCGCTGCCCGGTGTCGGCGGGGAACGACCAGTACAGGTAGTCGCCGGTGGAGGCGCTCGCGGTGGCCGCCTGCCCCTGCTCGATCTCGGTCGCCGTACGGAACGACGTACCGGCCCGCGTGGGGGCCGACGTGGCGTCCTGCGACGGCCCCGGCGAGGCGTCCGCCGCGGCCGGGGCGGCGGCAAGGCCGAGGGTCAGCATCGCAGCGCTCAACGCGCGTATCGCTCGCATCAGTTGGTCCTCCAGACCGCGACCCGCCAGCGCGACAGCCAGCCCCAGACGAGACCGGCGAGGAAGCCGGCGAGGATGAGGACTCCGAGCAGCCACCAGCCCCGGCCGAGTCCGAAGGCGGCCACGTCGCCCGCCTGGCTCGGGGCGTCCACCACGTCCACGGTCAGCTCCAGGGGCAGACCGGGCGTGGTCTTCACGCCGGAGGCCGCCGAGAAGGAGTGCGAGACCGACAGGCAGACGGCCTCGGCCGGTGCGTCCTCCTCGTCACTCCCGGCCTTCGGGTAGCGCAGCCCCGTCGAGATCACGTCCGTACGGCCGTTGCCCGCCGCCTCACCGCGCACGATCTCGCGGCCCTTGGACGTGACGGCCCGCAGCAGGACGCCGTAGGCGGGGTTCACGGCCCGGTCGGCCGCCACGCTCACCGAGGCGCGCAGCTCCTGACCCGGCCGCACGTCCACCCGGTACCAGCGCTGCTGACCGAACTCCTCCCGGTCCGTGTACAGCCCGGACTTCAGCGCCGGCGCGTCCGCGCATCCGGCGGCGCCCTCCGCCGGCACCGGCGTCACCACCGGATCGGCTGCCCGGTCCACCAACTGGTTCACGCGGTCGGTGAGTTCGTCCTGGTGCTCGACGGAGGTGTAGGTGCCGCCGGTGGCCTCGGCGATGCAGCTCAGCTGCCTGCTCAGCTTGGCGGTCGGCACCAGGCCCAGCGTGTCGATGGTCAGGCCGATGCCCTTGGCGGCGATCTCCCGGGCCACCTCGCACGGGTCGAGCGGCGCGCAGGTGTCCTCGCCGTCGCTGATCAGCACGATGCGCTTGGAACCGTCGCCGCCGTCCAGGTCGTCGGCCGCCTTCAGCAGGGCCGGGCCGATCGGCGTCCAGCCGGTCGGGGTGAGCGTGGCGACGGCCGTCTTGGCCTCGGTGCGGTTCAGTGGGCCGACCGGGTAGAGCTGAGCGGTGTCCTTGCAGCCCGTCTTCCGGTCGTCGCCGGGGTAGTTGGCGCCGAGGGTGCGGATGCCGAGTTCGACCTCCTCGGGCGTCGCGTCGAGCACCTCGTTGAACGCCTGCTTCGCGGCGGCCATCCGCGACTGGCCGTCGATGTCCCGGGCCCGCATCGAGCCGCTGACGTCGAGGACGAGGTCGACCTTGGGGGCGTCCCGGCCCGTGGGTTCACCGGCGGCCGCCCCGGCCGGGAAGGCGAGCCCGGCCGTCAGCGCGGCGAGCAGGGCGCAGACGCCCGCCGCCAGCCGTTTACTTGTGATCATCGGCGGATCCTATTGATCATTCCGCCCGTGCTCCAAAAACGGGTTTCACCACAGGGGATTGGGCAGTTCCGCCCACTGGTCCCCGGGCGTCTGCGGCGAGAGCCGCATCAGCGTCAGCGCCTTCGTGGGGACGGGCTCGGCACGCAGCACGGCGAGGTCCGGAGTGTGCGGGAGATCCCGTACCGCCGTCTGAAGCGCCGTCGCGAGCGCCTCGCCCGATCCGGCCGTCCCGGCCAGCGCCCCCGCCACGAGTGAGCCGAACAGTTTGCGCCGCAGCGTGCGTTCGTCGTCCGTGACCATGCGGGCGGGCAGATCGGGCACCGTGATGCCGTGCCGGGCGAGGCGGGCCGGGCTGAGGCGGATGTCGGCCAGATCGCGGTAGACCAGCCGCAGCGGATCGCCCGTGGGGGAGAGGACCACCAGGAGGTTCTGGCCGTGCGCTTCCAGGGCCACGCCCAGTTCCAGCAGCCGCAGGCCGACGGTGAGGGCGAGGCGCGTGAAACCGGCCAGCCAGGCGGGGGAGCGGGGGAGGTCGGTGGTCGCGAGGGCCGCCACCGGCAAGACCCGTTCGCCGCTGCCCGCGTACGTCTGCGGCGACTCCCGCAGGACGGCCGCGAGGTCCGGGGAACCGGCCGCCGCCGCACCCAGGGTGCGGGTCATGTGCAGCAGGCCGTCCGTGCGGGCCGCCGGTGTTCCGGCGAAGTCCGACAGCAGCGCGGAGGCGCCGACCGAGGGCAGCGAGATGTCCCGTACCGAGGACGTCAGCCGGGCGCTGAGCGAGGTCTTCACATGCGGCCCGCCGGGCAGGGCGAGCGTCCGCAGGGACATCAGCGGATGCCCGGGACGCCGCTCCTCGCACGCCCGCTTCAGCACGTGCGCCGCCTGCCACGGATGCACCGGCAGCGCCACCCGTTCCCCGTCCCGCAGCTCCCGCGGCCACACGCCCGTCACCAGGCACTCCTCCGCCCGCACCGGCACCAGCCCGAGCTCCACCAGGGGCCGGTGCTCGGGCCCGTACGCGAGCTGCTCGGCCACCGAGAAACCGGGCCGGGACCGGCACGTCGGGTGGAACGGGTGCCCGTCGACGATCCGCTGCTCCCACTCCCAGTCGCTCTCCGGCCACGCGTCCCCCTCGCCGCCCTGCCCGGCTCTCGACAACGCCAACGATGCGGCACTGTGCCCGAGTTCGGCGGCGAAGGGGGCGGAGTGCGGCACGGCGAGGTCCGTCATCAGCCGCGCCGGATCGTCGTGGTCCGTCCCGTCGAGCCGTACCTCGGTGACGTACGCGCCGGTCGCGTACGGATCCGGCCGCGGGCCGTGCAGCCGGCGTCCGTCACAGAGGTGCAGGACCAGCCCGTCGCGGGCCTGCTCCCTGCGGGCGACCCAGGGCAGCGGATCATGGGCGAGACCGCGCCACAGACGGGACAGCACGGCCGCCCGGGCGCCGGGCAGTTCGGCCTCGTACCGCGGCAGGAGACCGGGGCGTACGACGGCCAGCTCGTCGGCGACCTCGGCCTCGGCGGTGGTGGGACGGTGCACGGGCGGGCTCCTCGGGTACGAATAGGGCGTCACAGCGGAATGGCGACGACCGACATACTGATCATCTCCGCCCGGAACGCTGGAAGGACCGTAGGGACGAGTGGAACGCGTGGACCTCATGCCCCCGCCCGCCGACGACGACTCGGCCCGAGGTGACGACATCGCCATCGGCGGCCTCGCCGACGGGTACGCCGCCGTGCCCCTGCTGAACTGCCTGCTGCGGGAGGTGGCCCGGCCGGTGCACCAGGAGGACGGGCACCGGGTCTACCGCCTGCCCGGCGGCGACCGCCTGCTGCGCGTGCGCGGGACCCGGCGGCCCGCCGGACCCGAGGTCCACGGGGCGGGCGGCTGGCATCGCCTCGACCATGCCGAGCTGGTGAAACTCGTCACCGAGGAACTGCGCCGGCACACCGGGGTGTCCAACCACGAACTGCCCGCCGAGATGCTCGACAGCCGGGACGCCGTGGCCGCGCTGCTGGCCGCCCGGTCCGGTGCCGCGCCGCCCGGGGACCTCTACCTGCGCTCCGAACAGTGCCTCCTCACCGGCCACACCCACCACCCCGCCCCCAAGGCGCGCGGCGGCGGCCCCGCCGCCGGCTGGCTGCCGTACGCGCCCGAGGCCTACGCCCGCTTCCCGCTGACCCTGCTCGGCCTGCGCGAGGACACCGTGGTCGAGGAGGGCGACACCTCGGCGCTCGACGCCCTCGGCACGGCCCCGCCCGGCTACCGGCTGCTCCCGGCCCACCCCTGGCAGCTCGACCTGGCCGGAGCGGAGCTCGCCGCCGCCTTCGCGGACGGCCGGCTGGTCCGGCTCGGCACGACCGCCTTCGACACCTGGCCCACGGCCGCGATCCGCACGCTCTACACGCCCGCGCACGACCTGTTCCTGAAGTTCAGCCTGGACGTGCGCATCACCAACGACATCCGCCGGCTGTGGCGCCACGACCTGCTCGCCCTGCGCCGGACCGACGCGGCCGTGAGCGCCGCCTTCGAGGCGTTCGACGGCCCCCCGGCCTGGCTGAGCGACCGCGGGTACCGCACCGCCGACTTCGCCTTCGAGGCCCTGGCCGTCCTCGTCCGCGACGGCTTCGGCGGCCGTGTCCTGCCCGGCGCGACCCCGCTGCTCGCCGCCGGTCTCGTCGAGGGATTCGACGGCAGCCCGCTCGACCGCGCCGCCGACCCGGAGGCCTGGTGGGCGGCGTACCTGACGCAGGTGGTGCCCCCGGCGCTGGCGGCCTTCGCCGAGCACGGCGTCGTCGTCGAGGCCCATCTGCAGAACACCCTGGTCGCCGTGGACGCCGACGGCATGCCCGTGCAGGCGCTGTACCGGGACGCCGAGGGCGTGAAACTGCTGCCGGACGTATCGCGCGAGGCGGGCTGGGAGCGGCTCGTGTACTGCCTGGTCGTCAACCATCTCACCGAGATCGCCGCCGCCCTCGCCGAACGTCACGCCGGGTTCGACCCCTGGCCCGCCGCCCGCCGCGAACTGGCCCGCCACGACCTCCCCGAGATCCCCGCCCTGCTCACCTCACCCACCCTCCCCGCCAAGACGAACCTGCTGCTGCGCTGGACGGGCGCGGACGGCGCCGACGCCCGCTACCGGCCGCTGCCCAACCCGCTCAGGGAAGGAACGTGACGAGGCGGACCGACGCCCCCTCCGAGGCCGGGAAACCCCGCATGGAATGATGATCACGACGAGCAGACAGGGAGGGTGCGGATGTCCGCGACACCGGCCGCCGCAGGGGCTCCCTGCCGCATCGTCGTCTGCCGGGACTGCTGCTGCGGCAGCCGCAAGGTCACCGGCGTCGATCACACCGCCCAGACCGAGCGCCTGTGCGCCGCGGCACCGGTGCGCGTCTCCGACTGCCTCGACGTCTGCGACCAGGCCAACGTCATCGTCGTCCGGCCCTCCGCCGCGGGTCGGGCCGCCGGGGCCCGGCCGGTGTGGCTCGGGCTGGTCAACGACCCGGCCGCGACCGAGGACATCGTCTCCTGGGTGCGGGAGGGCGGTCCCGGTGTCGCGCCGATGCCCGATATCCTCGACCTGTACGTCATCACGCCTGCGGCGAGGCGCCGCTCCGGCGGTTCATGACTCGGCCGGCACACACAGCACGGGGACGCTGGACAGATGCAGCAGCTTGTGCGGTGTCGAGCCCAGCAGCGCCCCGCGCACCGGGCTCTCGCCCCACGTGCCCACCACGATGACCCTGGCCCCGTGGCGTGCCGCCGCGCCGATGAGCGCCTGCGCCGGCCGCTCGTCGACGAGCTCGACCGACGTGCGCACACCTGCCTCGTCGGCGACCTGGACCGCGTGCCCGAGCGCGGTGTTCCCGGCCTCGCGGACGGCCTCGTGGTGGGCGCCGTACTCCTCACCCGTGACACCGGGAGCCGCGACGCCGTAGACGATCACCAGCGGCTCGTCGTACGCCGCCGCCACCTCGATCGCGACCCGCAGCGCGCGCCGGGCGCCCGGGGACTCGTCGTAGCCGAGAACCACCGACATCTTCAGGACTCCTTGCCGTCGACGAGGCCGGGGTCGACCACGCTCGGATGCTCCGACCAGAAGGCGGGGGCCGTCAGCCGCCACACGACCATGAGGGTCACGCCCGTGACGGCGATGCCGATGCCGATGACGAGCGGCGGACCGAGCCCGAACCACGAGACGCCGCTGTAGGAGTTGGCGGGGTCGGCCATGTCCGACACGGACTCCACCAGCAGCCACGCCAGCAGCCCGGCACCGATCAGCGGGCCGAGGCCGATCAGGAAGAAGTTGCGGACGCTGCGGGTCAGTTGGCGGCGGTAGTAGACCGCGCAGGCGACACCGGTGAGGGCGTAGTAGAACGCGATCAGCAGGGACAGCGCGGTGAGGGAGTCGAAGAGGGCGTTCTCACTGACCTGGTACAGGACGAGGTACCAGACGATGGCGATGCCGGCGACCCACCAGGTGCTCACGTCGGGGGTGCGGAACCGCGGGTGGATGCGGCCGAAGTGCGCGGGCAGGGCGTGCCGGCGTGCCATGGACAGTCCCGTGCGCGAGGCAGGGATGATCGTCGTCTGGGTGGACGCCAGCGCGGACGTCGAGACCGCCAGCAGCACGACCCAGTTCCAGCCGCCCATCGCCTCCTCGGCGAGCAGGGCGAAGACGAACTCCTCCTCCGCCGCGTTCTCGGCGAGGTAGGCGGTTCCGGCGTAGGCCACGACCGCGAAGGCGACCGCGACGTAGGTCACCAGCAGCAGCACCGTCGACCAGACGGCCGCCTTGCCGGGCGCGGTTGCGGAGTTCTCCACCTCCTCGGTGAGGTTGACCGCCGACTCCCACCCCCAGTAGATGAACACGCCCAGCAGCAGGGCGGCGGTCAGTGGCGCTCCGCCGGCTCCGAACGGGTCCAGCCAGCCGAACCCCGGGCGGATGGAGTCGAGGGTTCCGGTGTCGGCGTAGACGCGGTAGAGCGCGACCACGGCGAAGACGAGCAGGCAGACGACCTGCGCGATGATGAGGACGTTCTGCACCTTGGCCGACACCTCGGTGCCGATCACGCAGATGGCCGTCATCACCAGGATGAGCAGTACCGTCAGCAGCTGACGCACGACGTCGTCGTCGGCCCAGCTGTCCAGCCCGACGGCGAGCAGGAAGAAGGTCACGGCGACGTCCGCCAGCGAACCGACCACCAGGACACCGGTCATGGTGATGGCCCAGCCGCCGAGCCAGCCCGCCCACGGCCCCATCGCCCGGGTGACCCACGAGAAGGTCGTGCCGCAGTCCTGGTCGACCCTGTTGAGGTAGTAGAACGCCGACGCGATCAGCAGCATGGGCACGAACGACGCGAGCATGACCCCGGGGGCGTAGATGCCGACCAGGGCCACGATCGGGCCGATGACCGCCGCCACCGAATATGCCGGTGAGGTCGAGTTGAGCCCGATGACCAGCGCGTCGAGGAACCCGATCGCATCGGGCTTCAGGCTCGCGGACGGTGGCGGGCCCGCGTCCGTGATGTCCTTGGCCATGCTCCCTCACTCCCGTTGTGTGTGAATCCATACAACAGGCAGGTGTGAGGCATTTCGGCTATTGGTGACCTTTCATGGTCTTATGCCGCCTTTCGTCCCCACATCGGCAGACACGGGAAGGACGGCGTGCCGATCACCGCCGTCATCAGGCCGGCGCCCGGTCGGGCGCCGGCCTGATGACGGCGCGGCCGAAGCGGTCGGCCGTGCCGACGAGCGCGGCGCCGAGGCGGACTCTCGGATCAGGCCGCAGCGCGTCGGTCCAACCGCCCGTGGTCGTCGGGCCGTTGGGGAGGTACGGTCACCCGGCGAGTCGGAGCTCCGACGAAGGCGACCCGATCATGTCTTCCGTGAGCCGACCGCGGGTTGTTCGCCTGATCCTCGGACGATCAGCCGGGTGGGGACGGTGATGGTGCGAGCCCGGGTGCGGTCGCCATCGAGTCGGGCCAGGGCGGTGGTCGCCACTGTTCTGCCGATTTCCTCGGGGTCCTGGGCGACGACGGTCAGGGCCGGTTCCAGTGCCTCGGCGAGCGAGACGTCGTCGAAGGCGACCACGGCCACGTCCTTGCGCTTGCTGCGGGCGAGTTCGGCGACGATGCCCAGCGCCATGATGTTGTTGCCGGCGAACAGGGCCGTGGGTGGGTCGGCCAGGTCGAGCAGCTTCGAGGTCGCGGCCTCTGCCCCCTGCTGGTCGTGCGCGCTGGCGAGCAGCGAGCGGTCGTAGGGGATGTCGGCCTCCCGCAGGGCCGAGCGGTAGCCGGCGAGGCGCTCGCGGCGGGTGTAGAGCCTGGTGGGCAGGTCGCCGATGAAGCCTATGCGCCGGTGTCCGTGGCCGATCAGGTGGCTGACGCCCTCGTGGGAGCCGTCACGGTTGGAGCTGACGACGCTGTCGGTGGCCAGACCCGCTCCCGGGCGGTCGATGAAGACGACGGGCAGTCCCGTGGCGCGGGGGGTCTTGAGGTGGGAGTGATCGGCGCCGACGGACGGCACGACCATCAGGACGCTGACGCGGCGGGCGAGGAACTTGTCCGTCAACGAGCGCTCGCGGTCGGGGTCGTCCGCGGAGGAGCCCACGAGCAGGGTCAGGCCACGGTCGCGGACCGTGTCCTCGATGCTCCTGGCCACGGCTCCGAAGAAAGGGTTGGCCAGGTCGGGGATGACCAGTCCGATCGTGGTGTCGGGTCCACCCACCCGGATATTGCGGGCCATGAGGTTCGGCTGGAAGCCGAGCTTGGCCACTGCGGCGAGAACCTGTTCCCTGGTCTCGGCCGAGGCGGGGCCGTCCTCGTTGAGGACGCGGGAGACGGTCTTGGCGCTGACGCCCACTTCTCGGGCGACGTCTGCCAGGGTCGGGCGGCGCTTGGCGGCCATGGGGGAAACGGTCTCCTGTGCTCGGCGGAACCGGCCGCGGCCTCGGCCGGAACCTGTGAGTGCTTCAGTCCTGTCGTCAATCGGCCTGGATTCCCGCGGCCTTCGCGGCCTGGGAATCCGCTACGACAGTATCTCCGGCCTCATCCACGGTGAGCGCGCCGGTCATGATGGCCACGACCTCTGCCATCGAGTAGTCGGAAGGCTTGATCACCGCGGCGCGCCGGCCCAGCCGGTGGACGTGGATCCGGTCGGCGATCTCGAAGACGTGCGGCATGTTGTGGCTGATCAGGACGACCGGCATGCCCTTGTCCCGTACCCGGCGGATGAGGTCGAGGACCTGGCCGGACTCCTTGACGCCGAGGGCGGCGGTGGGTTCGTCCATGACCACGACGCTGCGGGCCCAGGCGACGGAACGGGCGACCGCGACGGCCTGCCGCTGTCCGCCGGAGAGGGTCTCGACGGACTGGGTCAGCGAGCGCAGGCCGATCTTCAGGTCGGCCATGTGCTCGGCGGCCTCCTGGCGCATGCGCTTCTTGTCCAGCATGCGGAAAACACTGCCGAGGACGCCGGGGCGGCGGAGCTCGCGCCCGAGGAACATGTTCGAGGCGATGTCCATGGAGGCGGCCACGGCGAGGTCCTGATAGACCGTCTCGATGCCGTGGGCGCGGGCGCTCTGCGGGCCGGAGAACTGAATCGGCCTGCCGTTGAGGCGTATCTCGCCCTCGTCCGGGACCAGGGCGCCGGTGAGCGCTTTGATCAGGCTGGTCTTGCCGGCTCCGTTGTCGCCGATGACGGCGAGGACCTCGCCGGGCATCAGGTCGAAGTCGGCGCCGTCGATGGCGGTGACATGGCCGTAGCGCTTGACCAGACCGCGGGCCTGCAGCACGGGCGTGGGGGCGGAGGTCGTGGCGGTCATCGGGCCTTCTTCCGGGAGATCTGGTCGACGGTCACCGCGAGGATCACCAGGACCCCGGTGATCAGGGTCTGGTAGATGGAGGCGACCCCCATCAGCTGCAGGCCGTTGCGGAAGACACCGACGATGAGGACGCCGATGAAGGTGCCCAGGACCGAACCCCGTCCGCCGAAGAGGCTGGTGCCGCCCAGGACGACGGCGGTGATGCTGTCGAGGTTGTCGGTCTGGCCGGCCTGGGGGTCCCCGACTCCGGTGCGGGAGATGAGCAGCAGGGCGGCGATGCCGTAGAGGACACCCGCCACGGTGTAGACGCCGATGGTCAGGCGGGAGGTGCGGATGCCGTTCAGCCGCGCCGCTTCCTGGCTGTTGCCGAGGGCGTAGACGTGCCGGCCCCAACCGGTGCTGCTCAACGCGTAGGCGAGGAGCAGGAACAGGGCGATGGTGACCAGGGAGCCGTACGTGATGTCGGTGCGGCCGAGCGGGAAGGTCTGCCCGAGGGCCGTCAGCGGGCCGGGCAGATTGGTGACCGTCTGCTCCGCGGAGTAGATGTGGGTCAGCGCGAACGCCACGTTGAGCATGCCGAGGGTGACGATGAACGGCGGCAGCGGGATCTTCTGCACCAGCAGGCCGTTGAGCAGCCCGAAGCCGCCACAGACGACCAGGCCCAGGGCGATCGCGGCGAGCGGGGGCAGGGAGCCCTCCGCGGCCATCTTGGCAATCATGATGCTGCCGAACGCCATGACCGCACCGCACGACAGGTCGATGCCCGCCGTGAGGATGATCAGGGTCTGACCGATGGCGAGGGTGCCGACGACCATGACCTGCTGCACGATCAGCGAGAAGTTGCCGCCGGTGAGGAACTGGTCGGTCGAGAAGGAGAAGAAGGCGCAGGCCAGGAGGAGGGCGACCAGCGGGCCGGTGGTCGGTGCCGTGAGCAGCCTGCGGGCCGCGGTCGGCGCTTTGAGCCCGGCGTACGGCGAGGACGTGCTCGGGGGCGTGGTCGTGGCTGTCATGCGAAGTCCTTGTCGGAAGACAGAAGTCCGTGGCTCTCCTTGCCGGAGGACAAGGGAACGAGGGGGCGGCCGTCCCCCGGGTCGGGGAGTGGGGGTCGGCCGCCCCGCTTGGGGTGCGTACGGCCGTCGGGGGCGGCTCAGCCCCAGCAGTTCTCCAGGCCGTAGGCGGTGTCCTTGGACGCGACCCCGGCCTGAGCCTTGTCGCTGATCAGGGTGACGCCCGTGTCGGTGTAACCGGAAACCTTCTTGCCGTCCTTGGCGTACGTCACGACGGCCTTGACGCCCTCGGCGGCCATCTTCAGCGGGTACTGCTGGGACGTCGCGGCGATCTTGCCGTCCTTGACCGCCTGGGTGCCGGTGCAGCCGCCGTCGACGGAGACGATCAGGACGTCCTTCTCCCGGCCCTTGGCCTTGAGCGCGGTGTACGCGCCCAGCGCGGCCGGTTCGTTGATCGTGTAGACGACGTTGATGCCGGGTTCCTTCTGGAGGCAGTTCTCCATCGCCGTCTGGCCCTTGGACTGGTCGCCGTTGGTGTCCTGGGCGCAGGCGACGTCCTTCTCGGTGGCGCCGAAGCCCTTGAGGAAGCCGTTGTGCCGCTGGACGCCGACCGAGACGCCCGGTGCCAGGTCGAGGGCGGCGATCTTCGCGGTCTTGCCCTTCATCGCGGCCTTGGCGTACTCGCCGATCAATTCGCCGGCCTTGAGGTTGTCGGTGGCGAAGAGGGCGTCGACCGCGCTCTGCGGCTCGGTCGGGGTGTCCAGGGCGATGACCAGGACGCCCTTGGCCCGGGCCTTCTCGATCGCGGGCACGATGGCCTTGGAGTCGCTCGGGGTGATCAGGATGCCCTTCACGCCGGAGGCGACCATGTTCTCCATGGCCGTGACCTGACCGGCGTTGTCGCCGTCGAACTTGCCCGCCGCGGTCAACAGCTTGACGCCCTCGGCCTTCGCGGTCTTCTCCGCGCCCTCCTTCATCTTCACGAAGAACGGGTTGGTGTCGGTCTTGGTGATCAGACCCACCTTGACGTCGCCCGAACCGGCGGCGGCCGAACCCGATGCGGAACCGGAGCCGGAGCCGGACCCGCAGGCCGTCAGGGTGAGGGCCGCGACGCCCGTGACCGCGGCGGCTCTGAGGAGGGAGGAAGACAGGCGAGTGGTGCGAGACATGATCGACTCCTGAGGGGTAGCGAGCGGCACGGGGTTGGTGTCAGAGCATGCCGCCCGGGGGTGTCATCGTTGACTCATGTCATCGTTGACACTGCATGGCGAGGATGATGGACTCCGTCTCCCGGAAACGTCAATGCCCTGCACTCGTCACAAATCGGCAACGCTCGCGGCCGTCCCGCCGGGGCAATCCGGCAGCCGCATCACGACGCCCGGTGTGCCCGTCCGTCCGTCAGAGAAGAGCAGCCCATGAGCCCGCGTCAGATCACCGTCCTGGGAGAGTGCGTCGCGGACGCGTTCGCCGAACCCCAGGGCGCCTCGAACGAACTCGCCCTGCGTGTGCTGCCGGGCGGCGGACCTGCGAATACGGCCGTGTCACTGGCCCGGCTCGGCACCCCGGCCCGCTTCCTCGCGCGACTGTCGGACGATGTGTTCGGCCGCCTGTTCCGCGCCCACCTGGAGACGTCGGGAGTGGACCTGTCGAGCGCCGTCCCGGCAGCGGAACCCAGCACCCTGGCCGTGGCGGAACTGGACGCCCAGGGGCAGGCCGCGTTCTCCTTCCACGCGCAGAACACGGCCGACTGGCAGTGGACGGCCGAGGAGCTGGCGTCGGTGGACCTGTCGGAGACCGCATGCGTGCACACCGGATCCCTGGCCCTGGTCCGGGATCCCGGCGCGGCGGTGGTGGAGGACTTCCTGGCGGCGGCCGCCTCTCACGCGACCGTCAGTATCGACCCCAATGTCAGGCCGCTGCTGGTGCACCCCGACGTCTACCGTGCCCGGCTGGCGCACTGGTGCGGTCTCGCCGACGTCCTGCGGCTCAGCGAGGACGACCTGGAACTCCTGCTGCCGGGCACGCCGCCCGAGGAGGCCTGCGACATCTGGCACGCCGCCGGGGCGCGGCTCGTGGTGATCACACGTGGCGCCGACGGCGCCCTGGCCTCGCTCGACGGCGAACGGATCCAGGTGCCCGCCGTGCCGACGAGCGTCGCCGACACGGTCGGGGCGGGGGACTCCTTCACCGCCGGGCTGCTGCATAACCTCGGCGCCCGCGGCCTGCTCGGTGGCCGACTGACGGAACTCCGCCTCGACGATGTCGCGGAAGCCTGCCGGTTCGCCACCCGGGTCGCGGCCCTGACCTGCTCGGTCGCCGGCCCCAACCCCCCGTGGCGGAACCAGATGGAGCAGCTCGCCACGGTCGATCGCGTATGACGGACAGACGATTCGCGCGGCGGACATCCCGGCCGAACCGTTGACGCGTCGACCCGACGGCGTCCATCATCGGGGCACTCGATGTCATCGATGACACAAGTCAACGATGACATCCCTTCCCCTCACGGCGCCATGGACGATGGCGCTGATAAGGCGTCACTTTTCGGTCCGTTCCGCGCCGGACATCAGGCTCCGTTGCGCGCGGACGGCCGCGGCACAGGAGACACCATGAGTTCAGGACGTGTATCCCGGCATGCCCGCATACGGATGATCGCGGCGGTGGCGACCGTCTGCGCGCTGTCCGCAGCCCCGCTGGCCCCCCAGGCCCTCGCCGCCGACACCTCGCCGTACTCCGAGACCTACCGGCCCCAGTTCCACTTCACTCCGGAGAAGAACTGGATGAACGACCCCAACGGGCTCGTGTACTACAAGGGCGAGTACCACCTCTTCTACCAGTACAACCCAAACGGCAGCTCGTGGGGCGACATGTCCTGGGGGCACGCGGTGAGCAAGGACCTCGTGCACTGGAAGGAGCTGCCGCTCGCCCTGTCGCACGACGACGAGGAGATGGTGTTCTCGGGCAGCGCGGTCGTCGACTGGGACAACACCACCGGCTTCGGTACCGAGAAGAACCCGCCCATGGTGGCGATCTACACCAGCTACGACAAGGGCACGGGTATACAGGCCCAGTCGCTCGCCTACAGCACCGACCGCGGCCGCACCTGGACCAAGTACCAGGGCAATCCGGTTATCGACATCGGCTCCAAGGAGTTCCGCGACCCCAAGGTCCAGTGGTACGAGCCGACCAAGAGCTGGCTGATGACGGTCTCGCTGTCCACCGAGCACAAGGTGCGGTTCTACTCGTCCAAGAACCTCAAGGACTGGAACCTGCTGAGCGAGTTCGGGCCGGCCGGCGCGACGGGTGGGGTGTGGGAGTGCCCCGACCTGTTCCCCCTCGCGGTCGACGGGGACAAGAACAACATCAAGTGGGTCCTGGTCGTCAACATCAACCCCGGCGGTATCGCCGGTGGTTCGGCCGCCCAGTACTTCATCGGCGACTTCGACGGCAAGAAGTTCACCGCCGAGGGCAAGGGCACCTACACCCCGCCCGCCGGCACGGTGATGCAGGACTTCGAGAATACCGACTTCGGCGCGTGGACGGCCACCGGCACCGCGTTCGGCGACGGACCGGCTGCCGGGGCGGTGGCCGGGCAGGGAACCGTCGAGGGCTTCGACGGCAAGGGCCTCGCCAACAGCTTCCACGGCGGTGACGCGACCACCGGCATCCTCACCTCACCCGAGTTCACCGTCGACAGCCCCTACCTGAACTTCAAGGTCGGTGGCGGGCGGCATCCGCACGAGCCCGGGACGCTCCTGGAGCAGGCAGACCCGCCCGCGGGCACGGTCCTCGCCGACTTCGAAGGCGGCGGCTACGGCGACTGGACGACGGCCGGGGACGCCTTCGGCTCGGCACCGGCCACCGGCACCCTCCCCAACCAGCAGGAAGTCTCCGGATTCCTGGGCAGCGGCCTGGTCAACAGCTACCTGAACGGCGACTCCACCACCGGCACCCTCACCTCGCCGGAGTTCACCATCGACAAGGACTACGTCAACTTCCTCGTCGGCGGCGGCAACCACCCCGTCGGCTCCGGCAACCCCACCGCCGTCGAACTCCTCGTCGACGGCCAAGTGGTGCGCAGCACGACCGGAAAGGACGGTGAGGCGCTCAACTGGGCCTCGTGGGACGTCAAGGACCTCGCCGGCAAGAAGGCGCAGATCAGGATCGTCGACGACAACACCGGCGGCTGGGGTCACATCAACGTCGACCACATCATGTTGTCCGACACCAAGGCCCAGCCGGTGTCCCAGGAGACGTCGGTCAACCTGGTCGTCGACGGCCAGGTCGTCCGCAGCGCCACCGGCTCCAACAGCGAGACCCTGGACTGGGCGTCCTTCGACATGCGTCCCTACGCCGGCAAGAAGGCGCGGGTCCAGATCGTCGATATGAACACCGCCGGCTGGGGCCACATCCTGGCCGACCGGTTCACCGCCGCCGACGCCCCCGCCAAGTCCGTCGTGCAGCGCGCCGACTGGGCCGACTACGGCAAGGACTACTACGCGGCCGTGTCCTGGGAGAACGCACCGGGCGGCAAGCGCTACATGATCGGCTGGATGAACAACTGGGACTACAGCGGCGCCATCCCCACCTCCCCCTGGCGCGGCGCGCAAAGCATTCCGCGGGAAATGGCACTGCGTACCGTCGACGGCCGGATCCGGCTGACCAGCAAGCCGGTGGGCAGCCTGGAGTCCCTGCGGCAGAGCGGGCCGGCGACGGCGTCCGGTGTCACCGTCAAGAGCGCGACGAAGCCCCTGATCGGCCCTGCGGCCGAGGGCAAGGCACTCGACATCGAGGCGACCTTCTCCCTCAAGGACGCCGAACGCTTCGGCCTGAAGGTGCGCACGGGCGCCGGGGGCGAGGAGACCGTGATCGGCTACGACACCACGACCCAGGAGCTGTACGTCGACCGCACCCGCTCCGGCGCCGTGGACTTCAACAGCACCTTCCCCGGCGTCCAGACCGCCCCGCTGAAGGCGAAGAACGGCAAGGTGAAGCTGCGGATCCTCGTCGACTGGTCGTCCGTCGAGGTCTTCGGCGGCAACGGCGAGGCCGTGATCACCGACCAGATCTTCCCCGACCCCGCCAGCCAGGGAGTGGAGGTCTTCGCCGAGAACGGCTCGGTGAACTTGGACAAGGCCGCCGTCTGGCACCTCGATTCCGCCCACCACTGACAAGGACGCGAGACCATGAAGAAAACCCTGCTCGCCGAGTTCACCGCCCGCGAGGGAGCGGAGGACGAGGTCGCACGCCTGATCCTGGAGTACGCCGAGAAGGTGCGCGAGGAAGAGGGAAACCTCGCCTTCGACGTCTACACCAAAGAGGCCGATCCGCGCGCCTACTGGATCTTCGAGGTGTACCGGGACGAGGACGCCTTCCAGGCACACCTGAAGGCCCCGTACGGCGGCCCGTTCAACACCGCACTCGCCCCGCTCATCGAGGAGGACGCCTCCGTGCTGACCTTCCTCGATCCGGTGGCCTGACCATGACCGGCCCGCCCCGCGGGCCGGCCGTCACACAGTGAGCCGTGCCGCGTAGCCCGCGCTGTTCGCGACGTCCACGACGCCGACGGCTTGTTCCCCGGGCGGACCACCTTCGCCCTGCCGCATCACGCGTTGGGCGCGGGCTGTGGCACAGCTGCTCGCGCTCACGGGCGCCCCGGGCAAGGAGCCTGGTCCGGCTGCTCAGTAAATGCTCCCCTGCCCGCTGGTGGAACACGTCGCCGAGTACGACGTCGTAAAGAAGATCGTCAAGGACTTCAACGCCGGCCAGAGCAAGTACAAGGGCATTTGACCTGCGGTACATCCGCTTCGATCATTCTGGAGGCGGGGGAGTTCGGTGGTGACGCCGGCGCGATGGCTCGGGCGTTCCTCTCCGGCTGTCACGCTTGGTTACTATGCTCACTTCATGCCGGAGGCCGGAGGCAAGGGGCGCACCGCCCTCGACGGATCGCTGGGGAGGAAGGGAGACGAGCGTGCCAGTCGGAACTCCCCAAGTTCTCCCCAGGGGTGATCGTGGGTGTTTCCCCGGAGTGCAGCACCTCGGAGGTAGTCGTGGGATGTAAGGCAGATGCGCGACGGGACCTTCGTAAGTGCTGAGAGAGGTCGCGGCAACCCGCTACATCGAGCCCTTGCGCTCCGGTGGCTCCGTCCCCGGAGTCGTCGAGGCGGACGACCTCGGCACCTATGTCGTCAAGTTCACCGGCTCCGCGCAGGGACGCAAGGCGCTGGTCGCCGAGGTGATCGTGGGTGAACTGGCCCGGGCCCTCGGGCTGCGCTTCCCCGAACTGGTCCTCGTGCACTTCGATCCGGCGATCGCGGACCACGAGCCGCACCAGGAGGTGCGGGGCCTGCACACGGCCAGCGCGGGCGTCAACCTCGGCATGGACTACCTGCCGGGCGCCAGGGACCTCACCCCGGAGATCGCCCGGGTCTTCCCCGTCGATCCCCTGGAGGCGGGGCGGATCGTCTGGCTGGACGCGCTGACGGTGAACGTCGACCGCACGGTCCACAGCTCCAACCTGCTGGTCTGGCCCACCCTGGGCGTGGCGCCCCCGCGCCTGTGGCTGATCGACCACGGCGCCGCCCTCGTCTTCCACCACCGCTGGGAAGGCTCGGACCCCGCGAAGGCGTACGACTTCCGGCACCACGCCCTCGGCCACTACGGTCCCGACGTCCGGGCCGCCGACGCCGAATTCGCGCCGAAGGTGACCGAGGAACTGCTGCGCGGGATCCTCGCCGAGGTCCCGGACGCCTGGCTCGCGGCCGACCCGGCCTTCGCCGCTCCGGAGGCGGCCCGCGAGGCGTACGTGACGTACCTCCACGCGCGCGTGCGCGCCTCCGGGTCGTGGCTGCCCTCCGACTTCCCCGATCGGGAGGAACTCGCCGCCGAGGAGGCCCTGCGGGCGGCGAAGAACCAGCAAGGACGCCCCGCATGGCTCAAGCAGGTTCCCGACCTGCACGGCAAGCCCGCGGCCCAACAGGATTGGTCGGTGCACCTCGGATGAGTGGCCGTGTCGAGATCGAGTACTGCACCCAGTGCCGTTGGCTGCCCCGCGCGGCCTGGCTGGCGCAGGAGCTGCTCACGACCTTCGAGGCCGAACTGACGGAACTGGCCCTGAAGCCGGGCACCGGCGGGGTGTTCGTCGTGCGCGTCGGCGACGAGGTGGTCTGGGACCGCCGCGAGCAGGGTTTCCCCGAGCCGACCGCCGTGAAGAAGGCCGTACGCGACCGAGTGGCCCCGGGGAAGACCCTGGGCCACTCGGAGCGCTAGGCGTTCGACCCGCTGGTCAGCCCTTGAGCTGCTCGTACGCCGGCAGTGTGAGGAAGTCGGCGTAGTCCTCGTCGAGGGAGACCTTCAGCAGCAGGTCGTGCGCCTGCTGCCAGTTGCCGGCCGCGAAGGCCTGCTCGCCGATCTCCGCCCTGATGCTCGCGAGTTCCTCGGCGGCGACCTTGCGGGCGAGGTCGGCGGTGACCCGCTCGCCGTTGTCGAGGACGACGCCCGCGTTGATCCACTGCCAGATCTGGGAGCGGGAGATCTCGGCGGTGGCCGCGTCCTCCATCAGGTTGAAGATCGCGACGGCGCCGAGGCCGCGCAGCCAGGCCTCGATGTAACGGATGCCGACCTGCACCGCGTTGACGAGACCCGCGTACGTCGGCTTGGCGTCGAGCGAGTCGATGGCGATGAGGTCGGCTGCCTTGACGTCGACGTCCTCGCGCAGTCGGTCCTTCTGGTTGGGCTTGTCGCCGAGGACCTTGTCGAAGGATTCCATGGCGATCGGGACCAGGTCGGGGTGGGCGACCCAGGAGCCGTCGAAGCCGTCCCCGGCCTCGCGGTCCTTGTCGGCGCGGACCTTCTCGAAGGCGACCTTGTTGACCTCGGCGTCCCGGCGGGAGGGGATGAAGGCCGCCATGCCGCCGATGGCGTGCGCGCCGCGCTTGTGGCAGGTGCGGACGAGGAGTTCGGTGTAGGCCCGCATGAACGGGGCGGTCATCGTGACCGCGTTGCGGTCCGGCAGGACGAACTTGGCGCCGCCGTCACGGAAGTTCTTGACGATGGAGAACAGATAGTCCCAGCGGCCCGCGTTCAGCCCGGAGGCGTGGTCGCGCAGCTCGTAGAGGATCTCCTCCATCTCGTACGCGGCCGTGATCGTCTCGATGAGGACGGTCGCCCGGACGGTGCCCTGCGGAATGCCGCAGTACTCCTGCGCGAAGACGAACACCTCGTTCCAGAGGCGGGCCTCCAGGTGGGACTCCGTCTTGGGGAGGTAGAAGTACGGGCCCTTGCCGAGGTCCAGCAGGCGCTGGGCGTTGTGGAAGAAGTACAGGCCGAAGTCGACGAGCGCGCCGGGCACCGGGGTGCCCTCGGGGGCGACGAGGTGACGCTCGTTCAGGTGCCAGCCACGCGGACGCATAACGACCGTGGCGAGCTCCTCGTTGGCCTTCAGGGCGTACGACTTGCCGGACCCCGGGTCCGTGAAGTCGATGTTCCGGGTGTAGGCGTCGGTGAGGTTGAGCTGGCCCAGGATCACGTTCTCCCAGGTCGGCGCGGAGGCGTCCTCGAAGTCCGCGAGCCACACCTTGGCGCCCGAATTGAGGGCGTTGATGGTCATCTTGCGGTCGGTGGGGCCGGTGATCTCGACCCGGCGGTCGTTCAGGGCCGCCGGGGACGGGGCGACCTTCCAGGAGTCGTCGGCGCGGATCGCGGCCGTCTCCGGGAGGAAGTCGAGGGTGGAGGTGCGGGCGATCTCGGCGCGGCGCTCGACGCGGTGGGCGAGGAGTTCGTCACGCCGGGGCGTGAACCGCCGGTGCAGCTCGGCCACGAAGGCGAGTGCCGCTTCGGTGAGGACCTCCTCCTGCCGGGGCAGGGGCTCGGCGTCGACGATGGCCAGCGGGGACGGCGCTGGAGCGGACATGAACGGTCACTTCCTTCAGCGAGCTGTGAAGACGAACCGGCGGTGGCACCGGGTGCCAGTCTTCCCGGACACGGCGTTCGGCGCCCGCGATGGGGCCCCCTGCTCGAGCGAAGCCGAGAGCTGGGAGGTCGGGCGCTTCTGAACGGTGGATACTAGTTTCCTCATGGTGGAAGTTCAATCGTGTTGATGTCGAGACTCTCCGGATCGAGGCAGGATGGCGCTCCGTGCCACCCCGTTCACTCAAGGTGGGCCAGGTCGGCCTCGGTGTCGATGTCGTAGGGCCGGGCCACGTCACCGCACTCCACGAGCGTGATGGCCGGCGCGCGTTCCTTCAGATAGGCGCGTGCCCCCCGGTCCCCGGTGGCAGTCGCGGCGATGCCCGCCCAGTGGGCGGCGCCGAACAGCACCGGATGACCGCGCACCCCCTCGTACGCGGCCGAGGCGAGGGACTCCTCGTTCTCGTACGCCCCCAGGACCCGGGCGACCGCCTCCGGGCCGATGCCGGGCTGGTCGACGAGCGAGACCAGGCAGGCCCGGGCACCCGTACCGGCGAGCGAGCCGAGCCCGGCCCGCAGGGACGTCCCCATGCCCCGCTCCCAGACGGGGTTGTCCACCAGGACGCAGCCGGGCAGCGAGGCCCGTGCGCGCACCTCGTCGGACCGTGCGCCCAGGACCACATGGACGGTCGTGCAGCCGCCCTCCCGCAGGACCCGCACCGCGTGCTCCACGAGCGGACGCCCCCGGTGCGTCAGCAGCGCCTTGGGTCGCCCGCCGAGCCGCCGCCCGCCGCCAGCCGCGAGCAGCAGTCCCGCGACCGGACGCGTCCCGCCCGTCGTCTCCCGTGTCGTCATGGCTCCTGCATACCGCACGCCCCGCGCGTGCCCCGGGCGGCGCGGTGCGAGCGCCGCACGGGCGTGCGCCTCGGGCCTGAAAGTCACGTAGCGAAACAAGTCGATGACGCAATGGACTGGCGCCCGGTGGCCCGCGTCGTTTACTGTCGCCCGCACCGACGGGCCGGGCGCCCGACCAGGGCCCGGTGTGGGGGACTTCGCGTCGGCAGGGCACGCACACGAGAACGTGCGAGGGGGAGGACTGTGTTGCGGAGCGTGGAGCAGAAGCGGCAGGGGCCTGTGACCGGCGCCGACGAGGACCCGCGCGTGACGGAGCTGCGCTCCGCCGTGTCCCGGCTGCGTCGCCGACTGGCCGCCCATCCCGGCGACTTCGCCGACCGGAGCATCGCCGAGGAGGAACTGGCCGCCCTGGACGCCATGGCCGCCACCGGCGCCGCCGAGATCCCCCGGCTGCGTCGCTCCCTGCTGCTGATCGCCGGCGCGATCGGCTCGGTGAGCGCCCTGTCCCCGGAGCTCGCGGAGGTCCGGCAGGCGGTGGACCTCTTCGGAGGGCCGGTGCGCGGGCAGGGCTAGGCGCTCTGGCCGGCGCGGACGGAAGTCGTCCAGGAGACGTGGCCCTGCGGGCGGTTCGAGCCCCGGAGGGCGCGCACGGGCTACCGAGGCTGGTTCCCGCAGGTCCGAGCGTGGCGGCCTTCGCAGTCCCTGTCGTCGCCTCCCGGCACGCCCCGTCCTCCGGGCGACGACGGGACGACCTGAAAATGCCGGCGGGCCCGGGCTTGCCGTCGACCTGCCGGTAGCGGGCCTCGACGTCCCGGAAACAGGCCGGACCGGCCATCAGGCCGTTGCCGACCGGGTCGCAGCCGGACCAGGCGCACTCGACGCACGTCCTGGGAGCCGTGCCGGTCGGTGCAGCGGCCGGGCCAGTGCTGGTAGGGGTCCTTGCGCTATGAGCGTTCGATCAGGTCGCGTGGTCCGGTGCCGTGCATCGCAAGGCGCCGGAGGGCCCTGGTAGCGGAGCTACCTGGGCGTTTCGGCAACGCGGCGAGGCGCGGTGCCAGGCCGCGCGACCCGGGCGGGCACAGTGCAAGGACCCCTGACTCCGTCACGCGGGGCTCTGGCTGGCCAGGGCCTGGGACAGCTCCCCGGCGACCTGCTGGAGCACCGGCACGATCTTGTCCGTCGCCGCCTCCGTGACCCGGCCGGCCGGACCGGAGATGGAGATGGCCGCGGCGGTGGGGGAGTCGGGCACCTGCACCGCCAGGCAACGCACCCCGACCTCCTGCTCGTTGTCGTCGATCGCGTAGCCCTGGCGGCGCACGTCCTCCAGCGCCGAGAGGAACCCGTCGGGCGTCGTGATCGTCTTCTCCGTCGCGGCGGGCATGCCCGTCCGGGCGAGCAGGGCGCGCACCTCCTCCGGCGGGAAACCGGCCAGCAGGGCCTTGCCCACGCCCGTGGAGTGCGGCAGTACGCGCCGGCCGACCTCCGTGAACATCCGCATCGAGTGCTTCGACGGCACCTGCGCCACGTAGACGATCTCGTCCCCGTCCAGCAGTGCCATGTTCGCCGTCTCGCCGGTCTCCTCGACCAGTCGCGCGAGATACGGCCGCGCCCAGGTGCCCAGCAGCCGGGAGGCCGACTCGCCGAGGCGGATCAGGCGCGGGCCGAGCGCGTACCGCCGGTTGGCTTGCTGGCGTACGTACCCGCAGGCCACCAGCGTGCGCATCAGGCGGTGGATGGTCGGCAGGGGCAGTCCGCTGCTCGCGGACAGCTCGCTCAGGCCGACCTCGCCGCCCGCGTCCGCCATCCGTTCGAGCAGGTCGAAGGCGCGCTCCAGGGACTGGACCCCACCGTTCGCGGAGGACCGGGCGGAGTCGGTGGTGCTGGCGCTGGACGTCGGCACGGCGCGTTCCTTTCGGGGCTGGCGGAAGAGCTGAAGCCTACCCGGCAGTCGGTTGACTCCCCGGTTGTTCGTAGCTACGTTCTGCTTTCTGGAAGTTTAATTCCGCTTTGTGGAAACGTCCAGGAGTGGTCAAAGGAAGGTGCCGCGGTCCAGTGTGCCCTTGACGGCGCGGGAGAGGGAGTGAAGACTCCTTCAACAGAAAGTTGAATTCCGTTACGTGGAAGTAAGGGGTTCGGGTGTCCGACGCTGAACTGGTGCTCCGCTCGACACGTGTCATCACTCCCGAAGGGACGCGTGCCGCCTCGGTCGCGGTCGCCGGCGGCACGATCACGGCCGTCCTCCCGTACGACGCGCCCGTACCGGGGACCGCCCGCCTGGAGGACCTGGGCGACCACGTCCTGCTGCCCGGCTTGGTCGACACCCACGTGCACGTCAACGACCCCGGCCGCACCGAGTGGGAGGGCTTCTGGACCGCCACCCGCGCCGCCGCGGCCGGCGGCATCACGACCCTCGTCGACATGCCCCTCAACTCCCTGCCGCCCACCACGACCGTGGCGCACCTGCGCACCAAGCAGCTGGTCGCCGCCGACAAGGCGCACATCGACGTCGGCTTCTGGGGCGGCGCCCTGCCCGGCAACCTCAAGGACCTGCGCCCGCTGCACGAGGCCGGCGTCTTCGGCTTCAAGGCGTTCCTGTCGCCGTCCGGCGTGGACGAGTTCCCGCACCTGGAGCGCGACGCGCTCGCCCGCGCCATGGCCGAGATCGCCGCCTTCGACGGTCTGCTCATCGTGCACGCCGAGGACCCCCGCCTCCTCGCCTCCGCCCCGCAGGCGCCCGGCCCCCGGTACGCCGACTTCCTCGCCTCCCGCCCCCGGGACGCCGAGGACTCCGCCATCGCCCAGCTCATCCGCGAGGCGAAGGCCCTCGACGCGCGCGTGCACGTCCTGCACCTGTCCTCCAGCGACGCCCTGCCGATGATCGCCGCGGCGCGGGCGGAGGGCGTCCGCGTCACCGTGGAGACCTGCCCCCACTACCTGACCCTCACCGCCGAGGAAGTCCCCGACGGCGCCAGTGAGTTCAAGTGCTGCCCGCCCATCCGCGAGGCCGCCAACCAGGACCTGCTCTGGCAGGCACTGGCCGACGGCACCATCGACTGCGTCGTCACCGACCACTCCCCGTCCACCGCCGACCTCAAGACCGCCGACTTCGCGACGGCCTGGGGCGGCATCTCCGGGCTCCAGTTGAGCCTGGCGGCGGTGTGGACCGAGGCCCGGGGGCGCGGGCACGGCCTGGAGGACGTCGTCCGCTGGATGTCGGCGCGGACGTCCGCACTCGTCGGGCTCGACGACCGCAAGGGCGCCATCGCGGTCGGCCGCGACGCCGACTTCGCCGTCCTCGCCCCCGACGAGACCTTCACCGTCGACCCGGCGGCCCTGCAGCACCGCAACCACGTCACGGCGTACGCGGGCAGGACCCTGCACGGCGTCGTGAAGTCCACCTGGCTGCGTGGGCAGCGGATCGTCGCGGACGGCGAGTTCACCGAACCGAAGGGGCGGCTCCTCACCCGAACCAGCTGATCCCCATCCCGGACTTCGAAAGGCAGATCTGATCACCGTGACGGCGATTCCCAGCTTCACCGGCGATGCGAACCCCTACGGGGGCGGCGACCCGTACGCGGACTACCGCACCGCCGACTTCCCCTTCACCCCGTACGCCGATCTCGCCGACCGGCGTCTGGGTGCCGGTGTCATCGCCGCCAACGACGAGTTCTTCGCCCAGCGGGAGAACCTGCTGCTGCCCGGGCGCGCCGAGTTCGACCCCGAGCACTTCGGCCACAAGGGCAAGATCATGGACGGCTGGGAGACGCGCCGCCGCCGGGGCGCCTCCGCCGAGCACCCCTGGCCGACCGCCGAGGACCACGACTGGGCGCTGGTCCGCCTCGGCGCCCCGGGCGTGATCCGCGGGATCGTCGTCGACACCGCCCACTTCCGCGGCAACTATCCGCAGGCCGTGTCCGTCGAGGGCGCCTGCGTCGCGGGCTCCCCGTCACCCGAGGAACTCCTCGGGGACGATGTGAAGTGGACGACCCTCGTCCCGCGGACCCCGGTCGGCGGCCACGCGGCGAACGGTTTCGCCGTGGCCGTCGAGCAGTGCTTCAGCCACCTGCGGGTCAACCAGCACCCCGACGGCGGCATCGCCCGCCTGCGCGTGCACGGCGAGGTCGTCCCCGACCCCGCGTGGCTGGAGGTGCTCGGCACCTTCGACGTCGTCGCCCTGGAGAACGGCGGCCAGGTCGAGGACGCCTCCGACCGCTTCTACTCGCCCGCCACCAACACCATCCAGCCTGGCCGCTCCCGCAAGATGGACGACGGCTGGGAGACCCGGCGCCGACGCGACCTGGGCCACGACTGGATCCGCTACCGGCTCGCCGCCCAGGCGCAGATCCGCGCCCTTGAGATCGACACCGCGTACCTCAAGGGCAACAGCGCCGGCTGGGCGTCGGTGTCCGTCAAGGACGGCGAGGACGGCGACTGGCGGGAGATCCTGCCCCGCACCCGCCTCCAGCCCGACACCAACCACCGCTTCGTCCTTCCGGCCCCGGCCGTCGGCACGCACGCGCGCGTGGACATCTTCCCCGACGGCGGCATCTCCAGGCTCCGCCTGTTCGGCTCCCTGACCCAGGAGGGCGCGGGCCGGCTTGCGGCGCGGCACCAGGAGCTGGGCGGCTGAACCCCCCGCCCCGCGGGCGCACCGACCTGACAGCACCGGTGCGCCCCGCGCGTGCCTCACGGGGCGTGTGCCGGTCGCGCACCGTGGCCCGGCGTGCCTCACGGGGCGTGTGCCCCGTTCACCGAGAACGCTCCGTCCTTCACGGGGTGTCCGGTGCGACGCGAACCCTCCCGACCTCACGGCGCGTGTCCGCCGTCCACCGCGCCCCCCGGTGCCTCACGCGGCGTGTCCGCCGTCCACCGTGAACTCCGCCCCGGTCACGTAAGCCGCCCCGGCCAGATACGCCACCATCGAGGCCACCTCGTCGGCCGTCCCGAACCGCCCCAGCGCCGTCATCGCCGCCTGCCCGGCCGCGTACGGACCGTCCGCCGGGTTCATGTCGGTGTCGATCGGGCCGGGGTGGACGAGGTTCGCCGTGATCCCGCGCCCGCCCAGTTCCCTCGCCAGCGCCTTCGTCAGACCGATCAGCGCGGCCTTGCTCGTCGCGTAGAGCGTCCCGCCGGGCCCCGGCACGCGCTGGGCCATGCAGCTGCCGATCGTGATGATCCGCCCGCCCTCCGGCATCAGCGCGGCGGCCGCCCGGGACGCCAGGAAGACCGCGCGTACGTTGACCGCGAGAACCCGCTCCACGTCCGCCAGGGACAGGGTCTCCAGCGGCCCGAGCACCCCCACGCCCGCGTTGTTCACCAGCACGTCGAGCCCGCCCAGCGCCTCGGCGGCCGCGTGCACGACACCGGCCGCCTCGGCGGCGTCCGCCACGTCCGCGCGCAGCGCCACCGCCCGGCGCCCCAGCGCCTCCACGGCCCGCACGACGTCCTCCGCCGCCTCCTTGCCGTTCACATAGCCGACGGCCACGTCCGCGCCCTCCCGGGCCAGCCGCAGGGCCGTCGCCGCGCCGATGCCACGGCTCCCGCCGGTCACGAGAGCCGCCTTGCCGTCAAGAGTTCCTCGAGAAGTCATGCCTCCATCCCAGCGGTCGGCCGGGGGCGATGCCGGCGGCGAACGGACGTCGACTTGCTGCCCCGGGGCGCCGTACGGCCCAGCGATGAGTTGCGGGCGCCCGGGGGGTCTGAACCGATGGCAGCAGATCCCACGAGTTCCGGAAGGAAGGCACCCGCCATGGGCAAGCTCGTCTCCACCCTCTTCGTCACCCTCGACGGCGTCTACCAGGCCCCCGGCGGTCCGCACGAGGACACCCGCGGGAACTTCACGCACGGCGGCTGGAGCTTCCCGTACGCCGACGAGGACTTCGGCAGGTTCGTCAACGAGGTCTTCGCCCGCCCGGGCGCCTTCCTCCTCGGGCGCCGCACCTACGACATCTTCGCCACGTTCTGGCCGAAGGTGACCGACCCCGGCGACCCGGTCGCCTCCAAGCTCAACTCCCTGCCGAAGTACGTGTTCTCCTCGACCCTGACGGATCCCGGGTGGGCGGGTACCACCGTGCTGTCCGGTGACCTGGCCAAGGAGGTCACCGCCCTGAAGGAGCGCATCCACGGCGAGGTCCAGGTGCACGGCAGCGGCGCCCTCGTCCGGTCCCTGCTGGCGCTCGACCTCCTCGACACCCTCCACCTGCTGACCTTCCCGGTCGTGCTCGGCTCCGGGTTCCGGCTGTTCCCGGAGGGCGCCGTACCGACCGCGTTCGAACACGCCGGCGGGAGTGTCACCGGCGCGGGCGTCTCGATCCAGACGTACGACCTCAAGGGCCGCCCCGAGTACGGCGAGTACGCGCTGCCGGAGAACGCGTAGCCGGCCCACGCCGGCTTCCTCGGCGTCCGGACTACTACACGGCCGACCACTACGCGTCGTTCGACCTGGTCGACCACGACTGCCGAACCGGGCGGCCCCTCGTGCACGCCGGCCGGAAGTCCACCCGGGTGCTCAGACGGACTTCCGGCTCCCGGCCGCCGCGAACAGGGCGGCGCCCAGCACGAGCAGGGCGACGCTCGCGTACACCTCGTACCCGTCCAGGAAACCCCATCGCGGTACGAGGCCCCGGTTCCGGTCGACGAACTCGTGCACCAGGCCCGCCACGCCCCGCACCAGGGCGAGGACGCCGAGAATCCCCAGTACCTGCTTCGTGCCATGCCCCTCGCCCCCGCGGCCCCCACGCACATCGGCCTGCGGAGCGAGCACCCGGGGACACAAGGCCCTGTCCCGGTCCGCCGGCCGCGTCGAAAGTCTGAGGCGCCGCGACTTTGGTCGACGATCCCGCCCGAGGGCGGGTGGAACGGGCCGCGGCTGCGTAGATTTGCCGATCGTGAGTGGTGACCACGGGGGGCGGGCCTCCCCGGTGACGGTGGGGGAGACGCCCGCGCTGTTCACCGGGCGCAGATGGTTCTTTCCGTCGGCCCTCCTGCATGAACTCGACCCCGACGCCGCACGGGCCGGGCGGCGGCCCCGGCGTACCGCCCGCGACTGGGTCGTCGACTTCTCCTGCTTCGTGCTGGCCGTGACGGTGGGGGCCCTCGCCATCGAGGCGCTCGTCGCCAATCCCCATGTCCCGCCCTGGCTGGCCGTAGTCGACCAGGTGGTCGGCGCGCTGGCCTGCGCGGCGGTCTGGCTGCGCCGTCGCTGGCCGCTGGGGCTGGCCGTGGCGATGACGCCCATCACGTGCGTGTCGGACACCGCCGGGGGCGCGGGCCTGATCGCCTTGTTCACCCTCGCCGTGCACCGCCCCTTCCGGTACGTGGCCTGGGTCGGCGGCGTCAACGCCGCGCTGGTTCCCCTCTACTACTGGCTCCGCCCCGACGCGGACATCCCCTACCTGGTGGCCGTGCTCTTCGCCGTGCTGCTCACCGTGGCGATCGTCGGCTGGGGCATGTTCGTCCGGGCCAAGCGGCAGCTCATGGTGAGTCTGAGGGACCGCGCGCGGCGTGCCGAGACGGAGGCGCGGCTGCGGGCCGAGCAGGCGCAGCGGCTCGCCCGTGAGGCCATCGCGCGGGAGATGCACGACGTGCTCGCCCACCGGCTGACCCTGCTGAGCGTGCACGCGGGCGCCCTGGAGTTCCGGCCCGACGCGCCCCCGGCCGAGACGGTGCGGGCGGCGGGCGTGATCCGGGAGAGCGCGCACGAGGCCCTGCAGGACCTGCGGGAGATCATCGGCGTGCTGCGGGCGGGCGAGCCCGACGACACCGGCCGGCCCCAGCCGACGCTCGCGGCGCTGGAGACGCTCGTCGCCGAGTCCCGGGAGGCCGGCATGAAGGTCTTGCTGGACCGGCGCGTCGACGACCCCGCCGCCGTCCCGGCCTCCGTCGGCCGCACCGCCTACCGGATCGCCCAGGAGGGCCTGACCAACGCCCGCAAGCACGCCCCCGGCACGGAGGTCGCGGTCACGATCACCGGCGCACCGGGCGACGGCCTCACCGTCCGCGTGCACAATCCGCCCCCCGAGGGGGACGTACCACCCGTCCCCGGCTCCGGACAGGGCCTGATCGGCCTGACGGAACGGGCGACCCTCGCGGGCGGACGCCTCGAACACGGCCACACCCCCGCAGGCGGCTTCGAGGTCCGGGCGTGGTTGCCGTGGTCGTGAGCGCGCCCCGCCCCTGTCCGGCTGGGTACGGGGGCCTCAACCCGCCGTCCGGTACGAGAGGTTGGCGCGGAACCGGCGCACGTCCGTACCCGCCGCCGTCCGGCCGTGATTACGTGGGGCGCATGACTGTGATCAGACTGCTCCTCGTCGATGACGATCCGCTGGTGCGGGCCGGGCTGTCTTTCATGATGGGCGGCGCCGACGACATCGAGATCGTCGGCGAGGCCGCCGACGGCGCCGAGGTGGAGGCGCTCGTCGACCGCACCCGCCCGGACGTCGTCCTCATGGACATCCGGATGCCGACGGTCGACGGCCTCACCGCCACGGAGCGGCTGCGCGCCCGCAAGGACGCCCCGCAGGTGGTGGTTCTCACCACCTTCCACGCCGACGAGCAGGTGCTGCGGGCCCTGCGTGCCGGCGCCGCCGGTTTCGTCCTCAAGGACACCCCGCCGGCCGAGATCCTCGCGGCGGTGCGCCGGGTCGCGGCCGGCGACCCGGTCCTGTCGCCCACCGTCACCCGCCAGTTGATGCAGCACGCGGTCGGCTCCGCCGTCGACACGCGCCACCACCGCGCGCGGGAACGCATGGCCCTCCTCAACGACCGCGAGCGCGAGGTCGCCGTCGCGGTCGGCCGGGGCCTGGCCAACGCCGAGATCGCCACCGGCCTCTTCATGAGCGTCGCCACCGTCAAGACGCACGTCTCGCGCGTCCTGGCCAAACTCGACCTCAACAACCGTGTGCAGATCGCGCTGCTCGCCTACGACGCGGGCCTGCTGGAGGAGCGGGAAGGAAGCTGACCTCACCCTCACCCTCACCCTCGCCGTCAGACGTACGCGGCGGAGGTCCCGCCGGCGATCTCCGCGAGGCGGACCGGCTTGCGCTCCCGGCGTGACACCTCGCACGCCTCGGCGACCCGCAGCGCCTGCAGGGCCTCGCGCCCGTCGCAGGGGTTGGCCCGCTCGCCCCGGACGACCTCGACGAACGCGTTCAACTCCGCTTCGTAGGCCGAGCCGAAACGCTCCAGGAAGCCGGTCCAGGGCTTGTCCGCGGCCGGCGGTCCGGTCGGCTCGGTGGACGCGATCGGCGTACGGTCGTCCAGGCCCACCACGATCTGGTCGATCTCCCCGGCGACCTCCATGCGCACGTCGTAGCCGGCCCCGTTCAACCGGGTCGCGGTGACCGTGGCGAGCGTGCCGTCGTCCAGCGTGAGCAGCGCGGCGCCGGTGTCGACGTCACCTGCCTCGCGGAACATCGCGGGCCCGGCGTCGGACCCGGACGCGTACACCTCCGCAACCTCCCGGCCCGTCACCCAGCGCAGTACGTCGAAGTCGTGGATCAGCGTGTCCCGGTACAGCCCGCCGGACAGCGGCAGCCAGGCGGCGGGCGGCGGTGCCTGGTCGCTGGTCAGCGCCCGCACGGTGTGCAACCGCCCCAGCCTGCCGGACCGCACGGCCTCGCGCGCACCCGTGTAGCCCGCGTCGAAGCGGCGCTGGAAGCCCATCTGGAGCACCGTCCCGGCCGTCTCCACCTCGGCGATCGCGCTCATCGACCCCGGCAGATCCAGCGCGATGGGCTTCTCGCAGAACACCGGCAGGCCCGACCGTGCCGCCCGACCGATCAGTTCGGCGTGGGCCGACGTCGCCGTCGTGATCACCACGGCGTCGACCCCCCAGCGGAAGATCTCCTCCACGCCCGGCGCCGCCGTCTCACCCAGCCGGTGCGCCAGTTCCTGGGCCCGCGCGGGGTCCGCGTCCGTGAGGATCAGGGAGCCCACGTCGCGGTGCCTGCTGAGCGTGTTCGCGTGGATCGTGCCGATGCGGCCCGTACCGATGACGCCGATGCGCATGGAAACAAAGTGCGTGCGCGGCCCGCCACTGTCAATCCGCATGTCAGGACAATCTGACTACACGACTTCCCGTCAACAGCGCACGGAGCTACGCTCGGCCCGTGCCGAAACCAGAAGTGGACCCGACCGTGCAGCTCGAGCTGAGCGTGGACCGCAGCTCCCCCGTGCCGTTGTACTTCCAGCTGTCCCAGCAGCTGGAGGCCGCGATCGAACACGGCACGCTGACCCCCGGCAGCCTGCTGGGCAACGAGATCGAACTCGCCGCCCGGCTCGGCCTGTCCCGGCCGACCGTCCGCCAGGCCATCCAGTCGCTCGTCGACAAGGGCCTCCTCGTCCGCCGCCGCGGCGTGGGCACCCAGGTCGTGCACAGCCAGGTCAAACGCCCGCTGGAGCTCAGCAGCCTCTACGACGACCTGGAGGCCGCGGGCCAGCGCCCCGCCACCAAGGTCCTCGTCAACACGCTCGTCCCCGCCTCGGCCGAGGTCGCCGCCGCCCTCGGGGTCGCCGAGGACAGCGACATCCACCGGGTGGAACGCCTGCGCCTCGCCCACGGCGAGCCAATGGCCTACCTCTGCAACTTCCTTCCTCCCGGCCTCGTCGACCTCGACACGGGCCAGCTGGAGAACACGGGCCTCTACCGCCTGATGCGAGCGGCAGGCATCACCCTGCACAGCGCCCGCCAGTCCATCGGCGCGCGAGCGGCGACGACGGCGGAGGCGGACCGCCTGGCGGAGGAGACAGGCGCGCCGCTCCTGACCATGCAACGCGTCACATTCGACGACACGGGCCGTGCGGTGGAGTACGGAACGCACACGTACCGCCCGACCCGCTATTCGTTCGAGTTCCAATTGCTCGTGCGGTCGTAAGAGTTCCCGAGGCGCGCGGGGGACCGCGCGCTCAGCCCCCACATGCCCGCACTCGTCATGGATCCGCTCCGCCCCTGAGCTCCGCACTCCGCCTCCCCGTGAGGCAGAATCGGCGGCGATGAGCACCTACCGCGACTTCTCCGCCCCCATCGGCTCCCGCCGTGCCACCGTGCTCCGCACGGTCGGCACCCGGGAGCGCCGCTCACACCTGACGGCCCCCCGCGTGCCGACGGTCGGCATCGACATCGGCGGTACGAAGGTGATGGCGGGCGTCGTCGACGCCGACGGCAACATCCTGGAGATGCTCCGCACGGAGACCCCGGACAAGTCCAAGAGCCCCAAGGTCGTCGAGGACACGATCGCCGAGCTGGTCCTGGACCTCTCCGACCGGCACGACGTGCACGCCGTCGGCATCGGCGCGGCCGGCTGGGTCGACGCCGACCGCAACCGGGTGCTGTTCGCCCCGCACCTGTCCTGGCGCAACGAACCGCTCCGCGACCGCCTCTCGGGCCGGCTCTCCGTACCGGTCCTCGTGGACAACGACGCCAACACCGCCGCCTGGGCGGAATGGCGCTTCGGCGCCGGCCGCGGCGAGGACCACCTCGTCATGATCACGCTGGGCACCGGCATCGGCGGCGCGATCCTGGAGGACGGCCAGGTCAAGCGCGGCAAGTACGGCGTCGCCGGCGAGTTCGGCCATATGCAGGTCGTGCCCGGCGGCCACCGCTGCCCCTGCGGCAACCGCGGCTGCTGGGAGCAGTACAGCTCCGGCAACGCCCTGGTCCGCGAGGCCCGCGAACTGGCCGCCGCCGACTCGCCGGTCGCGTACGGGATCATCGAGCACGTCAAGGGCAACATCGGCGACATCACCGGCCCGATGATCACCGAGCTGGCCCGCGACGGCGACGCCATGTGCATCGAACTGCTCCAGGACATCGGCCAGTGGCTCGGCGTCGGCATCGCCAACCTCGCCGCCGCCCTCGACCCGTCCTGCTTCGTGATCGGCGGCGGGGTCTCGGCCGCCGACGACCTGCTGATCGGCCCCGCCCGGGACGCCTTCAAGCGGCACCTCACCGGCCGCGGCTACCGCCCCGAGGCCCGCATCGTCCGGGCCCAGCTCGGCCCGGAGGCCGGCATGGTCGGCGCCGCCGACCTCGCCCGGCTGGTCGCCCGCCGCTTCCGCCGCGCCAAGCGCCGCCGCGTGGAGCGGTTCGAGCGCTACGAGCGGTACACACAGTCGCTCCGCAGTACCCAGGAGACGTTGTGACCGCTTCCCTGCCCCACCAGGGCTCGTGGCCCGACGAGCCGGACCGTCCCGTCGAGGACCGCCGCCACATGATCCGCCGCAGGGCGCTCACCCTGCTGATCATCGTGCTGCTCATCGGCATCCCGGCCGGCTACCTGGTGATCTCCGCGAACCAGAGCCGCGACAGCGGCAAGGACAAGGAGGCGAAGTACTCGGCGACCGGCCTGACCGCCGGCTGGCCCTCCAAGCTCCAGCGCCGCATCTACCAGGTGCCCGTCCCGCACCCGGCCTGGCACGTGGCGTACTACGAGACCAACAACTGGAAGACCAGCCGCCTGTACGCCCAGTTCGAGACCAACGCGGCCGGACTTGACGCCTACCTGACGGGCCTGGGCGTGACCCGCGAGGACCTGAAGAAGGGCGACATCACCATCGGCGCCCGCGACCGGAAGGTCACCGGCTGGAAGTTCCCCGCGGGCGACGCCTGGTACGGCTTCGTCCACCGGCAGAAGAACCCGGCCCCCACGCACGACGTGGTCGTGGACCTGTCCAACCCGGCGTACCCCTGGGTGTACGTCGTGTCCCGGACCGTGCCCTGACTCCGCTGCCGGGACCGTTTGTCAGACCCCGCCCGTAGAGTCGGAGACAACTGATCCGACACACGGGCGGGAGGTGGCAGGACGTATGGGCGACACGGCTGCGGTGGCCGAGCGGGCGGGGGACGCGGCGGTCCCGGCCCGGTTCCCGGCCGTCTTCCTTCCCGCACCACTCCCGCGCGACGGGCGGGTCGTCTTCTGGGACCCCGAGGGCGAGCCGCTGCCCGCAGCGGACGCCGAGGACGCGGAGGACACCGAGCTGACCGTCGTACGACGGCACGGCGCGGGCGTCCGGCGGCGCACCACCCCGGCGCTGTCCCTCCCGCTGGACGCGGCCCTGCCGCTCCTGGTGCGCGCCCGGCACGACCCCGCGGCCCACCCCGCCACCGCCTGCTGGGGAGCGGCCGCCCTGCACGCCCTGCGGCTCACCGCGCGGGGCCGGCTGCTGCCGGGCCTGACCGCCACCGGCCACGACGCCTGGCGCGCCGGCCCCCTCGACCCGGACGACATCGCGCACCTGCGCGCGGTGGCCGCAGCCCTGCCGTACGAGGGGCACGCGATGCCGCTGCCCGGCCCGCGCCCCATCCGCCTGCCCGAGCCGGAAGCACTCATCCGCGCCTTCCTCGACGCGGTCGCCGACACACTGCCCCGCACCCCGGCCGCGCCCCACACCTCCGGCAGGCCCTTCGCCGCCCGCGAGGCCCATCATCTGCCCGCCGCCCACGACTGGGCCGCCGAGGTCGCCGCCGGCATGGACGCGGGCGTGCGGATCTCGCTCCGCCTGGACCTGTCGGCCTACGACCTGTTCGACGGCGCCTCCGACGGCGGCGCCCGCAGTGCAGGCGCGGCCGTCGTCCAGGTGCACAGCCTCGCCGACCCCACCCTCGTGGCCGACGCGGCAGCCCTGTGGGCGGGCGAGGCCGACGACGCCTTCGGCCCTCGCGCGCGGGTGGACGCGGCCCTCGCCGTCCGCCGGGCGGCCCGGATCTGGCCCCCGCTCGACCGGCTCACCGACCAGGACGTGCCCGACGTGCTGGCGCTGACCGAGGACGAGCTGAGCGACCTGCTCGGTGTCGCGGCCACGCGGCTCGCCGCGGCCGGGGTCGCCGTGCACTGGCCGCGGGACCTGGCGCAGGACCTGTCCGCCGCGGCGGTGGTCCGTCCGGCGCCCGGCTCGGCGACCGACGGCGCCGGTTTCTTCGAGAGCGAGGACCTGCTCGGCTTCCGCTGGCAGTTGGCGCTCGGCGGCGACCCGCTCACCGACGCCGAGATGGACACCCTCGCCGAGGCCCACCGCCCGGTGGTCCGCCTGCGCGACCAGTGGGTGCTCGTCGACCCGGCCCTCGTCCGCAAGGCCCGCAAGCGGGACCTGGGTCTGCTCGACCCGGTCGACGCCCTGTCCGTCGCCCTCACCGGCGCCGCCGAGGTGGACGGCGAGACCGTCGAGGCCGTACCCGTCGGCGCCCTGGCGACCCTGCGGGACCGCCTGACCGCCGGGATCCGCCCGGCCGAGCCGCCCCCGGGCCTGCACGCCACCCTCCGCGACTACCAGCTCCGCGGCCTGGGCTGGCTCGACCTGATGACATCCCTCGGCCTCGGCGGCTGCCTCGCCGACGACATGGGCCTCGGCAAGACCGTCACGCTCATCGCCCTGCACCTGAAGCGGGCCCGCCGCGAACCGACCCTGGTCGTCTGCCCGGCCTCGCTGCTCGGCAACTGGCAGCGGGAGATCACCCGCTTCGCCCCCGGCGTCCCCGTCCGCCGCTTCCACGGCCCCGACCGCAGCCTGGACGGCCTGGACGGCGGCTTCGTCCTCACCACGTACGGCACGATGCGCTCGGCGGCCCCCGCCCTGGCCGAGCAGGCCTGGGGCATGGTCGTCGCCGACGAGGCACAACACGTCAAGAACCCCTACTCCGCGACGGCCAAGGCCCTGCGCACCATCCCGTCCCCCGCGCGCGTCGCTCTCACCGGCACGCCCGTCGAGAACAACCTCTCGGAGCTGTGGGCGCTGCTCGACTGGACGACGCCGGGCCTGCTCGGCCCGCTGAAGTCCTTCCGCGCCCGGCACGCCCGAGCGGTGGAGAGCGGCGAGGACGAGGAGGCGGTGGAGCGCCTCGCCCGCCTGGTCCGGCCCTTCCTGCTGCGCCGCAAGAAGTCCGACCCGGGCATCGTCCCCGAACTGCCGCCCAAGACGGAGACCGATCACCCGGTCCCGCTCACCCGTGAACAGGCCGCGCTGTACGAGGCGGTGGTCCGCGAGTCGATGCTCGCCATCGAGACCTCCGAGGGCATGGCCCGGCGGGGCCTGGTCCTCAAGCTCCTGACCTCGCTGAAGCAGATCTGCAACCACCCCGCGCTGTACCTGAAGGAGGACCACGCCCTGCCCGGCGGTGACCGGCTCGCTGCCCGCTCCGGCAAACTCGCGTTGCTGGACGAGCTCTTGGACACCCTGCTCGCTGAAGACGGCTCCGCTCTGGTCTTCACCCAGTACGTCGGGATGGCCCGCCTGATCACCTCCCACCTGGCCACCCGGGCGGTCCCGGTCGACCTCCTCCACGGCGGCACCCCGGTCCCGGAGCGGGAGCGCATGGTGGACCGCTTCCAGTCCGGCGCGACCCCGGTCCTGGTGCTGTCGCTCAAGGCGGCGGGCACGGGTCTGAACCTCACCCGCGCGGGCCACGTCGTCCACTTCGACCGCTGGTGGAACCCGGCCGTCGAGGAGCAGGCCACCGACCGCGCCTACCGCATCGGCCAGACCCAGCCCGTCCAGGTCCACCGACTCATCACCGAGGGCACGGTCGAGGACCGCATCGCCGAGATGCTCCACGCCAAGCGCGCCCTGGCGGACGCGATCCTCGGCTCGGGTGAGTCGTCCCTCACGGAACTGACGGACCGCGAGCTGTCGGACCTGGTGTCCCTGCGGAGGTCGTCATGACGCCCTGCCAGCGCCTCCTCCCGCCCCCGGGGAGGACGTCATGAGCGCCCGTCCGGCCGACGAGGCCCGCCGGGCCCTGCGGGCGGCCCGGGAGCGGGCGGCGGCGCAGGCCCCGGAGACGGATCCGGCGGCCCGACCGGCACCGTCCGCGGCCCCGGAAGCTGCCGGCCAGGAGAGCACCCGACCGGGAGACGCGGCCCGCGAGGCACTGCGGAGGGCGGTGTCCGGGCACCGGGGGAGCGGCCGGGGCGGTGAGGGCCGGGCGAGCGAGGAGGGCGCTCCGGCTGATGCCGGTGCGCCCGAGGACACCCCGGCAGCGGGAACACCCTCGTCGGAGCCGGACACGTTCGCCGATCCGCCGGAGGGCCCGGTGGGGACCTCGTCGGCCGGCGCACCCACGGGTGCGGAGGAAGACGAGCGGGCTTCGGCTGCTCGGGGCGGCAGCGACACCGACCGGTCCGAGTCCCGCGCGGCGGACATCGCGCGCGAGGCGCTGCGCGCGGCGCGGGACGACGCGCGGCGGGCGAGGGAAGAGACAGAGAGGGAAGGCGCCCGGCGAAGGCGCCGGGCCCGGCAGAGCGCGGTCGACGAGAGGGCGGCGGCCGCGCGGCGGGCGCGCGAACACGCCGGCGGCGGGGGAGCGCGTGACGTGCGGGAGTTGCTGTCCGACGCGTTCCGGATGCCGGGCCTGTCCAACGAGCCGGACGCGACGTCCGACGACCCTGACGAGACGACCGGACAGGGGAGCTCGTCCCCTCGTATGACCGACTTGCTGCGCGGGCCTGCCGCTCCGAATCCGGAGAGCCCGGACCGCACGGGGAGCCCGGGAACGCCGCCGGAGCACTCGGCTCCTCCGGCTGAGACCGGGGAGTCGGAGCGCCGGGGCCGCCTCGCGTCCGGTACCGGCGATCCGGCGTCCCGGGACTTCGTGTCCGAGACCGGTGACCCGGCGTTCCGGGGTTTCGAACCCGAGACCCGTGGCCTCGCGCCGCGTGGCCACGCGCCCGGAGCCGGTGGCATGGTGTCCCGGGATTTCGCGTCCGGAACCGGTGATCCGGCGTCCCGGGATTTCGCGTCCGGAACCGGTGATCCGGCGTCCCGGGACTCCGTGTCCGGAACCGATCCGGCGTCCCGAAACTCCGTGTCCCGAACCGGTGATGCGGCGGCCGGGGACCCCGCCACGGGATCAGACCACCCGGCGACACCAGCCCCGACCTCAGCCCCGGGCGCCGCCTCGACGTCAGCCCCGGGCGGGGCCCCGACCCGCACCCCCGGGCTCAGCCACCCGGCGGCACCAGCCCCTACCTCAGCCCTGGGCGCGGCCCCGCCCCGCGCCCCTGGCACCAGTCACCCGGAGACCCCGACCCCCGGGACCACCAACCCCACCCGCTCCCGCTCCACCCCCCGCACAACCCTCCGCTCCATGGCCGCCCCCGACCGCGACAACGACCTCCGCCGCACCTTCCCGCGCTTCCCGCCCCGGCAGGGCGAGACCTTCGCCGCGAGCTGGTGGGGGAACGCCTGGGTCGCCGCGCTTGAGCAGGGCGCGCTGGACGCCAAGCGGCTGGAGCGCGGGCGGGGATACGCCGAGCAGGGGAACGTCGACGCCATCACGGTGACCCCGGGGCTCGTCCTGGCGTACGTGCAGGGCAGCCGCCCCCGCCCGTACCGCGTCCAGGTGCGGCTGCGCACGCTCGACGACACCGACTGGGACCGTCTCCTGGACGTCGCGGCCGACCGTCCCGGGCACATCGCCGCGCTCCTCGACAAGGAGATGCCCCAGTCCCTGGCCGACTGCGGAGTCCCCCTGCTTCCCGGCCCCGGTGACCTGGAGCCGCGGTGCAGCTGTCCCGACCGCGCACACCCCTGCAAGCACGCCGCCGCCCTCTGCTACCAGACCGCCCGGCTGCTCGACACCGACCCCTTCGTCCTGCTCCTGCTGCGCGGCCGGGGCGAACGGGAACTCCTGGACGCGCTGTCCCGGCTGAGCGCCACCCGTGCGGCGCGCGCCGCCCAGGACAAGGAACCGGCACCGACGCCCGGAGTGCGAGCCACCGAGGTCCTCGCGGCGCGCACCCTGCCGCCCCTCCCCGCGCCGCTGCCCCCGCCCCCGCACCCCGAGCAGCCCCCGGCCTACCCGGCGTCCCCCGGCGGCCCGGACCCCTTCGCGTTGGACCAGCTGGCCACGGACGCCGCCGCCCGGGCCCACGCCCTGCTCACCACCGGCCGTGACCCGGTCGGGCAGCTGACCTTCTGGCAGGACGCGGTCCGCCTGGCCGCGGCCCGGCCCGGGGCGGGGCTCACCGCGGGCACCCGGGCGCTCTACTCCTCCCTCGCCTCCGCGGCCGGCCGCACCCCGTCCGAGCTGGCCCGCGCGGTCGCCGCCTGGCGCCAGGGCGGACCCGAGGGCCTCGCCGTACTGGAGGAGCCGTGGGACCCGCCGGCCGGCCGTTTCGACCGGGCCCGGCCGCTTCTCCTCGCCGCCGACCTGCCCGCCTTCCGCCCCTGGCGCAACCACCTCACCCACCCGCACGGCCACATCCAGCTCCGCCTCGGCCGCGACGGCCTGTGGTACGCCTACGAGTCCGAGCCGGGTCGCGAGGACTGGTGGCCCCGCGGCACCCCCGACCTTGACCCGGTCGGCGCCCTGACCGGCCTCGGCCTGCCGAGCGACCTCTGAGGGCGCCCGGTGGGGCATGTGCGTGCCGGCAGCTGGGCGAGGGGCTGGCCGGAAACCACCGCCTGTGGTGCATCCAGCGCTGCGGCGTCAGCCCTCGCCCCGCCACCGAGGTGCGGCCCAGGCCAGCACATAGCCGAAGCCGTTGACGGCCCAGTGCAGCGCCGCGGGCGCGAGCAGACTGCCGGACCGGCGCCGCAGCTCGCACAGGACGACCCCGGCTGCGGTCGTGGCGACGACCGCGGCCGCGACCGACAGCGCGCTGCCTGCCGGTCCCGTACCGAGGACCGCTGCGGCCGCGTTGGCCCGGCTCAGCCCGCGCGAGGGAAGCACATGCCAGAGCCCGAACAGCGACGACGAGACGGCCGTCGCCCACGCGATACCACGCCGACGCCGCACCATGGCCCACAGGACACCGCGGAAGGCGACCTCCTCCAGCAGCACGGTGCCGACCGGAACCCGGATCAGCACCCGCCACAGCAGCTGCCCGAGGGTCAGGCCCGCGGCGCGCTCGTCTTCGAACGCCGCCCTGGTGGCCGGCAGGGCAAGCCCGATCAAGAAGACGGCGAGAACCGCGCCCACCAGGACCGATGCCCATCGCAGCCCCCGGTACAAGGCAGCCGTGTCGAGCCCGAGATCGGCGGGGGTGAGACCGTCCCACCGGGCGATCAGCAGGAGTGCGGCAGCCGTGACGACGCAGGTGAGTACGTAGGCGCCGGGCGCGAGCCAATTGTTGAGCAGGTTCGCGGCCACCAGGACGGCGAGGACACAGAACATGCGCATGGCGTCACCAGCATTCCGCGATCCGCCCCGAGAGCGGGATGACGGGCGCGAGTGCGCTCGCGACGGCGGTGTGCCATGGCCGTCCACCCCAGAGTGAAGGGCAGGCCGCCCAGGGCTCCCCGAGGGCGGCCGTCCCGACACCTCGAAGAACGCGCCTTCGCTGTCGAAGAGCTGCGTGACGATCTGAAAGGAGAAGACGATCTGACGAGCGCGAACGTGGAGAAGCCGACGAGCCGACACCGGCCGAGGGCCATGCCGACCAGGAACCCGCGAGGGGGCGAAGCGGACGCCCTGTCGCCCTGGGGCTACAGGGCGTCACACCGAACGTCCGGGCGAGCGTCCGCTCGGCACGTGTGGGTCGGCACTCGCGTGGGACTGGGTCACCGACGCCGGTGCCGCCGTTCCTGCAGCCTCTTCATCTGGTCCTCGAGGAGCTTGTTGCGTCCCTGGGTCTTGTGGCGCGCCTTGCCGCGCTGACCGCCCTGACCTTTGTGCAGCAAGCTGTCGGCCATGTCCTTGGCCCGCTGCCTCATCTCTGCTACGCCCATGACCGCACCTCCTGCACTGCCGTGAGTTCCAGAGTGGCATCCGGTCGGGGTCCTCGCATCCGGCGGCGCCCTCACATCGCGGCACCCCGCCGGGAGACCACCGGTCGCTGGTCCGCCGGTGGGGCTGCTCATGGCCCTCCTGACGGCGGCCTCGGTCTATAAGTGCGTGTTTCTGATCCCCGGTTCTGAGTAGCCTGGAGCCCTACGCTGGCGTCGTGTCCCGGAGCGCCGGTCGGGCCGCGACTGCGGTCACCGGCTTGCTGCGCAGGCCGGACGTCGCCTTCAGGGCGATGAGCGACGACACCGCCCGCTTCCAGGTCAACCAGGCCCAGGCCGAACGCGGCCGGCAGGCCCGCGAGGACTTCGACCGCACCAGTCCCGTCGCACCGGCGATCCGCGCGATCGACCGGTCGGGTGGAGTTCCTGGACCTGGTCACCGCCTGCCACTCCTGCGTCGCAGCCACCGGCCGGACCGTTCCCGGCCTGCGTGACCGCACCCTGAACGACGACGAACGCACGATCGTGCACCAGAACGTCGCCAAGGCGCGGGCCACCCTCGACTGGATCGAACAGGCAGTCGACACGGGCAAGGTCGACATGGATGACGAGCTAACCCGTCTGCTGAAGGGCGAGTAGGCATGCCCGCGCCTCGCGGCGACGGGGCGATGCAGCCAGACGCCACGCGGACACCCTCAGGTTCGTGCTATTCGAGGCCAGACCCGCCGGCCTCGAATTCCATCAGCTGGTACGCGCCAGCGACCTGAGCCCGAGCCAGGTCCGCTCGGGGCTTGCCGCGTTGAAGGACCAGGCCGCCGAGCGGGGTCGTCGACACCCGTGGCCTGCCCCTCATGGTCATGGTCACCCACGCCGATCTGCATGACGCCGCGGCGGCCAAGGAAGTCCTCTGCCGTCTGCGCCTGATGCACCCCGAGATCACGATCGTGTGGGCCGACTCGGCCTATGCCGGGAAGCTTGTCGACTGGGCGAAACAGCACCTCAACCTGACGATCAAGCCGGTCAGCCGTCCCAAGGACGCCTCCGGCTTCGTTGTGCTGCCACGTCGCCGGGTGGTCGAGAGGTCGCTCGCGTGGATGATGCATGCCCGCCGCCACGCAAGGGACTACGAACGGCTCATCCAGCACTCCGGGACCCTGATCACTTGGGCCGCCATCACCCTCATGACCAGGCGCCTCTCACGGAAAGGCGCCACACCCAGCTGGCCGAGGAAGCCGCCGTCGGCCGACGGCTGAACGGGGGCGTCCCCCGCGCCCGGTCAGGTTGGATCAGCCGGACAGTGGGGCCACTGGCCCGGTGGCCTGCGGGTTTTCAGTCTCAGACCTCGGCGGCCACCCGCAACTCCCCGCACCCCATGCCTTCCGCGCGTGCGGCGGCTGGTACCAGAGACTGCTAGCTGTTGCGGGGCAGGACATTCGTGACGCCGGTCAGGACTCGTTAATGTCGGCAAGACGCTATTGGCGAGTTCGCTGTAGTGCTTTGCTGAGGACGGCGCGGATGTGGTCTGGGTCGGCCTCGTCGTTGTTGAGGAGGATGGCTGCGCACAGGCCGTCGGACAGGGCGACGAAGGCTTCAATCACATCGGGATCGTCGGTGTGTGTTCGGGCAAGTTCCGCGACGTTGTCGCGCCAGCGTCGTGCTACTGGTCGTAGGGCGGGTCGGCGAGCCGCCAGGGTCGACAATTCCCGTTCGGCGAGTGCACGCGCCCGGCCCGGGCCGGCGGATTCGGCGATGAGTTGAGCAAGACCGTCGAGTGGGTCGTCCTCGGACTCGATGATTTGACGGATGCGGTGGGTGTACTCATCCGTGACGCTGGTCAGGGCGGCGACCAACAGGTCGTCCAAGGTCGCGAAGTAGTAGAGGGTCAGACTGGTGGTGATCCCCGCCTCCTTGGCGACGGTGCGGTGGGTGACACCAGTGGCGCCGTCGCGGCGGACGATCGCGAGCGTTGCCTCGATAATCTGGGCCCGGCGGCGTTGACCGCGTAGTTTGCGCCCATCGACAGTGTCGTGTTCAGCCGCCATCATCTCGCTCACCAGGTGTCGCCGCTCTTGCTTGTCGAGGCTATCGGCTCCGCCTCACGGTCGGCGTCGCCGAGGGGCCGGAGGTGTCGCAGTGTCGTAAAGCAGGCCAGCGAAGCAGCCGTCATGGCGATGCCTGCTACCACCGCGGTGGTGTTGAGTCCGCTGGTGAACGCGGTTCGTGCGTGGTCGAGAGCCCGGGCTGGCAGCTGGTTCGTAAGGGAGGAGGCTCCGGAGAGACTGTCGCTGTAGGTATCCGCCGCGGATGGGGATAGCCCGGACGGGGCCTCGGCCTTGCTTCGGTAGATCGCGGTGGTGAGGCTTCCCAGGAGTGCAACCCCTGCCGCGATGCCAAGTTCTTGAACGGTCTCGGAGAGAGCGGCCGCCGATCCGGACTGCTCCGACGGTGCCGCACCCACGACGATCTCGGTACCGAGCGCGGCGATGACCCCGAGTCCGAGGTAGGCGAACGCGAATCCAGTGATCACGCTCAGCTTGCTGTCCGTCCCTGCGAGGGCGAGCAGGGCGTATCCGGACAGCGACAGCACCAAGGTGGCCGACATGACGACGCCAGGTGACACGCGACCGGCCATGAGCGGGGCACCGATGGCGCCGATGAGCATAGCCAGTGCGGGCGGCCCCATCCACAGGCCAGCCGCCGTCGGCGAGAGGCCTTCGACGAGTTGCAGGTACTGGGTGACCAGGAACATCACTCCGCCGAACCCGACCAGGCCGATCAACAAGACGGACAGAGCTGCGGAGAAGACCCCACTGGCAAAGAGTTTCATGTCCAGCAGCGGCTCGCTTAGGCGCAGCTGACGACGGACGAACGCGACTGCGGCGCTACCACCGACGAGGACAGCGGCCAATGCCTGGATGTCGACGCCGCCGGCGGCCGCATGCTTGATCGCGTAGATGATCGGCAGCATCGCCGCGAGGGACAGCCCAACGCTCAGTAGGTCGAGACGACCGGCGGGAGCCCGGTACTCCGGCAGCAGCACCGGTGCACCAGCCAGCACCAGCATCGCAACCGGCACGGCGATGAGGAAGACTGCGCCCCACCAGAAGCTGGCGACCAGTGCCCCGCCCGCGACTGGGCCTGCCGCCATCCCCAGGGCAAACATTGTTGCCCATACGCCGATCGCCAACGCCCGCTGCCGAACGTTGGTGAACATGTTGCTGATCAGCGACAGTGTCGAGGGCATGAGCGTTGCGCCGGCCACTCCGAGCAGTGCCCGCGCCACGATCAGCCATAGGGCGCTGGGAGCGAACGCTGCAAAGACCGAGGTTGCGCCAAATGCCGCCGCTCCGATCATCAGCAACCGGCGCCGTCCGATCCGGTCGCCCAATGTCCCCATCGTGATCAGGAAGCCCGCGATGAGGAAGCCGTAGGCATCCATGATCCACAGCGTCTCCGTCGCGGTCGGATTCAGGTCCGCGGCCAGGCTCGGAAGGACGAGGTAGAGCGCCGTCACATCGAGCCCCAGCAGCATGGTCGGCAGCGCCAACAGCGCAAGACCAATCCACTCGCGCCGCCCAGCGCGCGCTGGCTGTCCCATGCTCATCACGCCCCACCCTCAGTAGTTGAACTCACGTACTACTTGTACCATAGTTCAGTTATGACGAGCGAGAAGTGCGGGGCTGGGAGACACAGGAACGCGCCCCTCAGCGTGGAGGGTCGACGGCGACGCCTGAATTCAGGTTCTTAAACCTTTGGTGCCGGAGCCACGGAGGGGTACCACGCCCGCGATCATGAACGGCTGTGGATGATGTGCTCCTCCAGGACCTGTTGATCCACCAGATCGAAGGCGCTGCACTTGAACAGGTAGTGCTCGAGGGCGAGTTGGTGGTCGTGCGGGCCCGTGCATCGGCGGAGCGGGCCGCGTGTCGGGGATACCGGTAAGAACCGTGTCACCAGCCACTAACGGCACCCAGCGTGACAGCACCAGCTCCCGCTGGCTGCCCCCTTCAGCACCAAATCACCTGCGGGATCAGAAACACGCACTACATAAGGGGTCCTTGGGTCCTTGCGCTATGCCCGCCCGGGTCGCGTGGTCTGGCGCCGCGCCTCACGTCCCGTCCGGCCCTCACCCGCCGGATCGAGGAGGTCCAGCACCCGGTCATGCCGCGTCGGCGACCCGCCGATGGCCGGACCCGCTGCCGACCGACTGCCCGGGTGGGCCTGTGCGCGGGACGAGGGACAAGTGGCGCCTGGTTTTGGCATGGCGCGCCGGCTGCCGGGGTGCGGTCTGCCCGAGCAGCCATTCCTCATAGCGGCCGAGTGCCAGGACCAGGCACAGCAGCCCCAAGGGCAGCAGGAAGGCGGCGAAGAGCACGACGACTCCTCTCGGAGGTGGCTTTTTCCATTCGGGTAGCCCCGCCCGGCGAGACGGAAAGCCAGACCGTGTGCAGGAAGTGTGACCCTCACGTGCGGGCGACGGGTCCGGCGGCTGCCCGTCGAGGGGCGGCAGGCATGTACTCGGCGGGGCGGTGCAGGCGTGGAGTATGAGGTGTGTCATCTACCGTGAGTCGCCGGGCGAGCCGGAGCAGGTGGACTGCGGGCAGGCCGACGGCGGCCTGGCGGCGGTGCTGGACAGTCTGAAGCGGGTCGGCGAACGCGAGTTCTGCCGGGTGAATCTGGATGGTTCTCGAATTCCGTGACGCCGTCCAGCCCTTGGTCCCGGTGGTGCAGGACTTCGCAGGCCCCCACGCCGGGTGGCCCGAGGAGATGCCGCCGTACTTCCGTGACGTCGCCGACCACACGCACCGCACCGACACCGAGGTGCGCTCCCTGGACGAGCTGCTCAACTCCGCCCCCGAGGCCCACCTCGCGCGGGTGGGGACCTGGCAGAACGACGACATGCGCCGCATCTCCTCCTGGGCCGCCATCCTGGCCACCCCGACCCTCGTCGCCGGCATCTACGGCATGAACTTCGCACACATGCCGGAACTGAGCTGGACGTACGGATACCCGGTCGCCATCGCCGTGATGGCCGGCGCCGCTGCCCTGCTGCACCGGACCTTCCGACGCAACGGCTGGCTGTGAACACCTGCCTCACTTCCGCCGGCCGACGGAAGTGAGGAGACACCCCTGCGGGTGCCGCTCTGAAAGGTGCCAGTCCTGAACGAGCTGATCGGCTTGACGGCGGGCCCGGGCCGGCAGCGCGCTGTGCGTTGCCAGGGCGTCGGGCGCGGCTTCGTCGGCGGACTGCTCGGTGCCGGTTCCCGAGGAGCGGGTCGGAGACGGCACCCGTACCGCCCCCGCGGTGACTGCCACGCATGCTTTCGCGGCTACCGGCTACCGGCTACCGGCGATCGCGGAGCGGGTCTGGTCGACCAGGCGTCCCAGCCGCAGGGGCGGCCTTCCTCCCCCCAGGACGAACTGGCGGTCGGCGGATGCCGGCGCCGGACTCGTCGAGGGCGAAAGTGCGGAACCGAGGGGGCCGGACACGGATTTCCGCGCCAGGCAGGGCAACGGGCAGCACGCCGTCGGCCGACGGCGCGCTGCCCGGCTGGGGCCCGGAAGGTCAGCCGCCGTGCACGGCGCTGACCAGGTCGGGCAGGAGCTTTGCCGCGTTCGGCGTGCCCAGTCCGGTGACGGGGTCCCATCCTGGGCCGGCCGAGTAGCCCGGGACCGACGTCTCGGCGGTGTTGTTGCCCACGGTGACGTCGTTGAAGTCGGCCGCGTAGCCGGCCGGGTCGGACGCGAGCTTGTACAGAGCCGGGTTGATCTGCCCGAGTCCGCCGTGGTTGATCTGGGCGGCGATGGAGACCAGGCCCGCCCACTGGGGACACGCCAGCGACGTGCCGCCGATGTCGTACCAGCCCGTGCTGCACGGTGTGCTGCCGCACTTCAGCCCGCTCTGGCCGTCGGGCGGGAGGGACAGGTACACCAGCGCTCCCGTCGACGGGCTCGCCTGAAGGGAGATGTCCGGAACGCCGCGCATGGCGCCGATGGCCGTGCTGCCGGCCGGCAGCACGCCCGACTGGTAGTCCGGCTTGGCGAAGACGCTGCTGTAGCCGCCGCCGGAGCCGGTCCAGCCGATCTCCGACTGGCCGGAGGCGTTCTGGCAGGCCCCCGGCGGAGAGACGCTGTCGACGACCCTGCCGCTGGTGGCACCCGGGGCGGTGCACAGGTTCGTGCCACCCACTCCGGTGACCAGCGGATCGGACGCCGGCCACTCGACAGCGGGACCGGAGAGCGTCGTCCCGCCCTGGCCCACCGGTGTCTTGGCCGAGCCGGCGCTGCCGTCGTCACCCGACGAGCCGAGAACGGTGACGCCGTTCTGTGCCGCCGATTTGAAGGCGTAGCGCAGGTTCTCGAGCGACCGGGCGCTGCCGAAGGCACCCTCCGCGGAGGCGAACGACTGCGAGATGACGGTCGCGAGGTGATGCTCGACGACGTACTGCTCGGCAGCCATCATCTGAGGCAGGCCCTGCACCCCGAGGGTCTCGGCGGTCGGGGTGGTCACCAGCAGGATGTTGGCGCCGGGTGCCATGGCATGGGCGGTCTCGACGTCGAGAGCCACCTCCAGCGCCCACGCGCTCTTGTCCTCCTGCCCGGGGCTGTTGCCCGTGGACGGCGGCGCTTTGGTGGCGGGCGAGCCCTGCAGGTGAAGCTCGCTGAAGGTCGGCATGCCGGACGCACAGCTGACGCCCTCTTCCCCGCACATGGGCGCGATGCCGAATGCCTGGTCGAAGACATGCAGGTCGTGGGCCATGGTGTCGCTGCCGTAGGAGTCGACGATGGCGATCGTCTGACCGCGTCCGTCGTTCCCGGCGGAGTGCAGCGGGCCCACGTTGTAGGCCGCCTGAATGGCCTGGGGAGTGAAGCAGCGGCGTCCCACTGACGCGCACTGGGGCTGGGTCGGCGGTGTCTGACCGGTCGTCACCTGCCTGTAGTCGGCCACCGTCGGCCGTACTTGCGGATAGATCGTCTGGTAGGCCGCGCTCGTCGCGGGCACGGCGCCCGCCGCCGCGAGACTGAGGGTGCCCACCCCCGCGAGCAGCCACCGTCTGATGGTGCGTGCCATCAGAGTCCTTCCTTGAGGCCGAAAGGGGACTTGCGTGTCCGCCACCTCAGGTGGGGGGTGGGACAGGGGGTGCGGACGTGGGGAGGCTAGCCCTCACGGCTAGCAGGCCGACACACTTGTCCTGTCAACAATGATCAAAGAATGGCCCACGACGAACCGGTGGTGCGGTGGTCCTCGGACATGACGACGGCGCGTCCTCGGCCCGGGCTCCCCTGGGCGACGGAAAGCCGGCGTTCAGCCCGTGCGGTATCACCGCCGGAGGTTATGTGACACACAACGACCGTCAACGGATTGTCCACGGTATTCCCTCGAATTCTCAACGCCCGCCAAATCTTGCGTAACCGCGCTTCTACGCGCGTTACCGTGCCGTTCATCCCGCGCCCGGCCCACTGCGCGGGGTGGTCGGACGTGAACGAGCAAGGGTGCCTTCCTCGCCGACCGGGAACGATCATCAGGCGAGGAGATGCCGTGAACAGAACGCTCCGTTTCGCTGCTCTGACGGCGACAGCGGCGCTGCTCACCGCCGGCTGCGCGACCAAGGCGCCGCCCACCAGCAGCATTGGCTCGTCCGCCGCCCCGGCGGCCGCCAAGTTCAGCGCCTGCATGGTGACCGACACCGGCGGTCTGGACGACAAGTCGTTCAACCAGTCCGCCTGGGCCGGCATGCAGCGGGCCAAGGCGGCCGGTACCGCGACGGTCTCGGTCGCTCAGTCCACGAGCGAGAACGACTACGTGGCGAACATCAACTCGTTCATCGGCAAGGGCTGCGGGATCATTCTGACCGTCGGCTACGACATGGCCAACGCGACGAACGCGGCAGCCAAGTCCCACCCCAAGCAGAAATTCGCGATCGTCGACAACGGCAGTCACGGCTCCAACGTGCGCGGCATCGAGTACAACACCGCCCAGAGCGCCTTTCTCGGCGGCTACCTGGCCGCCGGCATGACGAAGACCGGCAAGGTCGCCACCTGGGGTGGCGAGAACATGCCGACCGTCGACGTCTACATGGACGGCTTCTGGGAGGGCGTCCAGTACTACGACAAGCAGCACGGCAAGAACGTCAAGGTGCTGGGCTGGAACGAGAAGACCCAGCAGGGCTCCTTCGTCAACTCCTTCACCGACCAGAACGCCGGCAAGCAGCTCACGGCGACGTTCCAGCAGCAGGGCGCCGACATCGTCTTCCCCGTCGCCGGGAACGCCGGCCTCGGCGGGCTCGCGCAGGCCAAGGCGAGCAACGGCGCGCTCAACGCCATCTGGGTCGACACCGACGGCTGCGTGTCCGCCGCCCAGTACTGCGGGGTGCTGATCAGCACCGTGCAGAAGGGCATCGCCAACACGGTCGACGCCACCGTGAAGGACACGGCGTCCGGGCAGTTCAGCGCCAAGCCGTACGTCGGCACGCTCGCCGACGGCGGCACCGGACTCGCGCCGTACCACGACTTCGCGTCCAAGGTCCCGGCCTCGCTGACCTCCGAGATCGACAAGATCAAGGCGGAGATCATCGCGGGCAAGATCAAGATCACCTCGCGCAACCAGCCCACCAGCTGACAGACCGGCCGGTCACGTCGCCGGGCGGGCGCACCGCGCGCCACCCGGCGACAGGCCCGCCACCGAAGGAGAACCGTGCGCCTGGAACTGCGCGGCATCACCAAGCGGTTCGGCCCGCTGGTCGCCAACGACCACATCGACCTGACCGTGGAACCCGGCGAGATCCACTGCCTGCTGGGCGAGAACGGGGCCGGCAAGTCGACGCTCATGAACGTCCTCTACGGGCTCCACCAGCCCGACGAGGGCCAGTTGCTGATCGACGGCGAGCCGCGGACGTTCCACGGACCGCGGGACGCGATCGCCGCCGGGATCGGCATGGTGCACCAGCACTTCATGCTGGTGCCGGTGTTCACCGTCACCGAGAACGTGGTCCTCGGCGACGAGCAGGCCGGCCCCCTGGGCTGGCTCCACCGCCGCCGGGCCCGCAGCGACGTGCGCGCGGTGTCCGAACGTTACGGGCTCGCCGTCGACCCGGACGCGCTCGTCGAGGACCTGCCGGTCGGGGTCCAGCAGCGCGTGGAGATCATCAAGGCCCTGATGCGGGACGCCCGGGTGCTGATCCTGGACGAGCCGACGGCCGTCCTGACCCCTCAGGAGATCGACGAGCTGTTCACGGTCATGGACATGCTGCGGCAGTCGGGGACGTCGATCCTTTTCATCACGCACAAGCTGAAAGAGGTCAAGGCCATCGCGGACCGGATCACCGTCATCCGGCGCGGCCAGGTCGTGGGCTCCGCGGACCCCTCGATGAGCGAGGCGGAACTGGCCGCCCTCATGGTGGGGCGCGCCGTGCGGCTGGTCGTCGACAAGGCCCCGGCCACGCCCGGCGACCCCGCCCTGCAGGTCACGGACCTGACCGTGCGTGACGGCGGTGCCGCCGTGGTCGACGACGTGACGTTCACGGTCAGGGCCGGGGAGATCCTCGGCATCGCCGGGGTGCAGGGCAACGGCCAGTCGGAACTGGCCGAGGCGATCCTCGGCCTGCGCGAGGCGACCGGCTCGATCCTCCTGGACGGCACCGAGCTGGTCGGCCGCACGCCCCGCGAGGCCCTTGCCGCAGGGGTCGGATTCATCCCGGAGGACCGCTCGCACGACGGCCTCGTCGGCGACTTCACGGTCGCGGAGAACCTGGTCCTCGACCTGTACGACAGCGCGCCGTTCTCCCGCGGTCTGTCGCTGGACCTGGCCGAGATCGGCCGCAACGCCACCGCCCGTATCGCCGAGTACGACATCCGGGCCCTGTCACCCGCCGTGCCCGCCGGCACGCTCTCCGGCGGCAACCAGCAGAAGGTCGTCGTGGCACGGGAGATGTCCCGGCCACTGCGGCTGCTCGTCGCCTCCCAGCCCACCCGCGGTGTGGACGTGGGCGCGATGGAGTTCATCCACCAGCAGATCGTGGCCCAGCGCGACCGCGGATGCCCGGTCGTCGTCGTGTCGACCGAACTCGACGAAGTGGCGGCCCTCGCCGACCGGATCGCCGTGATGTACCGCGGCCGGATCGTGGCGGTGGTGCCACCGGACACCTCCCGCGAAGAGCTCGGACTGCTCATGGCGGGGATCACCGAGGACGCGGCCGAGGAGCAGGCCGCGGAACGGAGACAGCCATGACCCGGCCCGACCAGAAGGCCCCGCACGGCACCGACGGCCTCCCGCCGGACACCGCGCATGCCCGGACCGGCCCCAAGAGGGGAAGCGACCTGGGCGCGCTGGCCCGCGCCGTGTTCACCGCGCAGAACTCCACGCTCGTCACGGTGCTCGCCGTCGTCGTGGCCCTGGTGGCGGGCGCGGTCCTCATGGTGGTCTCCGACCCGCAGACGCTGGCGGCGTGGAACTACGTCTTCGTGGCGCCCGGCTACACGCTGTCCGCCACCTGGAAGGAGATCGCCTCCGGCTACGGCGCGCTGTTCGACGGCGCGATCCTGCGGCCGGACACGCTGACCCAGGGTTCGCTCACGCTGATCCTCAAGCCCCTCACGGACACCCTCGCCCGGGCCACGCCGCTCCTCTTCGGCGGCCTGGCCGTCACCGTCGCCTTCCGCGCGGGCCTGTTCAACATCGGCGGCCAGGGGCAGCTGATCTTCGGCGCGATCGCGTCCTGCTGGGTCGGCTTCGCCTGGCATCTGCCGGTCGGCGTCCACCTCCTCGCGGCCGTCCTCGCGGGCGCGCTCGGCGGCGTGCTCTACGGCGCCGTCGCCGGACTGCTGAAGGCGTACCGAGGCGCCCACGAGGTGATCGTCACGATCATGCTCAACTACGTGGCGCTGTACCTGCTGAACTGGGTCATCAACACCAGGGAGTTCCACGACCCGACCGCCAGTGGGCAGGCGATCTCCAAGTCGGTGGACGCCGACGCGCAGCTGCCGCACATCTTCGGGTCCGCCCTGGCACCGACCCTCGGCCTGCCGCTCGCGCTCGCCGCCGCCGTCGCCGTGGCGTGGCTGCTGAAACGTTCCGCCAGCGGGTTCGAGATCCGGGCCGTGGGCCTGAACCCCGACGCCGCGCGCACCGCCGGCATCAGCGTCCGCCGTGTGCAGGTCACCGCTCTGGCGCTGTCGGGCCTGCTGTTCGGCCTCGTCGGCATGTACCAGGTGCTCGCCGCGCCGTCCGCGTCCGCCGCGCTCACCCCGAACCTCGACGCGAACCTCGGCTTCGACGCCATCACGGTCGCGCTGCTCGGCCGCACGAGTCCGTGGGGCGTCGTGGGAGCGTCGCTGCTGTGGGGCGCGCTGGACGCCGGCTCGGCCACCATGCAGGCGAGCGCGGGCATCCCGGTCGAGATCGTCGAGATCGTCCAGGCCCTGATCGTGATCTTCGTGGCGGCGCCCCGGCTCATTCAGGAGATCTTCCGGCTGCGCGCCTCGCGCGCCGACGGGCCCGCCCCGGCCGCGCCCGGCCCCGCCGCACCGACCCCCGCTTCGCCGCTTCCGGAGGCAGCCTCGTGACCGCCGTATCCATCGCCGCCGCGCCGCCTCGCCCGCGCACCGGACGCAACGACCGGACAGTGGGCGTGGCCCAGGCCCTGGCCGGTGCGTACGGGCTGTGGGCGTTCGCACTGGGGAGCCGGACGGCCCACGGGGCGAAGGCCGTCTTCGGCCTCGCGCTGCTCGGCCAGAGCGGCGCCCAGCTGGGCGACCTGACCGTGCCGGCGCAGGCCACCGCGGCCTCTCTCGCGACCGTGAGCCTCCTCTGCGGGCTGGTGCGCGCGACCGTGCCCGTCGGCGTTCGGGTACGACGACTGCTGACGCTCGGTTACCTGATCGCCTTCGTCCTGGCCTTCATGGTCTGGGCCGCCGCGGGCCGGCAAGCCGGGTCCGTCAACATCGCGGGCATCCTGCAGAACACCCTCGTGGCGGCCGTCCCCCTGACCCTCGGCGCGCTGTGCGGCGCGATCTGCGAACGGTCCGGAGTGGTCAACATCGCCATCGAGGGCCAGTTCCTCGTCGGAGCGTTCGCCGCCGCCATGGCCGCCACGATGACCCACTCGCTGTGGGCGGGCGTGCTCGCCGGCTGCCTGGGGGGCGTGCTCATGGGGGCCCTGCTCGCGGTCTTCGCCAACCGCTACCACATCGAGCAGGTGGTGCTCGGTGTCGTGCTGAACCTGTTGGCCGGCGGGCTCACCGGGTTCCTGTTCGACCGGCTGATGTCCTCGGACTCAGCCACGTACAACAACCCGCCGATCTTCAACGCGATCCGCGTCCCGGGCCTCGCGGACATCCCGCTCATCGGCCCCGTGCTCTTCGACGAGAACGTGCTGTGCTACGCCACCTACGTCCTCACCGCGGTGGTGCACATCGCGCTGTTCCGCACCCGCTGGGGCCTGCGCACCCGGGCTGTCGGCGAGCACCCGACGGCGGCCGACACCGTCGGCGTCAAGGTCCTCGGCACGCGCTACCGCAATGTCGTCATGGCCGGCGCGATCTCCGGGCTCGGCGGTGTATGGCTGACGATCGGCCAGGTAGGGGCGTTCACCAAGAACATCTCCTCCGGCATGGGGTTCATCTCCCTGGCCGCGCTGATATTCGGCCGCTGGTCCCCGCTGGGCGCCATGGGAGCGGCCCTGCTGTTCGGCTTCGCCACCGGGCTGAACGACTCCTTCGGCTCGCTCGGTACGCCGATCCCGAGCCAGTTCCTGGCGATGGCGCCGTACCTGGCGACCATCTTCGCCGTCGCCGGCCTGGTCGGCCGGGTACGGCCGCCCGCCGCGTCGAACAGGCCGTACCTCAAGAGCTGACCGCCGCGGCGCGCGCACGGCGCTGGGCACGGCCGGCGCGATCACCGCCGTCAGGGCGCCGGGTACGGGCGCGGGGCGACCGGCGCCGCGGCCCCACGGTGGGCGGCCGGCCTGCCTGGTCGCGCTTGGCGGCCCTCTGGGCGGACTGCGTGAACGGGTGAAACGAGAAGCTCGGCGTGCGGAACCGTGAGGGGCGGCCCCCGCCGATGTGATGCTCCCCACGAGCCCGGAATGAAAGGTGATGTTCGGGCAAGGCTCACGCTCATGCCTCACACGCACAACCCTCGGCAGGTGACGTGATGGCGGCGACCGGGGCAACCCGGACGCCGCCCGCCACAGCGACCGCAGTCGAGGCCGCCCCCACAACTCCGGTGCCCTCACTGCCGTCACTCACGGGACTGAGATGGATGGCCGCACTGCTGGTCTTCGGGCTGCACGTGCGCAACTTCGGATATTTCACGGGTACCGGCGGGCGTATCGAGGCGTGGGGGTTCGGGGCCGGGGCCACCGGGGTGTCGTTCTTCTTCATCCTCTCCGGCTTCGTCCTGATGTGGTCCGCACGGCCGGGCGACCGCGCGCGGGCGTTCTGGTGGCGGCGTATCGCCCGGATCTATCCGGTCCACCTCGTCACCGCCGCGATCGCGATGATCATGGGATTCACCCTGGCCCATCAGGCGAAGCCCAGCCTGTATCAGGCACTGGCCAATGTGCTGCTGTTGCATTCCTGGTGGCGCCCCTGGTGGCAGACGCTGGATCCCGTCAGCTGGTCGCTGGCCTGCGAGGCCTTCTTCTATGCCGTCTTCCCGCTGCTGGCTCTCTGGCTGCGACGCCTGGGGGCCCGGGGATCGGCCGTCCTGGCCGGGGCATCGGTGCTGGCGGTGCTGGTGCTGGCCTGGTCGGACGCGCACCACTGGCTGGGCCAGCCGCTCTACTCCTTCCCCGCGGCCCGCTTCCCCGAGTTCGTCCTCGGTGCGGCCGTCGCCCGCGTGGTCAGTCTCGGCCGCTGGCGGGGGCCGAGCCTGGAGGCCTCACTCGCTGTGGCGATCATCGGCTACTTCCTGGTCCCCCAGGTCCCCGCCGGATACCCGGCCACCACCTGCACCGTCATCGGCTTCGCCCTGCTCATCCCGGCGGCGGCCGTCGCCGACCTGCGTGGCCTCCCCTCGCTGTGGCGGCACCGAAGGCTGGTGCGGCTGGGGGAACTCTCCTTCGCCTTCTACATGATCCATCTCCTGGTGCTGCGGATCGGCACCCACCTGCTCGGCACCTCCCCGCACTTCGGGGTGCTGCCCGCGCTGACCGCCACCCTCGTCGCGTTCACCGTGGCGCTGGGGTTGTCCTGGGCCTTGTACGAGGGTCTGGAACGCCCCGCCAGGCGGCTGCTGCTGCGCGGCCGCCGTGCCAAGGGCACAGGAGACGCCGGCGAGTTCGCTTCGGCCTGAGGTCGCAAGGGTTTTCGCGGCCTCATCCACCAACCAGGTGGTGCGCGGCCCCCTGGATACGCCCTCGACGCCGGGGTCTCCGTGCGCCAGGGCCCCGACGGCGTGCGCCCCCCGCGCGTAGGCACCGTCGGCATCTCTGCGCCAGTGGGCCCCAGTGAAGGCGAAAGGCGATATGCGTCACGCCGCCGGCCGGAACGATCAGCCCGGTTGCACCGTCTGCTACGAAAAGAGGCTCGTCGACGCATCGCCTGGGTGCGGCTCGGCGTCCAATCAGCGCCGAAGTGACCGGCTCGACCCCGTGACGGTGAGACATGACGGACATTTCACATGGTCGACGCGGGTCGGCCAGAACCCGCACGCGTGACCAACGGTCCGGGGTGGACACGTCACGACACGGCCGCTCGGGCGATCACCGCCGGGTGCACAGCCGCAGGGCGCGGCGGGCGCGGCGTCGGATGGCCAAGAAGCTCGGCATCGTCGCCTGTGTGCTGCTCGTGCTGGCGGTCGGCGTGGGGGACATGCTGTACGAGCATCTGAACAGCAACATCAAGTCGGTACCGCTGTCGGGTGCCGGTGGCACGGAGAAGGCCGACGCGTCCGGTGGCAGGCCCGTCAACGTCCTGCTGATCGGTTCGGATTCCCGTGCCGGTGCTTCGGACTGCAAGCTCGGCGGCGACTGCGGAGCGGGGCAGAACGCGGACGTCGAGATGGTCGTGCACATATCCGGCGACCACTCCAACGCCACCGTCATGAGCGTGCCGCGGGACACCGTCAGCGATATCCCGGCGTGCAAGGACAGCCAGAACCACACGTCGGAGTCCGGCTACACCGGAGCGATCAACAGTGCGCTGCAGTACGGCCCGGCCTGTCAGGTGGCCGCCGTTCACCATCTCACGGGCATTCCGATCGACCATTTCGCCGTGATCGACTTCTCCGGTGTGGTGAGCATGTCCGACGCGGTGGGCGGAGTTCAGGTCTGCGTCGACGACAACATCTACGACCCGTACTCGCATCTGAAGCTGTCCAAGGGCGATCACACCCTGAAGGGGACGGCCGCACTGCAGTGGCTGCGGACCCGGCACGGGTTCGGCGACGGCAGCGATCTGGGCCGTACGTACGCGCAGCACGAGTATCTGAGTGCGCTGATGCGCACGTTGCACAGCGCCGGCACGCTCGCGAACCCGGCCGCTCTCTACGGCATCGCGAACGCGGCGACCAAGGCCCTCACGGTGGACACCGGGCTGGACAGCGTCACCAAGCTGATCGGCCTGGCCGAGGCGCTCAACCAGGTTCCGACGAAGCGGATCACGTTCACCACCATGCAGACCATGCCCGATCCCGCCAACCGCAGCCGGGTCCTCGTGGGGCCGGACGCGCAGAACCTGTTCAACATGATCATCAACGATCAGTCGGTGACGGAGGGCAGTTCGGGGAAATCGTCGACCGCGAATCCGACGCCTTCGCACACCTCGGCGCAGTCCGGAATCCCGCACTCCCGGATCGCCGTGCAGGTCGAGAACGGCAGCGGTGTGACAGGGCTAGCCGCAGCCGTCGCCCAGGACCTCCTCGGCGACGGCTTCAGCCCGGGGACCACCGCTTCCAACGCCCCTACGTCGGCGTCGGCGACCGACGTCGAGTACCCGCCGGGCCGGCAGGCGGACGCCCAGGCGGTGGCCGCGGCCTTGAAGATTCCCGGCAGTCGCCTGAAGCAGGACGGCAACGTCTCCGGGGTGACGCTCCTGATCGGCTCCGACTGGAGCAGCGGCAGCACCTTCCCGCACTCCGCCGGTGGCGCCCCCTCGGCAGCCGGCACCCGGCAGGCTCTGTCCAGTGCGCACGCCGAGACCGCGGACCGGGCCGACACCTGCGGGCAGGTGAGTACCGAAGACACCGTCGAGATCAACGGTGTTCCCATGACGCCGACTCAGGCATACGCGATGTCGCCCAAGGTCGCGAGGTCAGCGCCCTGACGGTCCCGAATCGCACAACCGGCCCCCCCGCCCGCGCGGTGACCTCCATACCGCGATCCGGGTGACCTCCGCGACGGCGCGGCGCGGAACCGCCCTGCCCATGTGGTGCCGGCGGTCACACGGCTGACGGCCGGCGGGCAGGTGCTCGGCCCGTGCGCGGGCCGCGGCTGCGAAGGAGCCAAGCACGTCTGCGCGTCCGCGGCTTGTCCCGTTCGGTCCGCAGCCGCAGTCAGTGCTGGGCACTCTCGCCGCCGGCGCCGCTGTGCCTTCGCTGCGTAAGGCGGGCTGCGGAAGCGCTCATAACATCGCGACGTACGCTGCGCGCCATGAGGTACATGCGTTCGGGCCGGGCCCGATCCGCGCGATCGCGGGCATCAGCCACATCCTCGGGAACGACGGCCGCGCAGACGTTGAAGTTTCTCGGCGTGAGCGCACTGGCCGGAATCGTGCTGGCCGGCATCGTGCTGTCGACCACCGGCGTGATCGGACTGTCCGCCAAGGGCGTGGCGACCGGCTTCGACCGTTTGCCCGGCGACCTCGAACGTCCGCCGCTGAGTCAGGCGTCACACATCCTGGACGCCGACGGCGACCTCATCGCGACCGTCTACTCCCGGGACAGGACCGTGGTCCCGCTCAGCCGGATGAGCCCGGTCATGCGGAAGGCCATCGTCGCCGTCGAGGACGTCCGCTTCTGGCAGCACGGTCCCATCGACCCCAAGGGCGTGCTCCGAGCGGTCGTGAGGGACACCGAGGCGGGCGGCGCCGCGCAGGGCGCCTCGACGCTGACCCAGCAGTACGTCAAGAACGTCCTCATCGAAGAGGCGGGTGACGATCCGACCGCCGTGGCCCAGGCCACCTCGCCGACCCTCGGCCGCAAGATCCGGGAACTCAAGTACGCGATCGAGGTCGAGAAGGAACTCGGTAAGAAAAAGATCCTGGAGAACTACCTCAATATCGTGTCGTTCGGGGAGCAGTCCTTCGGCATCGAGGCGGCCTCCGAACGCTACTTCAGCACGCACGCCGAGGACCTCACGCTCCCGCAGGCCGCCCTCTTGGCCGGCGTCGTCAACGGGACCACGCTGTACGACCCGATCAAGCACCCCCAAGCCGCCCGCGACCGCCGCGACATCGTCCTGCAGCGCATGGCCGACGTGCACGACATCACCCAGGCGCAGGCCGACACCGCCAAGAAACAACCTCTCGGCCTGAAGGTCACCACGCCCGAGAACGGCTGCATCACCGCCGTGCGCGGTGCCGGCTTCTTCTGTGACTACGTCCGCGAGGCCTTCCTCAGCAGCCCCGTCTTCGGCAGGACCGCGCAAGAGCGCGCTCAGCGCTGGAACACCGGCGGCCTGACCATCAGGACCACCCTGGACCCCAAGGCCCAGGACGCCGTCCAGGCATCCATCACCCGGCACGTGCACAAGACCGACTCCGTCGCCACGGCCGTCACGCTCGTCCAGCCCGGCACCGGCAGGATCCTGGCGATGGGACAGTCGCGCCCGTACGGCTTCGGCAAGAACGAGACACAGATCAACCTCAGCGTCGACCATGACATGGGCGGTGGAACCGGCTTCCAGTCAGGCTCGACGTCCAAGCCGATCACCGCCGCCGCGGCGATCGACGGCGGTACCGACCCCAACACCGTGCTGTCGGCGCCGTATTCGATGAACTACCCCAGTCCGGTGAGCACCTGCGGCAAGCCGTGGGTGCGCAATCCCACCGATCCGCCGCTGTCCAACGAGGACAAGTCGGAGGTCGGCCCGATGAACATGAAGAAGGCGATGGCCCTGTCGGTCAACACCTACTTCGTCCAGCTCATCGGCAAGACCGGTATCTGTCCGGTGGTCCGGATGGAACGGAAGCTCGGCGTGCGGCAGGCGAACGGCGCTCCACTGCAGCAGGTCCCCTCCATCACCCTGGGCACCCAGCAAGTGAGCCCGCTGACGATGGCATCCGCCTACGCCGCCTTCGCCGACAAGGGGATCCACTGCACGCCCGTGGCGATCACATCGATCACCGACGCGAGCGGCAAGTCGCTACCGGTACCGCAGAGTTCCTGCAACCGGGCGATGTCGCCGAAGACCGCAGCGACCCTCAACACGCTTCTCAAGGGTGTGGTCGAGGACGGTACCGGCAGGCAGGCAGGCTTGAAGAGCCGCGACAGCGCGGGAAAGACCGGTACGACCGACAACCGCTGGGCCGCGTGGTTCGTCGGTTACACCTCGAACCTGGCCGGCGCGGTCTGGGTCGGCGGTCCGTCCCACAACGTCTCCATGACCGACATCACCATCGGCGGCGTGTTCCACAAGGAGGTCTTCGGCGCCGACACCCCCGGTCCCATCTGGCGCGACGCCATGACCGGCGCCCTCGCAGGCACCGCCTCGCCCCCGCTGCCCACCGTCCGACTCGCTGCACGCAAGCCGTAGACGACGTAGCGGACATCAGCAGGACCCGCCGCGCTGCGCGCTTCGCCGAGCCGTCTGTCGTGGCTGCGGGGTCGCGGCGGCGCCGCTCCGCAACGGTCACGCCCGGCCAGGAAGGCATGCTTATTTCGGGCATACGAGGTTTTGTCGCACCTCTCAGGGAAGTCTTAGGTAGCTCTCATCATCTCGGAGCACTCTCAGTTCCATGACAAAGACCTCCCGCCGAGACGGCGGAGCCGGCGCTTCAGCGGCCGGGCGTCCCGCGGCGATTCGCCGTGAGCGGGCATACCGCCGCGGGTCCGGGACCGGCAGGGCGTACCTCTGCGGAGCGCGTCCTTGCGCCGGCCGACTGCCGGCCGACGCGGTGTCGTCGCGGTCTTCTTGGGGCTTGTGAGAACGCCATGGACGGGACCCGGGTCCGCGTGGTTCAGCGCGGTACGCCCTTCGTACGTTCGCGGAACGCGGGCGGCCCTGGGCGGCTGCGGCGCTTCCTCGCGCTGTGTGTCGGCGCGGGCGCGGCGACGCTGTTCGTGCTCGTCGCCCGTTCGTTCGGCTACACGCTCGACGTCGCCGTGGTGCTCGGCCTCTATGCCGGGCTGACGGTGTTCGCTGTGGCCGGGGCCGAGGTGATCAGCCGAGGCATGCCCGGATGGCTGCGGCGCTGTGTGCGCGGCACACTCGTCATGGCGCTTTCGGCGGCTGTGCTGTGCACCGCGGGCGGGGCCGCCCTGCTGGCGGTCACCCCCGGAGTGAGCGACGCGGAGCAGCGGGTCCGTGCGCTGGACGCCGAGCGGGGGGTGAGCGACATGGCCGTTCCGACGCCGCCCAAGGTGGCTGCGGCCCTTGTCGCCACCGAGGACTCCCGCTTCTGGCGCAACCCGGGCATCGATCCGGTCGGCATCGCGCGGGCGGGCAAGGTGTGGCTGGAGGGCGGGGGAGGAGACGGGGGTGGTGCGACACTCGAGCAGCAGCTCGCGAAGATGCTGTACACCAACGGCCGACGGACGCGCATCGACCAGGTCGAGCAGGTGGTGCTCGGCCTGAAGCTCGCCCATGACTACCCGAAGACAGCGATCCTCCAGATGTATCTCGCGGTCGCCTATTTCGGTCACGGCTACTACGGACTGGAGACCGCCGCCCGCGGCTACTTCGGCACCACCCCGAACCGGCTGACGTGGCCCCAGGCCGCTCTCCTGGCCGGTCTTGTCCAGGCACCGTCACTGTACGACCCGCTCCGCGATCCGGGTCTCGCGCGGGAGCGCCGCGCGGAGGTGCTCGGACGCCTGGTGGCCGTCGGCGACTTGACCCCCGTCCAGGCCCGCGCCTACACCGCCGGCCCTCTCGAGGTCTCCCCGTGAGGACGGAGCGGACGGTGGCGGAATCGTCACCGGGGTCCGGTTCGGGCGGGCGTCGAGCTGTCGGAGCCGGGGGCGACCAGAGCGACGGCGACCAGCACGGGACCGAGGGTCAACGGACCGGGCTAGATCGGCACCGGTGGCCGCGGAGTCGCCGCCCGCGTTTCCTCCACGGCCGCAGCCGTCCCGGTGGCACTCGGGGCACCACCGGGACGGCTGCTGTCGGATGCGCGGGGAGCGGAATCACGGCCGCCCCGGCTGTGGGGGCGTCAGAGGTCACATGGTCGCGGTCGTGCCCCTGGCGCGAGCCCTGCGGCGGTGCAGGGTGAACGCGGTGCCGGCTGCTGCGGCTGCGGCAGTGAGGAGGCCGGCGCCGAGGGTGATCGGCAGGGCCGGGGAGGCCGGGCCGGCGTCGGCGACGTTCTGTGCCTTGAGGTCCTGGATGTACGGCGGGTACGGCGTCTTGTCGGAGGCGGCCGTGGCCGTCCGGGTGTAGTGCGGGATCTTCTTCACCGACTTGACCGAGCCGTCCGAGTTCAGCAGGACCTGCTGGTCGTTGGGACGCCGGAAGTCGAACATGTGGGTCAGGGTGCCGGCGCGCTGGTCGAAGGAGGCGTCGCCGATGCGGCCGGTGTGCCAGTTGTTCTCGATGAACTGGGTGATCGACGTCTGCTCGGTGGCGGTGTGGTCGACCTTGTCGACCTTGCTGTACGGGGAGATGACCAGCAGCGGCTGGCGGGTGCCCGGTCCGCAGCGGTCCTTGTAGCCGCCCGCGGCGGCAGGGCCGGACTGGCAGGCGGGGCTGTCGAGGGCCTTGCCGTTGGAGCCGAGGACGGAGTCCGTGGAGCCGTTCAGCACCTTGGAGGTGACGTGGTCGTACCAGCCGTCGGAGTCGTCGTAGGCCACCACGACCGCGGTGGACTTCCACTCCGGGGACTGCTGGAGCGCGTTGATCTCCTTGACGAGGAAGTGCTGTTCGTCGACGGGGTCGGAATAGCCGGCGTGGCCGTCCTGGTATTCGGCGGCCTTGAGGAAGCTCACCGCGGGCAGGTTGCCGGCCTTGAGGGCGGCGTCGAAGTCGCTCAGGTCGTAGTTGTGGTTGGCGCGGCCGCTGTGCCCGATCTCGGCGACACTCGCCGGGGCCAGGTGGTGGGGGTTGGCCGTCGACTTGTAGTACGCGAACGGGTTGTGGTGCGGGCTGTAGTCCTCGACCGCCGCGCCGCCGACGTTGGTGTGCGTCGTACCGCCGCACTGGGCGTAGCCGCCCTGCTTGCCGTCCCACGCGGTGGACGGGCGGAAGCCGCCCTGGAACCAGCCCCAGGTCACGTCCTTGGCGTTGAGCAGGTCACCGATGTTCTTGCCCTGCATCGCGGCGAGCGCGTTGGTGGCGGTGTGGTCCTTGTCCGCACAGTCGTCGTAGGCGGGGTCGGGGTCGTTGGTGACCGTGCCGACGCCCTGGGCGTTCGGAGAGACGACGGTGTACGAGTCAGGGGTCTTGGTCTGCTTCGGGTTCTCCGTGCCGGAGGCCGGGTCGACCGAGATGACGCCGTGGGTCTGGCCCGAGACCAGGTTCAGCGCACCGGGCGTGGAGGGGCCGTAGACCGAGCTGAAGGACCTGTCGTTGAGGGTGTAGTGCTGGGCGTAGTTCCACAGCGCGGTGACGGTGTTGCCGTCGTAGTAGTCCATCACCAGCCCGGGCTCACCGAACAGGCCGCTGCACTTGCTGACTTCGGTGTTCTCGACGTACTTGTCGGCCTTGCCGCCGTCGGCCGCGTACTGCTCCGGGCCGTAGGAGTGGTTCTGGTCGCAGGTCATGGCCTGCGAACTGCTGAGCCGCTCGGGGGCGTACAGGTTCGGGTTCTTCGTCAGCAGCCCGGCGGTGAGGAGGTCGTCGGTCTTGGGGGTGTGCGCCGCGGCCTTGAAGGTGGTGCCGTCGGTGTTGGCGGCCTGGGGGTAGGTGGCGAAGTAGTGGTCGAACGAGACGTTCTCGTCGTAGATCACCACCAGGTGCTTGATCGGCGTCGCCGTGCTGGTGGCGGAGGAGCCGGGGCCGCCGTGCGCCGAGGCTGCCGACGCGGGGACGGCGCCGCCCGCGGTGGCCAGGGCGGCGGCGCCGAGCAGAGCGCCCACGCGAGCCAACCGGCTCCGCGCGCCTGGAGTTCTTCCTGTGCCGATCATGCTGTCTCGCCTTCCGAGAGCAATGAGTTCCGCTGCCACGACGTAGGTGGCCATGGCATCCACGACGGGATCTTGGGCCATCGTGGCGGCGGGGCGGGGGAGCGACAACGACGGGAGCGAGAACGTTCGGTCAGGAAATGCTCATGGCCTTTTGGAGTGTTCTTGACCGGTATGCGTCGGCGAGATCAAGCCAGCATGCCGCGTCCCAGCCAGTCGGACGCGTCCCGGACACCGGGCAGGGCGAAGAAGTAGCCGCCGCCGAACGGGGTGACATAGTCGACCAGGGGTTCGCCTGCCAGCCGCTTCTGCACGGTCTCGAACTGACGGGCCAAGTCCTGCTGGTAGCAGCAGAACAGCAGGCCCATGTCGAGGTTGCCGTTGCTGTCCATGCCGCGGTCGTAGTTGTAGGCGCGGCGCAGGATGCGCTGGTCGGCGGTGACGGGGGTGCGCGGGTTGGCCAGCCGGATGTGGCTGTCCAGGGGGATCACGTCGCCCTTGGGGTCCTGCGGGTAGTTGGGGGTGTCGCTCTCGTGGCGTCCGTCCAGGGGCGCGCCGGTGTCGCGGGCACGGCCGAACATCCGCTCCTGCTCGGTGAGGGAGACCCGGTCCCAGAACTCGACCAGCATGCGGATCAGTCGTACGACCTGGTAGCTGCCGCCGACCGCCCAGTCCGGCTCCCCGGCACCGGCACCCACCCACACCAGGCGGTCCATCTCGCGGGCGTCGCGCACGTCGGGGTTGGCGGTGCCGTCCTTGAAGCCCATGTGGTTGCGGGGGGTGCCGGAGGGGCGGGGCGGGCTGACGAAGCCGTCCATGCGCCAGCGCACCTGCATGCCGCCGCGGGTGTGCCGGGTGACGTCGCGCAGGGCGTGCAGCACCGTGTCCGGGTGGGCGGCGCAGAACTGCACGCTCAGGTCGCCGTGGCACCAGGCGGCGTCCAGATCGTCGTCGGGGAACGACGGCATGGCCGTGAGGCGGTGCGGCTTACGGTCGGCGAGGCCGTAGCGGTCGTCGAAGAGCGAGGCACCGACGCCCACGGTGACGGTCAGTCGGTCGGCCGGGATGTCCGTGCCGAGGGTGCCGGAGTCGGCCGGGGGAGCGGTGATGCCGAGCGAGTCCGGGCTGCCGCCGGTGGTGAGGAGACGGGCCCGTTCGGTGAGCGTGCGCAGCAGGTCGGCCAGTTCACCGCGGTTCTCGGTGGTCGTGTCGAAGGACACGAACACGGTGGCGCGTTGCGCCGGGGTGGTGATTCCGGCCTGGTGGTGCCCGTGGAAGGCGATGCCGGCGTTTTCGCGGGGCTGTGCGGCGGCGGTTGCGGCGCCGTGGTCGGCTGCCACGAGTCCGGTGCCGGCCACGGCGGCCGCCCCCGCCAGGAAGCCCCGGCGGCCTACGCGGTTCAAGCGATTCACGCGGTCCTCCGTACGTCGGTGAGGGCGGCCACGTCCGCGAGCCGCTCGACCAGCTCGCCCACGTCCGCGTCGACCTTCTCCCGCTGCGCGCGGGTGAGTCGGCCCAGCGGTGTCCAGCGGCCGTCGCGGTCAAAGGCGTCAAGGGTGTGCTGGGTGCGGTTCATCCAGGAGTCGAGACCGGCGAGGCCGCTGTCGCGGGTCTTGAGCAGCGGGTGCAGGTAGCCGAGCAGTACGCGGGTGCCGTCGAGGTTGGCGCGGGCGGTGGCCAGATTGGTGCCGCTGCCGTAGTCGGTGCGGCCGGTCAGCTCGAACTGCGAGGTGTTCTCCAGGATTTCGTGCGCGCGCAGGCCGACATCGGCCGGGTCCATCCGCTGGGTGGGCCAGCTGTCGCGCAGCGCGTGGACGGCCTTGGCGAGCCGGTCGGCCGGGCCGCGCAGGTCGCTCGCCGACTCGCCGTGCCACAGGCCGTACTCAAGGCGGTGGAAGCCGGCGAAGCGGGGGTCGTGGACTCCGCCGGACAGCCCTGCCGTGGTCCCGTTGATCTCCGAGTCGGCATCGCCGAACGTGCCGTACGCGGCGCCCATCCGCTCGTACACCAGGTGTGCGGGCAGCCAGGCGGCCCGGGCGGCGATGAGGTCGCCTCGGTCGACGGCGTCGCGCAGCGCGTCGGTCTTCTTCGCCAGTTCGACCGTGCGGGCCCGGATCCACTTCTGGTAGGCGAGGGTGGGCGGGATGAGGTCCTGCTGGGAGACGGGCACGGCGGCCGGTCCGCTCTTCGCATCGGCGCCGGTGACCCGCACGGTGGGGCCGGTGACGGCGTCCGCGTCGTCGGGCAGGCACTTGAAGGCGTACGAGCCGTTGCCGAGGGTCACCGGCATCGGGCGGACGGTGCCCGGGGCGAGCCCCTCGACTTCCCCGTGGACCGCGCCGCTCGTCGGGTCGGTCAGATACACCTCGGCCGCCGTGCTGGAGACGTTGCGCAGGTCGAAGACCTGGCGGCCCGGCGCCGGGTGAGTCCAGCCGTGTCCGCAGTCGGAGGGGGCGATCTCGACGGTGGTGTGCCGCAGGCCGTCGGCCGCGACCGATGCCTTGGTGCTCTTCCCCGAGCCTCCCGCCGTCAGCACACCCGCGGTCACCGCTGCCGCGGCCGCCAGGGCGCCGCCCGCGAGCAGCGCCGTGCGCCGACGGGAGGCGGGGTGGGGCCGAGGCGGCATGGCGCTGGATGCGGCGTTGGTTTCGAGGTCGGTTCCGGGCACGCCGGGCCTCCCGGGAGTCGTACGAACGAGGCGGCGCAGATGAGCCTATGCAGGCCGCGGGGCCGCAACCTCGTTCCTGACCAGGTCCTGACCAGAGGAAAAGCCAGAATTCGTCCGCAGTTCACCCCTTGCGCGATCGATCGTGGGCGGACGTGCCGTGGGCAGCGGCGGGCCGGTGCGTCATCCCGTATACGGCCCCCGGTCGCGGCCCGCGACGTCTCCGCGTCCGGGAGGGCTGTCACCACCGCTTTCCGCCGGACGGCTCGGCCGGCTCCGGCACTGCTTCCTCGCCGTCGGCACCCGGGTGGGGCGCGTCGTCGTCCGGGTGCGGACGGCGGGTGGCGATCAGGTACACCAGCGCGCCGGTGAACAGGACCAGGCTGACGTAGTCGTTCAGCCGCAGGCCCAGGAAGTGGTTGGCGTGGTCGATGCGCAGTGCCTCGATCCAGGTCCGCCCGGCGGTGTAGGCGAGCACGTAGCAGGCGAACAGGCGCCCGCGTCGAAGCCGCGTATGCCAGCGGCGGTCCAGGTACAACAGGAGCGCCATCACGCCGAGGTCCCAGAGCGACTCGTACAGGAACGTCGGGTGGTACAGGGCCACGTTCGGGCTGTCGGCGGGGCGGTGGGCCGGGTCGATGTACAGCGCCCACGGCAGGTCGGTGGGGCGGCCGTACAGCTCCTGGTTGAAGTAGTTGCCCCAGCGGCCGATCGCCTGCGCCAGCACCAGTCCGGGCGCGACGGCGTCGGCGAAGTCGGCCAGGCGGATGCCGCGGCGGCGGCAGCCCAGCCAGGCGCCCACGGCGCCCACCGCCACGGCGCCGGGGATACCCAGGCCGCCGTCCCATATGTAGAGGGCCCGGATGGGCTGCTTTCCGGCGGTGAAGTACAGCTCCGGGTCGGTGATCACGTGGTAAAGGCGGCCGCCGAGGATGCCGAACGGCACCGCCCAGACCGCGATGTCCGCGATGTCCTCCCGCCTGCCGCCCCGCGCCTCCCAGCGGCGGCCGGTCAGCCACACGGCGGTGAAGATGCCGGCCAGGATGCACAGCGCGTAGGCGCGAATCGGAACCGGCCCGAGGTGCCACACCCCCTGTGAGGGGCTGGGAAGGTACGCAAGGATCATGAGCTCGAACCGTTCTCCACGTGCAAGATCCAGCCGTCGGCCGGGGACGACCCGATGGACGACACGTCGGACACCGAGGCATCGGTCGGGCGGGTGTCTGTGAGTGCCGGGCAGGTCCGCGTCGACTGCCCCGTGTGGGTTGCCCCGCGGCCGTCGCCGGTGCCGTGCCGGCCCTGTTCACGCCCGCCGAGTTCCTGGGCGAGGCGGGCGACGGCCCGGCGCCGGGCTGACGCGCGGTGAGGCGGCTCGCCGGTGTCCGCTCTCGGTGCGCAAGCCATTCGGCGGGTGTTTTTGATGGCTGTGGGCATGGTGCCGCCAGACTCTCCTTGGCTCAGCTGTGAAGTCGCGGGATCGGTCACGTCATCGCCTACACGCGGCTGGTCGTCCGCGGTCCGGTCGCGCTGGCGGACAGCCACTGGGACCAGGGGAGGTTGAAGTCCGCGTAGCCGTTGTCGCCTGCGGCGTTCCCGCGAGGCGAGCCGGTGATGGTGACCGGGTCGCCCTGTTCGACGTAGTGGTAGAACCACTTCGCCTCGGACAGTGACAGGTGGACGCAGCCGTGCGAGCCGTAGCCGTGGCCGGGGTGGGGGTCGCCGGTGGAGTAGTGGACGTAGGTGCCCGACGTCGTGAGGTGCACGTCCCAGGGCAGGTTGAGGTCGTAGTAGTCGGGGTTGTGCTTGTCGCAGGTGATACCGACGCTGCAGGACGTCATCCGTACCTTGGGCTCTTTGTCGATCACCGCCATGGTGCCGTCCCAGGACGGGAAGGTGGGGCTGCCGGCGTCGATGGGCATGGTGCGCACCAGTCGGCCGTCCCGGGTGACCTTCATCCAGTGGCCGGGGACCGACACCGTGGTCTCGACGTCCGGCCCGATGGTGAAGCTGTGCCGGTAGTCGCGCAGTCCGTACCGTCCGAAGCCGTCGCTCACGTCCTTGAGGCCGGCGTTCAGCGTCACCTTCGTGCCTGATGGCCAGTATGTCCGTGGCCGCCAGTCGACCCGTGTGCTGCTGAACCAGTGCCAGGCGCCGGTGACCGGTACGGAGGTGGACACCTTGAGGTGGCGCTCCACCGTGGCGCGGGCGGAGGAGGCAACCGGATCGGTGAAAACGACGGAGACCGGCATGGCCACACCGACGGTGCCGCCGGGCTCGGGAACGATGCTGTCGAGCAGCATCGGCGGGTGTGTCGGTGACGGACTCACGCTCGTACGCGGCTCCGGCGAGGAGTGCGCCGCGGCGTGGGACACCGAGGCCGCGGCGCTGCCGTCGCACCCGCTCGCGCCTGCGAGTACCGCGGTTGCCAGCAGGGCCACTGCCATGCCGTTCTTGAGACTTCGCATGCTCGACTCCCCATCATTGTCCGGCGGGCGTGGTGGTGAACTGCACGTAGCGCGGGAGCCTCGCGGTCATCGGCGTGGTGATTGCGCGCCGGCGTTCCCTTGCTTGCCGCCTCCTGAGCCGAAGAGGCCGCCTGCCAAGCCGTCGGTGCTGGTCGGCGAGGGGGAGGGGGTGGGGGCGGTGGGGGAGGTGCACCCGCCCGGGATGTCGCTGCACGGCGTGATGGACGGGGACGGTGTGGGTGTGGTCGGTGAAGGGGTGCTCGAGGGCGACTCGGTGGGGGACGCCGAGGGGGTGGGGGACGGGGCGCCGTTCTCGTCGGCTCCCTGGCCGAGTGGCGGTGCCGGAGGGAAGGACTTCACGGGTTGGCCCTGGAGCGCGGCGGACATGTAGCCGAGCCACACCTGGGTGGGCATGTCCGCTCCGAAGACCTTGCTGTAGCCGCCGACTCCGGACATGGACTTCAGGCCCGAGTTGCCGGAGCCCTCCTTGAACATGGTGACCGCCGTGGACAGTTGCGGGGTGTAGCCGATGAACCAGGCGGACTTGTAGTCGTCCGTGGTTCCGGTCTTGCCGGCGGCGGGGCGTCCGAGGGCAAGGGCGTTGGTGCCGGTGCCGTGCTCGACCACGTCCTGCAGCACGTTCGTGACGGTCTCGGCGGTCGAGGCGGGCATGGCCCTGCTGCCGGCGGGCGGGGTGAAACCCGACAGCTGGCGGCCGCCGTCGAGGACCTTGGTGACCGAGTAGGGCTCGTGGTGGACCCCGTCGGCGGCGAAGGTGCCGTAGGCGTCGGCCATGCGGATGGCCGACGGGGTGGAGGTGCCGATGTAGAAGCCGGATGTGTCGTACTGGAGGGTCTTGCGCAGCAGACCGGCCGCCAGCGCCTCGTTCTCCACGTTGCCGTAGCCGACGTACTCGCCCAGTTGGACGTACGGGGTGTTGACCGACTGCTCCATGGCCTTGCGCAGGGTGATGTAACCCCACTTGGTGGAGACGTCGTTCTGCTGGTGGAGCAGCCCCGTGGGGTCGCTGCCGTCCGGGAGGTACTGTCCCTGCTGGTTCTTGATCTCGATGCCGTTGTCGCCGTCGAACTTGCTCTCCGGCGTGATCGGCGACGGCGGCTGCCCGGGGGAGAGGACCGCGCCGTGGTCCAGGGCGGCGGCGAGGACGAACGGCTTGAAGGTGGAACCGACCGGCACACCCGAGCTGTTGGCGTTGTCGGTGTAGTGGCCCTTGTTCCAGCCGTCACCGCCGTACAGGGCGACGATCGCTCCGCTGGTGGGGTCGACGGAGGCGGCACCGACCTGCACGTTCCGGTCCGCCGACCGGTGCTTCGGGTCCAGGTGCTGCCCCCGCATCCTGGCCACCGAGGCGCTCAGCTCGGCGACCTGGTGCTTGTCGAAGGTGGTGTAGATCTGGTAGCCGCCCTGATTCAGCTGCTGGTCGGTGACGGACGAGTGCTGCTCGACGTACTGTTCGGCGATCTGGACCAGGTAGCCGACCTGCCCGCTCATCGAGCCGGAGGCCGTCATCGGTTTCGGCACCGGGAAGCCCTCCCGCAGATACCGATGTTCCTGCGTGCCGCTCAACTTCCCGATGGCGACCATCCGTCCCAGCACGTACTTCCAGCGGGCGGTGGCCTGGGCGCGGGCCTGCGGGTCGTCGGCGTTCATCATCACGCTCGGCTCGTTCACCGTGGCGGCCAGGAAAGCTCCCTGGCTGACGTTCAGCTTCTCCACGGGAAGGTGGTAATACGCCTGGGCGGCGGCCTCGATGCCGTAAGCGCCGCGGCCGTAGTAGTTGCTGTTCAGATAGCCCTGCAGAATCTGCTGCTTGCTGAGACTGTTGCCGATCTTCAAAGAGATCATGATCTCCTTGAACTTGCGCGACAGGGTCTGGCTCTGGCTGAGGTAGGTGTTCTTCACGAACTGCTGCGTGATGGTCGACCCGGACTGCACCTGGCCGCCGTCAGCCATGTGGTAAAGCGCCCGCAGGATTCCCTGCGGGTCGACACCCGGATCAGTGTAGAAGGAGGCGTTCTCCGCCGCGAGGAAATCCCACTGCACATCGGACGGAACCTGCGACAGGCTCACGTTCTGCCGGTTCACCTGCCCCACGCTGGCCATCTGCGAGCCGTCCGACCAATAGAACACGTTGTTCTGCAGCTGAGTGTTCGGATTGACACTCGGAATCGTCACCGACGCGTAGGCGAGGCCAACCGCGCCGACCATGCCGCCGAACAGCAGCACGAAGAGGGCCAGCACCTGCTTCCACGACGGCAGCCAGCGCCGCAGACCGCGTCTGCCCGTCCGCGGGTAGTCGATCAGACGCCTCTTCACGGGAGCACCGCGCCGGGAGGAAGCGGCCTGACGCGCACCCGGGCCCGGTCCTTCCGCCTTCCCGCGTGCTGAGCGCCGGTTCGCCGTCTTGGCGGCCCTGCGCATCTCCGCTCGGGTCATTCGGGGCTGCCCACCCGCAGCCCCCGTCCCCTCCGCCGGATACTGGCCGGAATGACCCCGGGAATTTCGCGAAGGAGGCCCGCTACGGTAATCGCTCATCCTTGCTGCCTTCAGTGAGATACGCATGCCGGAGTAGTTCCTCCGGCACTGTCGGTGCCTGCCCCCGTGGTGGTCGCGGCGGAAGCCGGAGCCTGGGCTGCGGCTCCATGGCCGACGCGGCAGTTCCAGGCGTTCGTTGCCGTAGGAGGCGTAACAGCCCCGGTTCGGTTGCCTCCCGCAGCCGGCCGATCGGCCCAGCCGAAAGACCGCCCCGCCGTCCGCGTGTGCGCGGACAGCGGCTCTGCCTTACCGGAAAAGGGACCGGTGTCAAGCTGAGCCTAAAAGGATTGAGCCGGCGAGAGCCGACATTTGGCGCCCTGTTGACCGCTCCATCGATTCGAAATGACCTCCGGCTGACCGCTTCGATACTTCGCCGCGCGACGTCTCGGTCCGCCCGGGTGCCGTCGGCGGTTCCCAGGGAAGGGCTGAGGGTGTTACCGAACCCGGGGACAGGAGCCGCCGCACCATGGCCGACAACCCACCCACAGCAATCACGGCGGCCCCGGACGAGGCACCGCTCAGCAGTTTCACGCTCGCGCCGCGGTCACGGCGGGAATGGGGTTGTCGCCGATGCCTGCGAATTGTTCATCGTGGGAACCGTCGGCACGCTGATTCAACCGCGCAGCGGCACCTCATTGCGTCACAGGCGGGATTCATCAATTCGGTCTCGCCGGTCGGCGCATTTCTGGGCGCGTGTCTTGGCTGAACGCTCCGGTGATTCGGGAGCGGAGGTTCCCGGTCACGGCGGAGCGGTCGGTTACGTTGCCTTCCGCTTCCAGCGCCGTATACACCCGACGGCGTGCTTGCCCTCTCGAGGAAGACGCGCACGTGCTGACACGCGACGACATACGGTGTGCCCGGTACGAACCCGAGGGCAGGATGGAAAGTGGGGTTTCAGCAGCCTGTCGGCCCGTCAGTCCACTGCCTTGCGGGCCAGCGCGTTGTTCGCGATCGAGTTGTGCACGCTGAAGCTCACCGCGTCCGAGCGGTAGCGGTCGTCCGACCACTCGACGGCACGGCCTTCGTGGGTCGTGGTGACCCGGCGGACGCGAAGGAGCGGGCTGGTGCGGCGGACCTCGAGGAGCTCGCAGTCCTGGGCGCCGGCTGCCACCGCGTCGATGACGTGCTCCCCGTAGGCGAAGACCAGGCCGGTGTCGTCGTAGAGGCGCTGGGTGACGGACGGGCAGTCGGGTTCGATGGCCTCGACGGTGGGGGAGATCCAGTCGGCGTAGACGGTCCGCTCCAGCAGTACCGGCTCGCCGTCGAGGCCGCGGACGCGGAGGACGTGCAGCACCGGGGTGCCGGCGCGCAGTTGGAGGCGTGCGGCGTCCTCCGTGGTCGCCGGGCGGTACTGCTGGGCCACCACGTGCCCGGTCGCCTCGCGGCCCATGGCACGTGCCCATTGGGCGAAGCTGCGCAGTTCGGTGAAGGTCTGGCTGCGACGGTTGGCGAGGACCACGCGGCGTGCGCCCTGCCGGGAGCCGATGAGGCCCTCGGTGGTCAGGGCCGTGATGGCCTGGCGGATGGTGCCGCGCGAGACGCCGTGGTGGGCTGCGAGTTCGGTCTCCGCGGGCAGCAGGCTGCCGACTGTGTATTCCTCGCGGTCGATCGCGCGCCGCAGTTCGTCGGCGATCTTCTCGTGTCGCGCCGCCATGCTTCCCCTCTGCCTCGACTGCTGTGCACAGCGTGAGCAGCCTATTCGAGTTTCTGAGGTGAGGGGAAAAGGTTGGTAAGAACCAGGGAATCCGAGGTCAGGGTTTCACCAGTGTTCACGAGCGTGACACCGGTGGCGGGCCTACTGAGGTCAACTTGTTCGGACAAGTCACCCCAGACAAGTCACCGCACCGCCCCAACCCCCGCGCACCACTGGAGAGACCGTGACCGTGTCCTTGTGGAGAACAGCCGTCCTCGGCGGTTCCCTCGCCGTCGTCGCCGCGCTCGCCCTGAGCGCCTGCGGCGCCGCTCCCGACAACGTGTCGGCCACCGCCGGCGGCGAGAACGCCGCGGCCGCCACGTCCGCCGCCGACTTCGGTGGCATGGACAAGCTCGTCGCCGCGGCGAAGAAGGAGGGCACGCTGCACGCCATCGCGCTGCCCCGCGACTGGGCCGACTACGGCGCCCTGATCGACGGTTTCGAGAAGAAGTACGGCATCAAGATCCAGGTGGAGAACCCGGACGGCGCCAGCCAGGACGAGATCAACGCCGTCACGTCCCGCCAGGGCCAGAACCGCGCTCCGGACGTCCTGGATCTGGGCAGCTCCTTCGCGCTCAGCGCGGCCCAGCAGGGGCTGCTCGCGCCGTACAAGGTGGCCTCCTTCGCCGACATCCCCACGGGACAGAAGGACCCGAAGGCCCGTTGGTACAACGACTACGGCGGCTACATCTCCATCGGTTGTGACGCCAAGCGGGTCAAGACCTGCCCGACCACGTTCAAGGACCTGCTGAAGCCGCAGTACAAGGGCCAGGTGGCCCTGAACGGCAACCCCACCAAGTCCGGGTCGGCCTTCGCGGGCGTGTTCGCGGCCGCGCTCGCCGACGGCGGCTCCTTCGATGACATCCAGCCCGGCCTCGACTTCTTCGCCAAGCTGAAGAAGAGCGGCAACTACACGCCCGTCGAGTCGACCCCGGCCACCGTCGAGAAGGGCGAGACGCCGATCAGTATCGACTGGGACTACCTGAACGCCGGGTACGCCGACGAGTTCAACTCCAAGGGGCTCGACTGGCAGGTGGCGGTGCCGTCCGACGGCGAGTTCGCGCAGTACTACTCGCAGGCCATCAACAAGGACGCCCCGCACCCGGCGGCCGCCCGCCTGTGGGAGGAGTACCTCTACAGCGCCGAGGGCCAGAACCTGTGGCTGAAGGGGTACGCCCGTCCGGCCCTGATGGCCGCGATGGAGAAGGCCGGCACCCTCGACAAGGCCGCGGCCGCCAAGCTGCCGAAGGTCTCCGGCACGCCCACGTTCCCGACCGAGGCCCAGCAGAGCAAGGCCAAGACGGCCATCGCGCAGGGCTGGGGGAAGGCCGTCTCCGGATGAGCGCCACGCTCCCGCGGGTCGACGTGGCGCCGGTCGCTTCGGTGAAGCGGCGGCGCCGCACCCCCGGCTGGCTCGCCGTCGTCCCGCTCCTGGCCTTCACGGCGATCGCCTTCGGGCTCCCCGCACTGGCCATGCTGAACGGCGCTTTCACCGTGAAGCACCAGGCCACGGCCACCACGGCGTACGGCACCGCGAACCTGACGGCCTCGCTGCACGGTGCGTACCTGACCGCCCTTGGGGGCAGCGTGAAACTGTCCGCCGTCTCCGCGGCCATCGCAGCCGTGCTCGGGCTGCCGCTCGCGCAGGTCGTGGTGACCTCCCGCTTCCGCGCGCTGCGCGAGGCCGTGCTCACCGCGTCCGGGGTGCTGGCCAATTTCGGTGGCGTCCCGCTGGCGTTCGCCTTCGTCGCCACCCTCGGCAACGCCGGTGTGCTGACCCGGCACCTGGGCCTGGCGGACGCGGGCTGGGACCTCTACAGCTTCTGGGGCCTGGTGATCGTCTATCTGTACTTCCTCATCCCGCTGATGGTCCTCACCATCACCCCGGCCCTGGAGGGTTTGCGCTCCCAGTGGCGCGAGGCCGCGCAGAACAACGGGGCCACGGCCGTGCGGTACTGGCGGCACGTGGCGTTGCCCGTGCTCGCGCCCACGCTGCTCGGTGGGTTCGTGCTCCTGTTCGGCAGTGCGTTCGCCGCGTACGCCACCGCCGCGGCGATGGTGGGCAGCTCGGTGCCGCTGGTCACCCTGCAGATCGCCGACGCCCTCTCCGGCAACGTGCTGGTCGGTCAGGAGAACGTGGCGCTCGCCCTCAGCCTCGACATGGTCCTGGTCGCGGGCCTGGTCATGGCCGTGTATCTGCCCCTGCAACGCCGGAGTGCGCGATGGCTCGCCTGAACCTGTGGCGGTGGGCCGTGCTCGGCCTCGCCGCGCTGTACTTCCTGGTGCCGCTGGCCGCGTCCGTGGTCTTCACGGTCGACGTACCCGGGCAGGGCATCACGTTCGACGCCTACGGTCAGATCTTCTCCACCTCCGGGTTCGGCTCCAGTCTCCTGCTGTCGCTGGAGCTGGCCGCGGCCACCATCGCGATCGTGCTGGTGCTGATGGTGCCCGCGATGGTCGCGCTGCGGCTGGGCGCCGCGCGAATGCGGCCGGTCGTCGAGGTCGTCTGCTCGCTGCCTCTGGTGGTGCCGCCGATCGCGTTCGTCGCCGGGATCGGCACGGTGCTGAAGTGGGGACCCGAGTACCTCTCCCGCACGCCGCTGTTCGAGACGTTCGTGGCGATCCAGAACCCGAGCTTCCCGTTGGTTCTCGTCCTGGCGTACGTCGTGATGGCGCTGCCCTTCGTGTACCGGGCGCTGGACGCGGGGCTGCGCGCGATCGACGCGCGGACCCTGGTCGAGGCCGCCCGCAGCTGCGGGGCGAGCTGGCCGCAGGCACTGGTCGGGGCCGTACTGCCCAATCTGCGCGGCGCGCTGCTGAACGCCTCGTTCCTGACCCTGGCACTGGTGCTCGGCGAGTTCACCGTGGCCCAGCTGCTGGGCTTCCAGCCGTTCGCCGTGTGGATCGTCAACGTCAGCGGCTCGCAGGCCCAGCTGTCCGTCGCCGTCTCCGTGCTCAGCCTGCTCGTCACCTGGGCACTTCTCCTCGCGCTCACCGTGTTCGGCGGGCGCTCCCGAACCGCTTCCCGGGGATGAACCATGACCGCCACCACGCTTGAGAAGACGGCCGCCACAGCGCAGGCCGCCACCGTCGAATTCCGGGGACTGCACCGGGAGTTCGGGGCCACCGTCGCCCTGGACGGCCTCGACCTGACCGTGCGGTCCGGCGAGTTCCTCGCCCTGCTCGGTCCGTCCGGCTGCGGGAAGACCACCGCGCTGCGCATGCTCGCCGGGTTCGAACAGCCCGGCTCGGGTGCCGTGCTGGTCGACAACGAGGACATCACCCACATCCCGGCCCACCGCCGCGACGCCGGGATGGTCTTCCAGTCGTACAGCCTCTTCCCGCATCTCAGCGCGCTCGACAACGTCGCCTTCGGCCTGCGGATGCGGAGGGTGCGTACGGCCGAACGACGAGCCCGCGCCGCCGAGTTGCTCGACCTGGTGGGCCTCGCCGACAAGGCAGAGCGGTACCCGCACCAGCTCTCCGGCGGTCAGCAGCAGCGCATCGCGCTGGCCCGCGCGCTCGCCCTGCGCCCGCGGGTGCTGCTCCTCGACGAGCCGCTGTCGGCGCTCGACGCCAAGGTGCGGCTGAGTCTGCGCGAGGAGATCCGCCGCCTGCAGCAGGAGCTCGGCATCACCACCCTGTTCGTCACGCACGACCAGGAGGAGGCGCTGTCCATCGCCGACCGGGTCGCGGTGATGCGGGCCGGACGGCTCGAACAGTGCGCCGCCCCGGCCGAGTTGTACGGCCGTCCCGCCACCGCCTTCGTCGCCGAGTTCGTGGGCACCATGAGCCGGATCCCGGGTGTTGCGGGGAACGGGTCCGTCGAGGTGCTCGGCCGGCTGCTGCCGGTCGACGGAGAGGCACCGACGGCGCGGGAAGTCGATGTGCTGGTGCGGCCGGAGACGGTGCTCGTCGCGGCGGACGAGCACGGCGACGCGCACGTGGTGGCAACGGCCTTCCTCGGCGCGGCCACCCGTGTCACCGTCCGGCTCGCCGATGGCACCGAGGTGAAGGCCGACCTGCCCACGCACGAGGCCGCAGTGCTCGGCTCGGGCGCCGCCGTGAGTGTCTCGCTGCCCGAGCGGCCGGTGCTCGTCGCCGATCGTACGAACCAGTCGTGAAAGACAGAGACGTGACCCCTCACTCCCGACGGCCGCTCCAGGCCGTCCTGTTCGACATGGACGGCACGCTCGTCGACACCGAGCGGCTGTGGTGGGAAGCGGTGGAGCAGGTCGCGGGGAGGCCGCTGACCGAGGCGGATCAGCCGGAGGTGCTCGGCCGCCCGGTCGAGCACACCGCCCGGTGGCTCGGCGTGGCCGCGGGCGTGCCGGCCACGGAGCTCGCCGCCGAACTGCACCGGGAGTTCGCGGGCCGCGTCCGCACCGGCATCGTGCCGCGGCCCGGCGCGCTCGACCTGCTGGAGGCCCTGGCGCGTGAGGGCGTTCCCACGGCCCTGGTCACGGCGTCTCCCCGAGCCGTCGCCGACGCCGTGCTGGACACCCTCGGTGCGCACCACTTCGCGTTCTCCATCACCGCCGACGACACCGAACACACCAAGCCCGCCCCCGACCCGTACCGCGCCGTCTGCCGCGCCCTCGGCGTCGACCCGGCTCGCTGCGTGGCCGTGGAGGACACCCAGACCGGTATCAGCTCCGCGGAGGCCGCGGGCTGCGCCGTCCTCGCGGTGCCCTCTCTCGCGCCGATCGACGCGGCACCGGGACGGACGGTCCTCACCAGTCTCGTGGGGGTCACCCCGGACCACCTGCGTGCCATGGTCACGTGTGAACCGCGCGTCATGAGCTGCAAAACCTGAGGCCATGCTCCGGCGGGACATCTGCGCGCTGCGGGGCAGACACCGCGACCAGCCGCCGGAGTCGGCCGGCCGGCGCCGGGACCGAGAGGGGAACGACTTCGGGGCGGCCGCGGTCGGCCGTACTTCTCTGCGAAGTTCCCCCGTCAGGACTGTGGGGCGTGGCTGCCCATCTCCCCGGTGAAGACCACGGGGTCACTGTCGAACCCGCGCACCATCTCGTGAAACTCCCAGGCTCCGGAGGCATTCCGGGTGAACTCCGCGACCGTCGTCGCGGTGGAACCGGAGACCTGCGCGAAGTCGTCTTTCAGCAGCTCCTTGTACCCCTCGACGACCAGGACTCCGGCGTTGGATATGTCACCGAAGGTTTTGGGGCCGGTGTTCTGGTGGATCGCCACGCCCACGACGACCCGTGCGAAGGAGGACGCGAGGCGGTCGAGCTCCAGGGTCATCACTTCCACGTAGCCGAAGCCCTGACCGGTCTGGCTGTTCCGACTCATGTTGATGGTGCCGTCCGGTGAGCGGCTGTCGAAGTGGACGACGTACACAGGCCGCCCGTAGGGGGCATCCGCCGAGTAGGTCGTGGCGATGATGTCGAGATGGTGAGGTGGCTGATCCCAGGGACTCGGGTCCCACTTGAGCCGTACCTCGACCTTCCCCACTCCCTGGCTGTCGCTGCTCACCGGTTTGCTGCCTCTCCCATGCCGAGCCACACGGGACGATCTCCCGCATGGTCAAGTATGGCCCCCACCCGCCCTGTTGAAGCCTTGTACGGCGAGCTCCTTCACCAGGCCCCCTCGGTGAGAGCGCGCAGCGCAGGCAACCTGTCGCCGACGCGACCGAGCGGTGCTGGCTGCTCGGGGCGGGGCCGCCTTCGGGTACCCGGTTCGGAAGCCGGGCCCGTCCGGTCGTGGCCAGTGGAAGCTCCGGCTCGCCGACCCAGCCTGCGGGAACACGCATCTTCCGCCCTCCGGCCGCTCTCGCCGACGGGCTCACGGCAACGCACGACCCGTCACGACGTCCTCCGGATTCCTGACGTGCCGGAGACGGTTTCTTAGCGGCCACCGGCATGCAGACGCTGATGAACACTGCCGGGAACCGGCAATGCGCGGCCGGGATCGGATGGTGCAGCATGGCTCGTGGGGAGCACGGTGGATGGGTTCGATGCCGGACACCGGCAGGTGCTCGGCATCGAGGCCCGGAACGACCGGCAACCGTCGGAGACGACTGATGCGCGCCGCGGGCAGAGAGGGGGACCAGGAGATGCGGATTTTTCTGGCAGCGGCCACGGGGCTGCCCACGATCCTGCTGACCGCCGCCCTCGTGGTGGTCGTCTGCTTCTGGCTCCTGGCCGCCGTGGGCGTCGCCGACGTCGACAGCTTCGACACGGACGTGGACCTTCGGGCGTGGCGCATGAGCGGGGTGCCCGTGACGATCGCCTTCTCGCTGCTGACGGTGCTCGCCTGGGCGTTGAGTGTCGGGGCGGTGGTTCTGCTGGCCGTGGCGGCGCCCCCGGCACCGGTCGCCGGGATGCTGCGCATCGTCGTACCCCTGGGGGCGCTGTTCGTGGCCTGGGGCGCGACCTGCGTGATCGTACGGCCGCTGCACCGCCTCTTCCCGGATGAACCCGTGCTGTCCGTGGCGAGCGAGCCTCGCACGGGCGACGCCGCCGCGCTGCCCCCCGCCCGCGGCCGGGATCCCTACGGCCGCGTGCCGAGCGACGCCGCGCACCCTTCGCGGAACCGCGCCGCCTGAGCCGGACCGCCTGAGCCGCGCCGCCGCCGGATCTCTCCTCCGGCCTCCTTTCCTCAGCTCGACTCCCTCATGTCCGAAGGACGTATGCCATGGTTGCCATGATCGTGGGCATCGGCGCGCTGGTCGCTGCCTGCCTGCTCGTCGTACTCGTCGTCGCCCGGTTGTTCCGCAAGGTGGAGCAGGGCAAGGCACTGATCGTCTCCAAGATGCGCAAGGTTGACGTCACCTTCACCGGGCAGGTCGTGCTGCCCGTGCTGCACAAGGCCGAGGTGATGGACATCTCGGTGAAGACGATCGAGATCACGCGCGCCGGTAAGGAGGGCCTGATCTGCCGGGACAACATCCGTGCGGACATCCGGATCTCGTTCTTCGTGAAGGTCAACAAGACCGTCGAGGATGTCATCAAAGTCGCCCAGGCCGTCGGCACCGCGCGGGCCAGCGACCGGGACACGCTGCAGGAACTGTTCCACGCGAAGTTCTCCGAGGCGCTGAAGACCGTCGGCAAGCAGCTGGACTTCACCGACCTGTACACCAAGCGCGAGGAGCTGCGGTACCGGATCATCGAGGTCATCGGGGTCGACCTCAACGGCTACCACCTGGAGGACGCGGCGATCGACTACCTGGAGCAGACGCCGCTGACCCAGCTCGACCCGGCCAACGTCCTCGACGCCCAGGGCATCCGCAAGATCACCGAGCTGACGGCCGTGGAACACGTGCGCACCAACGAGGCTCAGCGCACCGAGGAGAAGGAGATCACCCGGCAGAACGTCGACGCCCGCGAGGCCATCCTGGAGCTGGAACGCCGGCAGGCGGACGCCGAGATCAAGCAGCGCCGGGAGATCGAGACCGTACGGGCCCGTGAGGAGGCCGAGACGGCGCGGGTGATGGAGGAGGAGCGGCTGCGGGCACAGTCCGCGTTCCTCAAGACCGAGGAGCAGCTCGGCGTCCAGCGCGAGAACCAGACCCGTGAGGTCGCCGTCGCGGCGAAGAACCGCGAGCGGGTCATCGCCATCGAGAACGAGCGCATCGAGAAGGACCGGCAGCTCGAGGTCATCGCCCGGGAACGGGAGACGCGACTGACGCAGATCGCCGCCGAGAAGGAGGTCGAGGCGGAGAAGCGGGAGATCGCCGAGGTCATCCGCGAGCGCGTGGCCGTGGACCGTACGGTCGCCGAACAGGAAGAGGCCATCAAGAAGCTTCGGGCCGTGGAGGAGGCCGAACGCGGCCGGCAGGCCGTGATCATCGCCGCCGAGGCCGAGGCGCAGGAAAAACTGGTCAAGGACATCAAGGCCGCCGAGGCCGCCGAGCAGGCCGCCCTCCACCGCGCCGCCGAGGAACTCACCCTCGCCGAGGCCCGGTTGAAGAGCGCCGACCTCGACGCACAGGCCAAACTGCGCCTCGCCGAGGGCACCCAGGCCGAATCCGCCGCCGAGGGCCTCGCGGCCGTCCAGGTCCGCGACAAGGAAGCCGAGGTCATCGAGAAGGCCGGCCGCGCGGAGGCGGAGGCCACCCAGGCACGGCTGCGCGCCGAAGCCGACGGTGCGCGGGCCAAGGCGCTGGCCGAGGCCGAGGGCATCGGCGGGAAGCTGAAGGCCGAGGCCGCCGGTCTCACCGAGAAGGCCGCCGCCATGGCCGCGCTGGACGACGCCTCCCGCGGTCACGAGGAGTACCGGCTGCGCCTGGAAGCGGAGAAGGACATCCGTCTCGCCGGGCTGGACGTACAGCGGCAGGTCGCCGAAGCACAGGCCACCGTGCTGGCCACCGGCCTGGAGAACGCCGACATCAACATCGTGGGCGGCGAGTCCGTCTTCTTCGACCGGCTGGTCTCCTCGATCGCCCTCGGCAAGGGCGTCGACGGCTTCGTCCAGCACTCCGAGACCGCCCAGGCACTCGTGAAGCCCTGGCTGGACGGCACCTCCAGCTTCACCGACGACCTCAGCCGCGTCCTCGGCCCGGTCTCCCCGGCCGATGTGCAGAACCTGACCGTCTCCGCCCTGCTGATGAAGCTCATGAAGAACGGCGGCGCGAGCGCCGGACAGTTCCAGCAACTGCTGGACAAGGCAGGCGAGCTGGGCCTCGCCGACACGTCGCTGACCGCGCTCAACGGCAGCGTCAGGGCCTGACCGCCGTCGGGGCCCGCCCTGCATGCCGGGACCCGACGCGCCGTCACGGCCCGGCCCGGCCCGTGGGCCGGAGCTGCCGCACAGGGGACGGCAGCTCCGGCCCACGATTCTCCGACTTCCGAGAGGGACCCCATGACCACCGGGACCACCGGTCTGGACGCCGGCACGTACGAGGTGCTGCGCGACCGGCTCACCGCGCAGGCCGCTGAGCTCGCCCGCCGCGCCCAGGCGCTCAACGCTCGCCGGACCGAGGAGTTCGGCTCCACCCGGCTGGAGCTGACGAGCACCGAGTCGCTGCGCACCGAGCACAACTGCGTGCCCCGCGACATCGTCTCCGTCGGCGACACGCTGCTCTTCGGCCACAACGTCTTCCTCGGCCTCAAGCCGGAGACGACGGTGGGCGATGTCTTCGCGCTGTACGACCGCGATGTGAACCGCCTGGCCGAGGACGCCGTGCCGGGCCTGCTCGACGACCCCGCCTTCGTCCGCGAGTTCGCCGCCCTCTACCGCTACTACCGCCAAGCCCACCTTTTGCAACTCCGCCGTATCGAGGGCAAGTTGCTGGCCGTCTTCCAGACGGGTGAGAAGGCCGGCGACATCCGCGTCCTGCGCTGGGCGGTCACCGACGACGGCCTGCCGTCCTTCCTGGACGCGCGTGGCGAGCGTGACCACGTCTTCCCGCCTTCCCATGACTTCGCATGGACGCAGACGACCCGCGAGCACCACGTCCTCGGCCGCCACCCGCATGTCTCCATCGAGGGGGAAGTCTTCGTCGAAACGGTGGGCGGCACCCTGACCGTCAAGGTCGAGGACGACACCGAGACAGGCGAAGGGATTCACGCCGAGCCGGTCGCCGAGCCGCTGCAGTCCCTCGCCGACGCCGACATCGCGTACGCGCGCGTGGGCGCCCTCATCCTGCTGGACGTCCTCCCGTACAAGGAGGACGTCCACCGCTACCTGGTCTTCAACACGCTCACGAAGAGCGTCGTCCGCCTCGACGGCATCGGCCGGGCTTGCCGAACACTCCCCGAGGGCCAGGGGATCGTCTTCCCCGGCGGCTACTGCCTGGCGACGGGGGCGTACAAGACGTTCGACGGCGTCACCGCCCCTTCGGACGTGGCGGACCTGGAATTCGAGCGCGTGGTTCGTGCCCCGAACGGCGAGGACGTGCTGTTCGCCTTCCACGCGCGCGAGGAAGGGCGCAGTCTGCTGCTGCCTTACAACATGATCCGCAAGGAGGTCGCCACCCCGCTGTCCTGCCACGGCTGGGCCCTCTTCGACGACGGCTCCCTCGTTGTCCTACGCGCCGACAGCGACGAACCGCAGCGCGTCCACCCGCTCCAGCTCTGGAACTCCCCGTATGTGTCCGACACCCACGCCGCCGCCCAGCCCGTCGGCGCCGGCCCGCTCGCCCGCGTCGGCAACGCCGACCTCGTGCGCGGCATCTCCGACTGCCTGTCCCTCACGCGCGCCGTCACCGAGACGACCCCGACGAGCGAGGTCTACCAGGCGCTGGCCGCCGCGTGCGTGCGGGCCACCGACTCCTACCACTGGCTGAGCGATCCCGAACTAGGGGATCTGCACACGCCGTTGGAGCAGGTCCGGACCACCGCCGAGCAGGTGCTGGCCGAGTTCGAGACCGTCCAGGCCCTCACCCGGCAGGCGGCCGACGCGCTCGCCGAGGCCGCGGCGCGCGTCGCCACGGTCGTACGACGTCTGCGCGGCGAGGCCCCGCGCAGCGCCGCCGCCTGGGTGACCGGCCTGACCGAACTGCGCCATGCCCGGGGCCACCTGCTCACGCTCAAGGACATGCGGTACGCCGATACCGCCCGCGTCGACGAACTCGCCGCCGATGCCGAGGCCGACCTCGCCTCCTTCGGACAGCGGGCCGTCGCCCATCTGGCGCGCGAGGACGCCTTCGACGGCCATCAGGCCGGCATCGAGCAGCTCGTCGCCGACGCCGAGGCGATAGCCACCGTCGCCGAGGCGGCGCCCGTCGCCGCCCGTCTCGACGACCTCGCCGACGGGCTGCGCACGGTGACCGAGGTCGTGGCCGGTCTGGACATCGGCGACGCCACCGCCCGTACGTCCGTCCTGGAGCGGATCGCAGAGCTCCTCGGCGGCGTCAACCGCGCCCGCGCCGTGCTCGACGCCCACCGCCACGCGCTCCTCGACCGTGAGGGGCGGGCCGAGTTCGCCGCCGAGTTCGCCCTGCTGGGCCAGGCCGTCATCGGCGCGCTCGCGGCCGCCGACAGTCCCGAGGCGTGCGACGACCAGCTCGCCCGGATGCTGGTGCAGGTGGAGAACCTGGAGTCCCGGTTCGCCGAGTTCGACGACTTCCTCGGTGAGCTGGCGAAAAAGCGCGACGAAATCCACGAGACGTTCTCCGCCCGCAAGCAGACCCTCGCCGACGCCCGCGCCCGCCGCGCCGAGCGCTTGGCCGACTCGGCGACCCGCGTCCTGCGGACGGTCACCCGTCGCGCCGCCACGCTCGCCGACACGGACGAGGTCGCCACGTACTTCACCTCCGACCCGATGCCCGCCAAGGTCCGCCGCATCGCCGACGAGCTGCGCGAACTCGGCGACCAGGTCAGGGCCGAGGAACTCGACGGCCGCCTGAAGTCCGCCCGTCAGGAAGCGCTGCGTGCCCTGCGCGACCGCACCGATCTGTACGCCGACGACGGCCGAACCCTCCGCCTGGGCACCCACCGTTTCGCCGTCAACACCCAACCCATGGACCTCACCCTGGTCCCGCACGGCGACACGCTCGCCTTCGCACTCACCGGCACCGACTACCGCTCGCCGGTCACGGACCCCGACTTCGCCGCCACCCGCCCCTACTGGGACCGCCCCCTGCCGTCCGAGTCACCCGACGTCTGCCGCGCCGAACACCTCGCCGCCCGGCTGCTGGACGAACACGGCCCGGCCGCGCTCGCGGAGGCCGACCTGCCCGCCCTCGTGCGGCAGGCGGCAGAGGCCGCGTACGACGAGGGCTACCAGCGAGGCGTCCACGACCACGACGCGACCGCGGTCCTCGCCGCACTCCTGCGTCTGTACGAGGGCGCCGGCCCGCTCCGCCACGAGCCCGCCGCCCGCGCCGCCGCCCAGCTGTTCTGGGCGCACGGCACGACGGCCGAGGAGCGCGAGAACTGGACCCGCCGTGCGGTATCGCTGGCCCGCGCCCGGGACACGTTCGGGCTCGCGCCCGCGATCGCCGACCTCGTGGCCGAACTGGCGGAGGCGATCGGCACCCGAGCGGCGGCCGGCTACCTCTTCGAGGAGCTGACCAGCGGCCCCGACGGCTTCGTCATCAGCGTCGGCACCCGCACGCTGCTCGACACGTTCCGCCGTACGACCGGCACGTCGGCATATGACGACGACCTCGCCGTCCTCACCGACTCGGGCGCCCGCAGACAGCTGGTCGAGGCATGGCTGACGTCGTACGCCACCGCGACCGGAACGGAGATCACCCCCGGCGACCTGGCCGAGGCGGTGGCTGCCGAGCTCTGCCCGGACCTGCCCCGTTACGAGTCCGACGCGCCGCTGGCCGAGACCGTCGAGGGGCTGCTCGGCACCCACCCGCGCGTCAGCGGCGGGACCCTCACCGTCCGCATCGACGAACTGCTGGCCCGCACAAGGGAGTTCCGCGCCCGTGAGGTCCCCGCCCACCGCGCCTACCAGCGCCGTCGGACGGCGCTGGTGGCCGCCGAGCGCACCCGCCTCCGCCTGGATGAGTACCGGCCGACGGTGATGTCGGCGTTCGTGCGCAGCAAGCTGATCGACGAGGTGTACCTCCCCCTGGTCGGCGACAGCCTCGCCAAGCAGCTGGGCACCACGGGCGAGTCCAAGCGCACCGACACCGGCGGTCTCCTGCTGCTCATCTCCCCGCCCGGCTACGGCAAGACGACGCTCATGGAGTACGTCGCCGATCGCCTCGGCCTGATCCTGGTCAAGGTCAACGGCCCCGCGCTCGGCCGTGCGGTGACCTCGCTCGACCCGGCCGAGGCTCCGAACGTGACCGCCCGCCAGGAGGTGGAGAAGATCAACTTCGCACTGGAGGCGGGCAACAACACCCTCCTGTACCTGGACGACATCCAGCACACCTCGCCCGAGCTGCTGCAGAAGTTCATCCCGCTGTGCGACGCCACGCGCCGCATCGAGGGCGTGCGGGACGGTCGGCCGCGCACTTACGACCTGCGTGGCAAGCGCTTCGCCGTCTGCATGGCCGGCAACCCGTACACCGAGTCCGGCAGCCGCTTCCGCGTCCCCGACATGCTCGCCAACCGCGCCGACGTCTGGAACCTCGGCGACGTCCTGACCGGCAAGGAGGACGCCTTCGCGCTCAGCTTCGTCGAGAACGCGCTCACCGCCAACCCGGTCCTCGCCCCGCTCGCCGGCCGCGACCGCGCAGACCTCGACCTGCTGATCCGCTTGGCCGAGGACGACGCGACGGCCCGCGCCTACCGGCCGGCACACCCGTATGCCCCGGCCGAGCTGGAGCGGATCGTGGCCGTACTGCGGCACCTGCTCGCGGCCCGCGAGACGGTTCTGGCGGTGAACGCCGCGTACATCGCCTCGGCCGCCCAGTCCGACGCCACCCGCTCCGAGCCGCCCTTCCGGCTCCAGGGCTCCTACCGGAACATGAACAAGATCGCCCAGCGCATCCAGCCGGTCATGAACCACACCGAGTTGGCGGCCCTGATCGACGACCACTACACGGCCGAGGCCCAGACCCTCACCACCGGCGCCGAGGCCAACCTGCTGAAGCTGGGCGAGCTGCGCGGCACGCTGTCGCCGGAACAGGCTGTGCGTTGGGCCGAACTGAAGGCGGCATACGTCCGTACTCAAACTCTCGGCGGCCCGGAGCACGACCCGCTCGTCCGAGCCATCGCCGCCCTCGGTCTGCTCGCCGACCGGGTCGCGGCCGTGGAGACGGCGATCACCCGCGCCGCCGACCCGCGCCTGTTGATGGCCAACCCCACCGCCAGGCACGCGGCCCGTTCGGCCTCGGTGTCAGGGCAGGAGTGACGTGGAGAGAGGGCAGGTGATCTGTCACGGGGGCGCGTGCCGGGCCGGGAGCCTTCCCGTCACCAGCCGGTCAGGAGCAAGTGATTGAGAAGCAGGGCGAGCGCGGCCTGCGCCGCGAGCCACGCTCGGGGTCGGGTCAGGAACGCGCATGCGGCCAACAGCCACAGGGCGAACGGCAGCCAGATGCGCTCGGTCTCCGCTTTGCTCATCCCTGAGAGGTCGGCGATGAGCAGGGCAGCGAACGCGGCGGCGACGAGCAGGGCGAGGCGGAGGTCGGCCGAGGCGCCGGGACCGCCTGCCCGTGGCACGACACGCCGACGAGGGGCAGAGAAGACGCGTACAGAAGTGCCGTGGCGGTCGGGTGTCGGGACGCGCGGAGGTGCGCCGGGGGCAGGACGTGCCCTGAGCCGTGCCGTGGTTCCGAGGAGCGTGGCGGCGGTGCGTCGCAGGCCCGCCACCGTCGCCGGTCCCACGATCAGGACCGTGCAGGCGAGGTTGGCCCACACCCAGTAGCCGTAGGGCCGGACGCCGCCGGCCCCCTGGTGGTAGCGCTCGACCAGGAGGTGGTACGCCTCCCACCAGTCGAAGCCCGCGAAGGTGAACACGAGCGGCACGACGGAGGCTCCGGCGAGGGCGTAGGGCAAGGGCCGGATCCGTCGCGGGCCGCCGAGCAGCAGGGCGGCGCCCGCGATCACCACGAAGAGCGTGAGGCCGTAGGAGAGGTAGCAGGTGAGGCCGAAGAGGAGCCCGGAGGCGAAACCGTTGAGCCGCGGGCTGTGTCCGGTCACCGCGAGGGCGAGGAACGCGACGGTCCAGGCGGCGACCGCCGCGAAGTAGCCGTCCGCGGACGTCCCCATCCATACGGCGGCCGGCGCCAGCACCAGGAACGGCGCCGCCCGGCGCGCGAGGGCCTCGTCCGCGAGCGCCCGCACGGCGACCAGGACTGCCGCGCACGCCGACCCGCCGACGGTGATGCACCAGACGCCGGCCCAGCCCCCGCCGCCGAGCCCCACCCGGTCGAGCAGGACGAACGTGACGGTCGCCGCGGGAGGGTGGCCTGCCACATGTGCGGGCCAGTTGTCGGGGGAGTGCAGCAGGATGTGGTGGGTGAAGTCCCGCAGGGTCGCGGGGATGTCCTGGAAGCGGTCGACGGCCCGCAGGTACTCGTGCCTCGTCGTGAGTTGGACCGCGATCCCTCGGTGCCAGCCGTCGATCAGCGCCAGAGAGCAGGTCCAGGCCATGGCCGTACCCCAGGCGGCGCAGAGCAGTGACCGCCACGGCAGCCGGGCGGCGACGGCCGGACCCTGGGCGACGACGGCCACGGCGACGACGAGAGCCGCGGGGGTACCGGGGCCGACGTGGGGACCCCACGTGGCCAGCAGAGGAGGCCAACCCACGCGCAGCGTCCCGTGCTCCCGCTCGATCGCGGTGCCCACCAGCACGGCCGCCGCGACGAGCAGGGCGGCCGCCACTGTCGCACGCAGGTCTCGGAGAAGATCACGAGTCACGGGAGGAACGCTAGGCCGCTCGGACCGTGCCGAGGCCGCTGCGCGTGCGGACGTCAGCGTTTCGTCATGTGTCGAAGGCCCGTTTCCGCGGCCGGACGGGCCTACGGTCGGCGCATGTCACGGTTGCACACCCCGCCCGCCTCGCCCACGTCCCCCGGTTTCTGGCGCAGTCCGGTGCGCGGTCCCTGGTTCACCTCCGTCCTCGGTGTGGTGCTGCTTGCGGGTATCACGGTGCTGTTCGTGACGGGGCTGCTGTCGTACGCCGCCTACAACCCGGACCTCGCGCGGGTGAACGACAAGACCCCGGACAAGGGCCTCCTCGGCTTCTACCTCTTCGCCTGGCCGACGCGTCCGTACTGGCTGTACCGGTTCACCCAGGGCGTCCATGTCACGCTCGGGATCACGCTCATCCCCGTCCTGCTGGCCAAGCTGTGGTCGGTCGTGCCGAAGCTGTTCGCGCTGCCGCCGGCCCGGTCGCTCGCGCACGCCCTGGAGCGGATCTCCCTGCTGCTCCTCGTCGGCGGCGTGCTGTTCGAGTTCGTGACGGGCGTGCTCAACGTCCAGTTGGACTACGTCTTCCCCGGCTCCTTCTATCCGCTGCACTTCTACGGCGCCTGGGTGTTCTTCGCCGCGTTCGTGGTGCACGTGGTGCTCCGGGCCCCTGCCGCCGTTCGCAATGTGCGTCGCATGCGGGCGGGGACGGGCCCGCAGGAGGAGGCGGGCGGGGAGCCGGACTTCCCGCTGGTCTCCCCGCGACCCGCCGAGCCCACCGTGTCGCGGCGCGGGGCGCTGTGGCTGGTCGGGGGCGGTTCGCTGTTGCTGTTCGGGACCACGGCGGGGCAGAGCTTCGACGGTCCGTTGCGGCGCACCGCCCTGCTCGCGCCGCACGGCGGCGCCGATCCGGGCAGCGGTCCCGGAGGCTTCCAGATCAACAAGACGGCCGCCTCCCGGGGGATCGGCGCGAGAGAGACCAGCGAGGACGTGTGGCGGCTCGTCGTCACCGGGCCGACCGGAACCCTCCGGCTGAGCCGTGCCGAGCTGCTGGAACTGCCGCTGCACAGTTCGGCGTTGCCCATCGCCTGTGTGGAGGGGTGGTCCACCAGCGACCAGTGGTGGCGGGGGGTGCGGCTGCGGGATCTCGCCGCCCTGGTCGGGTACGACGCGGACGCGGCCCCCGACATCCTGGTGGAGTCCCTCCAGCGACGTGGCGCCTTTCGCAAGGCCGCCCTGCGGTCCGACCAGGTGCGTGACGCTCGCTCGCTGCTCGCCCTGGACGTCAACGGTGAGCCGCTGACCCCCGACCACGGCTACCCGGCGCGGATCATCGTGCCTGCGGCGCCCGGTGTGCTCAACACCAAGTGGGTGGCCCGGATGACGTTCGGAGACCTGTGATGCGCAGAGCCGTGCCCCGGCTGGGAAGCCCGCTGCGGATCCTGCTCCTGGCCGGCTCGTTCGCGCTCGCGGGCTACGCGGGCCTGCGCTTGCTGTCCGGGGACCGGCTCGGGGTGACGCTGTGGTTCGTCGGCGCGGCTGTGCTGCACGACCTGGTGCTTCTGCCGCTGTACGCGGCCGTGGACCGGGCCGTCACCGGTGTGCTCGGTGCCGTCGGCCGCCGGGAGTGGGCCCTGTACGTCCGGGTGCCGGCGGCCCTGTCCGGGCTCCTGCTGCTGGTGTGGTTCCCGCTGATCAGCGGCCGGGTCGCGGACAGCTACGAGTCGGCCACCGGCCTGTCCGCGGACGGCTTCCTCGCCCGCTGGCTGCTGATCACCGCCGCACTGTGCGGTGGTTCCGCCCTGCTGCTGGTGCTGCGGCTGCGCAGGGCGACGAAGCAGCGGCCACCGGCCGACCACTGATCGACGGTGCGCCAGCCCAGCGGGCGTGCGTACCGCAGCAGCGCCGGGGTGCCGAGCCGGGCCCAGGAAAACGGGGTGCCGGTGGCGCCCCGTGCGTCGGTGCCGCGCACGATACGGACGTCGGCGCGCTCGTCCACGTCCACCGGCACCGTCTCGGCGATCAACAGGCCACCGGGCAGCAGGAGTTGGTCCAGTCTGCGGAGCAGGTCGCGCGGGTCGCCGCCGATGCCGAGGTTGTCGTCCAGGAGCAGGGCGGTGTTCCAGCGGCCCTCGCCCGGCAGTGGTTCGAAGACCGAGCGCCGCAGGGCCGGCCCGCCGAGACCAAGGGTGTGGGCGACGGCGGCCTCGCTGACGTCGATGCCGAGCGCGGTCCGGCCCCGGGCGGCGAGTTCGGTGACCAGCCGTCCGGGCCCGCACCCCACGTCGAGGACGGCACCCTCACACCGGTCCAGGGCCTGCCGGTCCACGGCGTCGGCCCGCGCGCACCACCGCTCGACGTCCAGCGGCAGCAGCCAGCCGTCGAGGCGGCGCAGGAAGAGCGGCCCCCGGCCGGCCCGGAGGGCGTCGGCGTAGGGGTCGGCGGACCAACTGTGCTCGGCGGTGTCCCGTGCCATCACCTCGTGCGCTGTGCTCATCGGCGGCCGGCCGTCCGCAGCCGGGCCAGTTCCGCGGCGAAGCAGCCGTGCGGTGCCATGGCGGCGACCGCTTCGGCGTCGGCAGCCGTGTCCACGTCCCGCAACCCCGGAAGATCGCGCACCCGCAGGCCCGCGGCGACCAGCCGGTCGCGCTGGACGGCGCCGGTGGCGGGCGTCGACATCGGAACCCCGCGCAGCAGCTCGGGGTCCGGCTCCGCCAGCCCGAGCGCCCAGAAGCCGCCGTCCTCGGCCGCACCGAAGCACGCCCCGTACCTCTGGAAGTCCACCGTGAGGAGATCCGGTGTCACCTGCGGTGTGTCCATCCCGATCAGGAGGGCCGGGCCGTCGCAGTCGGCGAAGGCTGCCGCCAGCCGCTCGTCGAGGCCGCCCGCGCACTGCGGCACGACGTCGAAACCGGGCGGCAGCCAGGGCCCGACCGTCCCGTCGAGGACCAGGACCCGTCGCCGGGCGGGTGCCGTGGCCACCGCACGCAGGGTGTCCGCGAGGGACGCCTCGGCGAGCGCAGCCGCCTCTGCGGGTGTGAACGGCGGGGTGAGCCGGGTCTTCACCCGTCCCGGCCGCGGTTCCTTGGCGATGACGAGCAGGGTGGTCACCGGTGGGTTCCTCCTCGCGCCTGCGCTGCGGTAGCCGCCGGTACGGCGGGGGGTTCGGCCAGGACGCGGCGCATGTCCCGTACCGCCTGCCAGGTGCCGCGCCAGGTGCCCGTCACCTTCGAGGCACCGGTGCGCGGCAGATAGGGGACGTCGTGCTCGGTGACGCTCCAGCCCGCGTCGGCGGCGCGCACCACCATCTGCAGCGGATAGCCGCTGCGCCGATCGGTCAGACCGAGGCCGAGCAGCGCCTCGCGGCGGGCGGCGCGCAGGGGGCCGAGGTCGTGCAGCCGCAGTCCGGTGCGGCGGCGCAGCAGCCGGGCGAGCGCGATGTTGCCGGCCCGGGCGTGCGCGGGCCAGGCGCCCCGGCTCTTCGGCCGGCGCCGCCCGAGCACCAAGTCCGCCTCGCCGCTTCGCACGTCGCGCACGAACGGCACGAGCAGGGCCGGGTCGAGCGAGGCGTCGCAGTCGCAGAAGCACACGATGTCGGCCGTCGCGGCGGTCAGCCCCGCGTGGCAGGCGGCGCCGAAGCCGCGGCGGGACTCGTGGAGGACGGTCGCGCCCAGGCGGCGGGCGATGTCGGCCGAGCCGTCGGTGGACCCGTTGTCGACGACGAGGGCGCGCCAGCCGGGAGGGACGCGGTCGAGCACCCAGGGCAGGGCTTCGGCCTCGTTCAGGCAGGGGAGGACGATGTCGACGTCCTCGGGTTCGATAGAGGTCATCACGGCGTTCACCCTACGAACGCGAACGGTGCATATCGGACTCCGGCTCCTTACGAAACACGGACGTCAGCGCCCGCGGGCGGCTGGAGGGCGACGCGGATGAGTGCTCGGTGCGAGGCTGGCCGTATGGAACAGCAGCCGTACGAGCCGCCGCCGGACGCCTCCGCCGGCCGAGGGGTCGGGGACGCCCGCGTCCTCGTCGTCGATGACGACCCCACAGTCGCCGAGGTCGTCTCGGGCTACCTGGATCGCGCCGGGTACGTGGTCGACCGGGCCGGGGACGGGCCGAGCGCACTCGCCGGCGCCGCCGCGCACTGGCCGGACCTGGTGGTACTCGATCTGATGCTGCCCGGCATGGACGGCCTGGAAGTGTGTCGGCGCATGCGCGACCGCGGCCCCGTGCCGGTCATCATGCTCACCGCCCGCGGCGACGAGGACGACCGCATCATGGGCCTGGAGGTGGGCGCGGACGATTACGTCACCAAGCCGTTCAGCCCCCGGGAACTGGTGCTGAGGGTGGAGTCGGTACTGCGCCGCACGCGTCCCCTCGCGGGCACGCGGCCCCTCGGCGCGGCAGGACTCACCGTCGACCCGGCCGCCCGCCGCGCCACCAAGAACGGCGCCGAACTGGCCCTCACACTGCGCGAGTTCGACCTCCTCGCGTTCTTCCTCCGGCACCCGGGCCGGGCGTACAGCCGCGGGGACCTGATGCGGGAGGTGTGGGGCTGGGACTTCGGCGACCTGTCGACCGTCACGGTCCACGTCCGGCGGCTGCGCAACAAGGTCGAGGACGATCCCGCTCGACCCCGGTTGATCCAGACGGTGTGGGGCGTCGGCTACCGCTTCGACCTCGCCGGCCCCTCCGGTCGAAGCGAGGAGTGATCATGCGCGACACCCTCCTCATCGCCCTGTTCGCGTTCCTCGGCGCCGGCGCGGCCGGGCTGCTCGGCGCGGGTGCGCTGTGGCTGCTGCGCCGCCGCTCCCTGACCACCTCACTCACCGTGGTGGCCGCCGTCGCCGTGACCGCGATGCTCGCGGGCACGCTGGCCGTGGCGCAGGCGATGTTCCTGTCCGCGCACGACCTGACCGTGGTCACGACGGTGGTCGCGATGGCGGCCGTCGTCTCCCTGGTCACCGCCCTGGTGCTGGGCCGCTGGGTCGTCGCCCGCAGTCACGCACTCGCCCTCGCCGCCCGCTCCTTCGGTGACGGCGGCGACTTCACCGCGCCCCACGGTCCGGCCACCGCCGAACTCGCCGCGCTCAGCCGCGAACTGGAGGCCACCAGCGCCAAGCTGGCCGAGTCCCGGGAGCGTGAGCGCGCCCTGGAGTCCTCCCGCCGCGAACTCGTCGCCTGGATCTCGCACGACCTGCGCACCCCGCTCGCGGGCCTGCGCGCGATGTCCGAAGCGCTGGAGGACGGCGTCGCCACCGACCCCGGCCGCTACCTGCGCCAGATCCGCACCGAGGTCGAACGCCTCAACGACATGGTCGGCGACCTCTTCGAGCTCTCCCGCATCCATGCCGGCGCCCTGGCTCTGTCGCCCTCCAGGATGTCCGCCTACGACCTGGTCGGCGATGCCCTCGCCGGGGTGTATCCGCTGGCCCACGAGTACGGTGTGCGACTCGTCGGGGGCCGCGTCGAGCCCCTGCCGGTGGAGGTGGACGGCAAGGAGATGAGCCGCGTGCTGGGAAACCTCCTGGTCAACGCTATCCGGCGCACACCTGCCGACGGGACCGTCATGGTGGCAGCCGAACGCTCGCCGGACGGCGTGGTGCTGTCGGTCTCGGACAGTTGCGGCGGCATCCCCGAGGAGGACCTGCCGCGCGTCTTCGACACCGGCTGGCGCGGCACCCACGCCCGGACGCCTCCGGCGGGAGCGGGCCTCGGCCTCGCCATCGTCCGCGGGATCGTGGAGGCCCACCAGGGCCGGGCCACCGTACGCAACATCCCCGGCGGCTGCCGCTTCGAGGTGGTGCTGCCCACGGCCGCTTCATGAGCGCGGGCAGCACCACCGGTCCATCAGGGCCCTACGAGCCACGCATCCCGGAACGCGCGAACTCCCGCATGCCCTCTTCGAAGCCGATCTCCGGCTTCCACCCCAGCTCCGTCCGCAGCCGGGAGGAGTCCGCCGTGATGTGCCGTACGTCCCCCAGCCGGTACTCGCCGGTCACGACCGGCTCGGGCCCGCCGTACGCCGCGGCCAGCGCCCGCGCCATCTCGCCGACCGTGTGCGGCTCGCCGCTGCCGCTGTTGTACGCGGTGAGCGCCCCGGCAGCCGCATCCGCCTCAAGTGCCGTCGCGTTGGCCGTCGCCACGTCCCGTACGTGCACGAAGTCCCGCCGCTGCCGGCCGTCTTCGAACACACGCGGAGCCTCACCCCGGGCCAGCGCCGAGCGGAAGAAGGAGGCGACCCCGGCGTACGGGGTGTCGCGCGGCATTCCGGGCCCGTACACGTTGTGGTAGCGCAACGACACCGCCGCCCCGCCCGTCGACCGTGCCCACGCCGCGGCCAGATGCTCCTGGGCGAGCTTGGTGGTGGCGTACACGTTGCGCGGGTCCACCGGTGCGTCCTCGGTGACCAGTCCCGTCGACACGTGCTCCCGGCACACCGGGCACCGCGGCTCGAAACGCCCGGCCTCCAGGTCGGTGACGGCCCGAGGCCCCGGCCGCACCACCCCGTGCCGCGGGCAGGTGTACCGCCCTTCCCCGTAGACCACCATCGATCCGGCCAGCACGAGCCGCTGTACGCCCTTCTCGGCCATGGCGGTGAGCAGTACGGCGGTGCCGAGGTCGTTGCGGGAGACGTACTCCGCCGCGTCGGTGAAACCGGTGCCCAGCCCGACCATCGCTGCCTGATGGCACACGGCGTCCACACCGGACAGGGCGCGGGTCACGGCCTCCCGGTCCCGCACGTCCGCGGCCGGGTCGTCACGCACGTCGAACACGACGGGCTCGTGCCCGCGCGCCCGCAGCGCCTCCATCACATGGGACCCGATGAACCCGGCACCGCCGGTGACCAGTACACGCATGCGCCCACGTTAGGGCGGCGCCTCGACACACCACAGGACCGCGCCCACCACGTCACCGGTCCGTAAGACGACGCGCACCCGGCGAGAAGAAGCGGCAAGTGCTCAATGCGGCCGCCACAGAGGAGGCCGAAGCGCGGACTCGGGCGCCCACAGCACGACGAACCGCTGGCGCTCCGGGAAACCCACCCTGTGCCGGTGCGTCGCAGCGGGACAGCGCGTGGTTTCCGCGAGACGCTGCCGCCGGGACGGGGCGGAGCGCCGGCTTCCCCGCCCCTCGACCCTGTCCGCACTCCTCCCCGGAGCCCTCAATGGCAGCACCCACCGCCCCGTCTCGTGAGGACGGTTACCGCTTCGACGACCTGCGCGCGCTCTTCATCAACTGCACGCTCAAGCCGTCCCCCCAGCTCAGTCACACCCAGGGACTCATCGACAGGAGCCGAGCGATCATGGAAGCGCGCGGGGTGACCACGGAGCTCGTCCGCGCGGTCGACCAGGACATCGCGCCGGGCGTCTACCCGGACATGACCGAGCACGGCTTCGCCACGGACGCTTGGCCCGCGCTGTACGAGCGGGTGATGTCCGCGGACATCCTGGTACTGGCCGGGCCCATCTGGCTGGGCGACAACAGCTCCGTCACCAAGCAGGTCATCGAGCGCCTGTACAGCTGCTCCAGCCTGCTCAACGCACAGGGACAGTACGCCTACTACGGACGTGTCGGAGGGTGTCTGATCACCGGCAACGAGGACGGCGTCAAGCACTGCGCCATGAACGTCCTCTACAGCCTGCAGCACCTCGGCTACACCATCCCGCCCCAGGCGGACGCCGGCTGGATCGGCGCCGCCGGGCCCGGCCCCTCGTACTTGGACCCCGGCTCGGGCGGCCCGGAGAACGACTTCACCAACCGCAACACCAGCTTCATGACCTGGAACCTGATGCACCTGGCGGCCCTGCTCAAACGGGCCGGAGGCGTTCCGGCCCACGGCAACCAGCGCACGGAGTGGGACGCCGGCTGCCGACCGGGCGCGGACAACCCCGAGCACCGCTGACCCGGACCGGGAGCCCAGTACTCCCGTCCCCCGTGCCCGACGCTGCGACGTAAGGATTCCGTCATCAGCTGCGGGGTGCGGGACGGCCGCCCGTTTCCGTTGAATGGGAGAACAACAGGAATCTCTCAGGAGGCGAGCGGGGATGGGGCGCGTGCGAAAGGTATTGACCGGGCCATTGGTCATCGCCTTGCTGGTGGTGACGGTCGGCGGAGTCGGCTTCGGGCTGTACTGGTTCCAGCCGTGGAAGCTCTGGCAGGACGAGACCGTCCAAGAGGCCCTGCCGGGGGTGATGGAGACCTCCGCTCCTCCTGCCCCGGCGCCTTCGGACGAGCCCTCCGCGTCGCCCTCGCCGACCACCGGTCCGCGGACGCTGGCGAGCGGTGAGCTGATCAGCCACGAGCACGCGACAGCGGGCTCGGTGAAGCTCGTACGGCTGGCAGACGGCTCCCATGTCGTCCGGCTGGAGAACCTCGACACCAGCAACGGGCCGGACCTGCGCGTCTGGCTGACCGACGCGCCGGTGAAGGAGGGGAAGGCGGGGTGGCATGTCTTCGACGACGGGAAGTACGTCAGCCTCGGCAAGCTGAAGGGCAACAAGGGGAGTCAGAACTACGCCCTGCCCCCTGACGTGGATCCGTCGGGCTACAGCAGCGTGAGCATCTGGTGCGACCGTTTCGACGTGTCGTTCGGCGCCGCCGAGCTCGCCCGCGCCTGACAGCGGTGCGGCCATGTCTCACCGCGCCGGCACTCAGGGGTCCTTGCCCTATGAGCGTCCGATCAGGCCGCGCGGCCCGGGCGGGCACAGTGCGAGGACCCCTCAGCCCGGGGCATCGAGGGCGGCCAGGATGTCGGCGGGTTCGGCGCGCCTGGTGCGGTCCGTGTCGACGCAGGCCCAGCGGACGACGCCCTCGCGGTCGATGACGACACAAGCGTCTGCGCACGCCGCCACTCGGTCCTGATCGCATGGGGCCACGCCGGCACGCTTGGCCGGCCCCTCGTCACCTCCGTGGATCACCGGATCAAGGCAGGGACCTCCGCCCCGCCGGGCCCCCGCCCCCGGTCTATGCGTTAAAAAGGGCGTCAAGGGTGCATTCATTCGGGGGGACCCACATGACGGGGCAGGGCGTGTCCAAGGAGTACGGGGAGTACCTGGGCGGATACGCCGGCCTTCTCGCGGATGCCTCCGCGACGGGCCGCCGACTGACTCGGGAGGAACTGGACTCGCGCCGCGCCCTGGGTGAGCAGGCCGCGGAGGCCGGTCTCGGGTTGAGGGCCCTGGTCGCCGCCCACATGGCAGAGGCCCGGGCGAACTGGCCGACCGGGAACGGCGTTCGCGTGGACAGCGTGCTCGCTGCCGCGACCCAGGCCATGGACGCGTTCGCCGAGGGCTACGAGCGGGCCCAGCGGCACGCCGTACGCCAGGAGGAAGCCGCCCGCCGCGAGTTCATCGACGACCTGCTCTACGGCCGCAGCGACCTGGGCCGGCTGGCCCAGCGCGCGGAGCGCTACGGGCTGCGCCTGTCGTATGAGCACGCCGTCGCCGTGGCTCGCGGCGAGACCGCCTACGACGAGGGAGACCCAGCCCTCCGGGAGGTGGAGCAGGCGCTGATCGGCCGGTTCGGCGACCGCAGCATCCTGCTCACCACCAAGGACGGACGGCTCGTGTGCATCGCCCCGGGCGACCAGGGCGAGGTCCTCGCCTACTTTGCCAAACAGGCGTTCGCCGCCACCGGCGGGGGACAGGTGGCGATCGGCCGCCCGCAGCCTGGCGCGGCAGGCGTCGTCCACTCGTACGAAGAGGCTCTGAACGCCCTCGACCTGGCCGAACGCCTGGAACTCGACGAACCTGTGCTGCGCGCCGCCGACCTCCTCGTCTACCCCGTCCTCACCCGCGACCGGCAGGCCATGGCCGACCTGGTGCACAGCGCTCTCGGCCCGCTGTGTCAGGCCCGCGGCGGTGCCCAGCCGCTCCTGGACACCCTCACCGCGTACTTCGATTCCGGCTGCGTGTCCACGGAGGCGGCCCGGCGGCTGTCGCTGAGCGTGCGGGCCTTCACCTATCGCCTGGAGCGCATCCACAAGCTCACCGGCGCCGACCCGGCGGATCCGGTGCACCGCTACACGCTGCAGACCGCGGTGATCGGGGCCCGGTTGCTGGACTGGCCGGCGAAATCCTTCTGAGGGGTGACGTGTATGAGGACTCGCACGAGAGCCTGACGCGCACGCCGTTCCGCATCGGCGCGCCACCCCCGCTGACCACCCTGATCACGCCGGCATCGCCGGTCACGACGGGGCAGCGATCAACGAGCCCGGGCGCGTATGCCGTCCCCCTCAACTGTCGCCTGCGGCGCCGCCGCGTTCCGGGACGGCCCGCTGATAGATGTCGGGGATGCCATCGGCGTCCTCGTCCCGCGTCTCCTCTTCCCACAGGCGGCGGTAGACCCCGTTGCGGCGCTTGACCAGTAGTGCCGCCAGAACCGCGGCGATGAGCGAGCCGAGGAGTACGGCGGCCTTGATGAGCTCGGCATCGGACGGGTCGGGGAAGGCCAGTTCGCCGATGAGCAGGGCGACGGTGAAACCGATTCCGGCGAGCACCGCCAGGGCGAACACGTCGGCCCAGGCCAGGTCGGGGTTGAGCCGGGCCCGGGTGAAGCGTGCGGCGAGGTAGGTGCCCGCGAAGATGCCCAGGGCCTTGCCGGCGACCAGGCCCAGCACCACCCCCAGCGGCTCCGGCTGGGTGAACACCTCACCCAGCGACCCGGTGGAGACTGCGACGCCCGCGGCGAACAGAGCGAAGAGCGGCACGGCCACTCCGGCCGAGACCGGGTGCAGCAGGTGGGAGGTCCGTTCGGCCGGGGAGGCGTCTTCGCCCTTGTCGCGGGTGGTGCGAAGGATGAGGCCCATGGCTACGCCGGCGACGGTGGCGTGGACGCCTCCGTTGTACATCAGGGCCCAGATGGTGATGCCGAGCGGCACGTACCACCACCAGCCGCGCACGCGGAATCGCTGGAGCACGTAGAAGACGACCAGTCCGGCGACGGCTCCGGCGAGGGCGGCGAGATTCAGATCACTGGTGAAGAAAACCGCGATGACGAGGATCGCACCGAGGTCGTCGACGACGGCGAGGGTTAGCAGGAAGGCGCGGAGGGCGGAGGGCAGGTGGGTGCTGAGGACGGCCAGGACCGCGAGGGCGAAGGCGATGTCGGTGGCCATGGGCACGGCCCAGCCCTCCAGACTCCCTCCGCCTGCGGTTGCGGTCGCGGCGTACACGGCGGCCGGCACCACCATGCCGCACAGCGCGGCGACCACCGGCAGCGCGGCCGTGGCGGGCGTACGCAGCGAGCCCACGACCAGCTCGCGCTTCAGCTCGATGCCTGCGACCAGGAAGAAGATGCTGAGCAGTCCGTCGGCGGTCCAGTGCTGCACCGACAGGTCGAGGCCGATCGCGGCAATGCCGAAGTGGAAGTCGCGGATCTGTTCGTAGGCGCCGCTCCACGGGGTGTTCGCCCAGACCAGCGCCACCACGGCCGCTGCCAGCAGTACCAGTCCGCCGACGGTTTCCGTCCGCAGGGCCTGGGCTACCGCCGATCGCTCCGGCCACGGCAGAAGGCCGAGGAAAGTCGAGCGCTCGCGCGGGTCAGCAGCCATCAGAAGAGACCTCCGGGGCATCGGCATGAGGGCATACGCCCCTTCGACGCCGACCAGACTTCCCGGCACACCCTGCGTGCGGCCCCCGCTCCGGGCGGACCGCTGACGCGTTCCGAACACCCTAACCGCCTGCTCCGGATCAGGCCAGATGCGTCTTCAGCTGCCCCGATGCACACAGGACCGGGTCCGTGCACTCCACGGCGCGAGGTGTGTACGAGCCGATGAGGAGCCGGACCGCGGGGGCGGTCAGACGGTGGTCTTCACCGACTCCCGGTCTTCTTCGCCGTCGGTGATCTCGCCGGAGTGACGCCGCCGATGGATTCCCCGGCGCGGGCATCGGCCCAGCCGGGCGGGGTTGGCGATGACGATGCTCAGCGGGGTCATCGTGCAGATGACGACCGTGTCGATGACGGCGACCCGGGCCGGAGCCCTCCAGGGGAGATCAGGTCAGGCCGGCGTTTCCGGGAGGGAGGAGTGATCTTCTCTCTTTGGGTAAAACTGATGCAAAGAGCCCTTCCGCGCCCAAGACGGTGAGAAGAGGCACGCAATGGACCCTTGGCTGATCTGGCTCATCATCACTGCCGTGCTGGCCGTGGCGGAGATCGTCACCCTCACCGCTGCGCTCGGAATGCTGTCCGCGGCCGCGTTGGTCACGGCGGGTTCCGCCGCGCTGGGGTTGCCGGTGCCTTTGCAATTCTTGGTCTTCACCGCGGTCGCCACGGTGACCTTGGTGTTCGTGCGTCCCGTCGCGCTGCGTCACATGCGCCGGCCGCCGGCGGCACGGTTCGGCGTGGACGCACTGGTCGGCAAAGGCGCCTACGTCGTCTCGGAGGTGACGGGTCTGGGCGGCAGGGTCCGTATCGACGGGGACGAGTGGACGGCCCGCGCCTACGACGAGACGCTGGTGATTCCTGCCGGAAAGACCGTCGACGTCATAGAGATCAGTGGCGCCACCGCGATCGTCTACCCCAGGGACTGAAGCCATGGACACCTCGGCATTCTTGATTGCCGGCCTGATCGTCGCACTGTTCGCGGTTTTCACCGTGGTGCGGGCGGTCCGTATCGTGCCCCAGGCCCGCGCTCGCAACGTCGAGCGACTCGGCCGCTACCACCGGACCCTGAATCCCGGCCTCAACCTCGTCATCCCGTACATCGACCGCGTTCACCCGGTGATCGACCTGCGGGAGCAGGTCGTGTCCTTCAGACCGCAGCCGGTCATCACCGAGGACAACCTGGTCGTGGAAATCGACACCGTCCTCTATTTCCAGGTCACCGATCCGCGGGCGGCCTTCTACGAGATCGCGAGCTTCCTTCAGGCGGTCGAGCAGCTCACCGTCACCACGTTGCGCAATGTCGTGGGATCCATGGACCTCGAGAAGACTCTCACCTCGCGTGACACCATCAACAGCCAGCTCCGGGGCGTGCTGGACGAGGCCACCGGCAAGTGGGGCCTGAGGGTCAACCGGGTGGAGATCAAGGCCATCGACCCCCCGCAGTCCATCAAGGACGCGATGCAGAAGCAGATGCGAGCCGAGCGGGACAAACGAGCGGCGATTCTCGGGGCCGAAGGCCAACGCCAGTCGCAGATCCTCACCGCCGAAGGCGACAAGCAGGCCGCCGTCCTGCGTGCCGAGGGCAACCGTACGGCCGCGATCCTCGAAGCGGAGGGTCAGTCCCGGGCCATCGACGAGGTGTTCCAAGCCGTGCACCGCAACGACCCCGATCCCAAGCTGCTCGCCTGGCAGTACCTTCAGACGCTGCCGAAACTCGCACAGGGCTCGGGGAGCACCTTCTGGGTGATCCCCAGCGAGGTCACCTCCGCACTCCAGGGTGTGTCCCGCGCCTTCAGCGAAGTGCTGCCCCCCTCGCCGGCCACTCGTGAGAAGCCCGCGGGCGACATGGATGCCCAGGCCGCCGACGACACGGCGCAGGCAGCGGAAGCCGCTGCCGCGGCCCTCGCCGACGCAGCCGAGGTCGATCGCGCCACGCCGGAATCCCTCCCGTCCCAGTCTCCCTGACAGCGGGTGACCTCCGGCGGCCGTCGTGGCCGCGGTCGAGGTGTGACTGTCCCGCAACCGCCGGGCTGGGACCCCGCGACGTCGTTCGCTGACGCGCAGTGCGGCGGGTGAGTCTCCGGTCAGCTCCGGTGAGGGTCCTCGGAGACTGCCACTGCGCCGCACCGCCGCCGACCGGGCCGTGCCCCGGCGGCCGGCATGAGGCTCGCCGCCCGGATGCGCAAGGTTCGCCGGGACTCGGACGGCACCTACGGCGTCCCCAAAATCACCGCCGAACTGCGCGCCGGTGGCGAGCAGGGGAGGGGCCGGCCACTGCGCCCGGAACCAACAGCGTCAAGGGATGGAAGGGCCGGGGAGCTCCACTGCCGCCGATTCCGGAGACCCCCACGGTTCCTCCAGTGCGGCCCGAAGTGCGATGACGGTATCTGCGCCCACGCGCCCGGCGAGCGTGGCTTCGAGCCCGGCCAGTATCTGCATCGTCTCCTCCCGGCGCCGGACACCGGCCGCCGAGAGCAGCACGAGCTTCGACCGGGCGGACCGCGGATCGCTTTCCACGGTCACCACGCCCACGGCGACGAGTTCGTGGACCCACTGGTGCGCCGTCGGGGCGCTGACGCCCAGACGCCGGGCCAGCTCGGCGATGCTCGCCCCTTCTGACGGGAGCTGACTGAGCAGGGTCACGTGTGCCGCGCTGATGGTCGCCCCGTCTTCCTGGGCCTCAAACGCAGTGGTCAGGGCGGCTCGGAACCAGTTGTGCGCGCGCCACAGCAGCCGGATGAGCGGCTCGGATTCAGAGGGGGAGGAGGTCATGTGGTTCTGCTTTCACGGTGGGGCGGTCGGTTCGGCGCGGTCTGCCGATCGTAAGCCGGTCAGGTCTGGTGCCCGACATCACCGGGGCTTCCGAGAACCCCATTCATTAGGTAGCCTACGATTAGGTTACCTAATGGTGGGCTGGATCGATCCCCAGCCCCGACCTCATGTCCCCGATTGGCATGAAACCGATGGAAAGGCAGGACGATGACGACAGGATCGTCTGTATCCCCCCTCGCCGCGGGCACCACGCGGCGGCGTATGCTGGCCGCCGCGGCCGGCGCCACAGCCGGCACGGCAGCCCTCGCGGCCCCGCCCGCCGCCGCCCGGGCCGCCACTTCCACGTCGGCCGGGACCGCCGCCGGCCGCCCGGGACGCCGCATGAAGGTGATCGCGGTCGAAGAGGCGTTCTCCGTCCCGGAGCTGATCCCGTGGCCGGGCGAGGCCCCCATGCCCCCCGGTTGGGGGCAGGAGTGGGGGCGCCGGCTCGCCGACTTCACGGAGTTGCGGCTGGCGGACATGGACGAGCACGGGGTGGACGTGCAGGTCCTGTCGCTCACCTCACCAGGTGTGGAGGCCATCGAGGACCCCTCCGAGGCCGTGGCCACGGCCCGCCGGGTCAACGACCGCCTGGCCGAAGTGGTCGCCGCCCACCCGACACGGTTCGCAGGCTTCGCCGCCCTGCCGTTGCAGGACCCGAAGTCCGCCGTGCTCGAGCTGCGCCGGGCGGTGGAGCAACTGGGCCTCAAGGGGGTCCTGCACAACGACCACGTTCAGGGTCATTACCTCGACGAGCCGCAGTTCCGGCCCGTGTGGGCGGAACTCGAACGGCTCGGCGTGACGCTCTACCTCCATCCCGCGCTCTTCCCCGCCGATCAGTGGCGGGTGTTCCAGGGGCATCCCGTGCTGAGCGGGCCGTCCTGGGGATGGACGGCGCAGGTCGGCGCCCACGCACTGCGCCTGATCTACGGTGGAGTGTTCGACGAGTTCCCCGGGGCCTCGGTGACGCTGGGGCACATGGGAGAACTGCTTCCTTTCCAGCTGGCCCGGCTCGACAGCCGCTACCACCAGGCCGACCGCAAGAGCAGGCCACGAAACCTCCCCTCCCACTACCTGCGGCACAACCTCTACGCGACCACCAGCGGCGTCTTCTCCCACGCGGCCCTCCTCGGAGCCGTCCAGGCCGTCGGCGCCGACCGGTTGCTGTTCGCCGTCGACTACCCCTACGAATCAACGGCCGAGGCAGTCGAGTTCCTCCGCACCGCGCCGTTCTCCCGCGCCGACCTCGAGCGCATCGCACACCGCAACGCGGCACACCTGCTGGACCTCTGATCAAGACAGCAGCAGTGAGAATGCGCGGGCGGGCGGTCGTCATCCGGCGGCTCGGGTGGACTGCCGTATCACAAGGTGTGTCCGCAAAACGAGGCCGGCCCGAAGGCGTCCTGCACAGGCCGGCTGTCGGCAGACCCAGGGGAAGCAGCCGTCGACCACTCCGTTCTCCGGCTCCTCCGCAGCGCTTCGGGCGTCCGGTTGCTCCCGGCGGGCGACGCGGCGGTGCCGTGGTCGATCGGGGCCTGGGCCGGTGGTCCCCGGGAGCGGTGCAGGAACGCCTGCCCGAGCAGCCGACCCGCCGCACGAAGGCGCTCCCGGTGCGAAATACTCGCCCGATGAGTTCACGCACTTCCCCGATCCGCCGGCCGATCACGATACGGAGGGCCGTCGCGCGGGATGCCAAACGGCTCACGCGGCTCGTGCGTGGCTCAGGCGCCTACGAGGGTGAGTACGCAGCCGCAGTCGCGGGCTACCGGGTCGGTCCTGATTACATCGAGGCCCACCGCGCCTTCGTAGCCGTAGGCGCCGACGAGCCCGGAGACCGGGTCCTCGGGTTCTACTCGCTCGTCCTCGCCCCGCCGGAGCTCGACCTGCTGTTCGTCGCCGACGAAGCGCAAGGACGGGGTATTGGACGACTGCTCGTCGCGCACATGCAGTCCGAGGCCCGTGCCGCCGGGCTCGACCGCGTCAAGGTCGTGTCGCATCTTCCCGCCGAGGGCTTCTACCACCGCGCCGGTGCAGTGCGGATCGGGACCGCGCTCGCGAACCCGCCCGCCGTGCCGTGGGACCGTCCCGAATTCGAGTTCCGCATTCCTTCGGAGTCGTAGCCGTCGACGATGGCGATGGTCCTGCCGGAGCCGCCGCCGGCGGAGGTCTTCGGGTTCCGGCGCACAGCAGCATCTCCAGGCGGAACCGCCGGCCCGCCCAGCGCTACGGCGTGGGGGGCCGCTGCGGGGAGCGGAGTACGAGCAGGGTGATCTCGCTCGGGGCGAAGACGCGGAAGGGCGGGCCCCAGAAGCCGGTGCCGCGGCTGGTGTAGAGGAGGGTGCGGGTGCCGTGGCGGCTGAGGCCGGCGAGGGCGGGCTGGTCGATGCGGACCAGGTGGTGGAAGGGCCAGATCTGGCCGCCGTGGGTGTGGCCCGAGAGCTGGAGGTCGATTCCGCTTGCTGCGGCCCGCTCGACGAACTTGGGCTGGTGGGCCAGGAGCAGGACGGGCAGGTCGGGGTCGGCGCCGTTCAGCGCTCCGGCGAGGTGGGCACCGTGGCCGGCCAGGCCGGAGGATTCGGCGGTGACGTCATCCACGCCGGCGACCACGAGGGTGTCGCCGCCGCGTTCGAGCAGCAGATGGCGGTTGCGCAGCGGCTCCCAGCCCAGCTCGTCCATCAGGTCGACCCAGCCCTGGGCCTCGCTGTAGTACTCGTGGTTGCCGGTGACGTAGACCCGGGCCCGGGTGGCCTGCACGGTACCGAGTGGGGCGGCCTGGGCGCGGCGGCGTTCGGCCGTGCCGTCCGCGATGTCGCCGGTGTGGCAGACCAGGTCGGCCTTCAGCGTGTTGACCGTCTCGCAGACCCGTGCCGACCAGCGGGCGCGGTCGAGTGGGCCGTAGTGGGTGTCGGTGATGAGGACGACGCGCGTGCCGTCCAAACCCGCCCCCAGGCGCGGAAGTTGCACGTCCAGGCGGCGTACCCGTGGTACCCGGCGGGCCTCGGCGTACCCCCAGGCGAGCAGCACGGCGGCTACGCCGAGGACCGCCCAGGTGACGATCCGGGCCCGGTCCTGACCGTCGCCTACGCCGGCCACGGTCAGGGCGAGGCGCAGCGGGACGCCGAGCAGGACGGACCAGGAGAACAGCACCCAGCTGACCCCGAGGAGGGTGTCTCCAACGATCGCCGCCCAGTCCTGCTGCCGCCGGCCGTGGCCGCGTACCATCGCGAGCGGCATGGCGATCAGACCGAGGACGAACAGGGCGGTGCCGCCCAGCGTCACGGGGAGTGGCCAGTGCTGGCCGGCCTGCAGCAGCACCCAGCAGGGCACGGTCCACAGCAGGACGGGGGCGATCAAAGGGATGTAGCGCATCAGGCGACGCAGTCGGCTCCGCCGGGTCGCATGCCCTGCACCGTCCGCGGATCGGGCCTCGCTGGTGGCGGTCACGCTTCGCCTCCTCAAGTAACCAGACTGCCGACGCGCGCACTGTATCCGGTCGTCCGGGTGTGCGGCTGACGGACGCCTATGACAAAGCGCTCCTTGCGGCCGCTCTGGCCGAGCGGCTCGATGGATTTGACGTGGACCTGCAACCGGTGGCCCGGGAGCGTCGGCGGACCGAGCCCGCCGTAGGCGGGCTGGTGCGGCTCGACTTCCTCCCGCACTGCCCGATAGCGGGCCGAAGTCGCTGCCCGGCTTGCCGTCTGCCCCGGGCCGGTGGGGGCGGTTGGTCCTGCACCGCACCGCGGCCCTCGATCCGGTCCGGCAGGTCCTGGCTTCGCCCTCCGCCTCACAGCGTGGCGCGCAGGTGGCTGACGGTCACGAAGTGGTAGCCGCGGGCGGTGAGGGCGCGCAGGATCTGGGGGACGGCGGCGACGGAGGTGGCGTGGATGTCGTGCATGAGGACGACGTCGTTGGGCTTGGTCTTGTCGATGACGGTCTGGGCGACCTTGGCGGGGAAGCGGTACTTCCAGTCCTCGGTGTCGACGTCCCACAGCACCGGCGAGAGGGTGGTTGCGGCCTTGACGGTGCGGTTGATGGCGCCGTAGGGCGGGCGGAAGACGGTGGGGGTCTTGCCGGTGGCGGCCTTGATGGCGGCGCTGGTGCGGTTGAGCTGGGAGGCGATCTGCTGGGGGGTGAGCCCGGTGAGGTCGGGGTGGTTCCACGAGTGGTTGCCGATCTCGTGGCCGGCCTTCGCCTCGGCGCGGACGAGGTCGGGGTGCGTGGCGACGTTCTGGCCGACGGTGAAGAAGGTGACGCGCGCCTTGTACTGGGCGAGGTAGGTCAGCAGTGTCGCGGTCTCGGGGGCGGCGGGTCCGTCGTCGAAGGTCAGGGCGATGCACTTGACCTTCTTGCAGTCGGTGTCGTCGTCACCGGAGGCTGTGTGGGTGGGGACGGCCGGAGCGGGGACGTGCGGCGCGCCCAGGTCGAGTGAACGGCTGGGGCTCACGGTCTGCCGCTGGGCGCGCTTGCCGAACGCGGACAGCCACGGTGTGATCGTCTTCTTGGGGATGGTCACCGTCTGGGCCCCGGCGGCCGGAACGCCCACGTCGCCGCGGTCGAAGTGCACCCGCAGGCCCCCGTCGGAGGTGAAGGCCATGTCGTCGAGGGCGGTGTCGCGGCTCTCCGGGTCGGAGAACGTGTCGTCCAGGCCGGCGGCGTCCACGCCTCCCCGGTCCTTGAGCTGATCCTTCAAGGCGGCGAGGAAGGCGTCCCGGGAGCCGTCGGCGACGAGTCCGAGTGCCGTGCGGTAGACGCCGGCCTTGCCGTCGTACCAGTACGTGCCGGCGGACCGTCCGTCCGCCGCGGCACTCTGGTCCTGGGTCGTGAGGCGGACGCCGAGCACGTCGCCGGAGGCGACCAGGAACTGGTGGCTGATGTTGAGGTCGCGGCCCTCCGCGCCTGCCGAGTCGTCCCCGCACGCCCCCGAGCGGAAGGTCGCCAGGCGCCGCTCCACGTACTTCTTCATCGCGGCCGTCATCGCCTCCGCGCCCGGCACGTCCGGGTAGCTGGTCGAGAACGGGCAGGAGCTGCTCTCGCTGCTGTCGTTGACGATCTCCAGGCCCTTGATCTTCGACGGGTCGACCGCCCGGACCGGGGACGGCGACGAGCCGGGCCGCGCGCCGGCGGATGCCGTGACCGGGGGCTCGGACGTGCCGTGTGCACAGGCTGCCGTGAGGGTGAGCGAGCCGAGCAGCAGGAGGGAAGGGAGCAGGGTGTGAGAGCGCATGTGACCAGAACCTGAGGAGAGAGAGGACCTTCCGGGCGTCGCGGGACCGGACGCCGGTCGGCCGCCGCGTCGGAGGGACGGCGACGGCCGTTGTGGTCTCTGATCGTGCTGGTCAGGGGCGTTTTTCAGCGAGGCCCGGGGTCACTGTGAACAATTTCGGCGCTCCCTGAAGTGGCGCTCTGTCCCCTTTCAGGGGTCCTTGCACTATGAGCGCGCGACCCGGGCGGGCACAGTGCAAGGACCCCTCAGGGGATTCACTGCACCGACGGGCAGACCTGCCGGTACGGCGCGTCGGGGACGTACCGTCGCCACTGTGCCGGGGTCAGCCCGCCGCCGGCGCGCTCGCAGACGGCGCGGACGGCCGCGTCGGGGGCGATGGGGTGGCGTTGCAGCATCACGTTCGGGCCGGTGGCATAGACCGTGCTGTCGTCCCGGCCGAACGCGAGCGAGCGGATCTCGTCCCCGGGCGTGGGCAGGTCGCCGCCGAGCAGCCGCTGGCTGGAGGTGTCCCACAGCCGCAGGGTGCCACCGGCTCCCCCCACGGCGAGGGTGTGGCCGTCGGAGGAGAAGGCGAGTGCGCCCACGGCCTCGGCCCGGCTGCTCGGTGCCGTGTCGGCCGTGCCGGTGAGTACACCCGCGGCGTGGCGCAGGTCGCCGTCCCAGAGGGTCACGTGCCCGGTGGTGTCGCCCACGGCGAGCCGGGTGCCGTCGGGGCTGAACGCGAGAGCGGTGACCTCACGGCCGTCGGCGAGCGCCCACCCGGTGACCCTGCCGGCAGGCAGGTCGGCGTACTGGTCGGCGGAGCCGACGAGCAGCCGTCCGTCCGGCCGCACGGCCACGGCCTGCCCGAAGAAGCCGTGCAGGGTTCGCGGGCCGCGGTGGGTCCGGGTGTCCCAGACCTCCGCCGCCTCGCCGTCGCCCGCTGAGCGCACGGCCATCACCGTGCGCCCGCCGGCGCCCAGGGCGAGCGCCGACACGGGGCGGTCGGCCGCTCCGGAGGTGGTGAAGCTCGTCCGGACCGTGTGGGCCCGTACGTCCCACACGGTGAAGCGCTGCCGCAGGGATCCGCCCGAGGAGGTGGTGTCGGCGACGGCGAGCGTGCGGCCGTCCGGGCTGAAGGCCAGCAGCGGGGTCTCGTCGCCGGTGACGCTCGGTAGGGGGCCGAGCGCGCTTCGGGCGAGGACGGCGCCCGTGCGGGTGGAGCGCAGCTCGAAGCGGTAGCCGGACCCGGACCGGGTGGCGGTGGCGAGGGTGGTGCCGTCCGGTCCGAGGAGCGTGGCGTCGGCCGAGGTGCTCTGCCAGGGTGCGGCGAGGCGGTCGGTGAGGTCGAAGGTGTGCACGGTGGCGCGGTCGAGGTAGCGCAGGGTCCGGCGGCCCTGGCCCGGGGTCCACATCAGATCCCTGACCTCCGCGCCGGCCAGCGGACGGTGGAAGACCTGCACGCCGCCCGCGCCCAGCCGCCACACGGAGATCTCCTGGTCGTCGGCCGTGGCGAGGAACTCTCCGTCGGGCGAGAGGTCGGCTTGGGCGAAGCCGGTGGTGCCGCCGCTGGCGAAGTCGGCGACGACGCGCCCGCTGCGGACGTCCCAGACGGTGGCCGCCGTCCCGTGGACCACGGCCAGCCGCCTGCCGTCCGAGCTGAGGCGCAGCAGCCGGTCCCCGCCGTCCGCTCCCGAGCCGGTGCCGCACACGGTCTTGTCCGCCTTCTGCCAGGCGCCGGGCAGCTGCCTGCCGTGCGCGGTGTCCCACACCCGGGGCGGGCTCTCGGGGGGGCAGAGGGCGGCCAGACGTCCACCGGAACTGAGGGCCGCCGTGGTGAGGCCACGGGAGACACCGGTGGTGAAGAGAACCTTGCCGTCGTCCGTCCGCCGGACCCGCACCTGGCCGGGCCCGTCGAACGGCTGGACGAGGTACGCGTCTCCGTCGGGCGCGGTGGCCCCGAGCTCCGCGTCGCCCAGATCGGCGGCGGACCTCCCCTCGGGGAGGTTCCACAGGGTGTCACTGTCCGCCCCCGACAGGACGAGGAACCGGCCGTCCGGGCCGACATCGGACGCCTCCGCTCCGCTCGGCAGGCGGTAGACGCCGGTGCGGCGGTGCTCGGCCACGTTCCAGGCGGTGACGCGGCTGCCGTCGGCCCTGAGCAGGGTGCGGCCCTGGTCGGTGAGGAAGCGTCGGACGTTCTCGCCGGTCTGCGGGTCGGTGAAGGCGTCTTGTTCCGGCTGGGCGAGCGCGCCCAGCAGGGCCGAGCGGGACTCGGTGAGCGGGGCGATCCGCCACGCCGCGGCGCCGAGCAGGGAGGCGGTACGGGGATCGGTGGCGCGCAGGCTTTCGGCGACGGTGGCCAGGCGGCGGGCGGCGGCCTTGGCGGCCTCCTCCTCGCTCACCCGGTCTCGCTGCCAGGCGACGAACCCCGCGGCCAGTGCGAGCACGAGGAACACGGAGAGCCCGACGGTGAGCACACGCGTACGGCGGGCCGTGCGCGTCTCGGCGTCCCGCTCGGCGTCACGGGCCGCGGCCGAGGCGCTCAGGAAGGCCCGCTCCGACCGGGTGAGGTCGTCGTCCTCCTCTTCCCTTTGTTCCTCCCGTTTCTCGCGCTGCCTGCCGAACAGTTCCTCGGCGCGGTCCAGCCGGGTCCCCCGGTACAACGCACCGGGGTCACGGTCCAGCTCCTCCCAGGTGCGGGCGGCCTCGCCCAGGACCCGCTGGGCGCGCAGCCGCTCCCGGCTCTCCTCGATCCAGCCGGCGAGGCGCGGCCAGCCCGTGATCAGGGCCTCGTGGGCGAGTTCCACGGTGTCGCCGTCCAGGGCCACCAGGCGGGCGGCAGCCAGACGTTCCAGGACGTCCGCCGCACCGGGCCCCAGCTCGGACCGGGACGCCGGGCGGCGCGTGTCGGCCGTGTGGTCCCCCGGGGCGATCAGCCGCAGCAGGATGCGCCGGGCGGTGCGGGCCTGGTCCTTGTCCAGATCGCCGTAGACCTGCTCGGCGGTGGCGGCGATCGCCCCGCGCACGCCGCCCGCCTCCTCGTAGGCGGCCAGCGTCAGCGTGCGGCCCCTGCGACGGCGCCACGTCTCCAGCAGGGCGTGCGAGAGCATCGGCAGCGCCCCCGGCTGACCGCCGACCTCCTCGATGATCCGCGCGGTCAGCACCCGCTCCACGTTGAGCCCCGCCGCGATGGCGGGGCCGGTGACGACCTCTCGCAGCTCGTCCCCGCTCATCGGCCCGACCAGCAGGTTCGCGTGACCGACCGCCTCCGCCAGCTGCCGGTGCTCGGCACAGTGGCCGTAGAAGTCGCCGCGCACCACGACCACCACCCGCAGGCGGCTCTCCGGCTCACGCGCTCCGAGCAACAGGTCCAGGAAGCGGTCCCGCTCCTCGCGGTCGTCACAGAGGGTGAACAGCTCCTCGAACTGGTCGACGATCACCCAGGTGTCCAGCTCACCGTCTTGGGGAACGAGCGCCTGCCCGTGCGTGTGGGCGGGCCGCTCGCCGGGGGTGAGGACACGGATCACCGCCGGGCGGTCGGCACCCTCGCCCTCCCGCAGCAGCGGGATGAGGCCGGCCCGGAGCAGCGACGACTTGCCGCTGCCGGAGGGCCCGAACACCGCCGCGAACCGGTGTGCGCGCGCCAGGTCCAGGAGTTCGCGGACCAGCGCCTCCCTGCCGAAGAACAGGTCGCTGTCGTCCGGCTCGAAGCGGGCCAGCCCCCGGTACGGAGCCCGTTCGTCGGCCGAGGGAGCGCGCAGTTCGGCGTCCGCCTCCCGCCAGCGGGCCTCCCACTCGTCCGGGTCGGCGTCGAGCGCCTCCGCGTAGGCGCGCACCACCGCCAGGGTCGGCAGCTGGTCGCCGGCCGCGGCCTGGGACAGTGCCGTCGTGGAGTAGCCCGCCCGCTCCGCCATCTCCCGGTACGGCGGTTTCCCGGCCTTCTCCCTCAGCAGCCGCAGGTCGTGCGCGAGGCGCTGCACCGGACCGGCGCCGGGGTCCACCGGTTTCTCGCGTCGGCCCACCTGGTGGCACCTTTCAAGCCTCGAACACAGGAACGGGCGACAACCTACGTTTTCGCCCCTCCGGAGGCAATTCCGGTCCACCGCGCGGGAACGCCCAGGTCAGGGCACCAGCTCGATGGCGTCGTACGACACCCCGGGGCTGAGGTAGGCCGTGCCGCCCGAGCCGCTGACGATGTCGATCGTCAACTCCTGATCAGCGGTGGCGGACTTGATCCAGGCGCTCGCCGGGATGGCGTAGCGGTAGGTGTGGTTGTTGCCGCGGTAGGAGCCCACGGTCAGGGAGCGGGTCGTCGGTTCCTTGGCGGGTGCCGGTATGGCCGAGACCCAGTCGTTGACCCTGATCCGGGGCCTGCCGTTCGCGAACGCGGTGGTGATGCCGATGTTCAGGGTGTGGCCGGAGGCGAGCTGCTGCCGCGTCAGCCTGAAGCGGATCTTCAGCCCGTTGTTGACGCCCGCCCACTGGTAGCACGGGAAGTCCGCCGGGGACGAGGAGCCCACGGTGTGGACGCCCGTGGTCCAGGGCCCCGCGCGTGCGTCGGACGGGTGCATGGTGGTCATCAGGGACGCGTTCTTGAAGCCGGCGGGGGTGCCGGTCCAGTCGCCGATGCGCCAGATCGCGGTGTTCCGGCTCGGGTCGGCGGTGATCTTCAGCGTGTGCAGAGCCGTCGTCTTCCCGGCCGCGACGGTGACGGACGTGGTGTGGACGGCGAGTTCGTCCTTGTAGACGGTGAGCTAGTAGGTGCCCGTGAGCATGTACGGGGAGACGAAGTGCCCGGTGGCCGCGTCGGCCTTCGCCCAGTACTGGGCGGCGGGGTTCGAGAAGCCCACGGTGTAGGCGTGGCCGTCGCCGCGGCCGCTGATGCCGACGCCGGCGACCCGCCCGCGACCGCCGCGGCCGACCCAGCCGGCCAGGCCCAGACCGTCGACCCACGACGTGTCCATGATGTCGTGGGTGAGCGAGCGGGCGGGCGCTCCGCCGTCGGTGAAGGCGAGGACGTAGGGCCCCTGGAGGCCGAAACGCATCGGCTCGGTCTGGTTCTCGCCGTAGTAGAGGATCTCGTACAGCCCCGCGCCGTCCTCGTAGTCGTGGCGCATCAGCGAGCGGTAGAACGGGCCGCCGGATGCCTTCTCGTGGTTGTTGCGCACCATCCACATGCCGACCTTGCCGTCGCTCCAGCCGACGTGGTCGTAGTCGATAGCTGTAAGGGATTTTTGGTGGTGGTGATGGTGCGGCGGTGGCGGCCGGGCGGAGCCGGTTCACCACCGCCGGCGGTGCCTTCCGTTATCGGACGGTTCGGTAGGCGTTGCGGATCGTGCCGGTGTATGTGTTGCCGGCGGTGTCGGCGAGGGCCGCCCTGAAGGAGACGGTGCCGGGCTTCCTCGGGTTGGTGATGATCAGGTAAGGCTTGCCGCTCGCCGCGCTGTGCACGGTGACCGGCTTCCAGGTGCGCCCGCCGTCGTACGACGTCTTCGCGGTCAGCGACTTCAGGTGCCCCTTGGCCGCAGCCGGGCCCTGCAGGGACAACGGGACGGTGATCCGGGCGCCCGCCCCGGCGGTGCCGGTCAGGCTCAGCTCGGGATGGAAACGGACGACGGACAGCGGCCAGGCGACCGCGCGGGTCTCGGGCGTGTTCGCCGAGGTGAACGTCCACACGCCCTCGACGTGGTCACTGACCTTGTAGCCCTTGCCGCGGACGGCGGTGATGGACAGTTTGTAGCGCGCCGTCCCGGCCCGCAGGTTGGAGTAGGTGTTCGGGCAGGTGTCCTCGGTGAAGTCGCCTATGACCTTGCTGCCGGACGTGAGCCGGGTGTGGACCGTGGTCTGAGCGGAGTACGAGAAGTTGCCGGGCCCGTCCGAGAACATGGGCACGCACAGCGCGTAGTACCGCCCGATCCGCAGACCGCCCACCACCTTCGTCGGTGTCACGATCGGGCCGTGGACACCGCCGTCCAGAGTGACCCGGTACGTACGGTCCGGCGCGAAGCGGCGCGAAGTGGTGAAGGAGGTCATACCTTCCCCGTCCGTACCGTTCTGTGTCCGGGCGCCGAGGATCCAGCGCACGCCGTGGCCGGTCGACAGGAACTGCACGATCTTCGCGGTAGGCGCCGCCCGCAGGGGCCCTTCGAGGGCGAACATGGCCTGGTCGAGCGCCGGCCAGCCCGGCGTGGTCCACGCGTTGTTCTGCGCGGTCTGCGCCTTGGCCAGGGCCGTGGCGACGGAGGTGTTCACCCTGGCCATGCCCCGGGTGGAGGCGAAGGTGCGGGTGAGGCCGTCGAAGAAGCCGCCGGTGCGCGTGGTCACCAGGTTGTACGCCGGGGAGGTCGCGGTGCGCTGCCAGATGCCGCCGGCCTGGGCGATGAAGGAGCCCGCGGGGGCGTTCGGGCCGACCTGACCGAGGAAGGTCGTCGCGTCGAGGTCGGTGCCGATGGCGAGGTCGTAGGCCGGCTTGGCTCCGCGGGCGGCGAAGGCGGCCTGGCCGTCGCGGAGGGTGGCCCGGCGGTCCGGAGCGGTCACCTTCACCGGCTTGGCCTTGCGCCCGTCGAGGGCGACGGTGGTGTCGTGGTCGAGCACGAGGTGGGGAGCGACCAACTGGGCGGACCGGCCTGCCGGGGTGGTGGTCATGGCGCTGATCGCGTAGCGCCCTCGGGGCAGCCGCAGGGTGACCGTGCCGCTGCGCGCCTTTCCGTCGTCGTAGGGCGTGAACTGCTTGCCCGTGTCCAGGCCCGCCACGGTGACGTCGGGCTCGTTGTCGCGCTTGCCGTCCCGGCGGGTGGTGACCAGGGTCAGCGTGTGCGCCTCCACCGCACGGTCGACCGCCACGGCGGTGCGGACGCTCTGTCCGTCACCGCTCGCGGTGACCGCGCCGGAGTAGACGCCGTCGGCGCTGCCGAGCCGGGTGTCCGCCGTGACCGTCGCCCGCGCGGTGCTCCCTGCCGGGACGGTCAGCCGGGCGGGGGAGACGGTGACCATGCCGGTGGGCGCTGCCCTGCCGTCGGGGCCGGTCGCGGTGATGTCCAGGTCCAGGGTGACCGGCCGGTTGCCGTCGTTGCGGTAGGTGAGAGTCCTGGTGACGGGCGTGTCGTCGTGGTGCGGCCAGGGGTCCGGGGTGCCGAAGTCGACCGAGGACGGCTCGCTGCTGACAGTGGTGTCGATCGCCCGGGTCAGGTCGGCCCGGCCGACGCCGACGCCGTACGGAGTCACGCCGCTCAGCGTCCTGGCCGAGGCCGTGAGGGCGGACTTGAGCCGCTCGCCGGTCCAGCCGGGGTGCTCCTGGGCCAGGATGGCGGCGGCGCCCGCGGTGTGCGGGGTGGCCATCGAGGTGCCGGACATCGACACATAGCCGGGTGCCTCGTCGTTGCCCTCGGTGCCGTGAGCGGCCTTCGCGGCGATGACGTCGACGCCGGGCGCGGCGATGTCCGGCTTGAGGCGGCCGTCGGCGGTGGGACCGCGGCTGGACCAGGAGGCGACCTCGTCGTCGCGGTCGACGGCGGCCACCGTCAGGGCGGCCGCCGCCGATCCAGGGGAGCCGACGGTGGTGTCCGAGGGGCCGGAGTTGCCGGCGGCGATCACGAAGAGGGTGCCGGAGGAGGCCGACAGGTCGTTGACGGCCTTCTCCATGGGGTCGACGCCCGGGGTGTCGACGTTGCCGAGGCTCATGTTGACGACCTTGGCGCCCTGCGCCACGGCCCACTGCATACCGGCGATGATGTCCGAGTCGTCACCGAAGCCGGTGTCGTCCAGTACCTTTCCGGCCAGCAACTCCGCGCCGGGAGCCACCCCCTTGTACTTCCCGCCGCTCTTCGCGCCGGAGCCCACGATGGTGGAGGCGACGTGGGTGCCGTGGCCCTGCCTGTCGTCGGTGGAGCCGGAGCCGCTGAAGTCCTTGGCCTTGAGGATCTTGCCCTTGACGTCCGGGTGGGTGGCGTCGATGCCGGTGTCCAGGACGGCGACCTTGACGCCCTTGCCGTCGTAGCCCGCCTTCCAGGCTGTCGGGGCACCGATCTGCGCGACCCCTCCACGCGGGTCGGGAGCATCGGCGTCCCGCGCGCTGATCCTGACCCGCCCGTCCAGCCACACCCGGTCGACACCGGGGGCAGCGGTCACGGCGGAGCGGCCACCGGTGGAGTCGGTCAGCGCCTGCCACACCTTGCCCGCGTCCGGCTTGTCGGCGGTCAGCGCGTCGCCGTGGACGGCCGACAGACGGTGTGTCACATCCGCCTCAGCGGCCAGGAGGGCTTCCCTGGCCCCCTTCTGCGCATGGCTGGAGCCCTTGTAGGAGACGATCAGCGGCACCTGCCGCCGATGCGCGTCGTCGTAACCGTCCTTGACCAGTTCCGTGACGTCGAACAGACGGCGGTCCAGCCTGCCGCTGCCCAGCAGCCTCGTCGCGTCGAGCGGAACGACGTAGGTGTGGCCGGCGAAGCGCCGTACCGAGTACCCGACGCCGCTACGGCCCTTGCCCGGCCGCACCTCGACCACCCGGCCGTTGCCGTCCACGCGGACGGTGTCGCCGGTCAGCAGCGTCACCCGCGCGGCCGGCTTGGTCAGGCCGCCCGGGGACACGGTGGACGGGCCGGCCGGCCTGATCGGTGCGGCGGAGGTGACCGTCGCGGTCGCGGTGAGGCCGGCCAGGGCCAGCACGGCGGCGATGCCGCACACCGTCCTGCCGTGCCCGCGCGGTCTCCCGCCGGTCCGTCGGCGCTTGTTCCGCAAAGGAAAGTCCCTTTCCTCGTCGTCGGTGCATGGTCCGCACGCAGCCGCGTACGCGAGTGGAAGGCGGCCCCGAGTCACCGAAGGGGGCATGGGGCCCGGGGCCGCCTGCCGGAGGGCCGGTGGCGGGGGGTTTGCCACCGGCCCGCACCGACTCTGCAAGGCCGGGGAGTTGTTCAGTAGGCCCTGACCAGCACTGAAAAAAAGGCGGTGCGCCGGCTGATGAGCGTCCCCCCCGACACGGCGCCGCGGTCGCCGCCGAACCGGGGTCATGGGGGGAGCGGGGTGCACCTGACCGGTTGCGTTGCCGAGCAGCGAGACAGCGGTGCTGAACCGTTCGACACCGACTTGTCGTTCCACGGCTCCGTGGAGCTGGTGGTGCTTCGTCACCCGCACCGGCACCCCGACCACCGCCACCCCCTGGTCGCACCAGACGGTGCGGCCGGAATGCAGGACCGTCCAACCGGTCCGTCAAAGGAGTGCAAGATCGATGTGGACGCGGAGTCCGGCTGCCGGCTGTGGACCGGTAGCGGTAATCGGGAGGGCCCGTCCGGCTACGGCGCTGTTGCATACCGAGGGAAGACGCAACTCGTTCACTGTGTGGTGTTCAAGCTGCTGGTTGGGGAGATTCCGGAAGGCTCACAGGTGAGTCACGCGAGCCACGGGGACCTCGCCACACGCGATGCTGCAACCCGCCTCACCTGGAAGCGGTGACGAGGAAAAGGACTTTTCGACGCCGGGAGTTGGGGAGGGCACGCTCCCGCAGGACCCACTGTCGACACGGTCACGAGCACACGCCAGAGAACACGTGCCTGGGCCCCCGAGGGTTCCGGCAGTGCCGGGCCTGTCGTAGCGAGAGGGGCGTGAAAGAAGCACCCCCCAGGTGAAGAAGCGTATCGGGTCCTACCCGTGTGTCCGTACCGAAGGTGGTGGTCGCGGGGTGGTCTCCCAGGCCGGCGGTGTGCTGCTGGTGGAGACGATCCGCAAGACCGGCCTGGACAGGGCGATATCGGTGGCGTTGGCGCCGTGGCAGCAAGTCGCGGGCGGTGCATGATCCGGGCAAGGTCCTGCTGGATGCGGCGCTGGCGGTCGCGCTGGGCGGGGACTGCCTGGCGGATGTGGGCATGCTTCGGGTCGAGCCGGCCGTGTTCGGGCCGGTCGCCTCCGACCCGACGGTCTCCCGCCTGATCGACACCCTTGCCGCCTCGGGCGAGAAGGCACTGACCGCCATCCGCACAGCCCGGTCCGAAGTCCGCTGCCGGGTCTGGACGTTGGCCCGCGACCGGGCTCCGGACGCCGGTGGGCAGGTCACCGTGGATCTGGACGGAGTGCTGGTCATCGCCCACTCGGACAAGCAGGACGCCGCCCCGACCTGGAAGAAGACCTCCGGTCACCACCCGCTGATGGGCTTCGTCGACCACGGCCCCGGTGGCACCGGTGAACCTGTCGCCTCCCTTCTGAGGGCGGGCAACGCGGGCTCGAACACGGCCGCCGACCACATCGAGGCCGCCCGCCTCGCCCTCGCTCAGCTGCCCACGAAGTACCGGCGCGGGCGGCAGACCTTGATCCGCTGCGATTCCGCGGGCGGCACCCACGAGTTCGTCGCCTGGCTCGCCCAGCGCGGGCGCTGGCTGTCCTACTCGGTCGGCATGGTGATCACCGAGGCCATTCACCAGCACGTCCTGAAGATCCCGGCATCGGCATGGACACCGGCCGTCGAGACCGGCGGCGAGGTCCGCGACGGGGGCCTGGGTCGCCGAACTCACCGGCGACCTGCTTGAGGGCTGGCCGAAGGGCATGCGGCTGACCGTCCGCAAGGAACGGCCGCATCCCGGGGCCCAGTTGAGGATCACGGATGCGGACGGCATGCGGATCACCTGCTTTGCTACCAACACCGCCGGCCGTCCCATCGCCGAACTCGAGCTCCGTCACCGGCTGCGGGCCCGGGCCGAGGACCGCATCCGTGCTGCCCGCGCGACGGGCCTGCGGAACCTGCCCCTGCACGACACCGCACAGAACAAGGTCTGGCTGGAGATCGTCCAGATCGCTCTCGACCTGCTGGCCTGGATGCCCATGCTCGCCCTGACCGGCCAGACCCGGCTCTGGGAACCCCGCCGCCTCCGCTTCCGCCTGTTCTCCGCAGCCGCCCAGCTCGTCACCACCGGCCGGCGCCGCGTCCTCCGCCTCGCGGCCCACTGGCCCTGGACCCGGGAGATCACAGACGCCCTCGCACGGCTCGCACTCCTGCCGAACCCCGGCTGACCAGCAGCTTCCCTACCCCTGCGAGTAGCACCACCCCACCCGGAGCAGTGGAACCCGGCGCCCACCCGACGCGACACCCGGGCCCACGGCCTGCCCGGCATCAGCCACCGAAAGCGAAACGGCCCACCGACTCCGTCGGCGGACCGTCAAGAAAGATCGAGGCTCAGAGTGCAGGCAGCGGAAGTGCCACCCGTGGCCCCAGACCGAACTCCTCGGCCTCGTCGTTACTGACGACCGCGACGGTTCCCGCAGGGATGCCAGGAAGGGTGGCCACGCGGGACGCCACCGCCAGAAGATCCCCTTCACCGGCTCCGGTGATGAAGAAGACGTAGACGTCCCCGTCCTCCTCTCCCTCATCGAAGACTTCCACGTCACCTTGGTCTTCGAGATCGGACAGGAAGTCCTCGGCCTCCTCGATCCAGGGAAACGGGTAGGAGCCGTCCGGCAGGCCGGGCGTCGGCAGCAACGGGACGTGGATCTCAACAACGATGGTGGGCACGGAGGTCATCTTGCCCCCACAGTCTCCGCCCGGATCAACCAGGAGCGAGCCACGCGTCAACAGCCCTGCTGAGGTTGAAAAGAGCTTAATATCTGTTCCCGAGGGGTCAGATTTTGGGGGGTCGCGCGGCGGGAGTTTTTGCCGCGAAGAGCAGAGTGGAATTATCCACCGCACGCGGGCCGCTCCGGCGTGCTACTGTCTATCTCAGTTGCAGTTGTGGTTCCCACACTTCAAGTGCCCCACCAGGCTTCTGCCGGTCGGGAGCACTTTTGTATTTCCGGTCATTTCCGGGCGGGGTAATCATCGCGGCGACACGGCGTCCGCACAGTGCGGACGCCGATGCATTGCCCCAAAGGAGATATGACATGGCTGCTGGTACCGTAAAGTGGTTCAACGCGGAAAAGGGTTTCGGCTTCATCGAGCAGGACGGTGGCGGCGCCGACGTGTTCGCCCACTACTCGAACATTGCCGCGCAGGGCTTCCGTGAGCTGCTCGAGGGCCAGAAGGTGAACTTCGACATCGCGCAGGGCCAGAAGGGCCCGACGGCCGAGAACATCGTTCCGGCCTGACGCTCACGCGCAATCCGTAGCTGGGGCCCGCATCCTTCGGGGTGCGGGCCCCAGCTGCACGCGTATCCCGCAGCGGCTTTCACCCGCGGGACGCCCCGGAGGAATCCGCAGTACCACCACAAGCGGTTCCTCCCTTCAGGACGCAGACGCATCCTGAAGCGCTGCACCGCAGCCGGCGCCCGGATCGCAAGGTCCCCAACGCGTCACCCATTTCAGCACCTGCGCCCACGGATGTTTCCGCCGGCCAGATCTGCTTTCTTTTGCCACCGGTCCATACTTGTAATTCTCCATGCCATTCATCGCGGCGGGAATTCCTTGATATGTGCCACATCGAGGAAGGTTCCGCATGAACCGCACGTACACGAACGACCGCCCCGCCCGCTCCCGTGACGGCCGTGACGCCGGAAGGGGCGGCGGTTACGGCTCGCAAACGCCGCGTCGTACCGGCGGGCCCGTCCGCTCCGGCGGTTACGGCCGTCGGCCCGCCGGAGTGCAGGGTGAGTTCGCGCTGCCCAGGACGATCACCCCCGCGCTGCCGGCCGTTGAGGGCTTCGCCGATCTCGACATGCCCGAGCAGCTGCTGGCCGAACTCGGCATGCAGGGTGTGACCGTGCCGTTCCCGATCCAGGGCGCGACGCTGCCGAACTCGCTGGCGGGCCGTGACGTGCTGGGCCGCGGACGCACGGGTTCGGGCAAGACGCTCGCCTTCGGCCTCGCTCTGCTCGCCCGCACCGCTGGTCAGCGTGCTGAGCCCCGCCAGCCGCTGGGGCTGATCCTCGTACCGACGCGTGAGCTGGCACAGCAGGTGACCGACGCGCTGACCCCGTACGCCCGCTCCGTGCGGCTGCGGCTGGCCACGGTGGTGGGCGGCATGTCGATCGGCAGGCAGGCCGGCGCGCTGCGTGGCGGAGCCGAGGTCGTCGTCGCGACGCCGGGGCGGCTCAAGGACCTCATCGACCGCGGCGACTGCCGGCTGAACCACGTGGGCATCACCGTGCTGGACGAGGCCGACCAGATGGCCGACATGGGCTTCATGCCGCAGGTCACCGCGCTGCTCGACCAGGTCCGCCCCGAGGGGCAGCGAATGCTCTTCTCCGCCACCCTGGACCGCAACGTCGACCTGCTGGTGCGCCGCTACCTGACCGACCCCGTCGTGCATTCGGTCGACCCCTCGGCAGGTGCGGTCACGACGATGGAGCACCACGTCCTGCACGTCCACGGCGCCGACAAGCACGCCGCCACGACCGAGATCGCCGCCCGCGACGGACGCGTGATCATGTTCTTGGACACGAAGCACGCCGTCGACCGGCTGACCCAGGACCTGCTCAACAGCGGGGTACGGGCCGCCGCGCTGCACGGCGGCAAGTCGCAGCCCCAGCGCACCCGCACGCTGGCGCAGTTCAAGACGGGGCACGTCACCGTGCTGGTGGCGACCAACGTCGCGGCGCGCGGCATCCACGTCGACAACCTCGACCTGGTCGTCAACGTCGATCCGCCGACCGACCACAAGGACTACCTCCACCGCGGCGGCCGTACCGCCCGCGCCGGCGAGTCCGGCAGCGTCGTCACCCTGGTCACGCCGAACCAGCGCCGCGGCATGGTCCGTCTGATGTCGGACGCCGGAATCCGGCCGCAGACCACCCAGATCCGCTCGGGCGACGAGGCCCTGAACCGGATCACCGGAGCCCAGGCCCCGTCCGGCATCCCGGTCGTCATCACCGCACCGGTGGTCGAACGCCCCAAGCGCAGCGCCACCTCCCGAGGCCGACGCCGCCCCACCTCGGCGACCAGGCGCACCCCCGTACGCCAGTCCGGCTTCGGCGCGGTGGCCTAGAACTTTCGTGATCAGGAAGCCGGCCCATCTCTGCAGGAGGCACCTTGTGACGCTGGTTCAGACGCAGCCCCGCCCGGCGGACGCCGACCCCGCGCACAGGACGGCGGTGGAGGTCATGGACGCGGCCGGACCGCAGGTCTGTGACGACATGAGCGTCGAGGTGGCGCTGGCCGTCATGGCCGCCGCCCGCATGGTCCGACTGGTCGTCTGCGACCAGGACGGCCAGTGCACCGGCCTGGTCACCCGTACCGAACTCGCCGCCGTCCGCGACAGCTCCGACTACACGGACCGTGTCCGCCTGCGCGACATCCTCGGCGACCACGGCTCGTTCGCCTCACCCGCGACCACGATGGCCGAAGCCGAGCACGCGATGCGCACCCGTCGGCTCGGTGTCCTGCCGGTGGTCGACGACCAAGGCAGCGCCCTGGGCATCCTCGCCCTCTCCCGCTGAAACACCTCGCCCCTGGCCGGACCGTTCTTTCCTTCTCTCTGTGAGGCCACATGCGCTGCGTCATCGCCCGCTTCCCCTTCGAGCTCACCAAGGTCGGCGTGCTGGAATCGATGAAGGGTGTCAAGCCCGAACCGGTCACCGGCGAATCGGTGATCATCGGCCGCCGCCACTACCCCGTCAAGCAGGTCGGCCAGGTCATCACGCGCCAGGACCGCCGTGACTTCAGCGCCGCCGAAGTCCTGCGGGCCATGGCTCAGCTCGGCTTCACCTGCCGCGCCGTTCCCAAGGCAGCGCCCCTGGGCATTCTCAGTCCGATGCAGCACGCTTCCGCGATGCTCGGCACCCCCGTCACGGTCTGACCGGGTAAACAGACACGAGCCACCTGACCAGCAGTGTGGGCCCGACCGGTTCGCCGGTCGGGCCCACACCGCGTGCAGCGGGTTCCCGTCGCCGTTGCCCTGCAGGATCCGGGCGGCATGGAAGTGCAGATGCGTGGGCGGCCCGTCCTCCTTCACGGGGGCGTCGAAGACGGCGGGCGAACTCGCCCAAGCGAGCGGAATCCCTCAGCACATCCGACACCCTCTGCCTCCACACCGCTTCGGCAGCCAGGCGGCCGGTGATGACAGCGCCACCGGTGGCCACGGTCAGGGACATCTGGTTGCTCTGGCCGGACTCCACCAGGGCGGCGACGTCCACCAGCAGCTCGTCAGGCTGCGGCATGAGGCGGACCATGTTCGCCGGCCATCCGGCTGCTTGAGCGGTGACGCTACCGGGCAAGGCAGGCGCTCACGGTTTTGCCGCCGGAGGCCCCGCGGGTGACCGCCGTGGCGTGGGCGAGGCGGGTGACCATGGGCCAGCCGAAGCCCCCGGTGCCGCCGTTCAGGTCAGGGGTGCGCATGCGCGGCACATGCCGGCTGGGATCGTGAACCCCCACCGTGGCGCAGGGCATTGGTGACGAGCTCGGACACGACCCAGACCACCGTGCCCGCCGCGTCAGGGCACGGCCGGCTGCTGCAAAGCTTCGAGGAAGGCCCGTGCCGTAGCGCGTGCGTCGGCAACGGCTGTTGTGGAACGGACGGCTGCGGCGCTGGCAATCACCGTGATCATCAGGGTCACCCTGGTCTCTGAATCGTCCATGCCGGTGCCCGTGCCTACCCAACCCCTGTGCCCCGCCCCTCCACCCGCCAACCCCGCAGAGCCCCAGTGCTTGCCTGAAGGGGACGGAGGACCACAGTCGACGCATCACGGCACCTGCTGCCGTGAGCCCGTGTCAGGGGCCGATGCCCCCTACTACGACGTGATTTTCCCCGAGGCGGTACGGGTTTCGCTCACGGACGCCCTGAGGCGGCTGGTGTCCGGGGCTCGCGCGGTTGCAGAGATCGGCGCCGGCAGGGGGTCTTCACCGAGGCACTCCTGGAGTTGCTCGGGCCGGGCGGTGAGATCTTCGCGATCGAGCCGACGCGCATCATGCGCGCCGCCCTGGTGACGCGGCTGTCCCGCATAGCGGCAGCCGCGGACACAGTGACCGTACTGCCCGAGGGCGCGCTGGAAGCAGAGGTGGACCTACCGCTGGACGCCGTGGTGCTGTTCAACATGGTCATGCACTTCTCGCCGGAGCAGCGGGTCCGGCTCTGGCGCAAGTGGTCCGGGGCGCTCCGCCCCGGCGGCCTGCTGATCATGGAGTCGCAGCACCCCCAGGCAGCGACCGCCGTCCCGCCGTCCGTGATCCTTGGAAGCACGCTGGGACGGCACCGCTACGACACCCTTGCGCGCGCAGAAGTCCAGAGTGAGGACCTGATCCGCTGGATGATGACCTACCGGACCTGGCGCGGCGACGAACTGATCCGGGAAGAGACCGCCAGGTTCGACTGCCATGTCGTCTCGCAAGAAGTGACCGGCCAGCAGGTCGATGACGTGGTGGACGTCCGCCTCGGTGAGGAACGGCAGTACGGCTTCCGCGGCGAAGAAGTACGGGCCGCCGGAGTCCGCGGCGACGGTCTCCGCCCACGCCTCTTCCGTGACCGACGCGGCGATCATCGTGCGGCGTGACGTGTCGGAGAAGAAGGCGCGGCGCACCTCGTCACGTCGGGCAGATCGAGCTCGAACCAGCGGGCCCGGCCGCTGTCGGTGCGCTCATAGCGGGTGTTGAGGCCCGTGCCGAGTTCCACCACGGTGCCGGCGGGGTGGGCGGCGAGGAAGTCGGTCACCCAGCGGTCGAACAAGCTGGTGCGCAGGACCGCACCGGTCAGGCTGGGCAGATTGTCGAAGCGGGCGAAGTCGTAGTCGATCGCCGCGACGATCTCCTCGGCGCGCGGGTCGGTGAGGATCGCGTCCTTCTTGCGGCTCTCCACCGCCCGGCCGTAGAGCGGGATCAGAAGGGTTTCCTGGACCGTGCCCAGGTCTGCACCGCGCTGCGTCATGACCGCCTCCCCGGCTCTCACGAGTGGGACGACGGTATATGGAAATGGATTCCATTAACAAGAGATGCCCGGCGCCGTCGTGTCGCGACGCCGCCGGGCTACTCCTGTGCGTGCCGGATGGCATCCAGCACGATGTGGGCGACATGGTCGTCGGTGAGGCCGTACTGGATCTCGCGGGCCTGGCGCCGGGTCGTCACGATCCGGGAGTTGCGCAGCACCCGCAGGTGCTGGGAGACCAGCGGCTGGCTCACGCCGAGTGCTGTGACCAGTTCGTGGACGTACTTTCCACCCTGGGACAGCTCGCGCACGATGCCGACGCGGACCGGGGACGCCAGCGCCTTCAGGAGGTCACTGGCTGCCTGCAGGTCCCGCAGTGGCTCGTCGGTCACGGCTGTCGGGGCGGGCGGAGTCGTTGCCATATGCACACATTAGCATGTGGCAATGATTTTCGGTTGACGTTCCGTTTGCCAAGGGTGAACTCGGCTCAGTGATCGTCCCAGTGTCCATCGTGGGCGGCGTGGCGGTGACCGTCGTGCACGTAATCGACGTGGTCCTCGTGCGGTACGGCGACGTGGCCACAGCCCTCGCCGTGCTGGTGAGTGTGGCCCTCGTGGCTGGCGTGGCCGGTGTTCGCGCACTCGTCGACGTGGTCCTCGTGGACGCGGTGGATGTGACCGTCGTGCGCGTAGTCGGTGTGGTCACCGTGCGGGATGGCGACGTGGCCGCAACCCTCGCCGTGGGCGTGCGTGTGGCTGTCGTGCGTGCGGTGTTCAGTGGCGGTGGTCATCTGATGCTCCTGGTTGTGCTCTTGGGTCGCCCGTGGCTCGTGCTCCGGCAGGCCGTGCATGGCGACATTAACATATGGCGATCCATGCATGTGTAGTTCGAGGTTCCCCCACCCGTTCCTGGGTGGGGGAAAGCAGTCCGATGCTGCCCGCGTGGCCGCGGCGGCCGGTGCGTCACGCAGGCCCAGTTCTCAGGTGCTCCGCGTGATGGAGGGCCTGCCTGAAAGGGGGACGCCTGTGGCTGTGACCGGGTGCGTGCTCCAAGACAGGTCGGGTCGATGACGGGGAGATCACCTGGGCCCCGGTCTTCGAAGTGTCCCTGCGGCCGGTAGTCCCTCAACAACTGACGCATCGAACGCCTGTTGTGCATCCGTGGTCATCCGTTCGATGCGGATCAGTGCTGCCCGGCCGAAGCGGTGACGACCCACCTGGCTGTGCGCGGGCGCCGACCCGGCCGAGGTCGCCCAGCGGGCCGGCAATAGCGTCGAGGTCCTGCTGAGCCGGTACGCGAAGTGTCTGTATGACCGGCAGTCCATCAACAACCAGCGCATTGAAGGACTCCTGAGCGCCTACGGCCGTCCGGCCGAGCCTGATGAACAGGACGAGGGTCAGCTTCGTCGCAGGAGCTGCTGGCGGCTCACCAGCCGAACTCCATCTGGACAGGGATGCCGTCGATGATCTCGGAACATGAACGTGACCGTGGCGGGCTCGCCGACCGCCTCGGCCGACCCGAGCACCCTCTCCACCTCGTCGTTGATCGGGTAACCCACCACTCGGGAGCCACCCGCGATTGCTTCGTCGTGATCAATGTCGGTGAGAATCGGTGTCACTCCGGGTGTGGAGCATGCGGTCCGGGGCCCCCTCGGCCGAGCCACGCTGGGAGGGGGCCTTGTCCGGGAAGCCGGAGGTCCTCCACCATGCGCGGGCGCCCGAGGTGACGGCGAAGGCATCGACACCGGGCAGGGATTCGATCCATCTGCGTGCGCTCGGGCCCATGGCGAAGGCAGCCGTTGCGTAGGCGTCGATGTCGGTGAGGTGGCGGCCGACCAGGGTGATCGAGAGCAGTCCGCAGGCCGCCGGGCTACCGGTGTGCGGGTTGAGGATGTGGGCGCCGCGCTCGGCTGCACCGGAGGTCGCGATGGCGAGGTCCCGGCCGGTGACGATAGTGCAGAGGTCGCGGGGTTGCAGGGGGTTGACGATGCCGACTTGCCATGGCACGCCGGGGGCGCACTCGCCGCGCAGTTGGATGTCGCCGCCACCGTTGACACAGGTGTTGCGCGCCCCGGCCCGCTCCAGAATCTCTGATGCGCGTTCGATGGCCCAGCCCTTCACCATGCCGGTGGGGTCGAGGCGACCGCCGGGCGCGCGGCTGAACCAGCCGCCGCTGATGCGCTCGGCACTCTCGCAGAGCTGCAGCACCTCGGCGACTTCGGGATCGCAGTCGGCGAGGTTCATCTCGCCGCGGACCAGGCGGCTGATCTGGCTGTCGGGGCGGTAGACGGAGAAGACCTCGTCCACCCGGTGCAGCCACGCCACGGCCTGCTCAAGGGCGCGGCGGATGGCGGACGTGGGCGTGTCACGGATGTCGAAGGAGAAGACCGTTCCCATGGCGTGCTCGACGTGACGCAGCGGCGCGGGTTTTCCGGAGCCCGTGGAAGCCCTGTGCACTTCGTACATCTCGCGTATGTCAGGCACCCGCCTTGTCCAGGGCGCTCTGGAGTGACTGCATATAGCCCTCACTGGTGTAGGAGGCGCCGGAGACAGCCTGGATCTGCGCGCTCTGCGCACCCAGCGCTTCCCGGGTCAGGGTGGGCACGGCGTAGTCGGCGATCGCCTGGCTGCGCGACGCGGCGCTCGGAGTCCGCAGTGCTTTGACGCTGGTCAGTTTGCCGTGGGAGAGGGTGACGGCGACTTGGACCGGGCCGTAGGGGGTCTGCTCGACGGCACCGGTGTACGTGCCGGTGGCTCCGCCCCCGGTGCCGGCGCTCTTCGACCCGCTGGGGCGGCTGGAGTGGCTCGGCTGGCCGGAGCCGGAGGCCGGTGTCGGCGAGGGGACCGCGCCACCGCCGGAGCCGGCCAGTAGCGGCAGGGCGGTGTGGTGCGGTTTGAGGGACAGCAGCAGGACCAGGCCCGCAACGGTTGATGTCGTCAGGAGGGCGGCTCGGCGCACTGCCATGATGTTGCTCCTTTCAGGATGCTCGGACCGGTCAGAACGCGAATGCTTCGTGGTGGATGCGGCGGCGTGGTACCCCGGCCCCGCGCAGGGCTGGTATCGCCGCGGCCGTCATCCCCGGTGGCCCGCACAGGTAGACGTCGCGCTCGGCGATGTCGGGCACGAGGGTGGCAAGCCCGCCCGCGGTGAGTGGCGAGGAGTACTGGGCGGGTTCGTCGACCACGTAGTGCACGGTTGCGCCGCGATCGGCCGCTATGGCGTCGAGTTCCTGCCACAGCGCCAGGTCCTCCGGGCGGCGCGCCCGGTAGACCAGGGTGACCTGGCCGGGCAGCGTCTCGAACAGCGCGCGCAGCGGGGTGATGCCGGCGCCGCCGCCCAGCAGCAGTACTTTTCGGGCCGTGCGTCGGGCCGCCGTGAAGGCACCGTAGGGCCCCTCGGCCCACACCCGGGTGCCTGGCCGGAGCCTGGCCAGCGCCTTGCTGTGGCCGCCGACGGCCTTCACGGTGATCCGCAGGTAGTCCGGGTTCGGAGGTGCGGAGAGCGAGTAGGGGTTGGCCGTCCACCACATCCTGGGGGCGAGGAAACGCCAGCGGAAGAACTGACCGGGCTCGGCACCCAGTTCATCCAGGTGACGGCCGCACATGAAGACCGACACCACGCCGGGCGCCTCGGGCCGCACCTCGGTCACGGTCAGCCGGTGCCGCAGGGCCCGCAGCACCGGGGTGAGGAAGCGGTTCCACACCAGCAGCGCAGCCACGCCGATGTAGAGGGCGTACCAGGCGAGCTGGGCGGGGCGGTGGGCGACGAAGTCGGCGCCGTCGGAGAGCTGGTGGAAGAAGGCCAGGAAGATGGCGAGGTAGGTGGCGAAGTGCAGGTAGTGCCAGGTCTCGTAGCTCAGTCGGCGGCGGGCGGCGCGGGCGGAGATGATGCCGGTGGCTACCAGGAGGAGGAAGCCCGCCGTGGCCTTGAGCATGTCGGGATAGGTGAGGACGAGCGTGGTGGTCTGACTGAAGAAGCCTGCGTGGGCGCTCGCCGCATAGCCGAGGATGATCAGCAAGGTGTGGGCGAGCGTCAGCGAGATGGTGTAGCGGCCGCCCAGCGCGTGCCAGCGGGCCAGGCGGTCCGAGCCGACGGCCCGCTCCAGCAGGGGAAAGCGAGACATCAACGCGAGCAGCACCGCGCAGGCGTAACCGGCCAGCAGGCCGGTGACCCGGCCGGCGTCGGTCAGCCATCCGGCGAGGCCGACCACGGAGGTGGTGTCGATCCACCACAGGCCCACCACAGCTGCGGCTCCGGCATGGACCAATACCTGGGCCACGACGGGAATAGTGTGGGGGGAGGGCAGGGCGCGCTGAGGGGAGCGCGTCCTTGTATGGCGGCTGTGTGTGGATGTGGTGGCCACGGGGCTCCTCTCGTCGACTCGCGATGCCGTGCGGTGCCTCGACGCCGCGTCGACGTGGTGATGCGTCGTGTGGTGCGTGTGCGTCGGCCACCTTTCCAGCGGAACTTCTGGAAAGCCTCTGAGCGCTCCCCCTCGCTCGCTCATTCAGAGAGAACTCAGAACCTCTTGCCGCTCCCGGCGAGGGTGCTGTCGGGGCTCTCGCCAGTGCCCCCTGGTAGGAGGACAACACTCTCGGACCGCGGAAGTCCGCCCCGGACGCTCGGGGCCGCGAAGGGGCGCCTGCGGAGGCCAGTGGTGGCGGCGGCCGGGAGGCGTTACGCGGGGTAGGGGTCCGCGTCCTTGTCGAGGGCCGGGTGCTCGTCGGGTGTCGCTGCGAGCGGTAGCCGCAGAAGGAATGTGGTGCTGCAGGGGCTGCTGGTGACGGTGATCGTGCCGTGGTGTGCGGTGATGACGGCTTCGACGATGGCGAGGCCCAGGCCCGTGCCGCCGGTCCTGCGTGAGCGACCGGGGTCGGCCCGGGTGAAGCGGTGGAAGATCTCCGCCTGGAGGGCTTCGGGAATGCCCGGGCCGTCGTCGGCGACGGCGAGTTCGGCGTGGTCGAGGTCGGTGGTGAGGGACAGCGTCACTCGTGTGCCGGGCGGGGTGTGGGTGCGTGCGTTGGCGAGCAGGTTGGCCAGGACCTGGTGGAGGCGGTGTTCGTCGCCCTGGACGATGACGGGTTCCTCGGGCAGGTCCAGCAGCCAGTGGTGGTCGGTGGACAGGGCGCGGGCGTCGTCCAGTGCGTCGAGGGTCAGGCGGGTGAGGTCTACGGGTTCGCGGGCCAGGGGGCGGCCCGCGTCCAGGCGCGCGAGGAGGAGCAGGTCGTCGACCAGGCCGGTCATCCGCTGTGACGTGGCAGCGATGCGTTCCAGGGAGTGCCGTACCTGCTGGGGCAGGGGGCCGGGGTCGCGCAGGGCGAGGTCGGTGTGGGCGCGGACGGTGGCGATGGGGGTGCGCAGTTCGTGGCTGGCGTCGGCGGCGAAGTGACGCAGACGTTCCTCGCTGGCGTGGCGTCGGGCGAGGGCGTCACCGATGTGGCCGAGCATGCGGTTGAGGGCTGTGGCGACCTGGCCGACCTCGGTGTGCGTGTCGCTGTGCGGGACGGGGGCGGGCATGGCGACCTCCCCGGTGGCCAGGGGCAGGCGCGTAACCTCGGTTGCCGTTTTGGCCACCCGCTCCAGGGGCCGGAGGGACAGGCGCACCCAGGCGGCGCCCGCGGCGGCGGTGGCCGCCAGGGCCGCGCCGAAGACGGCGGCCTCCACGATCTCCAGCCGGTGCACGGTGTCCTCGACGGGGCGCAGCGGGAGTCCGGTGACCAGGATGTCGCCGTCGTCGCCCCGGACGGCGGCCAGGCGGTAGCGACCGGCCAGCGCGGACAGGTGGAGGCTGCGGCCCTTGCCGTCCGGCGGCAGCGTGGCCAGGGCGTGCCGGTCGGCCGGGGTCAGGTGAACGGCGGCGTCGGTGTCGTCCTTGACCACGGCGGCCTGGGTTGCGTGGCCGGCCAGCAGGCGGGCGCCGAATGTCCCCTCGGCCTGGCCGCGGGTGTCGGGAACGTTGTCGGCGTCGGGGCGCTTTTCGTGCTCGAGGCTGGCCGCGAACCGGCCGCCGGTGGCGGCGAGTTGCTGGTCGACGCGTCCGACGAGGAAGGTCTCCAGGGCGACGACGGTCGCGACGCCGACGACCGCGCAGGCCACTGCCAGCAGCACCACGAGCCCTGCGGTCAGCCGCAGGCGCAAGGACACCGGCCGGCGTGCGCGCCGGGCGGCAAGTCGGTGGCGCAGTGCTGCGGGTGGGTATGGCCGGCGCTCCGTCACGACCGGTCCTGCTTGAGGACGTAGCCCACACCGCGCACCGTGTGGATCAGCGGCGCCCGCCCGGCGTCGATCTTCTTGCGCAGGTAGCTGATGTAGAGCTCGACCACGTGGGCCCGGCCCCCGAAGTCGTAGGACCACACACGGTCGAGGATCTGATTCTTCGACAGCACCCGGCGCGGGTTGCGCATCAAGAACCGCAGCAGTTCGAACTCGGTGCGGGACAACTCCACGATCCGGCCCGCCCGGGTGACTTCCCGGGCTTCCTCGTCCATCACCAGGTCCCCCACGACGAGCCGCGGCGCGCCCGCCTCGTGCGACATGCCCGCCCGGCGCATGAGTCCCCGCAGCCGGGCCAGCACCTCCTCCAAGCTGAAGGGCTTGGTGACGTAGTCGTCGCCACCGGCGGTGATCCCCGCGATCCGGTCCTCGACAGCGTCACGCGCGGTCAGGAAGAGCACGCACACCTGCGGCAGCCGGCGGCGAAGTGCGTGCAGCACCTGAAGGCCGTCGATATCGGGCAGCATCCAGTCCAGGACGACGGCGTCGGGGCGGAAGCTGTCGGCCGCCTCCAGCGCGGTGGCGCCGTCGTCGGCGATGCGGACCTCCCAGCCCTCGGAGCGCAGCGCCGCGCCCAGAACCTCCGTGAGGTCGGGTTCGTCGTCCACCGCGAGGACGCGGACGGCGCCGCCGTCGGGCCTGCGCAGCGGAGGGAGAGAGGTGTGGTTCGGTGTGGTGCCCATGATGCGTCCAGCATCGCGCCTCATCGGCGGTCCCGGGCGGACGGGCGCCTCTGAGTTTCTTCTGAACTTCGAAAGAAAGCAGACGCGGACCCGTCGTCTCCAGAACGTACTCAGAGCATGCGGGGCCGCGATTGTTCGAGACTCTGCCGGGTGACCTCGTCCTCCTAGGCGGGCCTGCACCCCGCATGACTTGGCCCCGCAGGCTGAACCCGACGCCATCGCCGCCGCCCTGCCCTGTAGACCGCGGCTGCCATGTCATGTCCGCACCACCGCCGACGCGGCTGGCTGTTCCACTGTGGGCGGGTGTGGACGTGGCTGGCGCGGCAGTTGCTGACGGTGAAATAGGCCGCTCGCAGAAATTGTGACTATACGTCCCAACTTGCTCTCAGAAGAACCTGAGAAACAACTGTGCCAGGCTGACGCGTCGATCGGCGGACACGGCCCGGAACCGTGCCGTCCACCCCCATGGCCGCCTCCTGGAGGAGCACCCCGATGAGCCTCGTCAACGGCTTGCCCGCGCACGTGCTGTTCGTCCACTTCGTCGTCGTCCTCATCCCGCTCAGCGCCCTGGTGCTCGTCGTCAGCGCGCTGTGGCCCAGGGCCGCACGGCGGCTGGGTCTGATCCTGCCGGTGCTCGCATTCGTGACCCTGGTGACTGTGCCCCTGACCACGCAGGCCGGCGAGTGGCTGGAGCGGCACGTCGACAGCGATCCGCTGGTGCGCAAGCATGCCGAACTCGGGGACGGGCTGTTGCCGTGGGCCGCAGGACTGTTCCTGCTGGCGACGGCCGTGTGGTGGACGACCCGCCGGACGCCCGCGCCGCAGGACTCCACGGACCGGGCCCGCAGCGGCGCGGTCGTGAGGGTCGCGGCGGCCGTGCTGTCCGTCGTGGTGGCCGCCGGCGCCGTCGTCGATGTCTACCGCATCGGCGACTCCGGCGCGAAGGCCGCCTGGCACGACGCCTTCTCCAAGACCGGCACCCGTTGATGCTGTCCGTCGTCGCCCTCGAACTGTCCGGTCTCCGTAGTTGACGTCGGCGCGTCCTTCGCACTGGCAGAAGCGTTGGGTGATGCCGGCCGTCCCAGCTCTGCGCCCGCGTCTGGCCTGGGACGACGCCTCCGTTGCAAGGAGGGCTGGCGGCGGAAGGCCCTCTGCCATGCCCTCCAGGTGTGGCGCACCACCGGCATCGCGGCACGGCCCCAACCCGCGCACGCGTAGGCGCTGCCCGGTCGACTGCCGGCCCGAACCTGCTGCCCCTTCGATCTCGGGAGATACCGCATGATGATGCTCCATCCCGCCGTCCAGCTCGCCTTCGATGGCTCCGGCATCGACGGCTCGCTGTTCACCGCCGTCACCGACCTCGCCCGCGACACGAAGTGGCTGAACACGCCGCTCAGTCTGTGGACCAATGCCGGGCTCGGCGTGTTCGCGGTGCTGATGCTGGTCGGCTGGTGGCAAGCCCGCCGCCGCGACAGCGCCACCATGACCCTCGCTCTGGCCGCCCCCGTCGCCGTCATGGTCTCCTTCACCGTCGCCGAGGTCGTCAAGAAGGTCGTCGCCGAGGTACGGCCGTGCTACTCGCTGCCGCACGACTACTTCGTCAGCGCCTGCCCCGCCCGAACCGACTACGCCTTCCCCAGCGGCCACACCACCGTGGCCGCGGCGACCGTCGCCGCACTGTGGCTGCTTCAGAGGCGCCTCGCGGTGATCGCCGCCGCCTTCGCTCTCCTGGAGGGCTTCACCCGCGTCTACCTCGGCGACCACTACCCCCACGACGTTCTCGGCGCCGCCCTGCTGGCCATGCCCGTCGCCTTCCTGGCCAGCCGCATCCTGGGCCGCGTCGCCGTCCCGCTCGTCGAGCGGCTGCGCACCGGGCTGCTGCAACCAGTGCTGACCGCCGCGCCTGTGGGCGCTCACGCCGCCCGCTGAATCCGGCACAGGAGGCACCGCGATGGCACCGCCCCCGCTGCCGGGCGTACTGGCCGACCTCGCCCCCGTCCTCGACCGCTTCGGCTACCTGGCCGTCGCCGCCCTGGTGTTCGTCGAGGACTTCGGTCTGCCCGTTCCCGGCGAGACCGTGATGCTCGCCGCCGCCGTCTACGCCGGCGCGGGACGGCTCAACATCGTTGTGGTCGCCGCCATCGCCTTCCTCGCAGCAGTCCTCGGCGACAACGTCGGCTACACCATCGGCCGCTGCGGCGGCCACCGGCTCATCACCCGCTGGGGCCGCTACGTGCTGCTCACCGAAGAACGCCTCGCCAAGGCCGAGGCGTTCTTCGCCCGCCACGGCGGCAAGATCGTCACCGTCGCCCGGTTCATCGAGGGCCTGCGCCAAGCCAACGGCATCATCGCCGGGCTGGCCGAGATGCCCTGGCGCCGCTTCCTCGCCTTCAATGCCCTCGGCGCCGCCCTGTGGGTCGGCGCCTGGGTCAGCCTCGGCGACCTCGCCGGACAGCACCTGAACACCCTCTACCCCGCCATCCACCGCTACGAGCTGTACCTGCTCGCCGCCGCAGTCGTGCTCGTCGGCGCATTCCTCGCCCGCCGCCTTCCCCGCAACAAGGGCAGCCGTTGACGAATGGCCGCCTTGCCGCCCGTCCATAGCCCGCAGAAGCGGTACCGAGACGGTGACGACCCACCAGACCGTGGCGCTTCAGTGTGGCATCCACCACATTCAGGCAGGCCAGGAGGGGTTTGCGTGAGGTGGTGAGGATGCAGTCCCCGGTCCGCGGCACGACCCCTAAGGCAGCGTCTGGCTGGGCGGGAGGCGCTGGGCGGGAGACCGCCGACTGCTGGGGCCCGGCCCCTGCGCCCATGTGGAACGGCGTTACGGCTGACGCTTGTCCTCGGGCGCTCGCGTCGGCCTCGATCTGTTCCTTGCGGACCTGGCCCGTGACGGTCTCTTCCTCGGTCCGCTCGTCGGTGGTGAGACGGACCCGCTCGACCGGCTCGGCCTTGGGATCCACGACAGGCCGCTCCTCGTGCAGCGTCACTTCGTGCTCCGCTTCACTGATGTCCGGGCCTGCCATGGCCCTAAGGGGACGGTCTGCTGGACCTCTTCGGTGACGACGTACTCGCGCAGCCGGGCCCGGCCGACCTCCTGGTGTTCGGTGCCGACGTGCATCTGCTCTTCGGAGCGGGTCATCGCGTCATCGGTGGCTTCCGTGCCGGTGGCGGATTCGGCGTCGGCGCGGGCCCAGCCGCCGGTCCCGGGCTGGTTGGCCTGCTGCCAGGCGGCGTCCCAGTCGATGCCGTAGTGCTCGTACAGTCGGTGCTCTTCGTCCTCGGACAGGTGGCCCCCGGCGTCGACATCGACGTTCGGGGCGTCCTTGACCTCGTCCTTGGCGTAGTGGACCTCCAAGTGGTCCGTGACGATGCGAGCGGCGTGGATCGGTACGAACGACTCGCTGGTGCCGAACAGGCCGGTCTTGACGCTGACCAATTCCGGCTGGCCGGTGGCGTCATCGAGGAAGACGTGCTTGGCCTCGCCGATCTTGTTGCCGTCGGCGTCGTAGACCGGATGGTCCAGCACGGTCGGAATCTGCTCGCGGGTGATCGCCGCGATACTCCTTCTGCTGGCCTCCCGGCTAACCCTCGTAAACACCATGAAACTCGCCAACTTGACCAATTCGGGCGGATGTAGGGCGTGGGACATGCCGGGTGGGCGCGCGGATACCCGCCCGTCATGGCACGGAACGTCACCACGCGGAGGCAGGGCCGGTACGACGCAACCGGCCGGGACACCGAGGCCCGGCGTGAGAGGAGGGTCGGACCGGATGAGCAGGTGGAGCGGCGAGCCCCGGATGAGCCAACTCAGCTGCCTGGGCGCTCCTGGCGGGCGGTGGTGAAGGGCACCGTCAAGGAGTTCAAAGACGATGAGCTGGCCGATCGGGCTGCGGCGCTGACCTACTACGGCGTGCTCTCCCTCTTCCCGGCGCTGCTGGTGCTCGTCTCGCTGCTCGGGATCGCCGGAGCGTCGGCGACGCAGCAGGTGCTGGACAACCTCCAGAAACTCACCCCTGGATCGGCCCGTGACGTCATCCGCGATGCCGTCACGCAGCTGCAGGGCAACGCGGGTATCGGCTCGGTCATGGCGATCGTGGGCCTGGCGGTGGCGGTGTGGTCGGCATCCGGCTACGTCGCGGCCTTCATCCGTACCGCCAACGCCGTGTACGACACGCCGGAGGGACGCCCGGTGTGGAAGGTGCTGCCAGTTCGCCTGGGTGTGACGGTGGCGCTGCTGGTACTGGCGGTCGTCAGCGCGCTGATCGTGGTGTTCACCGGTGGCCTGGCTCAGCAGGCAGGTGCAGCTCTGGGCGTCGGGGACACGGCGCTGACCGTGTGGTCCATCGCGAAGTGGCCGGTCCTGGTCGTGCTGGTCACGATCATGATCGCGCTTCTGTTCTGGGCGACACCGAACGTGAAGGGCCGCGGCTTCAGGTGGGTCACCCCGGGCAGTTTCCTGGCCCTGGTGATCTGGGTGATCGCGTCGGCCGGATTCGCGTTCTACGTGGCGAGCTTCTCGTCCTACAACAAGACCTACGGCACCCTCGCCGGTGTGATCGTGTTCCTGGTGTGGCTGTGGATCAGCAACATCGCGATCCTGCTCGGCCTGGAGTTCGACGCGGAGATGGCCCGCCAGCGCGCCGTCGCCGGCGGTCTGCCCGAGGACGAAGAGCCCTATGTCCCGCCCCGCGACACCCGTGCGTGGAGCGAGGAAGACCGGCGCCGTTTCGAATGAGGTGTCCGCCGAGGGCGAGTTAGGCGCTGCTGAGATCGGGAAGTCGCAGTTCATGGAAGTGCTGGCGGATCTTCGCGAACGTGATCACCGGATGACGCGGTGGGTGGCGTCGTGGCGGTCGGGCTGCGTACGGCGGGTCCTGCCCGCAGTGGAGGAGACTGCCGAGCACACCAAGCTGTGGTGGGGCGCCGCCGTGACCCTGTCCGCCACCGGGTGGCGGGGACGCAGGGCCGCGACCGCCGGCCTGGCGAGCATGGCCGTGGCGGAACTGGCCTCGAACTGCGTCCTCAAGCGCATGTGGCACAGGCGTCGACCGCCCAAGGAGTGGATCTCGCACGAGGAGGTCCATGACCGCCCCGACTCTTCGTCGTTCCCTTCCGGGCACACCGCCGCGGGAGTGGCGTTCAGTGCCGCCGTGGCAGCGGTGTGGCCGTGGGCGGGCGCGGTCTGTGCGGTGCCGGCCGTCCTGGTGGCCGCCGAACGCGTGCACACGGGTGCCCACTACCCCTCCGACGTCGCGGTCGGTGCCACGACCGGTCTGGCCGCGGCGGCCTTGGTCCGTCGTGCTCCCCGCCTGGCACGCCGACTGCTGCGCTGACAGGCACAAGCCCCCGATGGCCGGAGATCCGCTGGATGGCGTACTCGCATCCGGGTACCCGGGGACCCGGTGAGGTGGGCGTATGCCGTTCAACGGCACTGGCCGACGTCTCCATCGGGGGCGACCACTACCGGCAGCTGAGAAAGGCGGCAATCCGACATGAGTACTCAGGATTCCCACCGCAGCCCCAGCGGCTCGCAGGAGCCGGTGGGCGATCTGGTCCAGCGGGCCTCCCAGCAGCTGACGGAGCTGGTGCGCGGGGAGATGCGGCTGGCGCAGGCGGAAATGAAGGAGAAGGGCAAGCGGTACGGCAAGGGCGGGGGCCTTTTCGGCGGGGTCGGCCTGGTCGGCTTCCTGACGCTGCAGGCCCTGGTCGCCACCGCCATCGCAGCCTTGGCTGTTCCCCTCCCGGTGTGGGCCGCGGCCCTGATCGTCACCGCCGTTCTCGGCGTGATCACCGCCGTGCTGGCGTTGATGGGCAAGAAGGAGGTCAGCCAGGCCGCTCCACCGGCACCCGAGCAGACCATCGACAGCGTCAAGGCCGATGTGGCCGAGATCAAGGAGAGTGCACAGCGATGACCCAGCCGCCCCACGACGAGCCCACCGCCTCGAGCCCCGAACAGTTGCAGGAGCAGGTCGAGCAGACCCGCCACGAACTGGGGGAGACGGTCGAGGAACTGGCCGCCAAGACGGATGTCAAGACCCGCGCACAGGAGAAGGCGACCGCTGTGAAGGAGCAGGTGGGCGTGCTGACCGAGCAGGCGGGCGCCAAGGCCGCGGAGGTGACCGGGCAGGGCAAGGTGAAGGCCGCCGAGGCCGCGCACCTGGTGCAGGACAAGCTGCCCGACCCGGTCAAGGACAAGGCCACCGCAGCCGCCGAGCAGGTGAGGGCCAAGGCCGGACAGGCCGGTCAGGTGTGGCAGGACAAGGCCCCCGAACCGGTCCGCGTCAAAGCCCAGCAGAGTGTCCAGGCCGCCCGTGACAACCGCACTGCGCTGATCGTGGCCGGCAGCGTGGCGGTGGGCGCCTGGCTGCTGTTGCGCCGCCGGGGCGGGAGGTAGCCGTGAAGGCATCGAAAGTCGCCTACAAGCCGGTCGGCATGGCGCTCGGCGCGCTCAGCGGCGTGGTCGTCGGCGGCCCGCCTCGGCGTGAACCGGCGGAGCCCGCGACGACATCGCCCTGGTCATCGTGCGCCAATGAAGCCCTCAGCGGGAGGCTGCGGAGTTTCCCGGTTCGAACGACCGGCTGACCGTGCGCGATCGGCGGCGGTGCAGGCCGACGGGCAGGTTTCCGGGTGAAGCGCGCTTCTCCAGCATGTTGGATGCCCAGCCGGGTCGAGCGTCTCGGTGACCTGCGGTGGCTGCCGCACCTGGTTAAGCCGCGCGGGCGACCCGCCCAGCGCCGCAGACCGCCTCTGCCGGCCCGTGGACAGTCGATCAGCCGCCGCTTCGCGGGGGCCGGACGCACACCCGGGCTGTGGCCTTCCGTCTTCCTGCGCGACGAGCGCCGGTTCGCCGTCTGGGCGGCCCTGCGCATCTCCGCTCGAGTCATCCGGGGCTGCCCGCCCGCAGGCTCCGCCCCCTCCCCGCTGGTTCGGCTTCCACGAGGTCTTCCACGCGCTGACCGTGGCGGCCTTCACAGCGCACTACACCGCCATCTCCCTCGCCACCTACTGACCCCGCGACAGTGTTCCGGTCCGCCGCTCATGGCCCACGTCGCCGCGTGCTGAACCGCGGCGGACCGGGCGGTCGCCGAGGCATCGCCCCGCGCGTGAAAGTCGAGGCGGAAGACATCAGGGGGGATGGTTCGCTGTGGCGCATCACGCGTACGCGGGTGGAGGGGCCAGGGATACGAGGTCGTACTCGCCGCCGTCCGCCCTGAAAGTCGGCTGCTCTCCAGGTGTGACGGTCCGTAGGCAGGTAAGGAGGGAGGAGCGAGAGAAAGACGACAGCGGTCTTCAGCTGACCTGAGACAGGGGGCTCCGTGTTCGAGGCGCAGGACATCAGGGAATGGCGAGGCCACGACGTGGTCGACCACGAGCGGCACAAGATCGGCGTCCTGGAGGCGGTCTATGTCGACACGGCCACAGACCAGCCCGCGTTCGCGACGGTGACGGTCGGCCTGCCGACCCGGCACCGGCTGGTGTTCGTCCCCCTGGGTGACGCGACGGTCGGCCCCGGTTATCTGAAGGTCGCCTACGACAAGAAGCAGGTCAAGGAAGCGCCCTCGATCGGCACGGACGGCGAACTGCTCGCGGAGGACGAGAAGACAGTCTTCGCGCACTACGAGCTCGCCTACCGAACGGGTGCGGGCGGCGAACGTCGCCTCGCCCGCCGCTGATGCCCTCACCAACGTCCCCCACCTGAGGTGACACCAATGGCTCTCTTCCTCCTGCTGCTCATTGTGGCCATCGTGCTCGGCATCATCGGTGTGGTGGCGAAGGGCCTGTTCTACCTGTTGGTCATCGGCGTGGTGGTTCTGGTCGCCGACCTCGTCCTCCTCGGCCTGCGCCTGGGCCGCCGCCGCAGGCGCCTCCCCCGGTGACGCGGTCAGCCGGGCAAGCGCCCCCACGGCCGCCCGCCCGGGGACCGGACGTAGCGGGGTGTCGGAGCAGTCGTCGAGTCATCGCCCAGGAGTGGTCCGCCCCGTCCGCGACGGGGCGGAGGCGTCGGAGAGGTCGGCGCCGGTGTCGGCGTCCCGCTCGGAGTGGCCGACGCCGTGCCAGTCCAGGCACATGACGGTCGCGTCGTCCTGCAGGTGGCCGTGGTTGGCGTCGACGATCGCCGCGATGAGGGTGCGGGCGGCCTCGCGGGGATGCAGCGCGCGGGTGCCCACGATCAGGTCGGACAGATCGAGGCTGTTGGCGTTGCGCTCCAGCATGCCGTCGGTCAGCATCACCAGCCGGTCGCCCGGCTGCAGGTCCAGCGACTGGACCCGGTAGGTGTGGGGGACCTGGAAGCCGAACGGCATATCGATCTTCGGAGTGATCTCCCGCACCTGGCCGTTTCGCATGCGCAGCGGCCAGGGGTGGCCGGCGTTGATGAACTCGGTCCTGCCGTCGGTCAGGCTGATGCGCAGTAGCTGGCCGGTGACGTAGCTCTGGCGGCCGTGTTCACGCATGGCCTGGTCGGCCTGTCGGGCCTGTTCGGCGAGGTCGGCGCCGGCCCGCCGTGCCCGGCGAAGGGCGCCCACCAAGAGGGTGGCCAGCAGCGCGGCGTCGACATCGTGACCCATGGCGTCGGTGACGGAAAGCTGGACTGTATCCCGGTCGATCACGTAGTCGAAGGTGTCGCCCCCGACGTGGTCGGCCGGCTCCAGTGCCCCGGCCACCGCGAACTGCGCCGCCTCGCACGCCAGCGACGCCGGGAGCAGCCGGTGCTGGATTTCCGCAGCGAGGCTCAGCGGGGTGGTCCGGCGGCCCCACTGGTACACGTCGGTGTAGGACCGATTCGCGATGACGATGTATGCCAGGGCGTGCGCGGTCTCACCGATCTCCCGCATCACCTCCGCGTCCGGCGCCGCGGGCAGGAAGAGTTCGAGGAGCCCGATGGCGTCCCCGCGGTTGGTCACCGGGGCGACGATCCGCACCAGCGCGCCCTCGCCCCTGTCCTCCACGCTCGGCCGCTGGGTGCGGATCACGTCGTCGTACAGGGTGCCCCGCAGCGTGATGCGCCGGGCGGGTTGATCGGTATCGATGCTGCCCGCCGCCCCCAGTCGTACGACCGAGCCACCGGTGAAGTCGGTGATGAGGAATGACACCGACGCGGCCCCGAGGCGCTCCTTGAGCATGCCCGCGACCACGTCGAGCGACTCCACAGGCGCCGCGGACTCCGCTGCGGCCAGAGTCTCCGCCAGGGTTATCGCCTTGCCCCGGCCACCCCCGTTCGCGGGAGTACGAGTGGTCGGCCCACCGTCTCCGTCAGGCCCGCGCACGGTCACGGTGACTCCTCGCTGCTCGCTGCTGCTCAGGGCTCCGGCCCGGGGATGCGAGGGGCTGGCGCCAAGCCCGGTGCCCGGTAGATGTTATGGCACCACAGAGCCTCTGAACGGATGCACCTGTCGGCCGGCTGTTCGTCGAACGGCCCGGCCACCGTCACCGTGTGGAACGCCTGGACCGCGCAGTCACCCGGCCTACCAGAGTTCATGCCACGCTGGCACCGGAGACGACAAACAGTAGTGGGGCCCGAACGGTACGCCGTTCGGGCCCCCACCGTTCGACGTCCCCCAAGGCCAGAAGGGCCCGCAGGCCGAGAACATCAACCCGGCCTGACCTCGCAGCCTCTGCCCGAGGGATAGCGCCCGCCGCGTCCGGTGACTGCTGCGGCCCGTGCAGGGCCGTCCTTTCGGCCGAACAAGGGGGTCCGCTTTTGTGCCGGGCGCCGACAGGACCTGTGGTGCACAGGAGCAGGGCCGCGCAGCAATGGCTGCGCGGCCCTGCTCCGTTGAGATGCGTCCGGGGCGGCCCACCTCGGCCGGGCACCTCCTGAACTCGGTCACATCAGGCGTTGTCCCGGGCTCGGCCGCCTCACCGTACGTGTCGCAGTTCGTCGGCGACCAGGGTTGCTCGCAAGGTGCTGCAACACCGAACCGGAGCAGTAGGGATACGAGGCCGGGGTGCGCGCCACGTGCCGACTCGGGCGCCGCATGTCCTGCGCGGCTGCCTGGAGGAGCAGTCGTTCAGGCGCTGGTCCAGGCGTCGAGGAAGGCTTTCCGCCCAGCCGAATCGCCCGACCTGCGTTCTGCATGCAGAACGCGCCAGGCGGTGAGCTCGAGATCTCGGAGCCACAGTTCGGCCGATGACCTGTGTCTTGAGGCCGGGCAGATGGTCGGATTCGGCGAGGCCCCAAATCCCCCGCCCCGCATGCTCGATGGGTGGTCTGACTCGACAGGGCTGAGTGAGCGGACGCCCGCCCGGGCCCGCGCCGGACCCGCACCCCGAACAGGAGGGGCACCGGTGGTGGCGCGTGATGTGCCTGCACGACGCCGACTGCTTCTCCATGCCCGGCTACCAACCTGGCATCGCCGCGCTCGCGGCCGGCCTGTGGTCTCCCCTCGCCACCCTGGCCCTGATCGCGCTGACCTTGTGCGGTGCCCTGCCGGTCCAGGCGGCGGACGGCGCGCCGCGAGAGGCCAGAGGCCGCCACTGCCCACGCGGCCGCGGCGAACCGGCCCCAAGGGTACGGGCGGTCAGCCGCAGGTACGAGAAGACCGGCTCATTCCCCGTGCGCAGGCTTCGTCAGCTCTGCGTTGAACTGAGCGCCGATCAGGAGGGACAGATTGGAGAGCCACAGCCAGACCAGGAACACCACGACGCCTGCCAGCGAACCGTACAGACGGTCATAGGTGCTGACCAGGGAGGTGTAGACGGCGAATCCGAGTGAGACGGTCAGCAGGAGCGCCACCGCCAGTGTGCCGCCGGGCGCCATCCTCCGGACAGGGCGGGAGGACGCCGGTCCTGACCGGTACAGGACGAGCACCAAGGAGACGGCTACGGCGGCCACGACCGGCCACCGCAGCGTGTCCCAGGTGGTCTGGGGCCCGGTACCCAGACTCAGAGCCTGACCCAGACGCCGGGCCAGGCCGCCGGTGAGCAACAACGCGAGGGTCGACGTCAGAAGCAGGGAGCTCAGGACGAGGGCCGTGGCGATGATGCGCGGAGCGGTACGCCAGACCGGCCGGGCCGCGCTGATCCGATGCATGGAGTACAACGCCCGGCGGAAGACGCTCAGATAGCTGCATCCCGACCACAGGGCCCCCGCCCCTCCGACGAAGATCAGCGTCCATGCCGCCGTCGGCTGTGCGACCATCTGCCGCAGGGTGCTGCGCAGCAGAGCGCGGGACTCGGCCGGGGCCGCCTGCGTCATGCGGTCGATGACCTCCGGCTTGGCCGTGGGCATGGTCAGACCCAGAATCGAGAGGATCACCAGCAGCAACGGGAACAGGGCCAGAACCGCATAGTAGGTCAGCGCAGCGGCCCAGTCCGTGACGTCGTCGTTCCAGACGGCCACCGGCGTCCGGCGCAACGCCACCCACCACCGAGCCGTGTGACCGTCTGCATCATCCATGACGCGGATGCTCTCACTCTTCGTCCTCGGGCCACCATCCAGCACTGCGGTGCGACAGAACCCGGCACGCGTGCCGGGTTACCCGACGTGCTTGGGGACGGGACGCTCGCGGGGGCCACGGCCCCTTGGCACCGCGCGGTGAACAGAGCGTGGAGATTCTCCTGTCCCCGTGCGCGAGGTGTCTCTATGACCGGCGCAGCGCAGCGTTCAGTATTGCTCGGTCTCCACGAAACCCCCGGCCGAGTCGTCGTCCGCACCGAGTGCGGCGGCGGTCGGGTCGAATCCGGGCGGGCTGTCCTTGAGACCCAGGCCCAGGCCGGCCAGCTTCGCCTTGACCTCGTCGATGGACTTCGCACCGAAGTTACGGATGTCCATGAGGTCGGCCTCGGAGCGCGCGAGGAGTTCGCCCACGGAGTGGACGCCCTCACGCTTGAGGCAGTTGTACGAACGGACGGTGAGCTCGAGCTCCTCGATCGGCAGGGCGAGGTCGGCGGCGAGGGCGGCGTCCGTGGGGGACGGGCCCATGTCGATGCCCTCGGCGTCGATGTTGAGCTCGCGGGCCAGACCGAACAGCTCGCCCAGGGTCTTGCCGGCCGACGCCATGGCGTCACGCGGGCGCATGGCCTGCTTGGTCTCGACGTCGACGATCAGCTTGTCGAAGTCGGTGCGCTGCTCGACACGCGTGGCCTCGACCTTGTACGTGACCTTCAGCACGGGGCTGTAGATGGAGTCGACCGGGATACGGCCGATCTCCTGGCCGACCTGCTTGTTCTGCACGGCGGAGACGTAACCGCGGCCACGCTCGACCGTCAGCTCCATCTCCAGCTCGCCCTTGCCGTTGAGTGTGGCGAGGACGAGGTCGGGGTTGTGCACTTCGACACCGGCCGGGGGCGCGATGTCGGCGGCGGTGACCAGACCCGGTCCCTGCTTGCGCAGGTACATCACAACCGGCTCGTCCTGCTCACTGCTCACGACGAGCTGCTTGGTGTTGAGGATCAGGTCGGTGACGTCCTCCTTGACCCCCGGCACGGTGGTGAACTCGTGCAGCACGCCGTCGATACGGATGGACGTGACCGCCGCACCCGGGATCGACGACAGCAGGGTCCGGCGCAGGGAGTTGCCGAGGGTGTAACCGAAGCCCGGCTCCAGCGGCTCGATCACGAACCGGGAGCGGAACTCGTCGACGACCTCTTCGGCCAACGAGGGACGCTGAGCAATCAGCACGGGGTGTCGCCTCCAGTGGTTTTGGCGCCCGCTCTGTGACGCCGTAGACACACGAAGAGTACGGGCGATACGGATGCGGCTCCGGGAAATAGCACGTGGAGTGGTCCATCAGCCACAGTGACGACCACGGCCAAGATCGGCACGGAGACGGCGGCCCCCATGGCCTCAGCGTGTAGCGCGACCCTTATCCGCGATGGCACCGTGCATGTCACCAGGGGCGTTGTTCGGCACAACCACCTGGGTGCATCCCCTTGCGTGGCGGTGGGGCAGAACCGTCCGAACACACGCCGACCGGGACATCGGCATCGGCATGGTCATCCGAACCGGCGCTGCGGTGTGCCACGGCGGACTGCAGAGGGCGGTCCGCCAGGAACTCGCCTGCGATGAACTCCAAGGACGGGCCCACGCCACCGGAGCGTGGCTCGCCTTCAGCCTGCGACCCTTCGCCGCCCTCGCCGCTGACGGCCTCAGCACGTGGCTAGGGCTGCACCTCACCCTCACGCTCATCACCGCGGCCCTGGTCATCCCGTTCCTTGTGCTCTGGAACTCACCCGTGCGACGCCTTCGTGGGTCGATCCGTAGTCGAAGCAGATCTAGGAGTCCCCTTCCGGTGAGTTGGCCATCGGGGTCTGATCACGGAGTAGGAGCCGCAGCCGGTGAGGTCACCACCTCCGCGCTTGACACCTCCCCGTCAATACCGGTCAGGAGTGGACGAATGTCAACGCCTTGTCAACCTGGGCAATCAAGTCGAGCATCGACTCGGCCGAAGCCATCCGGCAACGATCGAGTCATGCCGCTGTACCGGGATCGATGGGACGGTTGTGCAGTGCCATCCCGGACGGGGTCTGACTCCTGAGATCTTTGACCGAAGTGTCCAGTCACGGACCTGTCGACTGTCGTTGCGGGATGCTGCCTGCCACCGAGCCACGGGGCGGGTCCCCATAGGGGCCTTGCCGACGATCAGGCGCCATCACAGTTCAGACCGCCCGAGCAGGCCGGTGCCATCCACCCTGCACCTCACATAGCGGGAGGCGAACCATCATGACGACCAGACAGCGCAGCACCTCCTCGAGCACGGATCCTCCAGTTCGGCGCGAGGTGGTCCTGGGCGTGGACACGCACGGAGAGGTGCATGTCGCCGCCGTGGTCTCCCCGTTGGGGAAGGTCCTGGGCACCGAGTCCTTTCCGGCGACGGCGGCCGGCTACCGTCAGCTGCTCGTCTGGGCCCGCAAGCGGGGGACGGTGCGCCGGGCCGGTGTGGAGGGAACCGGCGCCTTCGGCGCGGGCCTGTCCCGTTACCTGCTCGCTCAGCAGATTCAGGTGTTCGAAGTGAATCGGCCCGATCGGTCGGCCCGCCGTCTGCTGGGGAAGTCGGACCCGCTCGACGCTCAGGCCGCCGCGCGAGCCGTGCTCCGCGGTCGTGCCCGAGCCCGGGCGAAATCCGGCGACGGCCCGGTGCACAGCGCCCGGATCTACAAACTTGCCAAGGACTCCGCGGTCAAGGCCCGCACCCAGGCGATCAACCAGCTCAAGGCCGTCCTGGCCATCGCCGAGCCCGCCCTGCGGGAACGACTGTCCAGCCTCGGCAACGCCGAGCTGTTCCGCACCTGCGCGCGCCTCGGCCCACCCGACGGTGGAGGAGACGAGGACGCGGTGGCCGTGAGGTCATCCGATGTCTCAAGCGATACGCAGCCCGCGCGGTCTTCAACCTGGTCAGACCGGTTTCCCGCACCCCCGCGTTATAGGGGCGTCTGTGAGCCGTGAGAGGGTCTGGGGCGTGAGTGAGACACCGTCGAACACCCTGCAATACCGCTTTGACGGGCCAGAAGAGGCTCCCGTCCTGATCCTGGGTCCCTCACTGGGTACCACATGGCACATGTGGGACCGCCAAGTCCCCGAGCTGACCAAGCAGTGGCGTGTCTTCCGGTTCGACCTGCCGGGACACGGCGGCGCACCCGCGTACCCGGCGGGCTCGGTCACCGAGCTCACCACACGACTGCTGGTCACGCTCGAAGGGCTCGGCGTGCAGCGTTTCGGCTACGCGGGCTGCGCGCTCGGCGGCGCGGTCGGCATCGAGCTGGCCCTGCGCCACCCCGAGCGGCTCGCGTCCCTCGCGCTGATCGCGGCCTCGCCCCGCTTCGGCACGGCCGACGAGTTCCGGCAGAGAGGCGTGATCGTCCGCACGAACGGCCTCGACCCCATCGCCCGTACCGCGCCCGAGCGCTGGTTCACCGGGGGTTTCGCCGCCGCGCAGCCCGCGATCACCGAGTGGGCCGTGCAGATGGTGCGCACCACCGACCCCGGCTGCTACATCGCCGCCTGCGAGGCGCTCGCCTCGTTCGACGTCCGGCCCGAGCTCGGGCGGGTCGGCGTGCCCACCCTGGTCCTCGTCGGCTCGGACGACCAGGTCACCGGTCCCGCCGAGGCGCGCACCCTGGTCGCCGGCATCCCCGACGCCCGCCTGGCCGTCGTCCCCGGCGCCTCCCACCTGGTGCCGGTCGAACAGCCCGCGGCGGTCACCGACCTGCTCGTACGGCACTTCTCCACCGCCTGGCAGCCCGCCTTCGAGATCTCCACCGGCCAGACGGCCCTGCCCTCGGCCGCCGCCCTCAAGCCGGCCCCGTCCCCCGCACCGCCGCAGCCCCCGCAGACCGGGCCCGTCGCCGAGATCGCCCCGGTCGCCGTACCGCCGCAGGCCGAGGGGCGGCCCGACCCCTACGACGCCGGGATCAAGGTCCGCCGCGAGGTGCTGGGCGACGCGCACGTCGACCGGGCGCTGGCGCAGGCCGACGAGTTCTCCGGGGACTTCCAGGAGTTCATCACCCGCTACGCCTGGGGCGAGATCTGGGACCGCCCCGGCCTCGACCGGCGCACCCGCAGCTGCGTCACCCTCACCGCCCTGGTCGCCGGCGGCCACCTCGACGAGCTGGCCTTCCACACCCGGGCCGCCCTGCGCAACGGCCTCACCCCGGGCGAGATCAAGGAAGTGCTGCTCCAGGCGGCCGTCTACTGCGGCGTGCCCGCGGCGAACAGCGCGTTCAAGGTGGCCCAGCAGGTCATCCGCGAGGAGACCACGCCCCAGGAGTGAGCCTCTCCACGGCTCTAGGCAGGATGGAGACCATGAAGCTCACGAAGAAGTCGCACGCCTGCGTCCGCCTCGAGAAGGACGGCCGAACCCTCGTCCTCGACCCGGGCGCCTTCAGCGAGGAGGACGCCGCGCTCGGCGCGGACGCGATTCTCGTCACCCACGAGCACCCCGACCACTTCGACGAGTTCCGGCTGCGCGCAGCGATGGAGCACAGTCCGGCCACCGAGATCTGGACCCTGAAGTCGGTCGCGGAGAAGATCTCGTCCGCCTTCCCGGGCCGCGTCCACACCGTCGGCCACGGCGACACCTTCACCGCCGCCGGCTTCGACGTGCAGGTCCACGGCGAACTCCACGCGGTCATCCACCCGGACATCCCGCGCATCACCAACGTCGGTTACCTCGTCGACGGCGGCAAGGTCTTCCACCCCGGCGACGCCCTCACCGTCCCCGGCCACCGGGTCGAGACGCTGATGCTCCCGGTGATGGCCCCCTGGAGCAAGATCTCGGAGGTCATCGACTACGTCCGCGAGGTCAGGCCGCAGCGCGCCTACGACATCCACGACGCCCTGCTCACCGACCTCGCCCGCCCGATCTACGACCGTCAGATCGGGCAGCTCGGCGGCTCGGAGCACCTGCGGCTGACACCGGGCGACTCCGCCGAGATCTGAGGCTCCGGGGGACCGGGCCGCGTTGTCAGACCCTCCGGGTAGGTTGTGGGACATGCGCATCGCGACCTGGAACGTGAACTCGATCACCGCCCGCCTGCCCAGGCTCCTGGCCTGGCTGGAGAGCAGCGGCACGGACGTGCTGTGCCTCCAGGAGGCCAAGGTCGCCGAGGAGCAGTTCCCCGCGGAGCAGCTGCGCGAGCTGGGTTACGAGTCGGCGGTCCACGCGACCGGCCGGTGGAACGGCGTGGCGGTGCTCTCCCGCGTCGGCGTCGAGGACGTCGTCAAGGGCCTGCCCGGCGACCCCGGTTTCGACGGCTCGGTGGAGCCGCGCGCCATCTCGGCGACCTGCGGCCCGCTGCGCGTCTGGTCGGTGTACGTACCGAACGGCCGTGAGGTGGACCACCCGCACTACGCCTACAAGCTCCAGTGGTTCGAGGCCCTCAAGGCCGCCGTCGCCGGTGACGCGTCCGGCAGCCGTCCCTTCGCGGTGATGGGCGACTACAACGTGGCGCCGACGGACGACGACGTCTTCGACCCCGCCTTCTTCGAGGGCTCCACCCACGTCACCCCCGCCGAGCGCGCGGCCCTGGCCTCCCTGCGCGAGGCGGGCCTGTCGGACGTGGTTCCGCGGCCGCTGAAGTACGAGCACCCGTTCACGTACTGGGACTACCGCCAGCTCGCCTTCCCGAAGAACCGCGGCATGCGCATCGACCTGGTGTACGCCAACGCCCCCTTCGCGAAGGCGGTCAGCGACGCGTACGTGGACCGCGAGGAGCGCAAGGGCAAGGGCGCGTCGGATCACGCGCCGGTCGTGGTCGACCTCGATGTCTAGGTGTATGAGAACTCGACGTTGGTGACGCTCTCGCGGAGGCGTGCTGCTGGCGGCTTTCCGGCGGCAGCACTATGCGGCCGGTGGTAGTTGTAGTGGATGTTCCACACTGCGATCGCGGCTGACCGGGCGTCCTCGCTGGTGAACTCGCGGGCGTAGAAGACTTCCTCGGCCATGATGCGCTGGTAGCGCTCCACCTTCCCGTTGTGCCGAGGTGTGTATGGCTTGGTTCTCTGATGCCGGGTGCCTTGCCCGACGATGCGGGCGAAGTCGCCGGAGCGGTAGCAAGCGCCATTGTCGGTGACGACCCGGTGGATGTGGTTGATGCCGTGGGCGGCGAACCAGACCTTCGCCCGGGCGAGGAAAGCAGCAGCTGTCGCGCCCCTCTCATCGCCCAGCGGTTCTGTGTAGGCGAGCCGTGAGAAACGCCGAGGCCGAGCCGGGTCAGGTGTCGGCTGACAGTTCGCCGGTCGATCACAAAACCGATACTGACAAGTTCGTCGGTGATCCGTTGCGCTGACCACTTGAGCGCGCGGCGCCAGGACTCGATCTGCTCGATGCCCCATGCTGGAGTCGCGTTCGGACTCCGGTGCGGACTCGACGGCCGGTCTTGCAATCCCGCAGCACCGTGTAGCCGTCAGCGATTTACCCACTTGCTGGCGCATGCGCGAGAGATACCCATCTCAGCAGCGACGTGGGCAATGGGACGTGTCTGGCACCGCTTCACGAGCCGCCTACGGCCCTCGACGCTCAGGGGCGCGATCCAGTGGGGCACTCGTCGTCCTCTCGAATTCAGACGACGGCAGGCGCGACACCTATCGTGCGCGCCTGCCGCATTGCGGCCTTTCAGCCCTTCGGTGCGACGCGGATACGGTTCCCGTCAGGATCGGCTGCGAGGAAGGTCAGCCCGAACCCCGCATCATGAGGCTCGCGCAGGATCGTGACCCCCTTGGACTGCCACTGCTCAAAGGTCGCGTTGAGCTCGTCGGGTCGTCCACCGTCAATGGCCAGGCAAACCTCACTGGTGCGCGGGACGTCCGGTGACAGATCCTCGAACTGGCCAGACCACAGAGCGAGGTCAGCGCCTGGCCCGAGGTCGAAGGTGATGTATCCCGGAGTCTCGAACGAGGGGCTCATACCGAGGAGGTCGCCGTAGAAACGAGCTGCGGCGGGAGCGTCGTTCACGTAGACGATGGACACGACGGATGTGGTCATGATCGTTCCTTTTCACAGGCGGTAGGTACGCACCCACCAGCCTGAGCGGGATATGCGCCGCATCGTGTCGCAATTCCTGAAAAAGTTGGTGTGTGACCCCGGACCGCTTCTTCGCCCTGATGCTGCTCCTCGAATCGAGGGATGCCGTGACTACACAGGAACTTGCCTCGGCGCTCGGGGTGTCCCTTCGAACCATCACCCGAGATCTGAACTGGCTCCGTGACGCCGGTCTGCCGGTGTCCGCACACCGGGGTCGCCTCGGAGGCGTGACCATGCTGCCCGGGTCCGGGCTCGACCTCACGCGGCTCACACCGGGCGAGCGTGATCATCTGTCGCTCACTGGGCTGGATGAGAAGCAACGTGCGGAGCTCAACGTATCGGTTGAAAGCCAGCGCGCGCTCTCCAAGATCGTCGCTACACAGTCACGTCGAGTTCATGAGCTCCTGCCGCTCACCGACGTAGTGCACGTGGACAGCCGTCCCTGGCGTCAGGCACGAGCTTTCGGCACGACTCCGGCTTCGCTGATCGGCACAGTGCGGCGAGGTCGCCGGCTACGGATCGAGTACGACAGCCCACGCGAGTCATGCCCACGCGACCTGGTCGTGGATCCCTACGGGCTGTTCGCCAAGGCCGGCATCTGGTACCTCGTCGCCGATTGTGCCCGAGTGCCACGGATGTACCGACTCGAACGGATCACGACGTGGAAAGAAGTCGACCAGCCACGACGGATCCGCGAGAGCCAGACCCTGGCCACCGTCGCTGCAGCGCTCACAGATCAGTGGGAACACAACCACGCGATAGAGGTCAGCGCCACCATCGACGAGACCCAGATCGAGCGAGCGCAACGGATCTTTGGCCTACGACTCGTCTGGGACGACCAGGAAGAATCCGCCACCGGCCGCAAGGTAACGATCCGCTTCCTGCATCTGGAGGACGTGCGAGCACTACTGCCGTTCGGGAGCGCCATCACTGTGCACGGCCCCACCGAAGCCAGGGCTCACCTCCGCGACCTCGCCACCAATCTTGCCCACCACTATGCGCCGTCACCAACGTCCTGACCTGCAACATCTAGGACCTCAGAAGCCGCAGGTCGACCGAGTCCGCCAGGGCCGCCAGCCCCGCGTCGCCCGGATGCAGATGGTCCCCGCTGTCGTACCCGGGGAGCATCCGGGACGGACGGGCGGGGTCGCGTACGACGGCGTCGAAGTCGAGCACCCCGTCGAAGATCTCGCCCTCGCGGATCCACTGGTTGACCGCGACCCGCTCGGCGTCGACGGCGGGTGTGCACCGCGCCTCGCCCTCGCAGGGCAGGATCGTCGCCGCGAGCATCCTGAGGTCCCGGGCGTGCCCCCGTGCGGCGATCTCCCGCAGCCCGGCGATCACCTGCTCCGCCGAGGTGCCCCACCGCAGGTCGTTGACGCCCTCGAAGACGACGGCGGTTCGGACCGACGGCTGGGCGAGGACGTCCCGGTCGAACCGGTGCAGGGCGCTCACCCCGGCCGTGTCCGTGGACACCCCGTCGCCGGGGTACCGGTCGGTGACCACGCGGTTGCCGGAGACGCCCTGGTTCAGCACGCCGTAGCGCGGGACGGTGCTCTGCGTCAGCAGCCGGTCGGCCAGGACGTTCGGCCAGCGCCGGTTCGCGTCCACCGTGGACTTGTCGCCGTCGGTGATCGAGTCCCCGAGCAGCACCACGGATCCGGGCCCGCCGCTCACATCGACCCCGGCGAGCAGCGGCCAGCCGGTGATCACGGAGGTGTACGCGCCTGCCGAGCCGTCCGCCGCGTGATCGCCGGCCTCGCTGACGTACGAACGCTGCTGCGCGAGCCGGTGCACGGGCGCCGCCGCCACCGTGCCTGGCAGGTGGAAGCTCACCAGCAGATCGGCGTCCGCCGGCACGGTGAAGCCGAGCGGATCGCTGTACGCCTGCGCCCCGGCCGGGATCCGCACGCCCGCCGCCCCGCCGAAGGACAGCGGCACCGGAGCGCCCCGCGCGGCCGCCCCCGAGGCCCGCACGGCCACCGTCGCGCTCCCGATCCGCACCGGCGCCGCAGCGAAGGTGTTGTCGAACCGCACCCGCACCAGGGGACCGCCGGCCGATGTGTGCACCACCAGCCGCAGCGTCCGGTCCGTCCAGGGCCCCACCGCGCCGTAGCCGCCGGTGGACGTCGTCCAGCTGCCCGTCCAGCCCTGTGTGGCGGTCCGTACCGACATCGCGAAGACGTGCAGCCCGGCCGCGCCCGGCAGCCGGACCGAGGCTACCGCGCGGCCCGGGACCAGCGGCACCGTCACGACGTACAGGCGGGCCCGCTCGGCGAGTTGACCAGCGGGTGTGTTGATGTGCGGCAGGGCCACGGCCTTCGTGGCGAGCGGGCCGGTGCGCCAGTCGGGCGCGGTCAGCCGGTAGCCGGCGCGCGTGCCGTTCGCGTACGTGATCGTGCCCGGCCCGCCCACCTCCGTGCCGGCGGTGCCCGCGACCAGGAAGGCGAGGGCGTCACCGCGGCCGGCGACCCGGACGTCCTGGCCGGCGGCGCGGACGTTGTCCGGCTCGCCGGGCCGGCGCTTCGGCCAGGTCAGCCAGGCTCCCTGCACGGTGAGGGCGCGGCCGGGCGTCCAGCCGGCGGCCGCGAGGTCACGCGCCGAAAGGGAGGCCCCGGCACCGTCGAAGTCGGCCTGCTCGGGCCGGCTGTCGTCGCTGACGGCACTGTTGTCGAACAGCCGCTCCAGCGGCACCGGCGTGGCCCGCCCCTCCTCCTCGGCCCGCGCCGAGGCCGCCGAGACCAAGGACCCGCACAGGGCCAGGACGACCAGGATCCCCCGGACACATCGGCGCACGGCCGGCACCTCCCGCTCATCGACACACGACACGACACGACCAGACGCAGGGACGGAACAGAAGGCGTAACGACCAACGAGACGCAAGACGCACGGTGAAGCTAGGGAGACATGGGGGACCCGTCAACGCGCGCCGCGTGAACTCGGCCGGAACACGACCGGAATCGGCGGGCCCGCGCGCCCTGTGGTGCGTACGGCGGTACGAATGACACGCTGTACGTATGAACATCCCATTCCTGGGCCACCGGCGCCAGAAGGTCGGGTTCCCCGATCCGGCAGGCATCGCGGAACTGCTCGCCGAGTGCGAACTGCTCCGTTCCCAGGCGTCCAGGGAGGGTGTCCGGCTGGACGACTCGGCGGCCTCCCTGGAGGCCCTGGACCAGCTCGTGCCGCGCTGGCGGGACGACGAGGAGACCCTGCTCTGGCTGGGCAACGACGCCGGGCTCTACCTGGGCACCGTCATCGTGCGTACCGTGCCGGGAGCCGCCTGGGAGATCCGGTCCGACGGACAACCGGTCGTGCGGCTGGCCTCCGGCCGGGAGTTCGACGTCGTGGACTTCGGGCACGAATGGGCCACGAACGGCGTGCCCGAGCTGTCGCAGCTGTACGCGGAAGTCGCGGAGTCGTGAGCCTGCTGGCCGTAAGCTCTGGACCACATTCCGACGTAAATACGGCTAATGATCCACAGGTGCGTGTCGCCTCACAAGTCCGATCCTGCCTGGATACGTTGCGGCAACCACCACACAGCTGAGAGTGAGTAGGGCTGAGTATGGCCGTCGATCCGCTGATCGAGCTGCGTGACGTCAACAAGCACTTCGGGGACCTGCATGTCCTGCAGGACATCAACCTCACCGTCGGCCGGGGGGAGGTGGTCGTGGTCATCGGCCCGTCCGGGTCGGGCAAGTCCACCCTGTGCCGGGCGATCAACCGGCTGGAGACCATCGAGTCCGGGACGATCATCCTCGACGGGCAGCCGCTGCCCGAGGAGGGCAAGCCCCTCGCGCGGCTGCGCGCCGATGTCGGGATGGTCTTCCAGGCTTTCAACCTCTTCGCTCACAAGACCGTCCTGCAGAACCTCTCCCTGGGGCAGGTCAAGGTGCGCGGGCGCAAGAAGGAGGACGCCGACAAACGCTCCCGTGAACTCCTCGACCGGGTCGGCGTCGCCGACCAGGCGGACAAGTACCCGGCCCAGCTCTCCGGCGGTCAGCAGCAGCGCGTGGCCATCGCCCGCGCCCTGGCCATGGAGCCCAAGGCGATGCTCTTCGACGAGCCGACCTCGGCCCTCGACCCGGAGATGATCAACGAGGTGCTGGAGGTCATGCGGCAACTGGCCCGCGACGGCATGACCATGATCGTCGTGACGCACGAGATGGGCTTCGCCCGCTCGGCCGCCAACCGCGTCGTCTTCATGGCCGACGGCCGTATCGTCGAGGACCGTACGCCCGACGAGTTCTTCACCAACCCCAGCAGCGACCGCGCCAAGGACTTCCTCTCCAAGATCCTCAAGCACTGAACGGGCAGGCACCGGACGGCTCATCGCGTCGGACCTCGACTACGATGTGCCCTTCATCCCTGTCGGAGAGGGGGACTTCGCCGAAGGCCGCCGATCCCGCCCGGGGTGAGCAGACCGCCCGCCCGGCCCGCGGGGGACTCCCCTCGGGTGCGGCCCCCACGGCCGGATGGCCACGGGGGCGGCGGTTCACATCGGCCATGCTCGTCCGGCGGCAGCCGGAGATCACTGCTCGCGCAGCGGAACCGACACGTACGACGGGTCGTTCGCCGGCGAGGAGAAGGTCAGCTGCGCGCCGGACGGGTTGTGCTCGATGTACAGCGGGTCGACCGTGTCGACGACCAGGGCGAGGCGATGCCCGGCCGGGACGTCGTAGGCCGTGGAGTACAGCTCCAGGTCGACGCCGAACGCCTTTCCGGGGGTGCGCCCGTGAAAGGTGTACGGCGCGTGGGAGACCAGCTTGCCGAGGCCGAGCGGCCCCACGTCGTACAGGTAGGCGACGAGGGTGCCGCTCTCCTTGGTCGGGGTGAGGGTCGTGTGCAACTCGGCCGTTCCGCGCACCTTCTGGGCGGTGGCGTACTTCTCCGACTGCCATACGGCGGCCCAGCGGCGGGGGAGCAGAGGGATCGAGGCCATCGGCGGCAGACGGGTGATCTGGTCGAGGATGCTGGACAGGAACACGACGCCGCCGTCGGCCCCCGAGTTCACGTTCGCGCGGATCGTCTTCGAGCCCGTGAGGGCGATCTTCCGGTCGTTCGCGCCGACCGACTTCCAGTCCAGGTAGCCCTCGTAGCCGCCCGTGGAACGGGACTTGAGTTGGACCGGCTGCTCGCGGTCGATGCCGTTGTCCTCGCCTCTGAGGTAGTGGTCGAACCAGCGCTCGGTGTCCTTCCACACGTCGTTGGGCAGCCCGAACAGGCCGGTGAGCTCAGGTGTGGCGTGGTCTCCGGGGCGCGTTTCCAGCCGCTTCGGGCCGGTCAGCTTCTCGTAGAAGTCGGCGTACTGGTTGGGCGGGAAGACCGAGTCGCCCCAGGCGTTGGCGAGCATGATCGCCGCGCCGTTGTCGTTGATCCGGTCGACGTAGGTGACAGCGGAACGTTTCTTCCCCCAGGCGATGAGCTCCGGCTCCTTCACCGGATCGGAGCCGTAGAAGTCGTCGAAGACCTGGCGGAGCTCCGCGCTCTGACGGCCCGTGACGATGCTCGCGCCGTCCAGCAGGGCGGCCGCCTGGACGTGCTGGGTGCGCCCGGCGTAGATCGAGCCGATCAGGTCGGCCCAGCCGCTGAGCGAGGCGACCGCCCTGACCCGCTTGTCGTGGGCCGCGGTGAGCAGGCTGATGCCGGCGCCGTAGGAGACACCCGCCATGCCCACGTGCCGGGCGTCCGAGGAGGTGTTCGCGAGCGCCCAGTCGATGACCTTCGAGGCGTCGGCGACGTCGGGTGGGCCCGCCACTTCTATCTCGCCGCCCGACTGCCAGAAGCCGCGCACGTTGTAGGTGACCACGACGTACCCGGAGTCGGCGAGCTTCTGCGCCTGCGTCAGGTACTCGACCTGGGGCAGCCCCCAGCTCGTCGGCATGACGAGCAGCGGGTGGCGATCGGTGCTGCGGGCCCAGGCCGGGGTGACGACGTTGGCCTTGAGGACGGTGCCGCCGTCGCCGCTGATGTCGACGAAGCGGACGGGGTTCGGCGCCGCCCGGGCGGTGGGGGCGACTCCGAGGGCGGTGCCGGCGACCAGGGTCGCCGAGACGGCGCCCACGGCGGTGCTGCGCAGGGCTGCCTTGCGGTGGGGTCCCACGGCCACTCCTCACTCGTGTAAGTGCAAAGGGACCAGACGGTAACCTCACCCTCTTGCCAGGGGTAACCCGCCAGTAAGTTACGTGCCAGTAACGATTGTTGAGACGTGGAGAATTCAGGGGGACCGGTGGCTGTTGCGTGGGGCCGGGGCGGGGAGCGGGGTCTGTGCCGCGCGGGTCACGTCCTCGACGAGCTCGACGACGTCCGGTCCGTACGCCTGGGAATTGATCACCTTGAGCAGGATGGCGAAGGAACCGCTGCCGTACCTGCGGGCCAGCCGTTCCTGGTTGCGGGCGAGATATCTGGTGGCCGCCTGGTTGGTGATCGAGGTCTGGCCGCAGAAGAGGAACACCGGACGGGTGTTCTGACTGCGGTCGGAGGTGAGCCGGGCGAGCAGCGCGTACTCCTCCTTGCCGTTGTCCACGCGGTAGCGCTCCGTGCCCACCAGGAACGAGCCGCGGTCCGGGCCCGGTTCGGCGTCCACGTTCACCCGGACGCCGGGGAGCAGGGAGGACAGATGGGCCGCCATCCGGCGGTTCGACGCCGGGCCGCCCACACAGAACTCCGTGCGCTCACCGAAGCCCTGCCGTGCGGTGTCGTGCGGGAGGATCTGGGCGTGCGCGTTGCAGTCCTTGATCAGAGCGGCGAGCTCCAGGAGCGCGAACACGTCGTAGCGCATCACCGAGAACTCCGGTCCCGAGGCGCCCCGGTTCACCACCAACAGGGACTCGGAGTTGTCGGGCAGCCCGAAGAACGCCTGCTTCCTGCGGAGCCTGCGCCGGTACAGGTAGGTGCGGGCCACCCAGCCCAGCGCGGCGCTGATACCCGCCGCGACCACACCCAGGACGATGTTGCGCACGTCGTCGTTCATGGGCGCGCATGGTAGCGGGCCCGACGCACCGGTGTTCGACGCCTGCCTGACGTGGCCATGGTCATGAATTAAGCTGCGCGGACGGCCTTTGACTGGAGGTGCGGATGCGTCGCCCTGTGGCACGGAATCTGACGGTCCTGGCGGTTTCGGCCGCCGTGGTGGCTTCGATGGGGGCGGCTGCGCCACCCACCGCGCACAACTCCGGGGGTGAGAAGACACCCCTGGCCGTCGGCTATGGCGGCGCCGTGTCGAGCGTCGATCCCGACGCCTCCGCCGCCGGGATCGAGGTCCTGAGGAAGGGCGGCAACGCCGTCGACGCGGCCGTCGCCACGGCCGCCGCGCTCGGCGTCACCGAGCCCTACTCCGCAGGCATCGGCGGGGGCGGCTACTTCGTCTACTACGACGCCGAGTCCCGCAAGGTGCGCACCATCGACGGCCGCGAGACCGCACCGCTGAGCGCCGGCAAGAACCTGTTCGTCGAGAACGGCAAGCCGATCCCCTTCGCCCAGGCCGTCAGCAGCGGTCTCAGTGTCGGCACGCCGGGCACGCCCGCCACCTGGCAGACGGCGCTGGACCGGTGGGGCAGCAAGCGGCTCTCCAGTGTCCTGAAGCCGGCCGAGCGGCTCGCCCGCGACGGCTTCACGGTCGACAAGACCTTCCGCGCGCAGACGGCGTCCAACGAAACCCGGTTCCGGTACTTCCCGGACACCGCGGAGCTGTTCCTGCCGGGGGGACGGCTGCCGGTCGTGGGCTCCACCTTCAAGAACCCAGATCTCGCCCGCACCTACGCAGAGTTGGGACGCAAGGGTGTCGGCGCGATCTACCACGGGTCACTCGGCCGGGACATCGTGGACACGGTCAACAAGCCGCCGGTGGACCCCGGCTCGGGCTGGAACGCCCGCCCCGGCGACCTGTCCGTGAGGGACCTGGCCGCCTATCGCACCAAGCTCCAGGCGCCGACCAGGACCTCGTACCGCGGCTTCGGCGTCTACTCCATGGCGCCGTCCTCCTCCGGCGGCACGACGGTGGGTGAGGCGCTCAACATCCTTGAGCGGACCGACCTGTCGAAGGCGAGCGAGGCGAAGTACCTGCACCGGTTCATCGAGGCGAGCCGGATCGCGTTCGCGGACCGGGGACGGTGGGTGGGCGACCCCGCGTTCGAGGACGTGCCGACGAAGGAGCTGCTGTCGCAGCGGTTCGCCGACTCGCGGGCCTGCCTGATCAAGGACGACGCGGTGCTGACCAGCCCGGTGGCGCCCGGCGATCCGCGGAACCCGAAGCCGTGCGGCGCCGGCGGCACGGCCGCTCCCACGACGTACGAGGGTGACAGCACGACACACCTGACCGTGGCCGACAAGTGGGGCAACGTCGTCGCCTACACCCTCACGATCGAGCAGACCGGTGGCAGCGGGATCACCGTCCCCGGGCGGGGCTTCATCCTCAACAACGAGTTGACGGACTTCTCCTTCACCCCCGCGAATCCGGCCGTGCACGACCCGAACCTGCCGGGCCCGGGGAAGCGGCCCCGGTCTTCGATGTCGCCGACGATCGTGCTCGACCGGCAGGGCAAGCCCGTGGTGGCGCTGGGATCACCGGGCGGGGCGACGATCATCACGACAGTCCTGCAGACGCTTGTCGGGTTCCTCGACCGGGGGATGCCGCTCGTCGACGCGATCGCGGCGCCTCGGGCCAGTCAGCGGAACGCTGCGCAGACCGAGCTTGAGCCCGGGCTGTATGAGGACGTCGAGTTGAGGAAGCGGCTCGAAGCGATCGGGCACTCCTTCAAGGCGAACCCTGAGATCGGCGCGGCGACAGGTGTTCAGCGGTTGCCGGGCGGGAAGTGGCTGGCAGCCGCCGAGACCGAACGGCGGGGTGGCGGGTCGGCGATGGTGGTGCGGCCTGTGCGCTGAGTGCTGTGTGCCGCCGTGTGGGGGCGGCCCGCCGCCCCCACACGGCGGAGCCGCACATGCGTACAGCCTCCTGCCCTCATGAGGGCGTTGCCGAACCCTGCGTTCGGAAGGCCAAGCGGCCGTCCTCCACGTCCACCGTCACCCCGCCGCCCTCCGTGACCCTGCCGTCCAGCAGCAGCCGGGACAGCTCGTTGTCCACCTCGCGCTGGATCGTGCGGCGCAGCGGGCGGGCGCCGTACTCGGGCTGGTAGCCGCGTTCGGCCAGCCACTCCACCGCTCGGTCCGTGAAGGTGACCGTGAGGCCCTTGTCCTGGACGAGGGAGCGGGTGCGGTCCAGCAGGAGGTTGGTGATCTGGCGCAGCTGTTCCGTGGAGAGCTGACGGAAGACGACGATCTCGTCGATGCGGTTGAGGAACTCCGGGCGGAAGTGCTCGCGCAACGGCCGCAGGATCTGCTCGCGGCGGGCCTCCTCGTCCGCGTCGGCGCCGCCCGACGCGAAGCCCAGGGTGGCGCCGCGGCGGGTGATCGCCTCGGAGCCGAGGTTGCTGGTCATCACGATGACCGTGTTGGTGAAGTCCACCGTGCGGCCCTGGGAGTCGGTCAGCCGGCCGTCGTCGAGCACCTGGAGCAGGATGTTGAAGACGTCCGGGTGCGCCTTCTCGACCTCGTCGAGCAACAGCAGCGAGTACGGGTGGCGGCGGACGACCTCCGTGAGCTGGCCCGCTTCCTCGTGGCCGACGTAGCCGGGCGGGGCGCCGATCAGGCGGCTGACGGTGTGGCGCTCCTGGTACTCGCTCATGTCGAGCCGCACCATGCGGTCCTCGCTGCCGAACAGGGCCTCGGCGAGCGCCCGGGCCAGTTCGGTCTTGCCGACACCCGTGGGGCCGAGGAACAGGAAGCTGCCGATCGGCCGGTCGGGGGACGCGAGCCCGGCGCGGGAGCGCAGTACCGCGTCCGAGACGACCCGGACGGCCTCGTCCTGGCCGACGACCCGCTGGTGCAGGTGCTCCTCCAGGGCCAGCAGGCGGTCCTTCTCCTCCTGGGTGAGGCTGCTGACCGGGATGCCGGTCTGCCGGGACACCACCTCGGCGATCGACTCGGCCCCGACCACCAGGTCCTGGCCCTCGTCGACCTCGCCGTCGCCACCGGCCTCGGTGATCCGCTGCTTCAGCTCCACGATCCGGTCGCGCAACCGGGTGGCCTGCTCGTACTGTTCGTCCGCGACCGCCTGGTCCTTGTCCCGGGTCAGCTGCTCCAGCTCCCGCTCCATGGCCCGCACGTCCGTGCCCTTGGTCCGGGCCCGCAGCCGCACCCGGGCACCGGCCTGGTCGATCAGGTCGATGGCCTTGTCGGGCAGCCGTCGGTCGCTCAGATAGCGGTCCGACAGCTCCACGGCGGCGACCAGTGCCTCGTCGGTGTAGCGGACCTGGTGGTGGGCCTCGTAGCGGTCCTGGAGGCCGCGCAGGATCTCGATCGCGTCCGCGGGGGTCGGCTCCGGCACCATGATCGGCTGGAAGCGGCGGGCCAGCGCCGCGTCCTTCTCGATCCGGCGGTACTCCTCCAGTGTGGTGGCGCCCACGATGTGCAGTTCGCCCCGGGCGAGGGCCGGCTTGAGAATGTTGCCCGCGTCCATGGAGCCGCCGTCGCCGCCCCCGGCACCGGCGCCCACCACGGTGTGGAGCTCGTCGATGAAAATGATCAGCTGGTCGGAGTGGGCGCGGATCTCGCCCACGATGTTGTTCATCCGCTCCTCGAAGTCACCCCGGTAGCGGGTGCCCGCGACCACGCCGGTCAGGTCCAGGGCGACCACGCGGCGCCCGATCAGCACGTCGGGCACGTCCGCCTCGGAGATGCGCTGCGCGAGCCCCTCCACGATGGCGGTCTTGCCGACTCCCGCGTCACCGATCAGCACCGGGTTGTTCTTGCCGCGGCGGGAGAGGACCTCGACGGTCTGCTCGATCTCCTGGTCCCGGCCGATCACCGGGTCGATGCGGCCCTGCCGGGCCAGCTCGGTGAGGTCACGGCCGTACTTGTCGAGGGTCGGCGTGTTCGTCGGGCGAGGCCGCTCGGCCTGGGGGACCTCCGGCGCCTCGGGCGGTTCGGTGGGGGCGAAACGGGCCGCGTTCAGGATGTGCCCGGCCGCCGAGTCCGGGTTCGAGGCCAGGGCGCTCAGCACGTGCTCCGGGCCGATGTAGCCGTAGCCCCGGGCCCGGGCCATGTCGTGGGCGTCCAGCAGGGCCCGCTTGGCGGCCGGGGTGAGGGAGAGCGCGGTGGGCGGCGGGGCGTCCTTCGGCGTGTGCTGGGCCGGGCCCGACCGTTCGTCGATCTGCGATGCCAGCGAGTCGGGGTTCGCGCCGGCCTTGCTGAGCAGGGTCCGGGTGGGCTCGGTGGCGAGCGCCGCCCGCAGCAGATGCTGGGTGTCGAGGTCCCGGCTGCCGTGCTCGGCGGCGTACTGGGCGGCGCCGCGGACGAGCTCCCGGGCCGGCTGACTCAGCAGCCGCCCGAGATCGATCTGCCGGGGCCCCGGACGCGGTCCGCCGAAGAAGCGTGCGAGGAATTCTCCGAAGGGGTCCGAGCCGTAGCCCTCCGGGCTGGTGAAGCCGCTGCTCATGGGCCTTCCGTTCCCGGCGTCCCCGGCGCCCGGGCGGGGGACGCCCTCGCTGGTCGACGTGCCGGGGTCGGGTAACCCGGGCGGCAGCCCGTTACACCTGGGGCGCGCTCGTAGAACACCTTCGCACGATCGCCGACGAGGGGCACCTTCGGGGCGCACCCGGGCAATCCCGGCGGGCTTCAGCGAGCGGTCAGGATCCTCGGTCCCGACTCCGTGATCGCCACCGTGTGCTCCGCGTGGGCCGCGCGGGAGCCGTCGTCGGTCTTCAGGGTCCAGCCGTCGGGGGCCGCGTGGAAGGTGTCCGTGCCGCCCGCGACGACCATGGGTTCGATCGCCAGCACCATGCCGTGCCTCAGCCGCATCCCGCGCCCCGGGCGGCCCTCGTTCGGTACCGAGGGGTCCTCGTGCATCCGGCGGCCGATGCCGTGGCCGCCGAAACCGTCGGGGATGCCGTAGCCCGCGGTACGGCAGACCGTGCCGATCGCGTGGGCGATGTCGCCGATGCGGTTGCCGACCACGGCGGCCTCGATGCCGGCCGCGAGGGCCCGCTCGGCGGTCTCGATCAGGCGCAGGTCGGCCGGGCGCGGGGTGCCCACGATGAAGCTGAGCGCCGAGTCGCCGACCCAGCCGCCCAGTTCGGCGCCGAAGTCGATGGAGACCAGGTCGCCGTCGCGCAGCCGGTAGCGGGTCGGGATGCCGTGCACGATCGCGTCGTTCACCGAGACGCAGAGGACGGCGGGGAAGGGGGTCGGCGCGAAGGACGGCCGGTACCCCAGGAACGGCGAGGTCGCGCCCGCCTCGCGCAGTACGCCGTGCGCCACCGCGTCCAGTTCCAGCAGGGAGACGCCCACGCCGGCGGCCTGCCGTGCGGCCGTCAGTGCGCGGGCGACGACCTGGCCCGCCTCGTACATGGCATCGATCGATGTATCGGTCTTCAGCTCAACCATGCCAATTACTATACCGGTATTAGAATGGGGGCATGGTACGCACCCCTCTCACCCCCGAAGAGCGCGAACGCGGCGAGCGGCTGGGCAAGCTGCTGCGCGAAGCGCGTGGCGACCGGAGCATGACGGAGATCGCGGCCCGCGCGGGCGTCTCCGCGGAGACCCTCCGGAAGATCGAGACCGGACGGGCCCCGACCCCGGCCTTCTTCACGGTGGCCGCACTGGCCGGCGTGCTCGGGCTCTCGATGGACGAGCTGGCAGGGCAGTGCGTGCCGACACCGGTCTGACGCGGCCACGGAGGGTCCTGCTCCCTGCGTGAAAACTCCCCGTAGCACCGCTGTAACACGACTGGTGTTGCCTACGGGGCGGAGTGCTCCGGTCTGGCGGGAGTTGTGCGATGACGGCTGACCGACTCCCGGCCGCGGTGCGGGAGTTCGCGAACTACCTGGACGGCCTGCTGGCACGTCTCGACCCGTCCGGCGGCTGGTACGCGGTGTTCTGGCAGCGCGACCCGGAGGGCATGCGGGCCTGCCTAGACGGGCATGAGATGCCGCCCTGGGACGTGGTGGAGGCGCTGCTGCGCGACCTCGCCGGGCAGTACGGCCCGGGGGGAGTGGACCCGGAGACGGAACGCGCCCGCTCCCTGCACGCCGCCGCGCTCGCCGCGTACGACACCCGGCCCGGGGGGCGCGACGCCCTCGGCGACCGCCTCGACGTCATGCTCCGCGAACAGAAGTACGCCGCGGAACGCCAGGCCGCCCTGGCCCGCCAGCTGACCTCGGCCTCCACCCGCGAACAGGCCGATGCGCTGCGCCTGGACCTCGCCTGGGCCCGCGACGACCACGAACGCGCGAGCGCGCGGTGTGCGGAGCTGCGCGCACGGATGGCTCACCTGGACCGCCTGCAGCAGGCGGTGTCCCCGAGGGCGTGGAGTGACGGGGAGCGGCTGGGGGGCGCGGTGCCGGGGCAAGCCCCGCGTGTCCCGGGGGCCGGGACGGCGGATCGCACGCCCGCGTTCGGAGGCGGGCTGCCGGCCGGCGCGGGTCGTGCGGTGGGCGGTGGGGCAGGGGGCCGGCAAGCAGGGGCCGGTGGTTACGGGGCTGACGGGCCGGCATCGGGCAGGGTCCGTACGCCTTCGGCTGCCGGTGATCCGCCTGGGCCCGGGGCGCCCGCCATGCCGTGGCCCCGCACCGAGTCGCCGTCAGCCGTGACCGGCTCCGCCGGTGGGTACGGCACCTGGGACGGGGCCCCCAGCGCGGAGCCCGGGGACCAGGCCCGCGAGCATCCGGTGAGCCGGGTCTTCCCCCGGGAGGCCGCCGCCGGTGGCACGCCCGACGCGCCCGCCGCCCCGGCCCCGCCCCGGCCGGCCCCCGAGCCCGCGGCGCCCCGGCCCTCCGCCCCCGTACAGCGCAAACGTCGTCGTGGTGGCGCACGCTTCGCCGGACTGGGCGAGGAGGAATCCGCACCCCTCGCCGTACCGACCGACGGTGTGCCGGCACTCCCGGCGCCCGCCCCCGCCACCGGCCGTACACCGCGCGGCGCTCGGTTCGCCGGGGCCGCTGAGAAGGTGGTGCCGGAGCGCCCGGCGCCCGAGGCATGCGCGGTCGGTGCGGGGGACCGCGCGGAGGTCGTGCGGACCGTCGAGGCACTGGCGCGGCTGCGGAGCGAGGGCCGCAGCGGGGAGGCCCATGCCCTGCTGGCGGAGGCCGCCTACGGGGATCCCGCCCGGTTCCCGCTGTTCGCTGAGCACCTGCACCACGCCGGACTGGAGGCCGACTGGCAGACCCTGCTGTGGGAGGCCGCCTCCTTGCCGGCCGGGCGGTTGGTCGCCGCCGCGGACGCCCTGGTCGCGGCCGGGCGTGCGGGAGACGGGCGGCAGATGCTGCGGCAGGGGGTCGCACGCCCTCCGGGCGAGGTCGGCGAGGCCGTGCTCGGACTGCTCGCCGAGGGCCGTCACCGCGAGGTGCGCGCACTGCTCGACACCTATGTGAGGTCCCGTACCCCCGAGGAGGCCGCCCGCAGCGCCGAGCCCGGCCCGCGGCATCTCGTCCCGCTCCTGCTCCAGGCCGCCCAGGGCGTGTCGGTCGAACGCCGCCGGGACCTCGTGCACGCCCTCCGGGTCGCCGGGCACCCCGTCTGACCGGCCACGTCGTGCCCCCGGCGACTCACCCACCGGAGTGCGAATCGCGCTCCACCCCGCGGGTTGGCCACGATGGTCTTGGCAAGCCCGTGCCGGAGGCTTACGTTCGTGGCTCTACGCCCGCTTCTACGGGCGTAGAGGCGCAGACGTCGCGTCGAAGGAGCAGCTCATGGCCAACGTCGTACGTGCCGCCCTGGTCCAGGCCACCTGGACCGGCGACACCGAGTCCATGGTGGCGAAACACGAGGAGCACGCCCGCGAGGCGGCCCGCCGGGGCGCGAAGATCATCGGTTTCCAGGAAGTCTTCAACAGCCCCTACTTCTGTCAGGTCGAGGAGCCCGAGCACTACCGCTGGGCCGAGCCCGTCCCCGACGGGCCGACCGTGCGGCGGATGCAGGCGCTCGCACGCGAGACCGGCATGGTGATCGTCGCGCCGGTGTTCGAGGCGGAGCAGCCCGGCTTCTACTACAACACCGCAGCCGTGATCGACGCCGACGGCACCTACCTCGGCAAGTACCGCAAGCACCACATCCCGCAGCTCAAGGGCTTCCGCGAGAAGTTCTACTTCAAGCCCGGCAACCTCGGCTGGCCCGTGTTCGAGACGGCCGCCGGCAAGGTCGGCGTCTACATCTGCTACGACCGCCACTTCCCGGAGGGCTGGCGGCAACTCGGCCTGGCCGGGGCCCAGCTGGTCTACAACCCCTCCGCCACCCACCGGAGCCTGTCGTCCCACCTGTGGCGGCTGGAGCAGCCCGCGGCGGCCGTCGCCAACGGGTACTACATCGCCGCGATCAACCGTGTCGGCCAGGAGGAGTACGGCGACAACGACTTCTACGGCACGAGCTACTTCGTCGACCCCCGCGGGCAGTTCGTGGGGGACGTCGCCAGCGACAGCAAGGAGGAGCTCGTGGTCCGGGACATCGACCTCGACCTCATCGAAGAAGTGCGGCAGCAGTGGGCGTTCTACCGCGACCGCCGCCCCGACGCCTACGAAGGGCTGGTGCAGCCGTGACTAAGGACCTCCTGGGCCGCCACCGGGCTGTGCTCCCGGACTGGCTCGCCCTCTACTACGAGGAGCCCCTCGAGATCACCCACGGCGAGGGCCGCCACGTCTGGGACGCCCAGGGCAACCGCTACCTCGACTTCTTCGGCGGCATCCTCACCACCATGACCGCGCACGCGCTGCCCGAGGTGACCAAGGCGGTGAGCGAGCAGGCCGGGCGGATCATCCACTCCTCGACCCTCTACCTCAACCGCCCGATGGTCGAACTCGCCGAGCGCATCGCCCAGTTGAGCGGGATCCCGGACGCCCGCGTCTTCTTCACCACCTCCGGGACCGAGGCCAACGACACCGCCCTGCTGCTGGCCACGACGTACCGGCGCAGCAACACGATCCTGGCGATGCGCAACAGCTACCACGGACGCTCCTTCAGTTCCGTCGGCATCACCGGCAACAGCGGCTGGTCCCCGACCTCGCTGTCCCCGCTGCAGACGCTGTACGTCCACGGCGGCGTGCGCACCCGCGGCCCCTACGCCTCCCTCAGCGACGCCGCCTTCATCGAGGCCTGCGTCGACGACCTGAAGGACCTGCTCGGCCACACCCGCCCGCCGGCCGCGCTGATCGCCGAGCCCGTCCAGGGGGTCGGCGGCTTCACGTCCCCGCCCGACGGGCTGTACGCGGCCTTCCGGGACGTGCTGCACGAACGCGGCATTCTGTGGATCGCCGACGAGGTGCAGACCGGCTGGGGCCGCACGGGCGAGCACTTCTGGGGCTGGCAGGCCCACGGCCGGAACGGGCCGCCCGACCTCATGACCTTCGCCAAGGGCATCGGCAACGGCATGTCCATCGGCGGGGTCGTCGCCCGCGCCGAGATCATGAACTGCCTGGACTCCAACAGCATCTCCACGTTCGGCGGCACTCAGATCACCATGGCGGCGGGCCTCGCCAACCTCAACTACCTGCTGGAACACGATCTCCAGGGCAACGCCCGGCGCGTCGGCGGCATGCTCATCGAGCGGTTGCGGGCCGCCGCCGCGCAGGTCCCGGCCGTACGCGAGGTCCGTGGACGCGGGCTGATGATCGGCATCGAGATCACCGAACCGGGGACCGACGTGGCCGACCCGAAGGCCGCAGCGGCCGTGCTGGAGGCGGCTCGCGAGGGCGGCCTGCTGATCGGCAAGGGCGGCGGCCACAACACCAGCTCGCTGCGCGTCGCCCCGCCGCTGTCCCTCAACGTCGCGGAGGCCGAGGAAGGCGCCGCGATCCTCGAGAACGCTCTGAGGAGCATCCAGTAGCAGTGAACTGAGCAAGGGAACGTCACCATGGCCATCACCGCGGATTCCCTGGAACCGGCCCTGTCGGTCCGGCAGGTCCTCAGCCTGGAGCGGGTGCTCGCCGGGGAGCCCGAGGTGGTGGCCGGGGCGAGCCATCTCGACCGGCCGGTCCGCTGGGTGCACGTCGCCGAGGCCGCCGACGTCGGGGTGATGCTGAGCGGTGGCGAGATGGTCCTCACCACCGGCGTGCTGCTCGCGGGTGACGAGGACAAGCAGGCCGAGTACGTCCGGTCGCTGCACCGCGCGGAGGCCGCGGCCGTCGTCCTCGGACTCGGCCGCGCCTTCCCCGCCGCGCCGGCCGTGATGCGCCGGGCCGCCGAGCGCTGCGGGCTGCCGATGGTCGTGCTGCACCGGCCCTTCCCCTTCGCCGAGCTGACCGAGGAGGTCCAGTCGCGGCTCGTGCGGCGCAAATTCGCCGCCATCAGCCTCTCCGAGGCCGTCCGCACGGAACTCACCTCCCTCATCACCGCGGGCGCCCCGCTGCAGCGCCTGCTCGACGAGGTCGCCCGGCACAGCGCCTGCCCGGTCGTCGTCACCAACCTCGCCCACCGCGTCCTCGGCACGGCGGGGGAGCGGGCCGCGGTCGACGACGTGCTGCGCGACTGGGAGCGCATCGCCCGCCAGGCCGGCGGCACCGAGGGCGACGGCTGGATCAGGGCCGAGCTGGGCGGGCGCGGGGAGCGGTGGGGCCGGATCGTGCTGTGCGGTTACCGCGGCGACACCGCGACCGGGCGGCTGCTGGCCGACCGCGCCGCCGAGGCCCTCGTCCTGCACCGCATGCTCGGCGGCGGCGCCGCGTGCTCCTGGGAGGAGCAGTCCGCGCAGAGCCTGCTGACCGACCTGGTCAGCGGCGTCGTCCCGGCACGGCAACTGCTGCCCCGGGCGCGTGCCGCCGGCCTGCCGGTCAACCGGCGGGTCTTCGTGCCCCTCGTCGTCCGCGACGGCGACCCCGCCCGGCTCGAACGGCTGCTGCGCCTGCTGGGCCTGCCCGGCCTGGTCGCCGAGCTGGCCGACGGGTTCACCGCGGTGCTGCTCAGCCTCGCCCGCGACCAGGACGCGGGCGCCCTCGCCGCGCACTTCGCGACCCGGCTGCGGACGGAGTCCGGCCCGCCCCGCACGGTCGTCGCCGCAGCCGACCCGCGGGCCGTCTGGGACGACGTCCCCGCGGGCCTGCGCGAGGCCCAGCACGTCGCGGACGCCGTCGCCGACTCCGCGGCGGCCCTCGACCTTCCGCCGGTCGTCCGCCTGAAGGACGTCCACCTGCGGGGCCTGATCCGCCTGCTGCGCGACGACCCGCACGTGCAGTCCTTCGCGGAACGGGAACTGGACGGGCTGCTGTGCGCGACCGACGAGGACCTGCTGGCCGTATTGCGTACCTACCTCGCCACCGGCCGCAACAAGTCCCGCACCGCGCAGCTCCACCACGTCTCCCGGCCGGCCCTCTACCGCCGCCTGGAGGCCATACAGGTCCGCCTGGGGGTGGACCTGGACGACTTCGAGCAGGCCGCCTCGGTGCACATCGCACTCCTCGCGCACGACGCGCAACAGCAGTGAAACACGTGACCACCTGGGAAAACGGCGGTGAAACATGGGCCCACGACAGAGTGACACGGTGGCACGCCGCGCGCCCGTAGACGTGACACGGTGCAACTCAAAGCCTGCTTCCGGACTTCCTAGGCTCGCCGCACACCGAGCGACCGGAGGTCCCGATGAGCCGAGTGATCCGTGCAGCCGTCTTCCAGACCGCCTGGACGGGCGACAAGGAATCGATGATCCAGGTCCACGAGCAGGCGGCCCGCGACGCGGCCGCGCAGGGCGCCCAGGTCCTGTGCTTCCAGGAGCTGTTCTACGGACCGTACTTCTGTCAGGTCCAGGACCCGGCCTTCTACGAGTACGCCGAGCAGATCCCCGAGGGCCCGATCGTCCGCCGCTTCCAGGCCCTGGCCAAGGAGCTGGGCATCGTCCTGGTGCTGCCGATGTACGAGGAGGAGCAGCCCGGCGTCCTCTACAACACCGCCGCCGTGATCGACGCGGACGGCTCCTACCTCGGCAAGTACCGCAAGACCCACATCCCGCAGGTGAAGGGCTTCTGGGAGAAGTTCTACTTCCGCCCGGGCAACACCGGCTGGCCGGTCTTCGAGACCGCCGTCGGCAAGGTCGGCGTCTACATCTGCTACGACCGCCACTTCCCCGAGGGCTGGCGCGCCCTCGGCCTCGCGGGCGCCGAGATCGTCTTCAACCCCTCGGCCACCTCGCGCGGCCTGTCCGGCTACCTCTGGCAGCTGGAGCAGCCGGCGGCGGCGGTCGCCAACGAGTACTTCGTCGGCGCGATCAACCGGGTCGGGGTGGAGGAGTACGGCGACAACGACTTCTACGGGACCTCGTACTTCGTCGATCCGGAGGCCCAGTTCGTCGGCGAGGTCGCGAGCGACAAGGAGACGGAGCTGGTCGTCCGCGACCTCGACATGGCCAAACTCCGCGAGGTCCGGGACCGCTGGCAGTTCTACAGGGACCGGGCACCGGGCGCGTACGGGCCGCTGACAGCACCCTGAGCAACCCAGGGGCGCGGGGGAGCGTTCGATGTGCGGCTGACGCCGCGAGCGCGCGACCAGCCACAGACAACCGGCACGTCAACACGGCGAGGAGCGACACAGCATGAGCACCCGAACCGTCATCCGAGGTGGCCTGGTCATCACCGCCTCCGACGAACTGCACGCCGACGTCATGATCGAGGACGGCCGCATCGCCGCCCTCGCGACCTCCGGCACCCCCGCGGCAGAGGCCTTCACCGCGGAGCGGACGATCGACGCCACCGGAAAGTACGTCATCCCCGGCGGCGTCGACGCCCACACCCACATGGAGCTGCCCTTCGGCGGCACCTTCGCCTCCGACACCTTCGAGACCGGCACCCGCGCCGCCGCCTGGGGCGGCACCACGACGATCATCGACTTCGCCGTGCAGAGCGTCGGCCACGCTCTGCGCGAGGGCCTCGACACCTGGCACGCCAAGGCCGACGGCAACTGCGCCATCGACTACGGCTTCCACATGATCGTCTCCGACGTCAACGAGCACACGCTCAAGGAGATGGACAACCTGGTCGAGGAGGGCGTCACCTCCTTCAAGCAGTTCATGGCCTACCCGGGCGTCTTCTACAGCGACGACGGCCAGATCCTGCGCGCCATGCAGCGCTCCGCCGACAACGGCGGCCTGATCATGATGCATGCCGAGAACGGCATCGCGATCGACGTCCTGGTCGAGCAGGCCCTGGCCCGCGGCGAGACCGATCCGCGCTACCACGGCGAGGTCCGCAAGGCCCTGCTGGAGGCGGAGGCCACGCACCGCGCCATCAAGCTGGCCCAGGTCGCGGGCGCGCCCCTGTACGTCGTGCACGTCTCGGCCATGGAGGCGGTCGCCGAACTGGCCCGGGCCCGCGACGAGGGGCTGAACGTCTTCGGCGAGACGTGCCCGCAGTACCTGTTCCTGTCCACCGACAACCTTGCCGAACCGGACTTCGAGGGCGCGAAGTACGTGTGCAGCACCCCGCTGAGGCCACGCGAACATCAGGCGAAGCTCTGGCAGGGCCTGCGGACGAACGACCTCCAGGTCGTCTCCACCGACCACTGCCCCTTCTGTTTCGTCGGCCAGAAGGAACTCGGCCGCGGCGACTTCTCCAAGATCCCCAACGGCCTGCCGGGCGTGGAGAACCGTATGGATCTGCTCCACCAGGCGGTCCTCGACGGGCACATCTCGCGCCGCCGCTGGATCGAGATCGCCTGTGCCACCCCGGCCCGGATGTTCGGCCTGTACCCGAAGAAGGGCACCATCGCGCCGGGCGCCGACGCCGACGTCGTCATCTACGACCCGCACGCCGAGCAGGTCATGTCGGCCGAGACGCACCACATGAACGTCGACTACTCGGCGTACGAGGGCAAACGCGTCACCGGCCGGGTCGAGACGGTCCTCTCGCGCGGCGAACCCGTCATCACCGAGCGGGAGTACACCGGGCACGCCGGGCACGGCGTCTTCACCCCGCGTTCCACCTGTCAGTACCTCAACTAGGAGTGGCGCAGATGGACTTCGGACTCGTCCTGCAGACCGACCCGCCGGCCTCGCGGGTGATCAGCCTGATGAAACGCGCGGAACGGAACGGCTTCTCGCACGGCTGGACCTTCGACTCCGCCGTGCTGTGGCAGGAGCCCTTCGTGATCTACAGCCAGATCCTGGCCAACACCACGAAGCTGAAGGTCGGGCCGATGGTGACCAACCCGGGCACCCGCACCTGGGAGGTCACCGCCTCCACCTTCGCCACCCTCAACGACATGTTCGGCAACCGCACGGTCTGCGGCATCGGCCGCGGCGACTCCGCGATGCGGGTGGCCGGCCGCAAGCCCAACACGCTGGCCCGGATCAGCGAGGCCATGAAGGTCATCCGGGCCCTCGGCAGCGGGCAGGAGGCCGACCTCGGCGGCGGCGCCGTCGTCCGGTTCCCGTGGATCAAGCCGGACGCCGAACTGCCCGTGTGGATGGCCGCGTACGGGCCCAAGGCGCTGATGATGGCCGGTGAGGAGGCGGACGGGTTCATCCTCCAGCTCGCCGACCTGTATCTCACCCAGTACATGGTCAAGGCCGTCAAGGACGCGGCCGTCGCCGCCGGACGGGACCCTGACGAGGTGACCATCTGCGTGGCCGCTCCGGCCTACGTCACCGAGGACGACTCGCCCGAGGCGCTCGCCCACGCGCGCGAGCAGTGCCGGTGGTTCGGCGGCATGGTCGGCAACCACGTCGCCGACCTCGTCTCCAAGTACGGCGAGCACTCCTCCCAGGTGCCCGACGCACTCACCGAGTACATCAGGGCCCGCCAGGGCTACGACTACTCCCACCACGGGCGCAGCGGCAACCCCGACGCCGAGTTCGTGCCCGACGAGATCGTCGACCGGTTCTGCCTGATCGGACCGGTCGAGAAGCACATCGAGAAGCTGAACGCGCTGCGGGCCCTCGGCGTGGACCAGTTCGCCGTCTACGACATGCACGACGCGCAGGAGGCCGTGATCGACGCCTACGGATCGCGGGTGATCCCGGCGGTCAACGGCTGAGCACCTCCGCACCGCCCCCATTGATCTCCCCCTTCCCCGCGGATCGGGAAGGGGGCGCAGGACGCTCCCGAGCGCACCCCCCATCGGCGCCACCCGCATGGCCTTTCCCGTCCCATCTCCCCTGATTGGCCCGGCCCATGACCGATACCGCTCCCACGGCCACACCGCCGACCGCCCAAGTCACCCTCGCCGACGGCCGGGTGGAGATCGCCCCGGGCGCCCCCGCGCCGAGCGGTCCCTACGCCAACGAGGACCTGCTTCCGGTCCCCGTCTCGGGACGCACCTGGACCACGTACAACTTCTCCGCACTGTGGGTCGGCATGGCCCACAACACGGCCTCCTGGACCCTGGCCTCCGGGCTCATCGCCGTCGGCATGGACTGGAAGCAGGCGGTGTTCACCATCGCCCTGGCCAATGTGATCGTGCTGATACCGATGCTGCTCACCGGCCACGCGGGGCCGAAGTACGGCATACCCTTCCCGGTCTTCGCCCGGGCCTCCTTCGGCATCCGCGGGGCCAACCTGCCCGCGGTCGTCCGCGCGCTGGTGGCGTGCGGCTGGTTCGGCATCCAGACCTGGATCGGCGGCGAGGCCATCTACTTCCTGGCCGGAAAGCTCATCGGCAGCGGCTGGACGGACGCGTCGAAGGTCAGCGGCTACGCCTGGACGATGTGGCTGTCGTTCGCGATCTTCTGGGCGCTGCAGGTCCTCATCATCTACCGGGGCATGGAGACGATCCGCCGCTTCGAGAACTGGGCGGCGCCCTTCGTGCTCGTCGGCGCGTTCGTGATGCTGTGGTGGATGAGCGAGAAGGCGGGCGGTTTCGGGCCGCTGTTCGACCAGCCGTCGAAGCTCGGCTGGGGCGCCGACTTCTGGAAGCTCTTCGCACCCGCCCTGATGGGCATGATCGGCTTCTGGTCCACGCTGTCGCTGAACATCCCCGACTTCACCCGCTACGGCAAGAGCCAGAGGGCGCAGACGTGGGGTCAGGCGCTGGGTCTGCCCACGACGATGACCCTCTTCGCGTTCCTCTCGGTGATGGTCACCTCGGGATCGCAGGCCGTCTACGGCGAGGCGATCTGGGACCCGGTGCAGCTCGCCGCCAAGACCGACAACACGGTGGGCCTGCTCTTCGCGCTGGTCACCGTCCTGGTCGCGACCCTCTCGGTCAACGTGGCGGCCAACCTGGTCTCACCGGCGTTCGACTTCTCCAACATCGCGCCCCGCAGGATCAGTTTCCGGGCCGGTGCGCTCGCCACCTGCGTCCTCGGTGTGCTGATCTTCCCGTGGAAGCTGTACTCGGACCCGCAGGGCTACATCTTCACCTGGCTGGGCCTGGTCGGTGGCCTGCTCGGAACCGTCGCGGGCATCCTCATCGCCGACTACTGGGTCCTGCGCCGTGCCAGGCTGGACCTCACCGACCTGTACCGCCCGGGCGGCCGCTACTGGTACGACAGCGGCTGGAACTGGCGGGCCGTCGCCGCCTTCGCGGTCGGCGGTGTCCTCGCCGTCGGCGGCGCGAGCTTCAAGCCGCTGATCGACGGCCGCCCCATCCCGGCACTGGCCGGTCTGGCCGACTACGGCTGGGCGGTGGGCCTGGGCACGTCGATGGTGCTGTACCTGCTGCTGATGGCCCTGCGAGGCCGTGACCGCACGGTTGTCTGAGGCGGACCGGCGCTGGAGGACGGCGATCAGCCCTTCTCGGCCTCCAGCGCGGCCACCGCTTCCTTCGCCGCCTTGATGGCGCCCTTGTTGATCGTGTCCGTATCGGGCGCCTTCTTCGACTCGAAGTCGCTGCCGTTGTAGGTGACCGTCACCAGCGCGTTGGAGGCGCGGGCGACCACGACGCCCTCGCGGGTCTCCTGCTTGTCCTCGGTGGTGAGGTTCACGACGGAGTACGCGCTGTCGCCCAGACCCGGGACGGCCCCGCCGCCGCTCTTCTTCTCGGTGTGCTCCTGGTACGACTTCTGTGCCGCCTCGTCCGACTCCAGAACCTCGTAGGACACGTCGAGCCAGCGGTAGTCGTAGCCCTTGAGCGCGTTCCAGGAGCAGGTGCGGCGCAGTTTGGAGTCCGTGGACGGGATCTCCTTGCCGGCCGTCTTGGCGCCCGGCACCAACGACTCGACCGTCTGCTCGGCGACGCTCTCACACGGGGCGGGGGCGGCCGTGTACGCCTTCGACACGGTCGACGTCGAGGGGGCGGAAGCGGACCGGGTCTCGGTCTTCTCCACGGTCGGCTTGTGCTCGGCGGCCTGCGGCGCGGCGAGCGGCCCGGAGGACAGCGCCCAGCCCGCCGTGGCGAGCACGACCACCGGTGACAGGCGTGCGGTCAGGGCCAGAGGCAGGGGTAGGGAACGCACGGCGCCCTTCTCGTGGGGGACGGACGGTGCGGAACGGGTCCGCACGGCGGACGGGACGACAGTTTCACATGACTCCCTGTGGTGCGGAAGTCCGAACGCGCTCCGTGCCTGCGCGGTGACGTTGACTCACTGTCGATGGTTATGGTTTCGGTCGGTTCGGTGGTGAGTGGGCGGTTTTCATGCCGGGCGCGTGAGCGCACAGGCGCGGGAATACCGTTTGCACCGGTGCGGCGGGGCTGCGCAGCCTTGATCCATGCCTTCGTCACCCCAAGACGACTGCCCTGAGCGGCGCCCCCCGTAAGGGGTCCTCGTACTGTGCCCGCCCGGGTCGCGCGGCCTGGTGCCGCGCCTCGCTGCGTTGCCGAAACGCCCACGTGGCTCCTCTCTCGCTCTCGGCTCCGCTCGAGCGGGGGTACCCCCGTCGAGGGCGCTCCGGCGCCTTGCGACGCACGGCACCGGACCACGCGACCCGATCGGGCGCTCATAGTGCAAGGCCCCTCAAGGAGCCATGGCCGCGGCCGGCTGCGGTTGCCGCGGCTGCGCTGCCGCGTCACCACGTGAGAACCGCGTTCGGACCAGGCAGTGGGCGACGGGTGTGAGCAGCCCGCCGCGCGAAGGCCCGCCGCACCGAACGAGTCCGCACGCCCGAGACCCGTGCCGCTCGCTGCCGTGACCGCCGCTCCGGCGGCGTCATGAGCGCGACCCCGGGCAGACGAATGCCTTTGGACCTCCGGGATAAATCACCTCGATACATCCCATTGCCGCGGAGTGGGCTACCACTCCCGCTTGCCGCGTGGGAGAAAACCAGCCACCAACCATTGACCGGATCTGGTGTTAGCGCTAACACTCTTCCTCGTGCCGCTGACGCATTCGCCTGCCGGCCGCCTGTGAGCCCCACCTCGCCGGGCACCTGCTTCTTAGCGCTTTTGCCTGTTCACTGCCCTCGCCACCGCTGACGAGGAGCCCGACGGAGCGTAAATGTGATCGATAACATCCCAACCGCCGTGTCCTCTCCCCCGAGGGGCAAAATTCGCAACTCCCGGATCGGCGCACCCCGTCGGCAACCCGGGCGGGACCGGATCCGCACCGCCGTCGAGGCCTACCTGCTGCTCACACCGAGCCTCGCCGGGCTCGTTCTCTTCCTGGTCGCCCCGATCGTCGGGGTCGTCGTCATCAGCTTCTTCGACTGGAACCTGATGGGCACCCCGCGTTTCGTCGGGCTGGCGAACTACCGCGAGATGATGGGCGACAGCGAGGTGTGGCGCGCGATGCGCAACACCGTGTACTACGTGCTGCTGAACATCCCCGCACAGACCGTGCTGGCCTTGCTGCTCGCCCTGGCGATGAACCGGAAGCTGCGCGGCGGCAAGGTGTTCCGGGTGCTGTTCGTCCTGCCGTGGATGGCCATGCCGGTGGCCCTCGGCATCGTCTGGAGCTGGGCGTTCGACCCGCAGCACGGCGTGGTCAACCAGTTCCTCGCCCTGTTCGGCGTGGACGGCCCGGCGTGGCTGTCGTCCACCGGCTGGGCCATGCCGGTGCTGGCCTCGGTCAACATCTGGCAGTACACGGGCTACACCATGCTGTTCCTGCTGGCGGGCCTCCAGGCGATCCCCGAATCGCTCTACGAGGCGGCCGACCTGGACGGGGCGGGATCCGTGCAGCGCTTCTTCCGGATCACGCTGCCGCTGCTGCGCCCCTCGATGTTCTTCGTACTGGTGACCAACACGATCGGGTCGTTCCAGATGTTCGACACCGTCTACGTGATGACCCAGGGCGGGCCGGGCGGATCGACGGACACGATGAACTACCACATCTACCAGCAGGCGTTCCAGCTGTTCCGCAGCGGCTACGCCTCGGCGCTGGCGATGCTGCTGTTCGCCGTGATCCTGCTGGTGACGGCCGTCCAGGTCCTGTACTTCCGCAAGCGCACCGTCTACGACTTCAGCTGAGGACGGCCACGACCATGTCTTCTCTCTCCACCGCCGTCCGCAGAACGACGCTGTACGGGATCCTCGCCGCCGGAGCGTTGCTGTCGATCGCCCCGTACCTGCTGACGCTGAACGGCGCGCTCAAGCGGCCGTCGGACCTGCTGTCCACCGAGGCCTGGGTCCCCGCGCATCCGGCCACGTCCGGCAACTTCGCCGCCGTGTGGAACCAGTACGGAATGTCGTCCTTCCTGCTGCACACCCTGGTCGTGGCGGTCCTCGTCACCGCCGGGCAGGTGGTGTTCAGCGCACTGGCGGCGTACGCGCTCGCCCGGATGGAGTTCCCGGGGCGCGACTGGCTCTTCTGGGGCTACCTCGCCACCATGATGGTGCCTCAGATGATCACGCTCGTACCGCTGTTCCTGATGATGCGTGAAATGGGCATGGTGGACACGTACGCGGGCCTGATCCTGCCCACTGTCTTCGGCACCCCGTACGGCGTCTTCCTGGTACGCCAGCACTTCCGCACCGTGCCCAAGGACCTGGAAGCCGCCGCCCGCATCGACGGGGCGAGCACCTGGACCATCCTCGTGCGGATCATGCTGCCGCTGAGCCGTCCGATCCTCGCCACGCTCGCGATCATCACGTTCGTCAACACCTGGAACAACCTGATCTGGCCGCTGATCATCACCAACAGCGACCGGACCCGGGTGGTCACCGTCGGCATCGCCGCCCTCCAGGGCGAACACGTCTCCGACCTGCCGCACATCGTGCTGGCCGGAGCCGCGCTGGCCCTGCTGCCCCTGATCGCCGTGTTCCTCCTGTTCCAACGGCACATCGTCCGCTCCATCGCCCTCACCGGCCTCAAGTAAGCAGCCCTCCAACCCCGCACTGCCTGGACCACCCGCACCGAAAGGGACGCCCAACCATGTCCGTAACCTCCAGAAGAGCCCTGGCCGCCACCGCCACCGGCGCAGTCCTGCTCTGCCTCACCACCGCCTGCGGCTCGTCCGGCTCGGACACCGCCTCCTCCGGCGGCACCGTCACCCTGCGGTACGCCATCTGGGACGCGGTCCAGGAGCCGGCGCTGAAGAAGTCGATCGCCGCGTTCGAAAAGCAGCACCCGAACATCAAGGTCAAGATCGAGCTGAACGCCTGGGCGCAGTACTGGAGCAAGCTGCAGACCCAGATGGCCGGCCGCACCGCGCCCGACGTCTTCTGGGACCACGTGGCGTACTTCCCGCAGTTCTCCCAGCAGGGCGTCCTCGCCGACCTCACCCCGTACATCAAGGCCGACAAGCTGGACACGTCCATCTACGACAGCAAGCTCCTGGCGGGCTGGCAGCAGGACGGCAAGCAGTACGGCCTGCCGAAGGACTGGGACACCATCGCCCAGGTCTACAACAAGACCATGCTGAAGAAGGCGGGGCTGACACAGGACGAGCTGGGCGGCCTGTCCTGGAACACCACCGACGGCGGCACCTTCGTCAAGGCCCTGCAGAAGCTCACCATCGACGTCAACGGCAAGCACCCGAACGAGAAGGGCTTCGACAGCAAGCACGTCAAGCAGTACGGTCTCGCGCTCGGTTCGTCCAACGGCCAGACGGACTGGTGGAACGCGGCCCTGCAGAACGGCTGCAAGCTCCAGGACAAGGTGTGGGGCAAGTGGACGATCAACCAGCCCTCCTGCGTGGAGGCCATCCAGTTCATCCGGGACCTGCGGCTGAAGTACCACGTCGCGGTGCCGGCCTCCGTCACCAACACGCCGAACGGGGCGTCCCTGCCGCAGGTGCTGGCCCGTAAGCAGGCGGCCGTGGTGTGGGACGGCAGCTGGGACCTCAACGCCTACCAGGGCTCGATGAAGGGCAACTTCGGCGTCGCCGAGCTGCCCAGTGGCCCGGTCGGGAAGGGCACGGTGTACAACGGGCTCAGCAACGCCCTGTACGCGGGCAGCAAGCACCCGAAGGAGGCGTGGGAACTGGTGAAGTGGCTCGGGTCCGAGGAGTCCCAGAAGATCATCGTCTCCGAGGGGTCGGTGTGGCCGGGCATTCCCACGCTCAACAAGGACTTCGTGGCCGTGTGGAAGCAGCGGGGTGTGGACGTCAGTGCCTTCTCCAAGGAGGCCGAGGGCACGACCGCCGGGTATCCGCTGACCACATCCTCGGCCACGTACAACGTCAAGGTGCAGGACGCCTTCAACCAGGTGTGGCTGGGCCAGCAGTCCCCCCAGGCGGCGGCGGACTCCGTCAACGAGGAGTCCAACGCGGCCGTCAAGTAGGCAGCCTCCGGCAGCAGGCGTCACGACCGACGATCCAAACGGAGTTCAACGGACATGCAGAACCACACCCCGGCCCGCCCTGACGAGGAGCCGTCCCATGACGGCGCCGACCGCCAGCGGTCCGTCAGCATCTTCGACGTCGCCAAGGCGGCCGGGGTCTCCCACCAGACCGTCTCCCGGGTGGTCAACGGCAGCCCCAAGGTCAGGAAGGCCACCCGGGAACGAGTGCTGCAGGTCATCGACGAACTCGGTTACAAGCCCAACCGGCTCGCCCGGGCACTGGCCGGGGGAGTGGTCCGCTCGGTCACCGTGCTCACCTCGGACACCACCCTGTACGGCGCCTCCCTCGCCCTGCGGGGCATAGAGGAGGCGGCCCGCGCGGCGGGCTTCGCCGTGTCGGTCAGCGTCCTCGACGAGAACTCCTCGTTGACGCCGGACGACGTCGCCGGGCGGCTCGCCCGCCCCGGGGAACCCGTCCTGGTGATCGCCTTCAACGCGCCCGGCGAACGGGTCTGGCGGGCGTTGCCCGCCGAGTTCCCCTCGGCCGCCGTGGTGGAGCGGCCGCAGGAGGCCGGGCAGAGGGGCGGCAGGCCGGAAGCCTGGCTCGACGACCGGACGGCGGCGGCCCAGGCCACCCGGTACCTGCTCGGCCTGGGCCACCGCACCGTCCACTACATGACGATCCCGTCCTCGACGACCAGGGTCGGGCAGCGTGCCGAGGGCTGGCGGGACGCGCTCGGCGCCGCCTCTCTCCCCGTACCCGAGCTGCTGGAAGGCGGCTGGAGCCCGCGATCCGGGTATCTGGCCGCCCGCAGTGTGGTCGCCGACCCGCAGGTCACCGCCGTGCTGTGCGGCAACGACGATCTCGCGCTCGGTGTTCTGCGGGCGGCCCGGGAGGCGGGCCGTGACGTGCCGGGCGAGCTCAGTGTCATGGGCTTCGACGACGCGCCGTACGCGGCGTACACCCATCCCACCCTGACCACCGTACGGCTCGACTTCGAAGGGCTGGGGCGGGGCGCCTTCGGGATGCTGCACCGGCTGCTCGACCCGGACAACGCCCCGGCACCCGCCCTGTGGGACGAACCGGAACTGATCGTCCGGGAGAGCACCGGACCGGCGCCGCACCGACCCGCCTGACCGTCCCTCCCGGGGGCCTTCCGCCCCCGGCACCCCGACACCCCCATCGCTCCGTCCGCGGGGGATGTGAGCGATAACATCCCGGTTCCCCCGATCCGTCCTCCCGCAGTGCCGCGGGAGGAGAAAGCCAGGTTCCCATGTCCCTCGACACCCGCACGCCGGGCGCCGCGCCGCCCGGCCGAAGAAGAGCACACCTCACCAGAGCACTGCTGGCCTGCGCGGCCCTCGTAGGCACCGCCCTCGCCGTGCCCCAGACGGCGGCCGCCGCCACCCAGACCTTCACCGTCGACCTCGGCACGACCACCGGAACCGTCCTGCGCGGCTCGAACGGCGCGCTCTACGGACAGAGCGACGACGGCGTCCCCAGCGACAACCTGCTGGCGCCCCTGAAGCTCACCACCGGATCTCAGAAGCCCCCGAACGGTGCCCAGCACCCCAACGGGGACATCCTGGAAGTGGCCCCGTCGTTCTTCCGCAACGGCGGCGGCACGATGTACACCAACATCCAGGACATGTACTCGGACTGGCCGTACCAGAACCTCGGCCTCAGCGACTACCTCACCAAGGTCGACAGCGCGGTCAACGCGATCAAGGGGACCTCGTACGCCGACAAGGTCGTCTTCGTCCCCTTCAACGAGCCCGACTGGATCTGGTACGCCGGCATCAAGAGCGGCGACGCCACCACCTACCAGAACGCCCTGAACAAGTTCAACTCCGACTGGAGTACGGTCTACGACCGGATCCGGAGCATCATCCCCGGCGCGAAGATAGGCGGGCCCAACACCGCCGCCTGGAACAGCAAGTTCTTCGGCGACTTCCTGACCTACGCCAAGTCCAAGAACCAGCTGCCGGACGTGTTCACCTGGCACGAGCTCGACCCCGGCTCCCTCGCCTCCTACCGCGGTCACTACGCCACGTACCGCTCCCTGGAGAGCGCACGCGGCATCAGCCCGATCACGGTCAACATCGACGAGTACGCCAACCGGCGCGACCTGTCCGTGCCCGGCCAGATGGTGCAGTGGGCGACGATGTTCGAGGACACCAAGGTCTACGCACAGCAGCCCTACTGGGACGCGGCCGGCAACATGGACGGCAACACGGCCCTCACCAACAGCCCCAACGGCACGTGGTGGTTCTGGCGCTGGTACGCCGGAATGACCGGGCAGACAGTCAAGGCGACCCCGCCGCAGCCCAGCGTCCAGGACACCCTCCAGGGCATGGCCTCGCTGGACACCGGCCGCAAGCAGGCCCAGGTGGTCCTCGGCGGATCCGCCACCGACACCGACGTGGTGATCAACAACATCCCGAGCAGCACCTTCGGCAGCAAGGTCGAGGTCACCGTGCAGGCTCTGGACTGGTCCGGCTACGACGGCGTGTCCGCGCCGCCGCAGACCATCTCCCGCGCCGCCTTCACTCCCTCCAGCGGGTCCATCACCGTGCCGCTGACCGGCCTGAACCGCATGTCGGCCTACCGCATCACGGTCACCCCGAACGGCGGCGGCACCGCCGCCACGCCCACCGTGCCGCAGAGCACCTCGTACGAGGCCGAGAACGGCACCATCACCAGCGGCACGATCACCACCGAGGGCAACGGCGCCAACTACAACGAGGCCCAGAAGTACGCGGCCTCCGGCGCCAAGGACGTCACCGGCCTCAGCGCGGCGACCAGCAAGGTCGACTTCGCGGTGAGCGCTCCGTCCTCCGGCACGTACAACCTGCGGATCTTCTACGGCAACCAGACCGGCACCCCGGCCCAGCAGGCGCTGCGGATCGACGGCGCCAACCCCAAGTTCGTCACCTACCCGTCCACCCTGAACTCGCAGTACCGCGCCACGGTCACCGTCCCGGTGACACTGAGCGCGGGCAGCCACACCATCTCCCTCGCCAAGTCCGACAGCACCCTGGGCACCGGCGTGGGTGACGTGACCCTCGACAAGATCGACCTGACGGCCGCGCAGAGCAACCCGGAGACGCTGTACGAGGCCACGTTCGCCGACACCAGCGGCACCCCCGGCTGGTCGTACACGGACGTGGGCGAGGCCGGGACCGGCGCCGTCGTCCTGGACTCCGGCGACAGCACCACGTTCGACGCCTACGCGCCCACCAACGGCTACTACACCGTGAAGACCGACTACGCCTCCACGGGCGGAACGGCCGCCCTGGCCCTGAACGGCACCACCGTCGCCACCCTGGCCAACTCCAGCGGCGCGGCGGCCACCGCGAGCAACCGCCTCTACCTGGTGGCCGGCATCAACCGGATCAAGGTCAGCCCGAACAGCGGCGCCACGGTCACCCTGCGGGACCTGAAGGTGGCCGGCTCGGGTGACACCACCGGCGTCACCAAGATAGAGGCCGAGAGCGGCACCCTGGCCGGCGCGGCCAGGACCCAGTCGAACGTGTGGAGCTCCGGCGGCAAGAACGTCGGTTACATCGGCAACGGCAGCGCCAACACGCTGACCTTCGGCAACATCAGCGCCCCGGCCGCGGGCCGGTACGCGGTGGTGATCCACTACGCCAACAACGACCGGTCGGGAACCGGCAGCTACAACACCAACGTCAAGTCCCGCACCGCCCAGCTGACGGTGAACGGCGGCACCCCGGCCACGTCGACCTTCCGCAACACCTACGGCTGGAGCGACTTCTGGTCGCTGGGCACCATGGTCGACCTCAACGCCGGAACCAACACCCTGAAGATCTCCAACTCCACCTCCTACGCACCCGACATCGACTACATCGAGGTCGCCCGGCTGAACGGCTGACCGTTCCCCTCAGGGCCGCCGCCGAGCTCGGCGGCGGCCCTCTCTCCCCGTATGCCACCGCCCCGTTCCCGCCGCGACCGCGCCAGCCCGAAAGGCCGCAATGCCGAACATCGCCCACGACCCCGAGCACCGCCTGTGGGTCCTGTCCGGACCCGGCTCCAGCTACGTCCTCCACCTCGACGACGGCCACCGACTGCGCGGTCTGCACTGGGGCCCCAGACTCACCCTCGAACAGGCCCTCTCCCTCCTGGACCGGCCCCAGCCCGGCCGCCGGTCGTTCGAGGACCCCGCCGACGGCACCCTCGACCTCGACACCGCGGGAGCGATGCGCTACGCCCACGCGGGCGTCCAGGTCCGCTTCCCGGACGGCGTGCGCGACCTCGAACCGCACCCGGCGGGCGAGGAGGTGCTGCACCACGAGGACGGAACGGAAATGGTCCTGCGGTTCGCCGACCGGCATTACCCGCTCACCCTCGAGGCCCACTACCGCCTGCGGACCGGCAGCGACGTCATCGAACGCCACCTGGTCCTGCGTCACACCGGCGCACCGACCGACGGCACGATCACGATCGTCCGCGCCGACTCCGCCACCTGGGTGCTGCCCAGGCTGGGCGAGTACCGTCTGAGCCAGGTGCGGGGCCAGTGGTGCGCCGAGACCCAACTGAACCGGACCCCGCTGCCCTACGGGGAGACCGTCCTCACCAGCCGACGCGGCACCACCGGACACCAGACCAACCCGTGGGCCATGATCGACGACGGCGGAGCCGACGAGGTGCACGGCGCCGTCTGGTCGTGCGCCCTCGCCTGGAGCGGCAGCTGGCGGCTCACCGCCCAGCGGCTGCCGACGGAACGGGCCACCCTGTCCGCGGGGTTCGGCCACGACCCGGTCACCTGGGAACTGGCGCCGGGTGAGGAGCTGGCCACCCCCGTCTGTGCCGGGGCGTACACCGAGGGCGGCTTCGGAGCCGCCAGCCGCCTGTGGCACCGGCACGTGCTGGACCACGTACTGCCGCACCCGGAGGAGCTGCGGCCGGTGCTCTACAACTCCTGGGAAGCCACCGAGTTCGACATCGACGTCACCCGGCAGATCGAACTGGCCGAGAAGGCCGCGGCACTCGGTGCCGAGCTCTTCGTGATGGACGACGGCTGGTTCGGCGCCCGCACCCACGACGCCGCCGGACTCGGCGACTGGACCCCCAACCCCGACCGCTTCCCCGACGGCCTCACCCCGCTCATCCACCGGGTGCACGACCTCGGCATGCGGTTCGGCCTGTGGGTCGAGCCCGAGATGGTCAACCCCGACAGCGACCTCTACCGCGCCCACCCCGACTGGGTGCTCCACCACCCGCACCGCCGCCGCACCGAGCACCGCAACCAGCTGGTGCTCAACCTCGCCCGGCCCGACGTGGCCGCGTGGCTGCACGGACGACTCGACGAGCTGCTGGCCGAGTACGCGATCGACTTCCTCAAGTGGGACATGAACCGTCCCTTCACCGAGGCCGGCTGGCCCGACGCCGAGGCGGACCCGGACCGGCTGTGGATCGACCACACGCGCAACCTCTACACCCTGCTCGACAGGCTGCGCCACGACCACCCCGGTCTCCGCATCGAGACGTGCAGCAGCGGCGGCGGCCGACTCGACCTGGGCATCCTCGCCCGTACCGACCAGGTGTGGACGTCCGACAACACCGACGCCCTGGACCGCATCGAGATCCAGCACGGCTTCTCCCAGCTGTATCCGTCGCGGGTCATGGGCGCCTGGGTCACCGACAGCCCCAACCCCTACACGGGCCGCAGCGTGCCACTCGACTTCCGCTTCCACGTCGCCATGAACGGCGTGCTGGGAGTCGGCGGCGACCTCAACCGGTGGAGCGAGGCGGAGTTGGTGCGCGCGGCCGAACTCGTCGCCGCGTACAAGCGCGTACGGCACCTGGTGCAGCTCGGTGAGCAGTACCGACTGCGACCCCCGGGGGACGGGGAACTCAGCGCGGTGCAGTACCTGGCCCCGGACGGCCGGGAAGCCGCCGTGATCGCCCTCCGGCGGTCACGGCACTTCGGCCACCACGACCCCGCCCTGCCGCTGCGCGCCCTCGACCCCTCGGCCCGCTACCGCGACGCCGCCAGCGGAGCCCTGCACCACGGGGCCGTCCTTCTCAGCCACGGCCTGCAACTGGACCTCGCCACGGACGACTACGCGTCCACGCTGGTGCACCTGATACGGGAGCCCGCCTGATGACCCGGCCGCCAGGGACGAAGCAGGCCGGGCCGAAGGCGGGCAGAAAGGGACAGGAGGCGAACGGTTGCCGCCCCAGCGTCCGAGGCGTACCCCTGCTCGCGCTCATGCTCCGCGTCCCACGGCACCGCCACCACCGGCGTGCTCGCCCCGCACTCCTGACCGCGCTCTCGCCGTGACCGTGCCGTGGGACGCCGGACGGCTCAGCCGAACAGGGCGTTGTCCACGTCGCTCTGCCAGTAGGTGACGTAGTTGGAACTGTTGAAGTACACGCCCCCGTTGGGCAGCTTCAGCGTGATGCCCTCGCCGATCGAGCCGTTCAGCTGCCTGTTGGAGAACGACACGCCGAGGGTCTTGGCGGTGTGGCCCGCGTAGCCGTCGGGCGTGTACGTCCCGATGCCGGCGTACGCGGACTCTCCGGGAGCCAGCGTCACCACGGCCTGAGGCCGGCTGGACTCCAGCCACGGGACGGCGGCCTGGGCGCCGGCGCCGGCGGCCAGGAAGGGCGCGCCGTAGGCGTTGCAGAGCTTGGTGCCGGTGTTGGTGACCGTGAGCAACAGGTGGTTTATGGGGCGGGGGACATCTTTGACCGTCAGCTTCGTGTTCTTCGTCGTGCAGTCGACGATCGAGGCGGCCTTCTTCGCGTTGGCGGCGGAGGCGGTCTGGCCCGCGGCCTGGACGGTGACGAGCGAGAGGGCTGCGGCCACGACCATGGATGAGGTGGCCGCGCGGGCGGTGAAGCGGTCGGCGATACGCATGGAAAGACTGCTTTCTGTGATGTTCCGAAAAGTGATCTTCTGGTCCTGGCAGACGGTCGAGTCGTGCCTTGGTGTGCCGTGCTGGTAGGTAGTGCCGCTGCCCGGCCGGCTGCCGGGACGCTGCCGTGCGACGGCCCGGCATCAAGGCCGACTTCGTGCCGATTCCAAGAGAGTCCAAAGCGCCGTCACCGAGTGGCCGGGGCGGCCTGCTTGGATGACCAAAGCCTGTGCCACGCTCCGTCCCAGCCGCCATTCCAGGCGGGCGCTTCGGAACGCTGGGATGTTGTCACCGGCTGTGACCTGGGGGAACGTCCCGTTCGTGGGACGCCGAATGAGATGGAGGACTGGTGGGGGCGACTGAGGAGACGAATGATTTCGCGGCGTTACTGCGGGAGTTGAAGCAACGTTCCGGGCTGAGCTGACACGCGCCGGATCGACTCCACCCTCGTGGTGCCATGGCGGTCGGGCCTGAGCGCGCGGCCGATGTTCTGCCCGATCTCGACCCGGGAGCCGCGAGTGTCGGCGAGGCAACGGCTTCACGCCCCGTTCGGTTGTAGCCCAGGTCGTAGTGCCCGGCCCTCCACGTGCGGAGGATGACGTCCTCGGTGGCCAGCTCACAGTCCGCGCCGTACACAGACCGTCGGACTCGCCCAGCGCCTCCAGCACTCGGCGCCGCGCCGTGGTGTGGGTGCGAGGCAGCAGCGTCTCCCGGACGTACGCCTCCAGGCGCACCATGTCCGCCCGCTCACGCTGCCTCACTTCCGAGGCAACCCGGCACCGCTAGGAGTTGGCGGCCTCCGCCAGGACGCGGGCGAGGTCGCGAGGGCGGGTGGCCATCGGCCAGTGGCCCGAGTCGAGGTCCACGTACTCAAGGTGGGTGGCGCGGGCGAGCTCAGGGCTCTCACCGGCGGCGATCCATTCCCGGGCCTGGGTGGGGGTGAACTCGGGGCAGACAACCACAACCGGGACGTGGAACCGTCGCTCGTCGGTCAGGCGTACGACTCCCCTGGCGACCGCCTCAGGGACGGGAACTGCGGCGGACGCGACGCGGTCCCGGGTCTGCTTGTCCAGGTCGGCGGCGTCCGCGCCCTCGAAGGGATCCCAGCCCGGGAAGGGCATGACGCCGCCCTCGATCGCGAAGTGATCGGCGTAGGCCCGCCCATCGGCGGCGGGGAAGCCGCCGATGAGGGCGACCTTGGCCACCTTCTCCGGTCGCGCGTCGGCGGCCAGCCAGGCCAGGGTCGATGCTACGGAGTGCCCTACCACCAGCGGCTTTCCGGGCGCCGCGTCAACCTCGGCAAGCACTGCTTCCAGCTGGTCGTCAAGGGTCGCGGAGGCGGCGCCGTCGCCCTGGCCCGGGAGGGTGAGCGGCACGGGATGGTGGCCGAGCGCGGTGAGTTCGGGCACGACGTCGTCCCAGGCGGATCCGTCGAGCCACAAGCCGGCGATGAGCAGGATGTCCACGGTGGTTCTCCCGAAGAGGAGCCGGATCTGGTTGCCGGCACGTTATCGGGAGGCTCTGACACCGGGCTCTGGTCAGAGTGCGATCCTTGAAAACGGCTCGACCCAACCCGACCCGGCGAACCTACGTGGTCACAGCGCTAGTGATGCTCCACGCAAGTAGGTGGAGGGGACAGGTCGCTTCCTTGAGCGGAGCGCCTTGGTAGGTCCAGCGGAAGGGGCGGGCGTGTTCGTTGCGTTGAATGATCCAGGTGTCCACCCCTGTCGATCAGGTCGTCGCGGCTGGTGACGTCGCGGTGGCGGAGGACGGCGCGGGTCTCTCAGAACTACTCATTCTGAGAGGACAGTCGGGTGTGGATCCAGGCGTGGCAGGATCCAGGCCATGTCCCCCAGCGTTCCCCTCGGCCGCGAAACCGCCACCACGCTGCACCTGGCGACGCCGCATCTGACGGAGCCGTTCATCTCGGCGTGATCGCGACCGTTCGGCGCGGGTCAGGCCGCGAGGGCATGCGCTCCAATTTCCCGGCGGTCTCGTCGTCGACGGCAGAATGCTCCCGAAGATCGACCTGCTGCCGGACCAGCTGTTCGAGGTCGTCCCCTGGGCCGGATTCCTGAACGTCTTCGCGCAGCTTCGCGACCTCGGTGCACTGCACGGCGCAGGCGTACTCACCGCCGGGGAGTTCACTGCTTGGAAGCAGGAACTCCTCGCGCGTATCTGACCGGATCGGGCGGCTACTCCGACGGCAGCCACAGCGCCCCCGAGGCCGTCCCTCCAGAGGAACTAAACCCAAGGCGGTTCGGCGGGCAATGAGTGGTGCACGCTGGTGAGCTGTTCCGAGAGCACCCACAACTGGTGGGCCGTAGCAGAGCCCTGGGTGGCACGTTCCCGGCTGTGGAGGGCGGGCTCGCCACGGAGCTGGAGCGGCCCATCGGGCACGGCCTAGCTCCCCCCAGGCAGCTCGGGGAGGGTTGAGGCGTACAGGGAGGTATTGGCGCCGTCTGGTATGGGGCGGAAGGCGATGCGCAAGAGCAGGCGCGTGAGGATCCCGTGTACGCGGCCCGGGTGCTGTTGGCGCCGCCAGTAAGCACGTGGGAACGGGTGAGTCCGGGGGCGACAGCCATGCTGCGCAGCCTCAGCCCGGCGCATCGGCCCTTCGCTGCGGTTCCATGGCGAAGTAGAGATTGGCCCGCTCGGACTGCACGTAGGCGAACGCCGCTCGGTAGCGGTGTTCGGCATTGAGGTGCGTCCCCGGTGCCTGGCGGGGAACGCGCGGCCAGGTTCCGCCGCTGAAGCCACGCCCGTGCTGGTCGTCGGGTGATGTTGCTGCCAGGCAGTGCCTCGGTAGTCTGCTGCCTGATCGAGCCGACCCGAGCCGAGCTCAACTCCCCAGATCCCCCCGAGCCGTCCGAAGTACTGAGGGGCCCGGCTGACGCATGCGAACACCGAGGTGAGGGATGCAGTTCACCACCCGACCCACGCTTCAAGGATCCTTCGGCATGGTGTCCTCCACGCACTGGCTCGCCTCGCAGTCGGCGATGGCCGTGCTGGAGGGCGGCGGCAACGCCTGTGACGCGGCCGTGGCGGGGGCCTTCGTGCTGCATGTGGTCGAGCCGCACCTCAACGGGCCGGCGGGTGAGGTGCCGATCCTGCTCGCCCCGGCCGGCGGCGAGGTCCGGGTGCTGTGCGGGCAGGGCGTCGCGCCGGGCGGGGCGAGCGTCGCGCACTACCGGAGTCTCGGACTGGACCTCGTCCCCGGCACCGGGCCGCTCGCCGCCGCCGTGCCGGGAGCCTTCGACGCCTGGATGCTGCTGCTGCGCGACCACGGCACCAAGTCCCTCGACGACGTCCTGAAGTACGCCATCGGATACGCCGACCACGGGCACGCTCCCGTGGAGCGCGTCGGTGAGACCGTCGAGACCGTGCGGGAGCTGTTCGAGACGGAATGGACCTCGTCGGCGGACGTGTACCTGCCCGGTGGGAAGGCCCCCCGCCCCGGCGAGCTCTTCCGCAATCCCGCGCTCGCCGCCACCTGGAAGCGGCTGCTCGCCGAGACCGCCGGGGCCGGCGACCGGGAGGCGCGGATCGAGGCCGTGCGGGAGGTGTGGCGCACCGGATTCATCGCCGACGCCCTCGTACGGCAGGCCACCCGCCCCACCCTCGACACCAGCGGCACCCACCACACCGGCACCCTCACGGCAGCCGACCTCGCCGCCTGGTCCGCCGGCTACGAGGCGCCGGTGACGTACGACTGGAACGGCTGGACCGTGTGCAAGCCCGGCCCCTGGAGCCAGGGCCCGGTCCTGCTCCAGCAGCTCGCCCTCCTCCCGCCCGAGCTGCCCCCGTACGGCTCGGCCGACTACGTCCACCTCCTGATCGAGAACTGCAAGCTCGCCATGGCCGACCGCGAGGCCTGGTACGGGGACGCCGCCGACGTGCCGCTCGAGGACCTGCTGTCCGACCGGTACAACGCGGCCCGCCGGGGCCTCGTCGGCGAGCGGGCCGACCTGGACCTGCGGCCCGGCAGCCCCGGCGGCCGCACCCCGCGGCTCTGTGCGCACGCGCGCGTGGCGACCGCCGCGCAGGAGGGCCACGACGCCCTCGGCATCGGCGAGCCGACCGTCGCCAGGAGCCCGGTGTCCCCCGTGCCGGGCGAACCGGAGGTCCTCGCCGACGGGACCACCCGGGGCGACACCTGCCACCTCGACGTCGTCGACCGCTGGGGCAACCTGGTCTCGGCCACGCCCAGTGGAGGCTGGCTCCAGTCCAACCCCGTCGTACCCGAACTCGGCTTCCCGCTCGGCACCCGGCTCCAAATGGCCTGGCTGGAGGAAGGCCTGCCCAACTCCCTCACCCCCGGCCGCCGCCCCCGCACCACCCTGACGCCCTCGATCGCCCTGCGCGAGGGCGTGCCCGTCATGGCGTTCGGCACGCCCGGCGGGGACCAGCAGGACCAGTGGCAGCTGCACTTCCTCCTGGCGGTCGCGCTGCGCGCCCGGGTGCGCGGCGGCCTCGACCTCCAGGGCGCCATCGACGCCCCGAACTGGCACAACGACAGCTTCCCCGGCTCCTTCTATCCGCGCGGCATGCGCCCGGGCAGCGTGACCGTGGAGTCCCGCACCGACCCGGCCGTCGTCGAGGAGCTGCGGCGGCGCGGCCACGAGGTGACCGTCGGCGGCCCCTGGTCGGAGGGCCGGCTGTGCGCGGTCGCACGAGACCCGGAGACGGGCGTGCTGTCGGCGGCTGCGAACCCGCGCGGCATGCAGGGGTACGCCGTCGGCCGGTGACCGGCGGGGCGCTGTTCATCGCGATGCCACCCGCAGTGCCCCTGGCGGGTGGGGATTGTCAGTGGCACGTGTTGTGATGGAGGGGTGATCGACAGCAACGAAACCATCGAAGAGTTTCTCGCACGGCGCGCCTCCGACGTCGAGGAGGCGATCCGCAAGGCGGCAGCCGGCGAGATCATGCCGCGCTGGCGCCGGCTCGCCGCGCACGAGGTGGACGAGAAGAGCGGCCCGCACGACCTGGTGACCGACGCCGACCGCAAGGCCGAGCTGTACCTGACGGATGCCTTGACGGCCCTGCTGCCCGGCTCGGTCGTGGTCGGCGAGGAGGCGGTCCATGCCAACCCCGCGTCGTACGAGGCCATCCGCGGCGACGCCCCGGTCTGGATCGTCGACCCGGTCGACGGCACACGCCAGTTCGTGCGCGGCGAGGCCGGGTTCTGCACCCTGGTGGCGCTGGCGCTCGGCGGCACCCTGCTCGCGTCCTGGACGTACGCACCCGCCCGCGACCGGCTCGCCACCGCCGTCCGCGGCAAGGGCGCCTGGCTCGACGGGGAGCGGCTGTTCGCCGGTGTACCGGAGCCCGGCCGGGCCCTCCGCGTGGCCACCTCCCACCCGGACTACACCACGGACGAGCAGAAGCACGCCCTGCTCGGCCTGCGCACCGAGGGTGTGGCACCACGCCCGTGCGGCTCGGCCGGCCTGGAGTACCTCGCCGTCGCCCGGGGCGAGTCGGACGCCACGGCCTTCTCCTGGGAAGCCGCCTGGGACCACGCGGCCGGTCTGCTCCTGGTGGAGGAGGCGGGCGGCGCCCACCTGACCCGCACGGGCGAGCCGTTCCGCATCACGGGCGGCAACGCCCTGCCGTTCACCGCGGCCCGCGACACGGCCACGGCCCGCCGGGTGACGGCCCTGCTGCAGGACGGGGCGTGATCGCCGGGACCGTCGCGTGCCGCACACGGGCGGTCGCACACCGTGCGCTCGCGAGGGTTCCGGCCGCCGCGGAGTCGCCCTTCGCGCCGGAAATCCCCCGCCGCCGGTGACGGCCGGTCCCCGGGCCTATCCTGATCCTCAGTGGCCATCGGCTGACGAAGGGGTCCGAAGGTGCCGTCAATGCTCGATGCCGTCGTGGTGGGTGCGGGGCCGAACGGGCTGACCGCGGCCGTGGAACTGGCCCGCCGCGGGTTCTCCGTCGCCGTCTTCGAGGCCCGCTCCACCGTGGGCGGCGGTGCCCGCACCGAGGAGCTCACCCTTCCCGGCTTCCGGCACGACCCGTGCGCCGCGGCGCATCCCCTCGCCATCAACTCGCCCGCGTTCCGCGCTCTGCCGCTGGAGCGCTACGGCCTGCAGTGGCTGCACGCCGAGCTGCCGATGGCGCACCCCTTCCCGGACGGCACGGCGGCCGTGCTGTCGAGATCGGTCGGGGAGACGGCCGCCTCCTTCGGGCCGCGCGACGCCGGCGCGTACCGCAGGCTCGTCGAGCCCTTCCTGCCCAAGTGGGACACCCTCGCCCGGGACTTCATGTCCCTGCCGCTGACCGCACTGCCCCGCGACCCGGTCACCCTCGCCCGCTTCGGCCTCGTCGGCCTGCCCCCGTCGACGCTGCTGATGCGCCGCTTCCGCGACGAGCCGGCCAGGGCTCTGTTCGCCGGCCTCGTCGCCCATGTCATGGCACCGCTCGGCGGCTTCGCCACCGGCGCCATCGGACTGGTCTTCGCCCTCGCGGCGCACGCCCGCGGCTGGCCGGTCGCCCGCGGTGGCTCCCAGGCGATCTCGGACGCCCTCGCCGGGTATCTTCGGGACCTCGGCGGCAGCGTCCACACCGACTACGAGGTCAAGCGCCTCGACGACCTGCCGCCGGCCCGGGCGTACGTCTTCGACACCTCGCCCACCGCGCTGGCCCGCATCGCCGGCTTCGGCGACTACTACGCCGACTACCGTTACGGACCCGGCGTTTTCAAGGTCGACTACGCGATGGACGGCCCCGTGCCGTGGACCGCGAAGGAGGCCCGCGCCGCCGGCACGGTGCAGATCGGCGCGACCAGGGCGGAGATCGGCACGGCGCTGCGGGCGGCGTCCCGGGAGGGCCGGGCTCCGGACAAGCCGTTCCTGATCACCGTGCAGCCGAGCGTCGTCGACCCCACCCGGGCCCCGGCGGGCAAGCACGTCTTCTGGGCCTACGGCCACGTCCCGCACGGCTGGACCGGCGACCTCACCGATGCCATCGAGCGCCAACTGGAGCGGTTCGCCCCCGGGTTCCGCGACCGGGTCCTGGCCCGCGCCACGGCCGGACCGCCCGAGCTCGCCGCCCGCAACGCCAACTACGTCGGCGGTGACATCGCCTCCGGCGCGGTCTCAGGCCTGCAGCTCCTGCTGCGCCCGAAGCTCACTCCGTTCCCGTACCACACCCCCCACCCGGCCGTGTTCATCTGCTCGTCGGCGACCCCGCCCGGCCCCGGCGTGCACGGCATGTCGGGGCACAACGCCGCGAAGGCCGTCTGGAAGCGACTGAGGCAGACATGACCACCATCGAACTCGTCCGGGGCGACATCACCCGCGAGCGCGTCGACGCGATCGTCAACGCGGCCAACTCCTCCCTGCTGGGCGGGGGAGGGGTCGACGGGGCGATCCACCGGCGCGGCGGCCCCGCCATCCTGGAAGAATGCCGCAAACTGCGCGCCTCGCACTACGGCAAGGGCCTGCCCACCGGCCAGGCGGTCGCCACGACCGCCGGCGACCTGGACGCCCGCTGGGTCATCCACACCGTCGGCCCCGTCTTCAGCGCCACCGAGGACCGCTCCGCCCTCCTCACCTCCTGCTACCGCGAGTCCCTCCGCGTCGCCGACGAACTCGGCGCCCGTTCGGTCGCGTTCCCGGCGATCTCCACCGGCGTCTACGGCTGGCCGATGGACGACGGCGCCCGCATCGCGGTCGAGACCGTGCGGGCGGCGGACACGGCGGTCGAGGACGTCAGGTTCGTCCTCTTCGACGAGCGGGCGTACGAGGTGTTCTCCGGGCAACTCCGCTGACCCATCGGAGGCGGACTCACACGGGCTCCGGCTCGAAGCGCCGCAGCAGGTCCCGGCCGGGCCGGACGATGCCGTAGCTGCTCTCCGGTACGGCGTTCCTGACGCCGGGAAGATCACCCAGCGGCTCCGGCACGACCAGCGGGGTGTCGTCGGAGGTGTGATTCAGGAACGTGGGAGCGGGGCGCAGGGCGCGCGGACTGTCGCCGGGCGTGCGCCCGGGACGGAGAAGCGACCGGATGTGTTCCGCTTCGTCCCTTGTTCAGGCGTGTGTACGGACCAGCAGCAGCGCCACGTCGTCGTCGGGCTCCGGGCTCAGTGCGCTGAGGAGGCTGTCGCTGGTGCGCTGCAGGCTGGGGCCGGCGTTCTGGAGGAGACGCGTCAGCGTGTCGAGGCCGGTGTCGATCGGCTCCCCGCGGTTCTCGACCAGCCCGTCGGTGTACAGGGCGAGCAGGGAACCGGGCGCGAACTCCACCTCCACGGTGCCGAAGTCCACGCCGCCCACCCCGAGTGGCACACCGCCCGGCACGTCGACCAGTTTCGCGCTGCCGTCCGCCCCCGCGAGCACCGGCGGCAGATGACCCGCACTCGACAGGGCGCAGGTGCCGCGTCCCAGGTCGCACACGGCGTACACGCACGTGGCGATCGCGTCGCCGAGCGAGCCGGCGATGTCGTCGAGGTGCCGCAGCAGTTCGGCGGGCGGCAGGTCGAGGCGGGCCAGCGCCCGGGTCGCCGTGCTGAGCTGCCCCATGATCGCGGCGGCCTGGACGCCCTTGCCCATGACGTCCCCCACGACGAGCCCGGTGCGCCCGGGGCCCAGCGGCAGCACGTCGTACCAGTCGCCGCCGACCTCGCTGAGGGCCGGGCGGTAGCGGGCGGCGATGTCGAGCCCCTCCTGCTCGGCGGGCGTGCTCGGGAGCAGACTGCGCTGCAGGGTCAGGGCGGTGCCGCGCTCCCGGCCGTAGAGGCGGGCGTTGTCTATGCAGATCGCGGCGCGGGCGGCGAGTTCCGAGGCGAGCACCCGGTCCCGGTCGTCGAAGGGGCGCTCATTGACCGTGCGGTAGAGCGACAGCGTGCCGAGCACCTTGCCCCGGGCCATCAGCGGCAGCGCCAGGTAGGAGTGGGCACCGGCCTCGTGCAGGGCCTGGGCGGCCCGGGCGTCCCGGGCGAGGCGCCGCAACATCCTGCTGTCCACGCGCTCGACCAGCACCGGGCGGGCACTGCGCACGCACTGCGTGATGACCCGCGACGAACCGTACGTGGCCAGCTCGCCCACCGGGTCGGCGGCGTGGATGGCATCGGTCGGGTAGCCGGCCGCCACGGCCAGCGCCCGGAACTCGGCGGGGGCGCTGCCCGTCACGGGCGCGATGGTGCCGTGGGCCACGACCGACTCCAGGACGTCGACGGCCGCGAGATCCGCGAGGTGCGGTACGACCACGTCGGCCAGCTCCCGGGCGGTCTGCCGGAGGTCCAGCGTCGTACCGATCTTCACCCCCGCGTCGGCGATCACCGACAGGTGCTGGCGTGCCTGCGCGACCTCGGCCGCGGCCTGCTGCCGCTCGGTGACGTCCAGAACGGCCATCGCGAGGCCCAGCACCCTGCCGTCGGTGTCCTCGATGCGGTGGTACGACTCCGAGTAGGCGCGGTCCTCGAGGTCCGCGACCGTACGGCCGACGGTCTGCTGGTCGAGCAGGGGTCTGCCGGTCTCCAGCACATGCCGCATCCGGGCCTCGATGGCCTCCACGTCCAGGCCCGGGAGCACCTCGCCGACCCGGCGGCCCAGCAGGTCCTCCTCGGGCACGCCGTTCATCCGCTCGAGGGCCGGGTTGACCCCGACCCAGCGCAGGTCGTTGCCGAAGACGGCGATGCCGAGCGGGGTCTGGTTGACGAGACTGTGCGAGAGGGCGAGGTCACGCTCCACGTTCCGCACGGTCGTCGCGTCCGTGGCCAGACCCAGCAGATGGGGCTGTCCCTCGCTGTCGAGGAGTCGCATGGTGCGGAACTCCACGGCGCGTTCCGTGCCGTCGCGGTGCCGCAGCGGGAAGACACCGTCCCAGCGGTCCCCCGAGCTGACCTGGGCGAACAACTCCCTGCCGCGGAGCCGGTTCTCGGGGGAGACGAGGAGTGTGTCGGCGCGCTGCCGCAGGGCCTCCTCCGCGGTGTAGCCGAGCAGCTGCTCGATCTCGGGGCTCCATAGGGCGATGTGCCCGGACCCGTCCAGAACCACGGCCGCGACCTTCAGCAGGCCCAGCAGCCCGCCGGGCGCGGCCGTGACGCCCTCGCGATCCGAGGTCGCATACCCGTTCATGCGAGCCGCTCCTTCCGGCGCGGCAAAGGTCCGGCCAAGATCTGTTGCGCAGGCTGTCCGATGAGGTCACATTACGGTCGCGGGAGCGGCACTGTCGCGCCGAAATGACAATTTATCCCGGGTCGCCACCCCCGGGGGAGGGAGCGGCGTCGTGGGTGACTGGACCTTGCGGGAGAGCCTGGCCACCGCGTCGGGGGCCGTGCGCTGGGACCGGTTCGGGGATCCCGGCGGCGAGCCGGTCGTGCTGCTGCACGGGACGCCCTTCTCCTCGTACGTCTGGCACGAGATCGCTCCCGCGTTCGCAGCCGCCGGCCACCACGTGCACGTGTGGGACATGGCGGGCTACGGCACCTCCGATATGCACCCGGACCAGGATGTCTCGCTGGGTGCCCAGGGCCGGATCTTCACCGAGCTGCTCGCGCATTGGGGACTGACGGAGCCGTCCGTCGTCGCGCACGACTTCGGTGGATGCGTGGCCCTGCGCGCCCATCTGCTGCACGGGGCCCGCTACCGGCGGCTCGCGCTGGTCGACGCCGTCGCGCTGGAGCCCTGGGGTTCCCCCTTCTTCCGGCTGGTCGGGGAGCACAGCCACGTCTTCGAGCAGCTCCCGGCCGCGCTGCACGAGGCTCTGGTACGCGAGTACGTCACCTCCGCGAGCCACCTCGGCCTTCGCCCGGCCGCGCTCGACGCTCTGGTCGGCCCCTGGACGGGGGAGCGGGGGCAGGCCGCCTTCTACCGGCAGATCGCACAGGCCGACCAGCGCTACACCGACGAGATCCAGCCGCTGTACCCGGCGCTCGACCTGCCCGTCACGGTCTGCTGGGGAACCGAGGACACCTGGATCCCCTTCGCCAAGGGGCAGGAACTGTCCGGCCTGATTCCCGGTGCCCGGCTGGTGCCCGTACCGGAGGCCGGACACCTCGTCCCGCTGGACGCGCCGGCGCGGCTGACGAGCGAGTTGCTCGCCTTCCTCAGGGCCTGAAGGTCGTCTGGGATCGCAGAACCATCAGGACCGCACAAAGTCCGACGGGGTCATTGCTTCGGTTGTGTTCGAGTCCTAGGGTGTGCCTGCTCAGCAGTTGCTCCGTCACCGTCAGTTGCTCGCGTCCCAACAGAAACAGCCACCGTGGGTGGGCAGTTGGGGACCGTATCTGACGTGCCCTCAGTCCGTGCAGCACCCTGTCGAACCGAGGAAGGCCACGGTCATGCCGCACCCCCTCCCGTCCCCCGCCGACCGGCCCGTCGTCAGCCGTCGTCGTCTGCTCGAAGGGGGCGCCGCCGCCCTCGGCGCGCTCGCCCTGTCCGCGTCGCCCGCCGCGGCGTACGCGGCCGGCCGGCGTCCGGCGGCGGACGGCCCTCCGGAGTGGAACGACGGCCTGGCCGTGTACCGCTTGGGCACCCAGCCGCCGCACACCACGCTCATGCCCTACGCGAACCTCCGGCAGGCCCTGGACGGTGACCGCGAGCGCTCGCCCTACCGGCTGAGCCTCGACGGCACGTGGAAGTTCGCCTACGCGGACCGCCCCGACGACCGGGACCCCGACTTCCACCGCACCGACGTCGACGACTCCGGCTGGGACACCATCCCCGTGCCCTCGGCCTGGCAGCTGCACGGCTACGACTTCCCGATCTACGTCAACATCACCTACCCCTGGTGGGGCCCCAACGGCGGCGGCGAGAACGCCCAGCCGCCGGCGGCTCCCACCCGCTACAACCCCGTCGGCCAGTACCGCCGTACGTTCAGCGTCCCGCGCGACTGGAAGGGCCGGCGCACCTTCCTGCACTTCGAGGGCGTCAAGTCCGCCCACTACGTGTGGATCAACGGCGAGTTGGTGGGCTACCACGAGGACTCCTACACCTCCGCCGAGTACGACATCACCGCCCACCTCAAGCCGGGTACCAACCAGATCGCCGTCGAGGTGTACCGCTACTCCGACGCGGAGTGGCTGGAGGACCAGGACATGATCCGGCTGAGCGGCATCTTCCGCTCGGTCCACCTGTACTCCACGCCGAACGTGCACCTGCGCGACTTCAAGCTCGACACCCCGCTCGGCGACGACTACACCTCCGCCGAACTCAAGGTCACCGCGCACGTGCGCGACTACGGCGGCAAGGGCGCGGGCCGCTACACCGTCGAGACCCAGTTGTACGACGCCCGTGGCCACGCCGTGTGGTCCCGGCCGCTGAACCAGCCCGTCAGCGTCCCGGACGGCGACGAGGCCACCGTCGAGGCGTCCCGAGCCGTCCCGTCGCCGAAACTCTGGTCGGCCGAGCACCCGAACCTCTACACCGCCGTACTGCGGCTGCGCGACCCGGCCGGCAAGGTGGTCGAGACCCTCTCGCACCGGGTCGGCTTCCGCGAGTTCGCGCTCAAGGACGGTCTGATGCGCATCAACGGCCGGCCGGTCTCCTTCCGCGGCATCAACCGGCACGAGATGCACCCGGTCACCGGTTCGGCGATCACCCGTGCGCAGATGATCGAGGACATCGAGATCATCAAGCGGCTCAACATCAACAGCGTCCGCACCTCGCACTACCCCAACAACCCGCTGTGGCTGGAACTCGCGGACGAGTACGGCGTGTACCTCGTCGACGAGACCAACCTCGAGACCCACGGCATCCGCGACAAGTACCCCGGCAGCGGCCGGCCCGAGTGGACCGAGGCGTGCGTGGTCCGCGCCCAGAACATGGTCCACCGGGACAAGAACCACGCCTCGGTGGTCATCTGGTCCCTCGGCAACGAGGCGGGCGGCGGCACCACCTTCAACGCCATGTACGACTGGATCCGCTCCTACGACCCCACCCGCGTCATCCAGTACGAGGGCGACGACCGCCCCGGCATCAGCGACATCCGCTCCGAGATGTACGACAAGCCGCAGCGGGTCGAGCAGCGCGCCAAGGACACGAGCGACACCCGGCCGTACGTGATGATCGAGTACTCCCACGGCATGGGGAACTCCAACGGCAACTTCAAGAAGTACTGGGACATCGTCCGCCGCTACGACGTTCTCCAGGGCGGCTGGATCTGGGACTTCGCCGACCAGGCACTCAGCTGGCCCACGCCGACCCGCAAGCTGCTGACCGAGTCGGGCCCGGGCGCGCTGCGCGGCGAGATCGTGGCGCCCGCCGGCACCTTCGACCGCGCCAAGGGCGTCTCCGGCGGCACCGTCTTCGCCCGCGACCCCCGCCTCGACCTCACCGGCTCCCTCACCCTGGAGGCCTGGGTCACCCCGAACGTCACCGGCGGCCATCAGCCGATCCTCGCCAAGGGCGACACCCACTACGCCCTCAAGCAGACCGACAAGAACCTCGAGTTCTTCATCCACGGCGGCGGCCAGTGGGTCACCGCGAGCTGGGCACTGCCCGACGGCTGGACCGGCAAGGAGCACCACATCGCCGGTGTCTTCGACGCCGACGCGGGCACGCTCACCCTCTACGTCGACGGCCAGGTGCGCGGCACCCGGACCACCACCCGGCGCCCCGGAGGCAACACGGCGTCCCTGACGCTCGCCACCGACGTGGACAACCCGACCCGGGAGTTCAGCGGCACCATCCGCCGGGCCCGCGTGTACGCCCGCGCCCTCAGCGCCGCGGAGCTGGCTTCGGACACCCGCGGCCCGGACGACGAGGGCGTGCGCTTCTGGTTCGACGCCGCCACCGCCGGCCTCACCGAGAAGCGCCCGCGCGACAAGACGTTCTACGCCTACGGCGGGGACTGGGGCGACAACCCCAACGACGGCGCCTTCGCCGGTGACGGCATCATCACCGCCGACCGCGGTCTCACGGGCAAGTCCGCCGAGGTCAAGCAGATCTACCAGGCCATCAACGCCGCTACGGCCTCGGGCGGCCCCGGTGCCGTCAGGCTCACCAACGAGTACTTGTTCACCAACCTCCGGGAGTTCGAAGGCCGTTGGTCCCTCCTCGCCGACGGCAAGATCGTCCAGCGCGGCCGGCTGACCCGCGACCAGCTGAACGTCGCACCGCTGACCAGTAAGGACATCGACGTGCCGGTGCGGCTGCCGGCCGAGCCCGAACCCGGCACCGAGTACTTCCTGCAGCTCTCCTTCACCACCAGGGAACGCACCAAGTGGGCCGAGGCGGGGTTCGAGGTGGCCAAGCAGCAGCTCGCCCTCGACGCGGGCGCCCCGGCCGTGAAGCCGGCGCTGCTGCACAGCGTGCCCGCCCTGCGCCACACCGACGGCGACAAGACCGTCACCGTCAGGGGTAAGGGCTTCTCGGTCACCGTCGACAAGAGCACCGGCACCCTCACGTCCTACGAGGCGGGCGGCGACCGGCTCATCACCTCCGGACCCGTCCCGAACTTCTGGCGTGCGCCCACCGACAACGACCGGGGCAACGGCCACCACACCCGCAACCAGACGTGGCGCGACGCCGGAGCGAAGCGGAAGGTGACGAACGCCCGGGTGCGGCCCCTGGACGACCGGGCCGTCGAGATCACCTTCACCGGGACGCTGCCCACCGCCACGGAGTCCGCGTTCAGCACCACGTACACGGTCTTCGGCAACGGCGAGATCAAGGTCGACAACACCCTGCGTCCGGGTGCGTCGAACCTGCCCTACATCCCCGAGGTCGGCACCCTGCTGTTCCTGCCGCGGCGCCTGGACCGGCTGCACTACTACGGCCGGGGCCCCGAGGAGAACATGTGGGACCGCAACAACGCCACCGACGTCGGCCTGTACTCCGGCACCGTCGCCGGGCAGTGGACCTCCTACCTGCGCCCCCAGGAGAACGGCAACAAGACCGATGTCCGCTGGGCCGCGCTGACGGACGGCAGCGGACGCGGTCTGCTCGTCTCCGGTGAGCCGCTCCTGGAGGTCAACGCCTCGCACTTCACCCCCGAGGACCTGTCGGTCGGGGCCCGCCACGACTATCAGCTCACCCCCCGAGACGCCGTGGTCCTGCGGCTCAACCACCGGCAGACGGGCGTGGGCGGCGACGACAGCTGGGGCGCGCACCCGCACGACGAGTTCAAGCTGTTCGCCGACCGCGACTACGCGTACACCTACCGGTTGCGTCCGCTCGCGCGTGTGAGTCAGGCGATGGAGGCCTCGCGACGGCCGACGGCCACGGAGTAGGCCAGACGGCGTACGGCCGGGCGGCGCTTCCTGCCCCCGGCCGTACGCCGGTGGTTTCTCAGTCGGCGGTGTCGCTGATGCCCAGGCGCAGATGCTCCACGTGGTACACGGCTTGGTCGAGCAGCTCGGCGACATGGTGGTCGTGCAGCGCGTACACCACCGAACGGCCCCGGCGCTCGCCGACGACCAGCCCCAGGTTGCGCAGCAGCCGCAGCTGATGGGAGCAGGCGGACTGCTCCATGCCCACCTCGGCGGCCAGCTCCGTGGCCGGCAGCGGGCCTTCGCGCAGGCGGGCCAGGATCAGCAGCCGGGAGGGCGTGGACAGGGCCTGGAGCGTGGTGGCGACCTTCGCGACGTTGTCCGCGTCCAGGCGTACGCGCTCGGTGGCGTCCTGCGCGGGAATGACGGCTCCATGACCCATGACGTCATCGTACCGGTCTCGCACGAACACATGAATGAATCTTCATCTGTTCCGGTGGGACGGTACGGGCCGGGCACGTCGATGTCGGATTCTCGCCAGCTCCGTGCCGGCCCGGTGCCCGATGCTGGACCCATGCAGATGGGGATGCACACCGACACCGAGCGCTGCGTGCGCGCCGTCCGATCCAAGGACGCGCGGTTCGACGGATGGTTCTTCACGGCCGTCCTGACGACCGGCGTCTACTGCCGTCCCAGCTGCCCGGTGGTGCCGCCCAAGCCGGAGAACATGGTCTTCCACGCGAGCGCGGCGGCCTGTCAGCAGGCCGGGTTCCGGGCCTGCAAGCGCTGCCGGCCCGACACCAGCCCCGGTTCCCCGGAGTGGAACCAGCGCGCCGACCTCGTGGCCCGTGCCGTGCGCCTGATCGCCGACGGAGTCGTGGACCGCGAAGGCGTGCCCGGCCTCGCCGGCCGCCTCGGCTACAGCAGCCGGCAGGTCGAGCGGCAACTGCTCGCCGAACTGGGCGCCGGCCCGCTCGCGCTCGCCCGCGCCCAGCGCGCCCAGACCGCCCGGCTGCTCATCGAGACCACGACGCTGCCGATGGCGCAGATCGCCTTCGCAGCCGGATTCGCCTCGATCCGCACTTTCAACGACACGGTCCGCGAGGTCTTCGCCCTGTCCCCGAGCGAGCTGCGCGCCCGCGCCCCGAAGCGGCAAGGCGCGAGCACGCCCGGGGCGCTGTCCCTGCGGCTGCCGTTCCGCACCCCCCTCAACCCCGACAACCTCTTCGGCCACCTCGCCGCGACGGCCGTGCCCGGCGTGGAGGAGTGGCGGGACGGCTCCTACCGGCGCACGCTGCGGCTGCCGTACGGCCACGGCATCGTGGCTCTCACTCCGAACCCCGACCACATCGCCTGCCGCCTCACCCTCAGCGACCTGCGCGATCTGACCGTCGCCATCAGCCGTTGCCGCCGGCTGCTCGACCTGGACGCCGACCCGGTCGCGATCGACGACCTGCTCCGCACGGACCCGGTCCTCGCACCCCTCGTGGACAAGGCACCGGGCCGGCGCGTCCCGCGCACGGCGGACGAGGCGGAGTTCGCCGTCCGGGCCGTGCTCGGCCAGCAGGTCTCCACCGCCGCCGCCCGCACCCACGCCGCCCGCCTGGTCACCGCGCACGGCGAGCCGGTCGACGACCCCGAGGGCGGCCTCACCCACCTCTTCCCGGCCCCCGAGGGGCTCGCGGCACTGGACCCCGAGACCCTGGCGATGCCCCGCACCCGCCGCACGACCTTCACCACCCTGGTCCACGCCCTCGCCGACGGCGATCTCCGCCTCGGCGCGGACAGCGACTGGCCGCAGATCCGCGAGCGGCTCCTCACGCTGCCCGGCTTCGGCCCCTGGACGGCCGACGTCATCGCCATGCGCGCCCTCGGCGACCCCGACGCCTTCCTGCCCACCGACCTCGGCGTCCGCCGCGCCGCCCGGGAGCTGGGCCTGCCGTCCACGCCCGCCGCGCTCACCGCCCGCGCGGCGGCCTGGCGACCCTGGCGGGCGTACGCGGTCCAGTACCTCTGGGCGACCGACAGCCACCCGATCAACTTCCTTCCGGTTCAGGGACGTCCATGAAGCAGCACACCGTGACCGACAGCCCGTACGGACCCCTCACCCTCGTCGCCGACGACGGGGTCCTGTGCGGCCTCTACATGACCGACCAGCGCCACCGCCCGCCGGAGGAGACCTTCGGCCCTCACGACGACACCCCCTTCGCCGAGACGAAGGAGCAGCTGAAGGCCTACTTCGCCGGCGAGCTCACGGAGTTCACCGTCGAACTGCGCCTGACCGGGACCCCGTTCCAGCGCATGGTCTGGGACCGGCTGCGCCGCATCCCGTACGGCGAGACGCGCACCTACGGCCGGCTCGCCGACGCCCTCGGCGCCCCCAACGCCTCCCGCGCGGTCGGCCTCGCCAACGGCCGCAACCCCGTCGGCATCATCATCCCCTGCCACCGCGTGATCGGCGCGAACGGCGGCCTCACGGGATACGGCGGCGGGCTTGAGCGCAAGCAGCGCCTGCTGGACTTCGAGCGGGGAGCCGCCCTCTTCCCGGCCCCTCTCTGATCAAATTTGACTAGACTGGGTCTCATGCCGGAGAAGACGATCCCGATCCTGCCGTGCCGGACCCTCCAGCCCGTCGTCGACTTCTACACCGCCCTCGGCTTCGAGGTGACGTACGAACAGCGCAGCCCCAACCCGTACGCCGTCGTCGTACGCGGCGGCATCGAGCTGCAGTTCTTCGCGATGAAGCACTACGAGCCCACCGGCTCGATCAGCACCTGCTACGTCCTGACCGACGATGTCGACGGCCTCTACGAGGCGTTCCGAGCCGGGCTCAAGGCGGCGTACGGCAGGATCCCGACCCGGGGGCTGCCGCGGGTCGGGCCGGTGAAGGACATGTCGTACGGCGTGCGGCAGTTCCTCCTGACCGATCCGGGCGGCAACTGCGTCCGGGTAGGGCAGCGCACGAGCGAGGAGCGCCGCCACGGACCCGCCCCCGAGGAGACGTTCGCGCGGGCCCTGCACCACGCGTCCCTCCTGGCGGACTCCAAGGGGGACGCGGCGGGCGCCGCCAAGGTCGTCGACCGGGTGCTGCGCCTGACCGGCGAGACGCCGACGCGCGTCCAGCTGCTGCAGCTCCTCGTCCTGCGCGCGGACGTCGCCGGACGGCTCGGTGACGAGGAGGCGGCGGCGACCGCCCTCGCCCGGGCCGCCGCGCTCGACCTCACCGGCGCCGAACGCGAGCCGGCCCGGGACGCCCTCACCCGCCTGGAGGACCTGCGGGCCGCTCCTCGGACATGAGACCGCGCAGCAGCTCGGGCAGAGCCGTGCCGATGGGATCGCGGACGATCTCGTCGGCACGGTCGTCGTACGGCGTCGGTTCGGCGTTGATGATGATCAGCCGGGCGCCGTGGTCGGCGGCGACACCGGCGAGCCCCGCGGCGGGCTGTACCTGGAGGCTCGTGCCGACGGCGACGAAGACCTGGCAGGCCTTGCTGATGGCGACCGCCTCGCCGAGGACGACGGGGTCGAGCGGCTCACCGAACATCACCGTCGCCGGCTTGAGGATCCCGCCGCACTCCGGACACGGCGGATCCTGCTCACCGGCCTCGACGCGGGCGAGCGCGTCCGTCATCGAACCCCGGGCATGGCAGCCGGTGCACACGACAGTCCGCGCCGTGCCGTGCAGTTCGAGAACCTTGCGGGCGGGCATCCCGGCGAGCTGGTGCAGCCCGTCCACGTTCTGCGTGATCACCCGAACCGGCACCCCCGACCGCTCCAGCTCCGCCACCGCCCGGTGCGCGGCGTTGGGTTCCGCCTGAAGCGTCCGGTTCTTCTGCCGCATCCGCCACGAACGGCGGCGGATCTCCGGATCACCCATGTAGTACGAGTACGTGACGAGCTTCTCCGCCTCCGGATCCCGCCGCCACAGCCCGTTCGGCCCGCGGTAGTCGGGAATCCCGGAGTCCGTGCTGATACCGGCACCGGTGAGCAGGGCGACGAGCGGCTTGGCCATGTGACCGAGGGTAGGCCGGGCCCTGCGGCGGCGGCGAGCGGATATCGAACGGGACGCGGAGGGTCGAAACGGTGGGCGGTCAGCCGACCCGGTGCCCGTTCTCCAGTTCCGCCGTGCCCGAGCCCTCGGCCAGGACGTCCAGGGCGGTCAGGACGCGGCGGCCGAGGGCGCCCGGCAGGTGGGCGGGCAGTTCCTCGCGGGGGACCAGCCGCCAGGACAGCAGCTCCTCCTCCTGCAGGCGGATCGCCTTGAAGTCGTCCTCACCGAGCACCCCGCCGTCGTACAGGTACGCCACCAGCGGCGGACGGCCCGTGCCGTGCACCCAGTCCACCGCCAGCAGCCGGCCGAGCTCCCGGTCCAGGCCGATCTCCTCGGCCGTCTCGCGCCGCGCTCCCTGCCGCGGGGTCTCACCGTCGTCGGACTCGACGGTGCCGCCGGGCAGCGCCCAGCCCTCCCGGTAGTTGGGCTCGACCAGCAGCACACGGCCCTCGTCGTCCCGGAACAGCGTGGCGGCGCCGGCCAGTACGCGGGGCAGGGACGCGATGTAGGCGGCGAAGTCAGAAGAGGTACTCATCGAGGCAGGGTAACCAGCCCGACCCGCATCGTCCGCACGGGAAGACGTAGCCGGACTTGCAGTCGAGGCAGGGGCTGCCGGAGGACGAGCCCGTCTTCGCGGTCACCGGTGCGCAGGCGAAGCCTGGACGGAACCAGCCTGGGGGCAAGCGCTTCCAAGCGGAGCAGGACAGGGGCCCGAGGAGCGACAGCCGGTGCTGAGCCGACGCGCGGCCGTGAGCGGCGAAGCGGAGGACGCGGCCGGCCGGGCCGGCCCGCCCCGGCAATGGCCGGTTCGCACGGGTCAGGCGTCCCGCTCCGCCAGCCGCAGCGTCCGCTCCGCCAGTTCGCTGATCCGTACCCCGTCGAAGCCGAACACCGCGCTGCGCACCGTGTCCTCCAGCGGGACCGTCCACTGCGCGGGGATGGCCGCCGCCCCGCCCAGCACACCCGCCACCGAACCCGCCGTCGCGCCGTTGGAGTCGGTGTCGAGGCCGCCGCGGACGGTCAGGGTGATGGTGCGGGTGAAGTCGCCGTCGCCGTAGAGCAGACCGGCGGTCAGGACGGCCGCGTTCGGGACGGTGTGGATCCAGCCCATTCCGAGGGTCTCCTCGGCGACCGTGCCGAGGGTGTCCTCCCACGACATCCGGGTGTCGTGCAGCGAGACCACCCGGCGGACCGTGCGGGCGAGGCGGCTGCTCGCCGGGATCACGGCCAGGGCCTCGTCGACGGCGTGCCGCACGGTGGGCGCGGTGAACGCCGCCGCGATCAGTGCCGCCGCCCACATCGCCCCGTAGACACCGTTGCCGGTGTGCGACAGCACCGCGTCCCGCCGGGCCAGCGAGGCGGCCCTGCGCGGCACGCCCGGGCAGGTCCAGCCGAAGACGTCGGCCCGGATGAGGGCGCCGATCCACTCCTGGTAGGGGTTGTCGTACGTGGCGGTCAGCGGGGGCTTCAGCCCGTTGGCGAGGTTGCGGTAGGCGGCCCGCTCGGCGGTGAACGTCTGCAGATACGGCAGCCGCAGCAGCCACAGGTCGCCCACCTGCTCCGTGCTGAAGCCGAAGCCGTGCGTCTCCAGCAGGTCGAGGCCGAGGATCGCGTAGTCGACGTCGTCGTCACGGCAGCTGCCGTGGATGCGGCCGCGTACGCACTGGCGCCATTCGGGGCGCAGCTCGAAGCCGTCGCTGTCGGTGATCGGCTCGGGGAGGTAGTCGGTCAGGGGCAGGGCGGCGGCCTGCCGCAGATAGTGGTCGATGCGGTCGCGGGTCCAGACCTCGCCCTGTTCGACCGGCTTGCCGAGCATGTTGCCCGCGATGCGGCCCTGCCAGCCGCCGAGAATGCGGTCGGCGAGGTGTGTCTCGGTGCGCGCGAGGGTCATGGTTACGGTCTACCCGTTTCGGCGGGACGTCCCGGGTGGCGGCTGCGACGTGTTTCGCGGCTGCGGGCGTGTCGTGGCCGGTCGCGCGGTTCCCGGCGCCCTGAGGGCATCGGTCCACGGCGTGGTGCTGACGGCGGGCGTGTCCTCCGGCTAAGGTCGCAGCGGCGCGACTGGCCTTGACGTGCGTGAGGGCCCGAAGAACAAGGGGAGTGCAAGTGGCGGACGCTGCAGTGAGCGATACCCGGAGGACCCAGCGGGTGCTCGTCGCCGCGGACAAGTTCAAAGGGTCGCTGACGGCCGTGGAGGTCGCCGAGCGGGTCATGGCCGGGTTGCGCCGGGTCGTGCCGGACCTCGAGGTCGAGGCGCTGCCCGTGGCCGACGGCGGCGACGGGACCGTGGCCGCGGCGGTCGCGGCCGGGTTCGAACGCCGGGAGGTACGGGTCGCCGGCCCCCTCGGGGACGAGGTGACGGCGGCGTTCGCGCTGCGCGACGGCACGGCGGTGGTGGAGATGGCCGAGGCGAGCGGGCTGCAGCGGCTGCCCGCGGGGGTCTTCGCCCCGCTGACGGCGTCCACGTACGGCTCGGGCGAGCTGCTGCGGGCCGCGCTGGACGCGGGCGCCCGCACGATCGTCTTCGGGGTCGGCGGCAGCGCCACCACGGACGGCGGCGCCGGGACGCTGTCGGCGCTGGGCGCCCGGTTCCTGGACGCGGACGGGGAGCCGGTGCCCCCGGGCGGCGGCGGCCTCGCCGAGCTGGCCTCGGCGGACCTGTCGGGCCTCGACCCGCGCCTCGCCGACGTCGACGTGGTGCTCGCGAGCGACGTCGACAACCCGCTGACCGGCCCGAAGGGCGCGCCCGCGGTCTACGGTCCGCAGAAGGGCGCCTCGCCGGACGACGTGGAGCTGCTGGACGCCGCCCTCGCGCACTTCGCGAAGGTGCTGGAGGGACCGGCCGGTCCGAAGGCCGCCGAGTACGCGGCGTCGCCGGGTGCGGGCGCCGCGGGCGGCATCGGCTACGGCGCCCTGCTGGTGGGCGCCCGCTTCCGCCCCGGCATCGAGGTCATGCTCGACGTGCTGGGCTTCGCCGCCGCTGTGGACCGCGCCGACCTGGTCATCACCGGCGAGGGCTCCCTCGACGAGCAGACTCTGCACGGCAAGGCGCCGGCGGGCGTCGCCGCGGCGGCCCGGGCCGCCGGCAAGGAGGTCATCGCGGTCTGCGGCCGCCTGGTCCTGCCGGCCGAGGCCCTGGGCCGGGCCGGCATCCGGCGGGCGTACCCCCTGACGGACGCGGAGCCGGACGTGGCGAAATGCGTCGCCGAGGCCGGGCCGATCCTGGAACGGGTCGCCGAGCGGATCGGGCGGGACTTCCTGACCTGAACCGTCGGGGCAGGGGGATCAGGTCACCGCCCGGCTCCCTGACGTAGCTGCCGCTGGCGAGGCCCTGCAGCTCGCCGGTCTTGAACCGGCAGGCCCTGGAACGCGAAACGGGTGTGGCCCGAGCCTCGAAGGCTCGGGCCACACCCGTCAGCGGCTGGACTGGATCACGGCAGCTGCGCCGCCCGCGCTTCCCGTCGGTTGTCGCGGAAGTTGTTCACGCGCCGGGCCGTCGCGAACAGCGGAATCACCGCCCCCATGACCAGCTGCAACGCGCATCCCGTCTGCAGCAGCAGCTGTCCGCTCGGCGCGTCGAACGCCCAGGCCGCCAGCAGACCCATGCTCAGCACGATCCACGACAGCATCGCCACGGCGAGCCGGCCCCGCGGCTTGGGGTACTCCACGCGGCTCACCATCAGCCACGCCGTCCCCAGGATCGCCAGCAGCGTCGCCACGAAGGGGAGCTCCAGCAACACGATGGACACGACCGTCAGCGCGCCGAACGGCGACGGCATGCCCTGGAACGTGCCGTCCTTGACCGTGACGCACGAGAACCGCGCAAGCCGCAGCACCACCGCCAACAGCACAACGATCGCGCCCACCGCCGCGACCCGCTCATGCGCGTCCCTCGCGACCATGCCGTACACGAGCACGAAGTAGGCGGGCGCCAGGCCGAAGCTGATCAGATCGGAGAGATTGTCCAGCTCCGCACCCATCGGCGACGACCGCAGCTTGCGGGCGACGAGGCCGTCGAACAGGTCGAAGACAGCCGCGCACAGCATCAGTATCACGGCCGTGGCCGCGCTGTTGCGGGCCATACCCGCATCGTCGCCCGAGAGGTGCGGGATGAGGATGCCGGTGGTGGTGAAGTACACCGCCATGAAGCCGCACGTCGCGTTACCGAGCGTGAGCGTGTCCGCTATCGACAGCCGGAGAGACAGCGGCAGTTCCTCCGCGTCGTCGTCCTCGTCCTCGGCGACCCAGTTCGTGGCCTGTGTGTCGGGATCAATCACGGTCAATTCGAGTCACCCCCGCAGTCGTGGTCTGACCGACCTCGACAGCGACGTCGACACCTTCCGGAAGGTAGATGTCAACGCGCGATCCGAAGCGGATCAGACCGATGCGGTCGCCCTGCTCGACCTTGGTGCCCTGCGGGACGTACGGGACGATCCGCCGGGCGACCGCGCCGGCGATCTGGATCATCTCGATGTCGCCGAGCTCGGTGTCGAAGTGCCAGACGACACGCTCGTTGTTCTCGCTCTCCTTGTTGAAGGCGGGAACGAAGCCACCGGGCACGTGCTCGACGGACGTCACCGTGCCGGCCAGCGGCGCGCGGTTGACGTGTACGTTGAGCGGGCTCATGAAGATGGCGACGCGCGTGCGGCCGTCCTTCCACGGCATGATGCTCTGCACCACACCGTCGGCGGGCGAGATGACCCGGCCCTGGGCGATCTCGCGCTCCGGGTCGCGGAAGAACCACAGCATTCCCGCCGCGAGCGCGGTGGCGGGAACAGCGACGGCCTTGGCGGCGCCGGAGCGGCGCGCCCGGGCCAGGCTGAGGGCTGCGGTGGCGACGGTCGGAAGGAGCCACGGCGATGCTCCGCGCGCGAGGCGTACGCCGGCCCGGCTGACGCGAGGTGCAGAGGTTTGGCTGTGGGGCATGGATGACCTTCGTAGCGGATGATGCCGCACTCTGACGGGGGACGGCGGCTTTCCGGCGATCGTAGCGGCTCGCAGCCCTAACTGGGTAAGCCAGGCAGTCGAGTCGGCGGCTGAACGGCGCTGACGGGGTGTGATCTTCTTCTCCAAGAAAACACCCCGTATCCGGACATCTAGCCCTGGAATCGATACTCCTCGAGCAGCCGCCTGCCGATGATCATTTTCTGGATCTCGGCGGTACCTTCACCGATCAGCAGCATCGGCGCCTCGCGGTAGAGGCGTTCGATCTCGTACTCCTTGGAGAAGCCGTAGCCGCCGTGGATCCGGAAGGAGTCCTCTACGACCTCCTTGCAGTACTCGGAGGCGAGGTACTTCGCCATCCCAGCCTCAAGGTCGTTTCGCTCCCCGGAGTCCTTTTTGCGTGCTGCGTTCACCATCATCGCATGGGCGGCCTCGACCTTGGTAGCCATCTCGGCCAGCTTGAACTGGATCGCCTGGTGCTGGGCGATCGGCTTGCCGAAGGTGTGACGCTGCTGCGCGTACCGGACACCCAGTTCGAACGCACGCTGAGCGACCCCGCAGCCACGCGCCGCCACGTTGACCCGGCCGACCTCCACTCCGTCCATCATCTGATAGAAACCACGGCCGGTGACCCCGCCGAGCACACGATCCGCAGGAATCCGCAGGCCATCCATGATGAGTTCGGTGGTGTCGACACCCTTGTAACCCATCTTGTCGATCTTGCCGGGGATCGTGAGGCCGGGCCGGACCTCGCCGAAGCCGGGTTCCTTCTCGACCAGGAAGGTCGTCATCGACTTGTGGGGCGCGGTGCCCTCGGAGTGACCTTCGTCACTTCGAACCAGCACGGCCACCAGAGACGACGTTCCGCCGTTCGTCAGCCACATCTTCTGGCCGTTCAGGACGTACTCGTCGCCGTCCCGCACCGCCTTCGACGTGATCGCCGACACGTCCGAGCCGAGGCCCGGCTCCGACATCGAGAACGCGCCCCGGATGTCGCCGGCCGCCATCCTCGGCAGGAAGTGGTCCTTCTGCTCCTGCGTGCCGTGCTGCTTGAGCATGTACGCCACGATGAAGTGCGTGTTGATGATGCCGGACACCGACATCCACCCGCGGGCGATCTCCTCCACGCACAGCGCGTAGGTCAGGAGCGACTCGCCCAGACCCCCGTACTCCTCGGGGATCATCAGGCCGAACAGGCCCAACTCCTTCAGACCGTCGACGATCTGCTGCGGATACTCGTCGCGGTGCTCCAGCTCGGTCGCGACCGGGAGGATCTCCTTGTCCACGAAGTCCCGGACGGTGGACAGGATCTCTTGCTGGACGTCCGTCAGACCGGCGGTCCGGGCGAGTCGCGCCATGGCTACTTCTCCTGCTCTCGCTTTGAAATGTCCAGCAGCTCGGGGCGGCCGGGCTGCTCGCCGCCGCGCTCCTTGATGTACGTCTCGGTCGGCACCATCACCTTTCGGCGGAAGACGCAGACCAGCGTGCCGTCCTGCTTGTAGCCCTTGGTCTCGACGTGCACGATGCCGCGGTCGTTCTTCGACTTCGACGGCCACTTGTCCAGCACGGTCGTCTCGCCGTAGATCGTGTCGCCGTGGAAGGTCGGCGCCACGTGCTTGAGCGACTCGATCTCCAGGTTGGCGATGGCCTTGCCGGAGACGTCCGGCACGGACATGCCGAGCAGCAGCGAGTAGATGTAGTTCCCCACGACGACGTTCTTGCCGAAGTCGGTCGTGTGCTCCGCGTAGTTGGCGTCCATGTGGAGCGGGTGGTGGTTCATGGTGAGGAGACAGAACAGGTGGTCGTCGTACTCCGTGACCGTCTTCCCGGGCCAGTGCTTGTAGACCGCCCCGACCTCGAACTCCTCGTAGGTGCGTCCGAACTGCATCGCGCTCAGGCCTCCGGGATCTCGAACTTGCTGGTGCGCCGCATGCCGGCGGCGCGTCCCTTGCCCGCGATGACCAGGGCCATCTTGCGGCTGGCCTCGTCGATCATCTCGTCGCCGAGCATCGCGGAGCCCTTCTTGCCGCCCGCCTCGGACGTGTAGTAGTCGTACGCGTCCAGGATCAGCTCGGCGTGGTCGTAGTCCTCCTGGGACGGCGAGAAGATCTCGTTGGACGCCTCGACCTGGCCCGGGTGCAGCACCCACTTGCCGTCGAAGCCGAGGGCGGCGGCACGCTGGGCGACCTCGCGGTAGCCGTCGATGTTGCGGATCTGCAGGTAGGGGCCGTCGATCGCCTGGAGGTTGTTGGCGCGGGCGGCCATCAGGATCTTCATCAGGATGTAGTGGTAGGCGTCCGCCGGGTAGCCGGGCGGCTGCTCGCCCACGACCAGCGACTTCATGTTGATCGACGCCATGAAGTCGGCCGGGCCGAAGATGATCGTCTCGACGCGCGGGGAGGCCTGCGCGATCTCGTTGACGTTGTTCAGGCCCTGGGCGTTCTCGATCTGCGCCTCGATGCCGATCTTGCCGACCTCGAAGCCCATCGTCTTCTCGATCTGCGTCAGCAGCAGGTCCAGGGCGACGACCTGCTGGGCCGTCTGGACCTTCGGCAGCATGATGCAGTCGAGGTTCTGGCCGGCGCCCTCGACGACCGTGACGACATCGCGGTACGTCCACTCGGTCGTCCAGTCGTTGACGCGCACGACCCGCGTCTTGCCCGTCCAGTCGCCCTCGTTGAGGAACTTCACGATGGTGTGCCGCGCCTCGGGCTTGGCGAGCGGGGCGCACGCGTCCTCCAGGTCGAGGAAGACCTGGTCCGCCGGGAGGCCCTGGGCCTTCTCCAAAAAGCGCGGGTTCGAGCCCGGTACCGCCAGGCAGGAACGCCGGGGGCGAAGGCGGTTGACCGTGGTCATGCGGGGACCTCCAGGGGGTCGAGCTTGTTCGCTTTCCGGATCTCGTCGACGATGCGGCCGATGATTCCGGTGATGTCGAAGTCCTTCGGGGTGAAGACCGCGGCCACTCCGGCTGTCCTGAGCTGCTCGGCATCACCGCCTGGGATGATGCCACCGGCGATCACCGGTATATCTGTGGCACCGGCCACACGGAGCCGTTCGAGGACGTCCGGCACCAGCTGGGCGTGCGATCCGGACAGGATCGACAGCCCGACCGCGTGCACGTCCTCGGCGAGTGCCGCGTCCACGATCTGCTCGGGCGTCAGCCGGATGCCCTGGTAGACAACTTCGAAGCCGGCGTCACGCGCGCGCACCGCGATCTGCTCGGCGCCGTTGGAGTGCCCGTCCAGACCCGGCTTGCCGACCAGGAAGCGCAGCTTGCCCACGCCCAGGTCCCGCGCCGTCAGATCCACCTTGCGGCGGACCAGGGCCAGCGTGCTGCCCTCCTCGGCGGGGACGGCCACCGGCGCCGAGGAGACGCCCGTGGGGGCCCGGAACTCACCGAACACCTCGCGCAGGGCCCCGGCCCACTCGCCGGTCGTCGCCCCGGCGCGGGCGCACTCCAGGGTGGCCTCCATGAGGTTCTCGGTGCCCCGGGCGGCCTCCTTCAGCCGCTCCAGCGCCTTGCAGGGCCGAGGGTGGTTGAAGGGCGGCTGGTAGCGGCTGTCGCGCCACTGCTGGAGCGAGGCGATGACGCGGGCCTCGACCTCCGGGTCGACCGTCAGGATCGCGGTGTCCAGGTCGGCGGTCAGCGGGTTCGGCTCGGTGCCCTCGAAGGCGTTGACACCGATGATCTTCTCCTGGCCGGACTCGATGCGGCCCCGGCGTTCCGCGTGCGAGGCGACCAGCTGCGACTTGAGGTAGCCGGACTCGACGGCCGCCATCGCGCCGCCCATCTCCTGGATGCGGTCGATCTCCGCGAACGCGGCCCCGACCAGCTCCTCCACCTTCGCCTCGATGACCTTCGAGCCCTCGAAGATGTCCTCGTACTCCAGCAGATCGCTCTCGTACGCCAGCACCTGCTGGATGCGCAGCGACCACTGCTGGTCCCAGGGGCGGGGCAGGCCGAGCGCCTCGTTCCAGGCGGGCAGCTGCACGGCACGCGCGCGTGCGTCCTTGGAGAGGGTCACGGCCAGCATCTCCAGCACGATCCGCTGGACGTTGTTCTCCGGCTGCGCCTCCGTCAGGCCCAGGGAGTTGACCTGGACCCCATAGCGGAAGCGGCGTTGTTTGGGGTTCTCGATGCCGTACCGCTCGCGCGTGATCCTGTCCCAGATGCGGCCGAACGCCCGCATCTTGCACATCTCCTCGATGAAGCGGACGCCCGCGTTCACGAAGAAGGAGATGCGCGCCACGACGTCACCCATGCGCTCCTGCGGCACCTGGCCGCTGTCGCGGACCGCGTCGAGGACGGCGATGGCGGTGGACATCGCGTACGCGATCTCCTGGACCGGCGTGGCGCCCGCCTCCTGCAGGTGGTAGCTGCAGATGTTGATCGGGTTCCACTTCGGCATGTGGGAGACCGTGTACGCGATCATGTCCGTCGTCAGGCGGAGACTCGGCCCGGGCGGGAAGACGTGCGTCCCGCGGGACAGGTACTCCTTGACGATGTCGTTCTGGGTCGTGCCCTGGAGCTTGGTGAGGTCCGCACCCTGCTCCTCGGCGACGACCTGGTAGAGCGCCAGCAGCCACATGGCCGTGGCGTTGATGGTCATCGAGGTGTTCATCTGCTCCAGGGGGATGTCCTGGAACAGCCGGCGCATGTCACCGACGTGGGCGATCGGCACGCCGACCCGGCCGACCTCGCCGCGGGCGAGGATGTGGTCGGAGTCGTAGCCGGTCTGCGTGGGCAGGTCGAACGCCACCGACAGGCCCGTCTGGCCCTTGGCGAGGTTGCGCCGGTACAGCTCGTTGGACGCCTCGGCCGTGGAGTGACCGGCGTAGGTCCGCATGAGCCACGGCCGGTCCTTCTGACGCTCAGTCATGCGACGCCTCTCAGATGTTCCGGAAGCGGTTGATGGCGTCGATGTGCTTGGCGCGCTTCTCCTGATCGCGCACGCCCAGGCCCTCCTCGGGGGCCATGCACAGCACGCCGACCTTGCCCTGGTGGAGGTTGCGGTGCACGTCGTAGGCGGCCTGGCCGGTGTCCTGAAGGGAGTACACCTTCGACAGGGTGGGGTGGATCTTGCCCTTCGCGATGAGCCGGTTGGCCTCCCAGGCCTCGCGGTAGTTGGCGAAGTGCGAGCCGATGATGCGCTTCAGCGACATCCACAGGTAGCGGTTGTCGTACTCGTGCATGTAGCCCGAGGTCGAGGCGCAGGTGGTGATGGTGCCGCCCTTGCGGGTGACGAAGACGCTCGCGCCGAAGGTCTCGCGGCCGGGGTGCTCGAAGACGATGTCGATGTCCTCGCCGCCGGTGAGCTCGCGGATGCGCTTGCCGAAGCGCTTCCACTCCTTGGGGTCCTGGGTGTTCTCGTCCTTCCAGAACTTGTAGCCCTCGGCGTTGCGGTCGATGATCGCCTCGGCGCCCATCGAGCGGCAGATCTCCGCCTTCTGGTCGCTGGAGACGACGCAGATCGGGTTGGCGCCGCCGGCCAGCGCGAACTGGGTGGCGTAGGAGCCGAGTCCGCCGCTGGCGCCCCAGATCAGGACGTTGTCGCCCTGCTTCATGCCGGCGCCGTTGCGGGAGACCAGCTGGCGGTAGGCGGTGGAGTTGACCAGGCCGGGGGCGGCGGCCTCCTCCCAGCTGAGGTGGTCGGGCTTGGGCATCAGCTGGTTGGACTTGACCAGGGCGATCTCGGCGAGGCCGCCGAAGTTGGTCTCGAAGCCCCAGATGCGCTGCTCGGGGTCGAGCATCGTGTCGTTGTGGCCGTCGCTGGACTCCAGCTCGACGGAGAGGCAGTGCGCGACGACCTCGTCGCCGGGCCGCCAGGCGTTGACGCCCGGGCCGGTGCGCAGAACGACGCCCGCGAGGTCGGAGCCGATGATGTGGTACGGCAGGTCGTGACGCTTGGCCAGCTCGTTGGTGCGGCCGTAGCGCTCCAGGAAGCCGAAGGTGGACAGCGGCTCGAAGATCGACGTCCACACCGAGTTGTAGTTGACCGACGAGGCCATGACGGCCACCAGCGCCTCGCCCGGGCCGAGCTCGGGCAGCGGCACCTCGTCCAGGTGGATCGACTTGCGGGGGTCCTTGTCGCGGGTCTCGAGGCCCGCGAACATCTCCGTCTCGTCCTTGTGCACGGTGATCGCGCGGTACGACTCGGGGAGCGGGAGGGCGGCGAAGTCCTCCGACGTGGAGTCGGGCGACTGGATCGCGGCCAGGATGTCCTTAACGGTCACGGTGTTGCCTCCGGCGGTGAGCGCCCTGAGGGAGGGGCGCCGATGGGTACGTCGGTGCTGCTGAGGATTCGAGGGTGTGCCGTCGGTTCGGCGGTGGTGCTGTGCGGCGGCGCATGGTGGCGCGGGAGGTTGCCTGTGACGCAGGCGTCCGGTCGTGCAGGCGGGTGGGCCTGCCGGGACGTTGTCCGGACCTCTTCAACGTATGACACCGCGTGTCACCCCGCAAGGCACTGAGTGCCAGAAGTTGCTCTCAGATGAAATCTTTACGTGACAAATGAGCGATGATCGATCGAACGGGGTGGGTGCAGACCTGCAAAACGGCCCCTGACATGCCAAAACGGCCACCCCTGGGGGTGGCCGTCATCACAGGGGCGTGAGCCGCTCAGCGCTCCTTGAGGGCCTGCTCGATCGTCCGCATGACCTCGTCCAGTGGGGCGTCGGTACGGGCGACCGTCACCAGCACCTCGCCCTGCGTCGAGGCCGTCGCCGGGGCCGGCTGCGGGTCCGTGGACCGCCCGGCCCCGATGCCCGTGCCGAACGTCTTGCGCACGATCGCGAAGGCGTGGTCCAGCTGCGCCTCCACGTCGCCCTGCCCGCCCGCCCGCAGCCAGCGCCGCAGGACGTGGTTGTGGGCGGTGACCACGGCCGACGCGGCGACCTCCGCCAGCAGCGGGTCGTCGTTGGCGTCGTCGGCGTGCGCGCGCTCGTCGAAGTGGCCGAGGAGGTAGCGGGTGAACAGGCGCTCGTAGCGGGCCACCGACGCGATCTCCGCCTCGCGCAGGGTGGGCACCTCACGCGTCAGCTTGTAGCGGGCGACCGAGATCTCCGGCCGGGCCGCGTACATCCTCATGACTTCCTTGATGCCGCGGCACACCGTGTCGAGCGGATGCTCGTGCGCGGGCGCGGCGTTGAGCACCGCCTCGGCGCGGATCAGGGTGTCGTCGTGGTCGGGGAAGATCGCCTCTTCCTTGGAGCGGAAGTGGCGGAAGAAGGTGCGGCGGGCGACCCCGGCCTGGGCCGCGATCTCGTCGACGGTGGTCGCCTCGTAGCCCTTCGTCGCGAACAGCTCCATCGCGGCGGCCGCCAGTTCCCGGCGCATCTTGAGCCGCTGGGCGGCGGCACGAGAGCCGACGGCACTCTCCGGCGCGTCGGGCGTAGCCGGTGGACGTGAGGACTTGGCGGGCTGGGGCATGCCCTGAACGTACTGCATGTGCGCAGCTCGGTGCGCATGACCCGGTTCCCGGACGCCGCCGGAAGGCGGGGCGAACCGGTCCGGGCCGAGCAGACCGCCCCACTCGGCGCCGGACCGGGACCAGTCGCCGGGACAATCAGCGCTTGGCATATTCGCGGAAGCCGCGGCCGGTCTTCCGGCCGAGGCAGCCCGCGGCCACCAGGTGCTCCAGCAGCGGCGCCGGGGCGAGGCCCGGGTCGCGGAACTCGCGGTGCAGGACTTTCTCGATGGCGAGCGAGACGTCGAGCCCGACGACGTCCAACAGCTCGAACGGGCCCATCGGGTAGCCGCCGCCCAGCTTCATCGCGGCGTCGATGTCGTCGAGCGACGCGTAGTGCTCCTGCACCATCTTGATCGCGTTGTTGAGGTACGGGAACAGCAACGCGTTCACGATGAAGCCCGCACGGTCTCCGCAGTCCACCGCGTGCTTCCTGATCCGGCCGCAGACCTCACGGACGGTCGCGTGGACGTCGTCTGCGGTCAGCACCGTCCGGACCACCTCGACCAGCTTCATGGCCGGCGCCGGGTTGAAGAAGTGCATGCCGATCACGTCCTGCGGGCGCGCGGTGGCCCGGGCGCAGGCGACGACCGGCAGGGACGAGGTGGTGGTGGCCAGGATCGCGCCCGGCTTGCAGACCTTGTCCAGCGAGGCGAACAACTGCCGCTTGACCTCCAGGTCCTCGGCGACCGCCTCCACGGCCAGGTCGACGCCGGCGAAGTCGTCGTAGGTGCCCGTGGGCGTGACGCGCTCCAGGGTTTCGGCGGCGGCCTCGGCGGTCATCCGGCCCCTGTCGACCGAGCGGGCCAGGGACTTGCCGATCCGGGCCTTGGCGGCCCGCGCCTTCTCCTCGCTGCGGGCGGCCAGCACCACCGCGTAGCCGGCCTTGGCGAAGACCTCGGCGATGCCGGAGGCCATGGTGCCCGAGCCCGCGACACCGACCGAGGAGACGGTCCGGCCGGGGACCAGGTCGCCGCCCTCCGGCGGGGTCAGCGCGTCCCGCACGACGGCCGGGCTGCCCGGTGCCTCGTACGTGTAGAAGCCGCGCCCCGCCTTGCGGCCGGTCAGGCCCGCCTCGCTGAGCTGCTTCAGGATCGGCGCGGGGGCGTGCAGCCGGTCGCGGGAGGCCGCGTACATGGCCTCCAGGACCGTACGCGCGGTGTCGACGCCGATCAGGTCGAGCAGCGCCAGCGGCCCCATAGGCAGTCCGCAGCCCAGCCGCATCGCGGCGTCGATGTCCTCGCGGGAGGCGTACTTCGCCTCGTACATCGCGGCGGCCTGGTTGAGGTAACCGAACAGCAGGCCGTCGGCGACGAACCCGGGGCGGTCGCCGACCGCGACGGGCTCCTTGCCCAGGTCGAGGGCGAGGTCCGTGACCGCCGTGACGGCCGCGGGCGCGGTCAGCACCGAGGAGACGACCTCGACCAGCCGCATCGCCGGGGCCGGGTTGAAGAAGTGCAGGCCCAGCACCCGTTCGGGACGCGCCGAGTCGGCGGCGAGCCGCGTGACGGACAGGGCGTTGGTCCCGGTCGCCAGGATCGTCTCGGGGCGCACGATCCCGTCGAGTTCCCGGAAGATCTGCTGCTTGATCTCGTACGACTCCGGGGCCACCTCGATGACCAGGTCGGCGTCGGCCGCGGCCCGCAGGTCGACGGAGGTGCGGACGCGAGCGAGGATCTCGGCGCGGTCCTGCTCGGTCAGCCGCCCGCGCTCGACTCCGCGGGCGGTGGAGGCCTCCAGGGCGGCGACGCACTTCGCGGTCTGGGCCTCGCTGACGTCGACGCCGACGACCTCGCGGCCGGCCTTGGCGAGGACCTCGGCGATGCCGGTGCCCATCGTGCCGAGGCCGACGACGGCGACGGTGCGCAGCGGGGACTGGGACGGGTCGGAAAGGGGAGTGGCCATCGCGGGACTCCAGGAATGAGGGTGACGACGGGGAACGCGTCCCGCGTGCGCCGAGTACGGACCGGCGGGAGCCGGGCACCGGGCGCACCGGGTGCGTGAGAAGTGCGGGTGTGGACCGGGCTGCTGAGCGCACACGCCCGGTGCCGTCTCCACGGGCGTGCACACGCCCGGAGATGAACGGCGGTTCCGACCGGCCCTGTCCCGGGGCCGAGCCGTACTGCGGTACCCGAAGTACCGAACCGACTGCTCCCGCGGCGGCCGCGTCACCAGACCGCCACGAGGGAATGCGAGTGGGTAACTCGCTCGTCCGAGCTTAACTGGCGGGTAACGAGCGCGCCAGCCCTCGTGTTTGTGATGTACGTCCCGCGCCGCCCGCGGCACGCCTAACCTCTCAGTCATGGACGAAGAGTTGCGATCGCTCACGGAGCGCTTACGGCAGGAGTCGGGTGCGTCGCCCGCATTCGAGCGGCTGGTGGCGACCGACGACCTCGACGCCCTGGCGGCCGTGCTGACCGAACCCGGACAGCCGCTGTGGGCACGGGAGCTGGCCGCGTTCCGGCTGGGGCTCGCGCGGGACCGGCGGGCCTTCGAGTCCCTGGTGCTGCTGCTCAACCACCGTGATCCGCCGCGCTGCGCCTCCGCCGCCCACGCACTCACCCGCCTCGGCGATCCGCGCACCGCCCGTGCCGCCGCCGCCCTCGCCACCAACGAACTGCGCGTCGCCTACGCCCTGCACCCGGTACGGCTCCTGGTCGAGCTGCGCGCCCCGGAGGCGGTGCCCGCGCTGATCACCACCCTCCAGCGGCGGCTGCGCCCGCACGACCCGTACCGCCGGGTGGCCCTCGCCTGCGTGGACGGGCTCGGGGCGCTGGGCGACGGCCGGGCCGGACCCGTACTGAACGACGCCCTCGCGCATCCGGCGCTGGCCGAGGCGGCGGTGCGGGCACTGGGACGGATCCCGAAGCAGAGGTGAGGTCAGCGGGGGAGGGGCCTGGCGTACCGCACCTCGGGGACCGCGACACCGTCGACCTCGAAGGGCTCCTCGGCGCCGTCCGCCCGGAAGCCGGCCCGTTCGTAGAAGCGGCGGGCCCGGTCGTTCTCCCTGAGCACCCACAGGAGCAGGCGGCCGTGCCCCGCGGCGGAGCAGCGCGCGACCGACTCCCCGAGCAGGGCCCGGCCCGCGCCGTGGCCGACACGCTCCGGGTGGACGTAGATGGCGTACAACTCGGCGTCCTCGGTGTGAACTTCGCCGTCCCGGTAGGGCCCGTGGCAGGCCCAGCCCATGACCTCGCCACCGGTGTCCTCGGCGACCAGGTTCACCACACTGCCGTCGCCTTGAGCGAGGTGCGAGCGGCGCCGCTCGGCGTCCTCGGTGACGCTCAGCCCGTCCAGGTACGACTGCGGGATCATGCCCTGGTACGCGCGCTGCCAGCCGCGGGTACGGATCTCCGCGACGCGGTCGCAGTCGGCGAGCGTCATCTCCCGTATCCGGAGGCGGCTCATCGCGCCACCACCGCGAACGCCTCGACCTCCATAAGGAACTCCGGGCGGACCAGCGCGGCGACCTGCACCGCCGACGCGGCCGGCAGCCGGTCGGCGGGTATGTGCGCGGCGCGGGCCGCGCGGATCGCCGGCATGTGGGCCATGTCCGTGACGAAATAGGTGAGTTTGACGACGTCGTCGAAGGTCGCTCCGGCGGCGGCAAGACAGCGCCGGAGGTTCTCGAAGACCTGGCGGGCCTGTGCCGCCGGGTCGCCCTCACCGACCAACTCGCCCTGCTCGTCGAGCGCGAGCTGACCGGAGATCGTCACGAACCGGCCCGTGCCCATGACGGTGGGGGTGCCCCCTGCTCGAGCGAAGCCGAGAGCTTGGGGGAGGCTGTACTGGGTCGCGGCGGCGACCTTGTCGGGGGCGGCGATCCTCGTCAGCTCACTCATGGGTCCATGATGGGCCATCGGTCTGACAACGCCCGCCCCCGACTGACCGACCGTCAAGCGCTCAGCCGCGGAAGCCGAGGAGGCCGTGCAGCGTCGAGCCCTTCGAGGAGGCCGACGCCGACTTCGCCGAGGCCGCCTTCCGCGCCGCCGGCTCCGGGCCGGGCAGCGCCGCGCAGGTCGCGTCCGCCTCGCCGTGCCCGCGCGGCACGCTGCCGTCGGTCAGATACGCCGCCAGGTGCTTGTCCAGGCAGGCGTTCCCGCTCAGCGTGATGCCGTGGTTGCCGCCGCCCTCCTCGACGACCAGGCTGGAGCGGGCCAGCAGACGGTGGACGGTGACCGCGCCCTCGTACGGAGTGGCCGCGTCGCCCGTCGCCTGGAACAGCAGCACCGGAGGCAGCTTGCGGTTGGCGACGTCCACCGGACGCAGCGAGGCCGTCGGCCAGAACGCGCACGGCGCGTTGTACCAGGCGTTGTTCCAGGTCATGAAGGGCGCCTTCTCGTGCACCGCCCAGTTGTCCTCGCGCCACCGCCGCCAGTCGCGCGGCCAGTCCGCGTCCCGGCACTGCACCGAGGTGTAGACGCTGAAGCCGTTGTCGCCGGAGGCGTCGACCGCGCCGAAGTCCTCGTACGCCTCGACGAGCGGATCGGGGTTCTCGTCGCGCACGTAGGCCGCGAACGCCTCGGCGAGGTTCGGCCAGTAGCCGTTGTAGTAGCCGCCCGGGACGAAGGTGTCCTCCAGTTCCGAGGCGCCCACCGTGCCGCCCGCCGGCTTTTTCGCGAGCGCGGCCCGCATCGCGTACCACTTGGCCTCGATCGTCTCCGGATCGGTACCCAGCCCGTAGGTCGCGTCGTGCTCGGCGACCCAGGCCAGGAAGGCGCGGTGGCGGTCGTTGAAGGCGACGTCCTGGTTGAGGTTGGCCTCGTACCAGACGTCGGTGGGGTCGACGACCGAGTCCAGGACCAGGCGCCGGATCCGCTCGGGGAAGAACTTGCTGTAGACCGCGCCCAGGTAGGTGCCGTACGAGTAGCCGAGGTAGTTGATCTTCTTCGCGCCCAGGGCCTGCCGGATGGCGTCCATGTCGCGCACGGCGCTGGTGGTGTTGATGTACGGCAGGAGATGCGCGTACTTCTTGCCGCAGGCGGTGGCGAAGGACCTGGCGCGATCGAGGTTGGCCTTGTGGATCGCGGGCGTGGTCGGCAGGGAGTCCGGGCGGACCGGGTCGAAGTGGCCCGGCCCGCAGTCCAGCGCGGGCTCGCTGGCTCCCACACCGCGCGGGTCGAAGCCGATGACGTCGTACTGGGCGGCGACCTTCGCGGGCAGCGAGGAGGCGACGAATCCGGCGAGTGTGAGACCGCTGCCTCCGGGGCCGCCCGGGTTGACCAGGAGCGGGCCCTGGTAGGTCCGCGCCGTGTGCGGGACGCGGGACAGGGCGAGGGTGATCTGCCGCCCCTGTGGTCTGCGGTGGTCGAGCGGCACCTTCAGGGACGCGCACTGCAGCGTCGGGTAGTTCTTCCGGGGGCAGTTCTTCCAGGTGGGCTTCGCGATGTGCGCGAAGTTCGCGGTACTGGGTGTGCTCGCATCGGCGGGAACGGCCGCGAAGGTCCCGGCCAGGACGACGGCGGCGCCGCACAGCGCGGCTGCGCGTTTTCTCATGGAGTCCTCCCAGGACGGCGGGATGAAGGACCGCGAGGGTCACCGTCCTCGCCGCATCGTCCCGGAAAGAGATCCTGGAAGAACTCATTGAGTCACTTCATGACCCGATTGGATCTTCTGATGCGCTCGAATGCTCGTAATCGGGCGAGTGCCCGGATGCCCCCGGAGGAGGAGCGCGACGTTTCCCGGAGGGGCCGCGGATTTTCCTAGAGGAGCGAGAGTTGGGTCGGCCCGGACGCCGAGGACTCCTCCACCGGTTCAGGGGGCCGGATCCGGCGCGGCATGCCCGCGCGCGTGGGGCCGATGCCGTACTCCTCGGCCAGTTCGTGCACCTGACGGGTGATCCGCCGCTGGTACCACTTCGGGGCGTAGGAGCCGTCCGCGTACAGCCGCTGATAGCGGGTCACCAGGTGCGGGTGGTGCTGCTCCAGCCACGTCATGAACCACTCACGGGCGCCGGGCCGCAGATGCAGCACCAGCGGAGTGACGGACGTGGCACCCGAGGCCGCGATCGCCCGCACGGCCGCCCGGAGTTGGGCCGGCTGGTCGCTCAGGAACGGGATCACCGGCGCCATCAGCACACCGCAGCCGATGCCGTGCTCGCCGAAGGTGCGCACGACCTCCAGACGCCGCTCCGGCGCGGGCGTGCCCGGCTCGACGGTGCGCCACAGGTCCTGGTCGGTGAAGCCGACCGACACGGAGATGCCGACGTCGGTCACCTCCGCCGCCTGCTTGATCAGGTCGAGGTCGCGCAGGATCAGCGTGCCCTTGGTCAGGATCGAGAAGGGGTTCGCGTGGTCGCGCAGGGCCGAGATGATGCCCGGCATCAGGCGGTAGCGGCCCTCGGCGCGCTGGTAGCAGTCGACGTTCGTGCCCATCGCGATGTGCTCGCCCTGCCAGCGGGGCGAGCCGAGCTGCCGCCGCAGCAGTTCCGGCGCGTTGATCTTGACGACGATCTGAGTGTCGAAGCCCAGGCCCGTGTCGAGGTCGAGGTAACTGTGCGTCTTGCGCGCGAAGCAGTACACGCACGCGTGCGTGCAGCCCCGATAGGGGTTGACCGTCCACTGGAACGACATCCGCGAGACCGCCGGCACCCGGTTGATGATCGAGCGGGCCCGGATCTCGTGGAAGGTGATTCCGTGGAACTCCGGCGTGTCGAAGGTACGGGTCGTCACCGCGTCCGCGCCGAACAGCGCGGCATCGGCCCGGCTGTGTTCGGAGCCCACTGTGAGGTTCTCCCAGCGCATGACGCCTCCTCGGTAGCACTGTCCACAGAATAGAACACATGTTCCCTTGATCGTGCGAGGGTGTTTTCCGAACGTGTTCGACCGGGTTCGGCGACCCCGATTTGGGGGGCCGGGGAGCGGGGTGGTTGGCTTGGGCCCGACCCTTGAGCTACCAGGTCCTGGAGGAAAGCGATGGCGCAGGTCGAAGCCACTACGGAGCGGATCGTCGCGGCGGACGCGGAGACGGTGTTCGATGCCCTCGCCGACTACAGCGGCACGCGCGCGAAGCTGCTCCCCGAGCAGTTCAGCGAGTACGAGGTCCGCGAGGGCGGGGACGGCGAGGGTACCCTCGTCCACTGGAAGCTCCAGGCCACCAGCAAGCGCGTGCGCGACTGCCTCCTGGAGGTCACCGAGCCCACCGACGGCGAGCTCGTCGAGAAGGACCGCAACTCCTCCATGGTCACCACCTGGCGGGTCACCCCGGCCGGCGAGGGCAGGTCCCGGGTCGTCGTGACCACCACCTGGACCGGCGCCGGCGGCATCGGCGGCTTCTTCGAGAAGACCTTCGCCCCCAAGGGTCTCGGCCGGATCTACGACGCGCTGCTCGCCAGGCTCGCCGCCGAGGTCGAGAAGTAAACCTCTCAATTCTCGCACGCGCAGGGGTCGTTGCGCCCCTCACCGGTTCGAGTGATCTCCGCACGGCTCGCTCGTGTGCCGTAACTCGTCGCGCTTGCTCGTAGTTGTCGCTTTTACGCGGGAATTGTGCGGCAGCGCGACGAGGGGAGCGGTTGGTGGGCGGGATCACTCTGGCGCAGGACGAACCGGCGGCAGCACCTCCCGACACCCCCGCACCCCCACCGGAACCGGCCACCGGACTCAGCCCGCGCAGGGTGCGGCTGGTCTTCCTCGCGCTCATGTCGGCCCTGCTCCTGGCCGCCCTGGAGCAGATGATCGTCTCCACCGCGCTCCCGAAGATCGTCGGTGAGCTGCACGGCCTGGACCGGATGTCCTGGGCTATCACCGCCTACCTGCTCACCGCCACCGTCGGACTGCCGATCTACGGCAAGCTCGGCGATCTGCTCGGCCGCAAGGGCGTCTTCCAGTTCGCCATCGTCGTCTTCGTCGTCGGCTCCGCGCTCGCGGGCCGGGCGCAGACCATGGACCAGCTGATCGCCTTCCGCGCCCTCCAGGGCGTCGGCGCGGGCGGTCTCATGATCGGCGTCCAGGCGATCATCGCCGACATCGTGCCGCCCCGGCGGCGCGGCCGCCACATGGGTCTGATCGGCGCCGCCTTCGGCCTCGCCTCCGTGGCCGGACCGCTGCTCGGCGGCTACTTCACAGACCATTTCTCCTGGCGCTGGTGCTTCTACGTCAACGTGCCCTTCGGCGTGGTCACGCTCGCCGTCGTCGCCGTCGCGCTGAAGCTCCCCAAACCGGCAGTCAAGGCGCGGCTGGACATCCTCGGCGCGCTGCTGCTGACCGCCGCCTCCACCTGCCTGGTCCTGCTGGCCAGCTGGGGCGGCACCGAGTACGCCTGGGACTCACGCTTGATCATCGGCCTCGGGGCCGGAGCGGCGGCGGCCACCGTCCTCTTCCTCGTCGCCGAGCGCTTCGCCGCCGAACCCCTCATCCCGCTGCGGCTGTTCCGGGACTCCGTCTTCAACGTGACCGGCCTGGTCGGGCTGGTGATCGGCGTCGGGCTGTTCGGCACCGCCAGCTACCTGCCGACCTACCTGCAGATGGTCGACGGGGCCTCCGCCACCGAGTCGGGTCTGCTCATGCTGCCGATGATGGGCGGCATCGTCGGCGCCTCGGTCATCGCCGGGCAGCTCATCAGCCACACCGGCCGCTACAAGGCCTACCCGATCCTCGGCTGCGCCCTCTCCGTCGCCGGCATGTGGCTGCTGTCCCGTCTGGAAGTCGGCACGCCCCGGCTTCACTACAGCGTCTGGACGGCCGTCCTCGGCGCCGGCATCGGCACGGTGATGCCGGTGTTGATCCTCGCCGTGCAGAACTCGGTGCGCCCCGCCGACCTGGGCACCGCCACCAGCGCCAACAACTACTTCCGGCAGATCGGCGGCAGCGTCGGAGCCGCCGTCTTCGGCACACTGTTCGCCGACCGGCTCACCGACGCCCTGGCCGACCGCCTCCCTCCGCGCGCCCACATCGGGTTGCCCGACCCGGAGTCCGTCACCCCGCAGCTCGTGCACAGCCTGCCCCCGGCCCTTCGCGACGGCTACATCCGGGCGTACGCCGACGCCATGCCGCGGATCTTCCTCTACCTGGTGCCGGTGCTCGTCCTCGGACTGGTCATCGCCCTCTTCCTCAAGGAGAAACCCCTGGTGTCCCACAACGCCTCCGTAACCGACCCGGACACGGCGCCGGGGACCGCCCCGATCCCGCAGGCGCGGGGCGCGTACACCGCCGGCGTCCCCGTCTGCGGCTCGGTGCAGCACCACGACGGCACCGCCGTGCCCCGCGCGGCGCTCACGCTCATCGACGTCACCGGCCGGCAGACCGGACGCGGGGCGAGCGGCGGCGACGGACGCTACGCGCTGGCCACACCCGGCCCGGGCTCCTACGTGCTGATCGCCGCGGCCGGCGGTCACCAGCCGCAGGCGGTCTCCGTGACCGTCGGCGAACGCCCCGTCGAACTCGACATCGTCCTCGGCGGCGCCGGGAACCTCGTCGGCAGCGTCGTCACCGCGGACGGCACGCCCGTCCGGGACGCCACCGTCACCCTCACCAACGTGCACGGCGAGGTCGTGGCCACCACCCGCAGCGGCCGGGAGGGCGGCTACGTCATCACCGATCTGGTGGCCGGCGAGTACACCCTCGCCGCCAGCGCCCCCGCCTTCCGCCCGGCCGCGCTCCCCGTCACCGTCCAGGCCGACCGCGAGACCCGCCGGGACATCGAACTGGCCGGCGGCGCCATCCTGCGCGGCACCGTCCGGGCCGGGGGCGGCCGGTCCGTGGAGGACGCGCGCGTGACGCTGCTCGACGTGGCGGGCAACGTCGTCGACACCCTCACCACCGGCCCCGACGGCACATTCCGCTTCGTCGACCTGTCCTCCGGTGAGTACACCGTGATCGCCGCCGGCTATCCGCCGGTCGCGACCGTCCTCCAAGTGGCCGGAGGCGACCGTACCGAGCGCGATCTGCAGCTGGGCCACGATAACTGAACGGCCACCGGCGCGCGGGGGGCGTACACCGGTGCGAACCCCGCGAGCAGTGCCCGCGTTGCCTCGCATCGCCACCGGCGGGAGCCGTACGGGGGGTGACTCCGGCACACATCCTGCGGTCGTGACTGCCGTCACATCGGAAAGGGTCGCTCTCGCTGTCACACTCCCGCGGCGCGGCGGGTCAAGCGAGTGAAGGAAGTCGATGAACGGGCCGGGGCGACCGCGCCCCGGTCGCGACCCGATGGAGGAGCTGCCGCCATGTCCACCACCTACGTCGTCGTCACCGTCCTGGGAGCCGCCATGGCGGGTTTCTCGGCCGCCTCGGTCTTCTTCCGAGCCGAGTGGGTGGTGAAGCCGCTGGCCGACTACGGCGTCCCGCGCTCGTGGTGGCCCTGGCTCGGCGTCGCCAAGGCCGCCGGAGCGGTCGGTCTGCTCATGGGCCTGCTCGTGCCGGTCGTCGGTGTGCTGGCCGGGACAGGTCTGGTGCTGTACTTCCTCGGCGCCGTCGTCACTGTGCTGCGGGCCCGCTGGTTTTCGCACGTGCCGTTCCCGCTGCTGTACGCGGCGCCGGTGGTCGCCTCGCTGGCCCTGGGGCTTCAAGGGGCGACATGATCGGACGCTCATAGTGCAAGGGTCCCTAGGAGGCCGGCGGGCGCTGCGGTCGCCCTTGGGGCGGCGGAGGGCCCTCCTCGGGGCGGATGTCGTCCGCCGGGGTGACGTCGGCGGGTTGGTCCGCGGGTCTGTCGAAGACGTACGCCATGTAGCGAGTGGCGCCGCCGACTGCCCGGTGAGCCCGGACGGCGGCGATGGCCTCGTCCCAGTCGCGCGCGTCGAGTGTTCGCAGCCCGGGCCACCTCAGGCACAGGGCCTGTCGGCCGACGCGGGTGGAGGCGGTGCCGGCGAACAAGGCGCAGAGCCGGGCCGCCCGGCGCAGGACGGGGGTGGTCCAGTCGAGGACGCGATGCGTGGTGAAGCCGGCCGCGGACGCCATGAGCGGGTACCGCTCGCACGGCTCGATGTCGTCGAAGCGCCAGGTCGCGCGTACGAGGCCGTTCGGGTCGAAGGCCGCGATCGGCTGGTCCGTGCGGGACGTGACGTCCACGAGGACCAGCCGGCCTCCCGGGCGGAGCAGCCGGAAGCTTTCGCCCAGGAAGGACCGACGGCCCTCGTGGCCGAAGTGGAAGGCGGCCTCCAGGCAGTGCACCCGGTCGAAGGAACCGTCGGTCAGCCGGGTCTCCGCTGCCCGCCGCGGCAGAGCGGTGGCGTCGGCGACGGCGAAACGCACGCCGGAACGGTCGCCGAAGCGGCGACGTGCCTGGTCGATCTGCGCCGGCTGGATGTCCACGCCCAACGCCCGGCAGCCCGCGGCGCCCAGCCGCGCCGTGGTGTCACCGCGACCGCATCCGGCGTCCAGGACGAGCTGTCCGGGCCGGGCGTCCAGCAGCGCCAGCGACCGGCGGGCCAGACGGCGCTGAAAGGGCACCGGCCCGGTCAGGGCCGCGAACGGCAGGGTGGACGGCGTGAAGTAGCCGATGTTGGCCAGGCTGTCCCAGCCGAGGTGGCGCAGCACCCGGAAAAGCACACTGTCGTCGTTGTACGCACTCGCGATGTCCCCGCTGTCACCCATCCCGCGTCCTTCGCTTTCCGTGGGCACCCATCCGTCGCCCGTTACCCGTGTCACCGCTGCGACCTGCACCTACACTGAGCCCTAAGGGATGTTCTTGACATATCGGAACCGTCATGCGCTATCAGCGGATGCTCGTACCGGCCCTCGGCCTGGTCCTCGTGATGGTGCCCGCCATCTCCGCGCGGGCCCAGGGCGACGAAGTCCCGCGCGGCCCCACGCTCGCCGCGCGCGCTCTGCAGGCGCTGATCGACGGTATCCAGTTCGGGGTGATCATCGCGATCACCTCGGTCGGGCTCTCGCTGATCTTCGGCACCATCCACTTGATCAACTTCGCGCACGGTGAGTTCGTCACGATCGGCGCCACCTTCGCGTTCTTCCTCAACGTCTCCGCGGCCGGTCCGGGCTGGCACCTGATCCCCGCCGCCCTCGCCGCGGTGGTCCTCGGCGCCCTGCTGGGCGCGGCGGTCGAGCGCGGCATCTGGCGCCCGCTGCGGGCCCGGGGCACCGGGCTGATCAACATGTTCATCGTCACCATCGGGCTCTCGCTGCTGCTGCGCCACGTGGTCCTCGTGCTGTACGGAACGCGGCCCGCGTCCTACGCGCAGTACGACATCCAGAGCACGATCGGCATCGGGACGGCCGGCATCACCCCGCGGGACCTCACCGTCACCCTGCTCTCCGTACTGGTGCTGCTCGGCATCGCCGCGCTCCTGCAGAAGACGCGCATCGGCACGGCCGTGCGGGCCGTCTCCGCCAACCGTGACCTCGCGGAGGCGTCGGGCATCGACGTGCAGCGGGTGGTGCTGTTCGTGTGGATGCTCGGCGGCGGGCTGGCCGCGCTCGGCGGGGTCTTCTTCGGCCTGGTGGAGATCGTCACCTGGGACATGGGCTTCAAGCTCCTGCTGCTCATGTTCGCGGGGATCATCCTGGGCGGCCTCGGTTCCGCCTACGGCGCGATGGTCGGCAGCCTCGTCATCGGCGTGGTCGCCCAGATGTCCACCCTGTGGTTCCCGGTCGATCTGCAGTACGCCTGGGCGCTGCTCGTCCTCATCCTCGTCCTCCTCGTCCGGCCGCAGGGCATCCTCGGCCGGGCCGAACGCGTCGGGTGAGGGGGCACCATGGACTTCTCGGCCATCGTCTCCGACGCCCTGCGCTCGGGCATCGGCCCCATCGCCGCCGTCTACGCGCTCGCCGCGATGGGGTTGAACCTGCACTTCGGTTACACGGGGCTGCTGAACTTCGGCCAGGTCGGTTTCATGCTGGTCGGCGGTTACGGGCTCGCCATCACGGTGTCGACGTACGACGGCCCGATGTGGCTCGGGGTCCTGGGCGGAATCGCCTGCGCGATCGTGCTGGCCCTGCTCCTCGGCCTTCCCACCCTGCGGCTGCGCGCCGACTACCTCGCGATCACCACGATCGCGGCGGGGGAGACGCTACGGCTGTTCTACCGCTCCAGTTGGGCCGAGCCGGTCACCGGTGGGGTGTTCGGGCTGCAGAGGTTCGCGAACGACTTCTACGCGCTCAGCCCCTTCGAGCCCGGCACCTACGGCGTGTGGCTCGTGAGGTTCAGCTCCCGCGACCTCTGGGTGATGATCGTCGGATGGGCGCTGGTGCTCGTGGTCGGAAGTCTGCTCGCCCTGCTGATCCACAGCCCGTGGGGCCGTGTCATCCGGTCGATCCGTGAGGACGAGGTCGCCGCCCGCAGCCTCGGCAAGAACGTCTACGCGTACAAGATGCAGAGCCTCGTGCTCGGCGGCGTCATCGGGGCGGTCGCGGGCATGACGCAGGCGATCCAGGTGCAGTCCGTGAACCCGGACAACTACGATCCGGGCGTCACGTTCTTCCTGTACACGCTGCTCGTGCTCGGAGGTGCCGGGCGGATCCTCGGGCCGGTCGTCGGCGCGATCCTGTTCTGGTTCGTCCTCAGCTTCCTCGACAGCGCCCTCCGCCAGGCCATCGACGCCGAGTACATCTCGCCGGACCTCATCAGTACGTCGGAGGTCGGCGCGGTGCGCTTCGCCCTGGTCGGGGTCGCCCTGATCCTGCTGGTCGCGTTCCGGCCGCAGGGCATCCTCGGCAGCCGGAAGGAGATGCTGCTCAGTGGCCGCTGAACCTGTCGGACCCCACGCGGGCCGGTTCTCCGCGACCGACCCCGAGCCGGGGGTGCGCAAGCCCGATCCTCTGCTGGTCCTGGACCGGGTGACCCGTACCTTCGGCGGCCTCGTCGCCGTGCGGGTCGAGCACCTGGAGGTGCAGCGCGGGGCCATCACGGCGCTCATCGGGCCCAACGGAGCCGGCAAGACCACGCTGTTCAACGTGGTGAGCGGGTTCGACCGGGCCGACGGCGGCCGGTGGTCGTTCGACGGACAACCGCTCACCGGCTTCCCGGCGCACCGGGTGGCGCGGCGGGGCCTGGTCCGTACCTTCCAGCTCTCCAGGGCGCTCGCCCGGCTCACGGTGCTGGAGAATCTGCTGCTCGCCGCACCCGGGCAACGCGGCGAGAGGGTGCTGCCCGCGTTGCTGAGGCCGCTGTGGCGGGGGCAGGAGCGGGAGTTCGAGCGCCGGGCCGACGAACTGCTGGACCGGTTCCGGCTCGCGCCCCTGCGCGACGACCATGCCGGTACGCTCTCCGGCGGTCAGCGCAAACTGCTGGAACTGGCCCGCGCGCTGATGACCCGGCCGGTCATGCTCCTGCTCGACGAGCCGATGGCCGGGGTGAACCCCGCGCTGACCCAGTCGCTGCTCGGGCACATCACGCGGTTGCGGGACGAGGGTCTGACGGTGTGCTTCGTCGAGCACGACATGGACGTGGTGATGGGGATCAGCGACTGGGTCGCCGTCATGGCCGACGGCCGCCTGGTGGCCGAGGGCCCACCGCACACGATCGGCCGGAACGCCGCCGTCGTGGACGCCTACCTGGGCAAGCGGCACGACGAGCCGGAGGCGACCGAGGACAAGGGCGAGGAGCAGGGCAGGGAGGAGTAGCGATGTCCGCCGAGGAACAGGCACCGGTGCTGGCGGCCGACGGCATCGTCGCGGGTTACGTCCCCGGTGTCGACGTGCTGCGCGGATGCAGCGTCGAGGTGCGGCCGGGCGAGGTGGTCGGCGTGATCGGCCCCAACGGCGCCGGCAAGTCCACGCTGGTCAAGGCCGTCTTCGGGCTGTTGCGGGTGCGCGGCGGGACCGTGCGGCTGCGCGGCGAGGACGTGACCGGCCGGCCCGCGCACGAGCTGGTCCGGCGGGGTGTGGGCTACGTACCGCAGCTGCAGAACGTGTTTCCCACGCTGACCGTCGAGGAGAACCTGCGGATGGGCGTCTATCTGCGGCCCAAGGACCACACGCGGCGGGTCGCGGCGGTCGAGGAGCTCTTCCCCGTGCTGGCCGACCGCCGCAGGCAGAAGGCCGGCGCGATGTCCGGCGGCGAACGCCAGATGCTCGCGATGGCCCGCGCCCTGATGATGGAGCCGCAACTGCTGCTGCTCGACGAGCCGTCGGCCGGCCTGTCACCGCTCCACCAGGACCACGTCTTCGACCGGTGCCGAATGATCAACAGCGCGGGCGTCGCCGTGCTCATGGTCGAGCAGAACGCCCGCAGGTGCCTGCAGTTCTGCGACCGCGGCTACGTCCTCGACCAGGGCCGCAACGCGTACACCGGCACGGGTACGGCCCTGCTGCACGACGAGAAGGTGATCGAGCTCTACCTCGGCACGCTCGCCCGCGTCCGTTGACTCACGTCGTCGTTCCTCCCGGTCACTCCTGGGCCTTGCTGGTCTCGGTGCGCAGGGTCTGCAACTCTCCTTCGTCGTTGTAGCCGTACACCTCGATCGTCGCCTGGCCGGGTTCGCCCTTGTCGGTGAAGTCGAGCGGTCCGCTCACACCGTCGTAGTCGATGTCCCTGCCGTCGGCGAGCAGCTCCTTGCAGGCGGCGAACGAGTTGCACTTCTCGCCGCCCTGCGTGATCCCGTTCATCTCCTTCACGTACTCGCCAGGGTCGTCGGACTCCGCCTTCTCGGCGGCGAGCGCGATCGTCGTGACGCAGTCGAACGCCTGCGGTGCGAACTGCAGCTCCTTCAGCTTCGGCGCGAATTTCTTCAGGTCCTTCACGTACTGCTCGTTCGACGCCGATGCCGGTGCGGTCCCCTTCATCCCGGAGAGCCTCTCCGGCTGGCCCGGGGAGACCAGCGAGGGCAGTTCCTCACTGCGCAGTCCGTCGGCGCCGTAGACGCCGATGCGGTCGGGCCCGAGTCCGGACTCGATCATGCCCTGCAGGATCTGGGTGCCCTCCTCGAAGGCGATCACCACGGCGGCGTCCGGCCTGGAGTTCTCGATCTGCTGGACGACCTGGTCGAAGTTGGTCGCCTCGGGGTCGTAGGTCTCGGCGAGCGTCACCGTCGCACCGCGCTCCTCCAGCGTCTTCCGGGTGGCCTCCATCAGGCCGCGCCCGTAGTCGTCCGCCCGTGCGACCAGGGCCACCCGGTTGTGGCCGTCATCGCGGACGACATCCGCCAGGATGGGCCCCTGCAAGGCGTCGCTCGGGACGGTACGGAAGTAGAAGCCGTCGTCCTCGTAGTCGGTGAAGGTGGGAGCGGTGTTCGACGCCGAACACTGCACGACGCCCGCTCCGGTCACCCGGTCGATGAACGACAGCGACATGCCGGAAGCCGCGGCGCCGATGATCGCGTCCACGCCTGCCGAGAGGACCCGGTCCGCCGACTGCGCGGCAACGGCCTCCTGGCCCGCCTCGTCACTGGAGACCACCGTCGGCACGGGCTTGCCCAGGACTCCGCCGGCGTCGTTGATCTTCTGTATCGCGAACTTCAACGACTCGATCTGGGGCGGGCCCAGGTAGGCCAGCTGTCCGGTCTCCGGCAGGACGTAGCCGAACTGGAGCTCCCCATCGCCCGGCTCGGCCTGGGCGGTGCCCGTCGTACCGCAGACGGCTATCACAAGAGCGGCCGCGCTCGCGAAGACCGCGGACCGCCGTATCGACGCTTTCATCTCCGCCTCCGCTCGTCACAGGCGGCGGTGGTCGACTGGCCGGCCATCCGCCCGCCATCTGTACACGACTGTAGGACTCACTCGGAGCCCGGAAAAGCACAAAAGGAACACTTTTGCGATTTTGTCGCATTTCTCGGCGCTGTCATCCGTGACCGGCGCATCCCGGCCAACCGGTACTGCTCACCTGCTTGAGCATGGTCACGCGGAGGGCGTCCCGCCGCGCTCCGCGGCCACCCGCATGCCACGGCCCGGCGCGATCTCCTGGGCGCGGCCGGCACCAGCCGGGCCGGAGAAGCTCGCCCTCCGGTTCGGCGAGATCATTCGGGCCACGTCGCCCCGGTGCGGCAGGGCCCGGCCGGGGCCCGGCTCCGGCTCGCCGAGACAGGCCGCAAGGCGCCGCGCCACTTTGTTCCGGCCCCGCACCGCGGTCCCCCGGCACAGCCGGGGCCGGCGCACGGTGAAGCCCGTCGGCGCCGTCAAGCGAGAGCGCCCGGCCGTGCGGGTACGCCGGGTGACAGCTCCGCGCCCGCGGTACCTCTCCGTGGCAGTCCGCCCCGGCTGCGCGTAACGTGACGCACCATGAGGATCTGCGCCCCTGCCGGATGCTGTCGCACACCGCTGTCACCAGCCGCACAAAAGTCTGACCTGCGGGGGGACGGACTGTCATGAGAGTCCTCATCAGCGCCGACATGGAGGGCGCCACCGGCGTCACCTGGCCGGACGACGTGATGCCCGGCGCGTCCCAGTGGGAGCGCTGCCGCTCGCTGTTCACCTCCGACGTCAACGCCGCCGTGCTCGGGTTCTACGACGGCGGCGCCGACGAGGTGCTCATCAACGAGGCGCACTCGACGATGCGCAACCTGTTGCTGGAACAACTGGACGAACGGGCCCAGATGCTCACCGGACGGCACAAGGCGCTGTCCATGGTGGAGGGTGTGCAGCACGGCGACGTCGACGGCATCGCGTTCGTCGGCTACCACGCGGGCGCCGGCATGGAGGGCGTCCTCGCCCACACCTACCTCGCCAACTCCATCACCGGCGTCTGGCTGAACGACGTACGGGCGAGCGAGGGACTGCTCAACGCGCACGTCGTCGCGGAGTTCGGGGTGCCGGTCGTGCTGGTCACCGGGGACGACGTCGCCTGCGAGGACGCGCTCGGGTACGCGCCCGGGGCACTGAAGGTCGCGGTGAAGGACCATGTGTCGCGCTACGCGGCCGTGTGCCGTACGCCCGCCCGCACCGCGGCCGACATCCGGGCCGCCGCCAAGGAGGCCGCCGCGCTGGCGGTGCGTCACGAACCCGTGCGCGGTGGGCCGTTCACCGTCACCGTCGAGTTCGACGCGGAGCATCTGGCGATGGCCGCCACCGTCGTGCCGGGTGTGGACCGGATCGCGGAGCGGAAGGTGGCGTACACGAGCGAGACCATGTACGAGGGCATCCGCGCCTTCAAGGCGGTCACCACGATCGTCTCGGCCGCGGTGGAGGAGCAGTATGGCTGAGCAGGTGGACGAGCGGGCGCTGGACGAGGTCGTGACCTTCACGTCCGACCTGATCCGGATCGACACCACCAACCGGGGCGGCGGGGACTGCCAGGAGCGGCCCGCCGCCGAGTACGCCGCGGCGCGGCTCGCCGAGGCGCGCCTGGAGCCGGCCTTGCTGGAGCGCACCCGGGGGCGGACCAACGTCGTCGCCCGAGTCGAGGGGACCGACCCGTCGGCCGGCGCGCTGCTGCTCCACGGCCATCTGGACGTCGTGCCCGCCGCGGCAGCCGACTGGAGCGTCCACCCGTTCTCCGGGGAGATCCGCGACGGCGTCGTCTGGGGGCGCGGCGCCGTCGACATGAAGAACATGGACGCCATGATCCTGGCCGTCGTGCGCGCCTGGGCCCGGCTGGGCGTCCGGCCCCGCCGGGACATCGTCATCGCGTTCACCGCCGACGAGGAGGCCAGTGCCGAGGACGGCTCCGGATTCCTCGCCGATGAGCACGCCGCCCTGTTCGAGGGCTGCACCGAGGGCATCAGCGAGTCGGGTGCCTTCACCTTCCACGACGGCGGCGGGCGGCAGATCTACCCGATCGCGGCCGGGGAACGCGGCACCGCCTGGCTGAAGCTCACCGCCCGTGGGCGCGCAGGGCACGGCTCCAAGGTGAACCGGGACAACGCGGTGACCCGGCTCTCGGCCGCCATCACCCGCATCGGCGAGCACGAGTGGCCGCTGCGGCCCACCCCGACCGTACGCGCGGCGCTCACCGAACTCGCCGCGCTCTACGGCATCGACAGCGAGCTGACCGACGTGGACACGCTGCTCGACAAGCTGGGCCCCGTGGCGAAGCTCGTCGAGTCGACCGTGCGCAACAGCGCCAACCCGACGATGCTGGACGCGGGGTACAAGGTCAACGTGATCCCCGGCGAGGCCGTGGCGTACGTGGACGGCCGGTATCTGCCCGGCGGCGAGGAGGAGTTCCGCAGCACGCTCGACCGGCTCACCGGGCCGGACGTCGAGTGGGAGTTCCACCACCGCGAGGTCGCCCTTCAGTCGCCGCTCGACTCGCCGACGTACGCCCGGATGCGGGCTGCCGTCGAGGAGTTCGCCCCCGAGGGGCACGTCGTGCCGTACTGCATGTCCGGTGGCACGGACGCCAAGCAGTTCTCGCGCCTCGGCATCACCGGCTACGGCTTCACCCCGCTGAAGCTGCCGGAGGGCTACGACTACGCCGCCATGTTCCACGGCGTCGACGAGCGGGTACCGGTCGAGGCGCTGCACTTCGGCGTCCGGGTGCTCGACCGGTTCCTGCGGACGGCCTGACGAGTGGGGGAGACGGTGCGGACGCTGGCGTACGGGTCATGGCCCTCGCCCATCGACGCGGCCATGGCGGCCGCGCACGACGGGCACCCGGAGTACGTGGGCTTCGTCGGTGACGAGGTGTGGTGGACCGAGCCGCGCCCCGCCGAGGGCGGCAGGCGCACTCTGGTGCGCCGGCACACCGACGGCCGGGAGGAGTCGCTGCTGCCCGCGCCGTGGAACGTGCGCAGCCGGGTCATCGAGTACGGCGGGCATCCTTGGGCAGCCCTCGCGGGCGACGAGGGCCCGCTGGTGGTGTTCGTGAACTTCGCCGACCAGCGGCTGTACCGCTGGGAGCCGGGCGGCGAACCCCGCCCGCTCACGCCCGTGTCCCCGGTGGGCGGAGGCCTGCGCTGGGCGGAGCCGCTGCCGCGGACCGAGCGGGGCGAGGTGTGGTGCGTGCTGGAGGAGTTCACCGGCGACGGACCCACCGACGTGCGTCGGGTCCTGGCCGCGGTACCGCTGGACGGCTCCGCCGCCCAGGACCGGGACGCCGTACGCGAACTCACCGACGACCGGCACCGGTTCGTGACCGGGCCGAAGCTGTCGCCCGACGGGCGGAAGGCGGCCTGGCTCGCCTGGGACCATCCGCGCATGCCGTGGGACGGCAGCGAACTGGTCCTCGCCGACGTCGGCCCCGACGGCACCCTGCACGACGCCCGGACCGTGGCCGGCGGGCCAGGCGAGTCCATCGCCCAGGTTGACTTCACCCACGACGGCCGCCTGCTCCACGTGAGCGACCGCACCGGCTGGTGGAACCTCTACCTCGGCGGGGAGCCTTCCCCGCCCTCCGGGCCGGGGGACCCCCACCCCGCTGCGCTCGCCCCGCGCGAGGAGGAGTTCGGCGGGGCGCTGTGGCAGCTGGGGTCGAGATGGTTCACACCGCTGGAGAGCGGTCTGATCGCCGTCGTGCACGGCCGGGGCGCCACCGCCCTCGGCCTCCTGGACCCCGAGACGAGCGAGGTCGTCGACGCGGCCGGCCCCTGGACCGAGTTCGCTCCCACCCTCGCGGCCCACGGCGACCGGGTCGTCGCCGTCGGGGCCGGCCCGCGCAGCGCCTACGAGGTGGTCGAGCTGGACACCAGCACCGGCCACGCCCGTGTCATCGGCGCCGAGCACGACGACGCCGTCGACCCCGCGTACTACCCCGAGCCGCAGATCCGCACCTTCACCGGCCCGGACGGACGCGACATCCACGCCCACATCTACCCGCCCCACCACCCCGGCTGTGTCGCCTCCGGAGACGAACTGCCGCCCTACGTCGTCCGGGCCCACGGCGGACCCACCGGACGCGCCCCGCTGGTGCTGGACCTGGAGATCGCCTACTTCACCTCGCGCGGCATCGGCATCGCCGAGGTCGACTACGGCGGCTCCACGGGATACGGCCGTCCGTACCGCGAGCGGCTGCGCGAGCAGTGGGGCGTGGTCGACGTCGAGGACTGCGCCGCCGTCGCCCTGGCCCTCGCCGACGAGGGCACGGCCGACCGCGACCGGCTCGCCGTGCGGGGTGGCAGCGCGGGCGGCTGGACCGCGGCCGCCTCCCTCACCACGACCGACGTCTACGCCTGCGGCACCATCAAGTACCCCATCCTCGACCTCACCGGCTGGGGCACGGGGGAGACCCACGACTTCGAGTCGCACTACCTGGAGAGCCTGATCGGGCCGCTCACCGAGGTGCCCGCGCGGTACGCGGAGCGCTCGCCCGCCGCTCAAGCCGACCGCCTCACCGTGCCGTTCCTGCTGCTCCAGGGCCTGGATGACGTGATCTGCCCGCCCGCCCAGTGCGAGCGGTTCCTGGCCCGGCTGGAGGGCCGGAAGGTGCCGCACGCCTACCTCGCCTTCGAGGGGGAGGGACACGGGTTCCGCAGGGCGGAGACCATGGTGCGCGCCCTGGAGGCCGAACTCTCCCTGTACGCCCAGGCGTTCGGCCTGAACCCGCCCGGGGTCCCGGCCTTGGAGCTCGCCGAGTGAGACCGCTCGTCCGACCGCCCCGGCTCGCCCCCGGCGCCCGCGTCGCCGTCGTCGCCCCCAGCGGGCCGGTGCCCGAGGAGCGGCTCCAGGCCGGGCTCGACATCCTGCGCGGCTGGGACCTCGACCCCGTGGTCGCGCCCCATGTGCTCGGCCGGCACGACGAGTTGGGCTACCTGGCCGGCACGGACGAGCAGCGGGCCGCTGACCTCCAGCACGCCTGGTGCGATCCGTCCGTCGCCGCGGTGCTGTGCGCGCGGGGCGGGTACGGGGCACAGCGCACGGTCGACCTGCTCGACTGGGACGCGATGCGAGCCGCGGGCCCGAAGGTCTTCGCCGGGTTCAGCGACATCACCGTCCTGCACCAGGCCTTCGCCACCCGCCTGGGCCTGGTCACCCTGTACGGACCCGCGGCCGCCGGCGTCGACTTCCTCAAGAACGCCCGGGCCCAGGAGCACCTGCGGGCCACCCTGTTCGAGCCGGAGACCGTGCGGACCGTCACGGCGGTGCCGGGGGGTGCCGCGCTGGTGCCGGGGCACGCCCGGGGTGTCACCCTGGGCGGCTGCCTCAGCCTGCTCGCGAGCGACCTCGGCACCCCGCACGCCCGCGCCGGGGCCCGGGGCGGGCTGCTGTTGATGGAGGACGTCGGCGAGAGCCCGTACCGGCTGGACCGGTACCTGACCCAACTCCGGCGTGCGGGCTGGCTGGACGGGGTCGCGGGGATCCTGCTCGGGTCCTGGGAGGCGTGCGGCCCGTACGAGCGGCTGCGGGCGGTCTTCGCCGACCGGCTGGGCGGGCTCGGTGTCCCGGTCGTGGAGGAGTTCGGGTTCGGGCACTGCTCGGGCGCGCTGACCATGCCCTTCGGGCTGGTGGCCGAACTGGACGCGCAGGCAGGCACGTTGACATTCGACGAACCGGCCCTGAGCTGAGTCGGGCCGCCACCGAAATACGCCAGGAAGCCGGCCGATCGTACCCAGCACTCCGCCGACGCGGGCGGCGAACCGGCCCTGTTCGCCCAGGTCCACGGCGTCGCCCCCGACGGCACCCGCGCCCTCGCGCCGCCTGGTCGCCCCCGGTCCGGGTACCGGACGTGACCCAGAACCCCACCGTCGCGCCGCCCGGCCCCGTGCACCGGTGCGAGACCGGGAACCGGCTGCGGTTCGTGATCGCGGCGAGCGACGACGTGCACTCGGGCAACAAGGGGATCAAGCCGGTGGCGGCGGTCGGCGGGCCGCGGAACACCGGGTGCTCCGGCTACCGGTCGTGGGGCGCCGACGGCACGGCTGGGGACAGACAGCCGGCGCGGTTACTGTGGCGGGGTGCCGCACCAGACATCCCGCTACCTCGCCGCAGGCCCCCGGGTGGGCCTGCGCCACTTCACCTACGAGGACGGCGCCGAGTTCACCGCCCGCGCCCGGGAGAGCAAGGACCTGCACCGCCCGTGGCTCTTCCCGCCCGACACCGTCCAGGCGTACACGGCGTACGCGGGCCGGCTGATCGAGGACCCGTCCAAGGCGGGGTTCCTGGTGTGCGAGAAGAGCGACGGGTCCATCGGCGGGTTCATCAACATCAACAACATCGTCGAGGGCGGCTTCTGGTCCGGGGCCCTCGGCTACGGCGCCTTCGCGCACGCCGCCGGGCGCGGACTGATGCGCGAAGGACTCGACCTCGTCGTGCGGCACGCGTTCGGCCCCATGCGGCTGCACCGGCTGGAGATCAACGTCCAGCCCGGGAACGCCGCGTCGATCGCCCTGGCCCGGGCCTGCGGGTTCCGCCTGGAGGGCTTCTCGCCGAAGATGCTGTTCGTCGACGGGGCCTGGCGCGACCACCAGCGCTGGGCGATCACCGCCGAGATGATCACGGAGCCGGGGCGGCGCTGAGCCGGCCCCGGCCGGGATCACGCCTGGCGGTCCACGTACTCGTAGACCGACCCGTCCGGATGCAGGGCGATCAGGTTGCGGCCCGCCGGCGAGGCGATGGGGCCCGCGACGATGTGGGCGCCCAGCTCGGTGAGCACCTTGTGGGTCTCCTCGACGTCCGTCACGGCGATGGTGGCGGCGACCTTGCGCAGCACCTCCAGTTCGGCCGGCGGACCGCTCATCAGCAGGAAGCAGCCGATCGCCGCCACCTGGACACCACCCCGTTCGAAGCGCTGGGCTCTGCCGCCCGCCAGTCGCTCGTAGAAGGGGATCGCGGTCTCGAGGTCGTCGACGCAGACGCGCAGTGTGGCACCCATAATCTCCATGGGCACGAGCCTAGTTGGGTCGGGCGGAGTGGGAGATCACTCCACACGATCTCCCCCGCCGGCCGGGCGCCGGGCCCCGGGACGCGGAGTTATGCGGCAGGGGCGCGGGTACCCGGCCGGGCATGAAGCCGTTGCATCACCTGGAGCATCTGGACAAGCACCTGGTCGACGAGCTGGCACAGGTGGCGCGCGAGACCGTACGCGACGAACTGCGCGAGCAGACGCGCAAGCAGCGCCGCAAGGCCGCGCTGTACGCCGCGTCCGGCGCCCTCGCCCTGTACGCCGGCGCGGCCCTCGCGCTCGCCGTGGGACTGGCCCTCGCTCCCGGCCTGCCCGACTGGGCCGCGGCGCTGATCACCGCCGTGATCCTGGGCGTCATGGCCTGTGTGGTGCGCGGCATGGCCCGGCCCTCCCGCCCGGGCCCCGGGCACGCGGCCGGTACCGCCTCGGGCCGCGGCCGCGGGGGGCCTGCCGTATCCGCCCGTACCGCCGGCCCCGCCCGGCGGGCCCGCCCCGGACGCCGTGCCCCCGCGGCCGGCGGACACCCCGGGCGTACCCCGCCACCGGGCGTGATGCCGAGTGCGCAGGACTGCACCATCGCACCAGCACGGCCGCGTGGTCGTCGTGACCGGAGCCAGCGGCGGGGTGGGACGGGCCACGGCCCGGGCCTTCGCCGCCCGCGGCGACACCGTCGTCCTGCTCGCCCGCGGACGTGAGGGACTCGCCGCCGCGGCGGACGACGTCCGGCGCGCCGGGGGAGAGGCGCTCGTCATCGGCGTGGACGTCTCCGACGCCAAGGCCGTCGACGAGGCCGCCCAGCAGGTCGTCGACACGTACGGCCACATCGACGTCTGGGTCAACAACGCCTTCACCGGCGTGTTCGCCCCGTTCACGGAACTCTCCCCGGACGAGTTCCGCCGCGTCACCGAAGTGACGTACCTGGGCTATGTGTTCGGTACCCGGGCCGCCCTGCGGCACATGCTGCCGCGCGACCGCGGCACGATCGTGCAGGTCGGCTCCGCGCTCGCCTACCGGGGCATCCCCCTGCAGTCGGCGTACTGCGGGGCCAAGCACGCCATCCAGGGGTTCAACGAGTCCCTGCGCTGCGAACTGCTGCACGCGCACAGCAAGGTGCGCACGACGATGGTGCAGCTGCCGGGCCTGAACACCCCGCAGTTCGACTGGGTGCTGAACCGGATGCCGGGCCGGGCCCGGCCCGTCGCGCCCGTGTACCAGCCGGAGGTCGCGGCCCGGGCCGTCGTGCACGCCTCGTCGCACGCCCGGCGCCGCGAGTACTGGGTGGGCGGCTCCACGGCCGCCACGCTCATCGCCAACGCGATCGTCCCCGGGCTGCTGGACCGGTACCTGGCGCGCACCAACTTCGACGCGCAGCAGGACGAGGGCGCCCACGACGGGCCGGCGAACCTGTGGGCCCCGGCGGACGGCGCGCACGGGCACGACTTCGGCGCCCACGGGCGCTTCGACGACGAGGCCACGGACGACAGCCCGCAGCAGTGGCTGTCGCGCAACCGGGGGTGGATGGGCGCGGCTCTCACGGTGGGCGCCGGAGCGCTGGCGGCACGCAAGCTGGCCGGGGCGGTACGGCGTTAGTTCCGCTGCGCGGCGGAGACGGCACCCTCGGTGCCGTCTCCGCCGTCGCCGTTCTCCGCTTCGAGGAACCGGAGCAGCACGGCCGCCTCCGCCCGGAGCCGTTCGGCCCGGGCGGCGTGCGCGGGGGCGGTCAGCCGGGCCGCCGCCTCCAGCCGTTCGGCGGCCTCGGCACGCACGACGTCCAGCACCTCACGTTCACCGAGCTCGCGCCGCACCGCCTCGGTCGCACCGGCACCGACCGGCGACTGTTCGAGCGCCCCGGCGCGGAGCGCGGACTCGTCCACCGGCACCGCCTCAGCGTTGTCCAGTGCCGCCAGCGTCCCCCGCAGGGCGCTCACCGCCGCTTTGTCCCGGGCACGCATCGCGTCCGGCAGGGCATCACGCATACGAAGGCGTACAGACATGCCGGCGACTCTAGGCGACCGGGGTATTCCACCACCTCCGGTTTTCGCCTGCTCTCGTCGGACGGACTGTCAGACGGACTGCTGGAGCTGCGGCAGCACCTTCGTGCGGTAGAAGTCGAAGAAGCCGCGCATGTCCGGGCCGATCTGGTTGACGTAGACCCGGTCGTAGCCCGCGTCGGCGAACTGCTTCAGCTCCGCCACGTGCTCGTCCACGTCGTCGCCGCACACCCTGTTCTCGCGCACCATGTCCTCGGTGACCAGCTGCTGAGCCTGCTCGAAGTGCTTGGGCGACGGCAGCACCTGGCCCAGCTCGCCCGGCAGCTGCTCGTTGGCCCAGAGCCGGTGCACGGTGCGTACGGCCTCGTCCTTGTCGGTGCCGTAGCAGACCTTGGTGCCGCCGCTGACCAGCTTTCCACCGCCCCCGCCCTTGCGGTACTGCTCCACCATCGTCTCGTCCGGCATCACCGAGATGTAGCCGTCGCCGACGCGGGAGGCGAGCTGGGTCGCCGCCGGGCCGAAGCCGGAGATGTCGATCGGGATCGGCTCGTCCGGGACCGTGTACAGGCGGGCGTTCTCCACCGTGTAGTGCGGGCCGTGGTGGTTGACCTCCTCACCGGTGAACAGCCGGCGCATCACCTGGATGGCCTCCTCCAGCATCTCCAGCCGCACGTGGGCCGGCGGCCAGTGGTCGCCCAGGATGTGCTCGTTGAGCGCCTCGCCGGAGCCGACGCCGAGCCGGAAGCGGTTGTTCGTCATCACCGCGCTGGTCGCGGCGGCCTGCGCCACCACCGCGGGGTGCATCCGCACGGTCGGGCAGGTCACCGCCGTCTCGATCGGCAGGGACACCGCCTCGGACAGCGCGCCGATCACCGACCACACGAACGGGCTCTGGCCCTGCTCGTCGTTCCACGGGTGGTAGTGGTCCGAGATCCACAGCGCCTGGAATCCGGCCTGCTCGGCCATCCGCGCCTGCTCGATCAGTTCGGCGGGGCCGTACTGCTCGCACGAGAGGAAGTAACCGTATTCGGGCATGGGGGAGTGCCTCCGCGACATCGGCGGTCCGTATCCCGCACCGGGTACCCGGGCGGGGGGCCGGAAACCGGCGGCATTCGAGCCTGCCGCGGCACCAGGGAACCCCGCCGGACGTTTGGGTGCCCTGGCCAGGGGGACGCGGAAGTCTCCCGAGCTACGCGACAGGCCGGAGGCGAGCGAACCGTGAGTCGACCCCGCATCGTGATCGTCGGTGCCGGTTTCGCCGGGTACCGTACGGCCCGCACCCTGTCCCGGCTCACCCGGGGCCGGGCCCACATCACCCTTCTGAACCCCACCGACTACTTCCTGTACCTGCCCCTGCTGCCCCAGGTCGCCGCCGGCATCCTGGAACCGCGCCGGGTCACGGTCTCCCTCTCGGACACGCTGCCGAACATACGGCTGGTGCTGGGCGAGGCCGACCGGATCGACCTCGACGACCGCACCCTGCACTACACCGGCCCCGAGGGGGAGGACGGCACCCTCTCCTACGACCGGCTGGTGCTGGCCGCGGGCAGCGTCAACAAGCTGCTGCCCATCCCGGGCGTCGCCGAGCACGCGCACGGTTTCCGGGGGCTGCCCGAGGCGCTGTACCTGCGCGACCACGTGACCCGGCAGGTGGAGCTGGCGGCCGCCGCCGACGACCCGAAGACCTGCGCCGCCCGCTGCACCTTCGTCGTGGTCGGAGCGGGATACACCGGCACGGAGGTCGCCGCGCACGGGCAGATGTTCACCGACGCGCAGGTCCGCAAACATCCGCTGCGGCGGGGCATGCGGCCGCGCTGGATACTGCTGGACGTGGCGCCGCGGGTGCTGCCGGAGATGGACGAGAAGCTGTCCGCCACCGCCGACCGGGTTCTGCGGCAGCGGGGCGTGGACGTGCGGATGGGCACCTCCGTGAAGGAGGCCACGCACGACGGGGTCGTGCTGACCGACGGCGAGTTCGTCGCGTCACGGACGCTGGTGTGGTGCGTGGGCGTACGGCCCGACCCGCTGGTCGAGTCCCTCGGGCTGCCGATGGAGAAGGGGCGGCTGCTCGTCGATCCGCATCTGCGGGTGCCGGGGCGGCCCGAACTTTTCGCGTGCGGTGACGTGGCCGCGGTGCCCGATCTGGAGAATCCGGGCAGCTACACGCCGATGACCGCGCAGCACGCCTGGCGGCACGGCAAGGTCGCGGCCGAGAACGTCGCCGCCTCGCTCGGCCTCGGCGGCGCGCGCAAGCCCTACCGCCATCGCGACCTCGGCTTCGTGGTCGACCTGGGTGGCGCGAAGGCCGCGGCCAACCCGCTCGGCGTGACCCTCTCCGGCGTACCGGCCGGAGCGGTGACCCGCGGCTACCACCTCGCCGCGATGCCCGGCAACCGCGTCCGCGTGGCCGCCGACTGGCTGCTGGACGCCGTACTGCCGCGCCAGGCCGTGCAGTTGGGGCTCGTACGGTCCTGGTCCGTGCCACTGGACACGTCCTCGCCGGAGGTGGCCAGGGTGGCGGGCGGACCCGAGCGGCGGCAGGAGGCGAGCGCCCGGTCCGGGCCGGGGGCGGCGATCGCGTCCGACACGAAGGAAGAGGGGACCGGCACCGGGGGACCCCGGCCCCAGGGTGAGCCCGCGAAGGGGCAGCCCGGACCCGAGGCGGCGGACACGCGGCCCGGGTCCGGGGCCGCGGTGCCCCGGTCCGAGGCGGAGACGCCGAAGGGGCGCTCGGGTGGTGAGTCGGCCGGGAGCCGGCCGGGTTCCGGGGCGGCGGTGCCCCGGTCCGAGGCGGAGACGTCGAAGGGGCGCCCGGGTGGTGAACCGCCGGGTGACCGGTCCGGCGGCGAGCCCGTAGCGGGACAGCCGGACGGTCAGACCGCCAGGAACCGGCGCGGCGAGCCCGCGAGGAATCAGCCCGGTGGTGAACCCGCGAGGAATCAGCCCGGTGGCGAGCCCGCGAGGAATCAGCCCGGTGGTGAACCCGCGAAGGGCCAGCCGGGCGGCGAGCCCGCGAAGAACCAGCCCCGGCCTTCCGCCACCCCCGAACCCCCGGCCGACCAGCCACCCCCGGAGCCCGGTACCGCCCCCGGCCCCGTCAAGCGAACCGACGTCCCGGACGACTCCGCGAAAGGAGACTCATGAACACCGGTGAACTCACCGACCTCGGACAGCAGCTGCGGGTGGACAGTGTCCGCGCAGCCGCCGCCGCGGGATCTGGGCATCCGACGTCCTCGATGTCCGCGGCGGACCTGATGGCGGTCCTGTTCGCGCACCATTTCCGCTATGACTTCGACCGCCCGGCCCACCCCGGCAACGACCGCTTCGTCCTGTCCAAGGGGCACGCTTCCCCGCTGCTGTACGCCGCGTACAAGGCGGTCGGGGCCATCGACGACGAGGAGCTGCTCACCTTCCGCAAGCTGGGCAGCCGCCTCGAAGGCCACCCCACCCCGCAGCGCCTGCCGTGGGTCGAGACGGCCACCGGCTCTCTCGGGCAGGGCCTGCCGGTCGCTGTCGGCATCGCGCTGGCCGGCAAGCGCCTGGACCGCACCGGCTACCGCACGTGGGTGCTGTGCGGCGACAGCGAGCTGGCCGAGGGATCCGTGTGGGAGGCCGCCGAGCACGCCGGGTACGAGCACCTGGACAACCTCACCGTGATCGTCGACGTCAACCGGCTCGGCCAGCGCGGCCCCACCCGGCACGGCCACGACCTGGACGCCTACGCCCGCCGCTTCCAGGCCTTCGACTGGCACACCATCGAGGTCGACGGCCACGACGTGGACGCCGTCGACCGCGCCTACGGAGAGGCCGCCTCCACCAAGGGACAGCCCACCGCGATCCTGGCCCGCACCCTCAAGGGCAAGGGCGTCGAGGGCGTCCAGGACCGCGAGGGCCTGCACGGCAAGCCGCTGCCCGAGGCCGATGACGCGATCGCCGAGCTCGGCGGCCCGCGCGACATCCGCGTCCCGGTGCAGGAGCCGCCCGCCACCCGCATGCTGCACTCCGTCCACACCGGGAACTTCGAACTCCCGACGTGGGACAAGGACGAGGAGGTCGCCACCCGCAACGCCTTCGGCGAAGCACTGGCCGCTCTCGGCACCGGCCGCGGCGACATCGTCGCCCTGGACGGCGAGGTCGGTGACTCCACCCGCGCCGAGTTCTTCGCCAAGGAGCACCCCGACCGCTACTTCGAGTGCTACATCGCGGAACAGCAGCTGGTCGCCTCCGCGGTCGGGCTCGCGGCCCGCGGTTGGGTGCCGTACGCCACCACGTTCGCGGCCTTCCTGACCCGGGCCTACGACTTCATCCGGATGGCCTCCGTCAGCGGCTCCGGCATCAACCTCGTCGGCTCCCACGCGGGTGTCGCCATCGGCCAGGACGGGCCCAGCCAGATGGGTCTGGAGGATCTGGCGATGATGCGGGCGGTGCACGGCTCGACCGTGCTGTACCCGTGCGACGCCAACCAGACCGCGCGGCTCGTCGGCGCGATGGCCGGGCTGGAGGGCGTCCGCTACCTGCGCACCTCGCGCGGCGAGAGCCCGGTGATCTACGGCCCGGACGAGGAGTTCCCGATCGGCGGGAGCAAGGTGCTGCGCTCCTCCGACCGCGACCGGCTGACCCTCGTCGCGGCGGGCGTCACGGTGCACGAGGCACTGGCCGCGGCCGACGCCCTGGAGCAGGAGGGCATCCAGGTGCGGGTGGTCGACCTGTACTCCGTGAAGCCCGTCGACCGGGCCACGCTGCGCCGGGCCGCCGAGGAGACCGGCTGCCTGGTCACCGTGGAGGACCACCACCCGGAGGGCGGCCTCGGGGACGCGGTCCTCGACGCCTTCACCGACGGGAGCCCCGTCCCGCGTCTGGTACGGCTCGGCGTCCGCTCGATGCCGGGCTCGGCGTCCCCTGAAGAGCAGTTGCACGCCGCGGGCATCGACGCGGAGTCGATCGCGGCGGCCGGACGGCTGCTGGTGGAGGAAGCGGTCGTGCGGTGAGCGGCGGCGACGGCACGCGCAAGGTGCGGGCGGGCCGCCGCACGGTGGAGGTGCACCGGACGGACAAGGTGCTCTTCCCCGGTGGCGGCGACGCCAAGGAGTACACCAAGGGCGACCTGGTGGACTACCACAGGGCCGTCGCGCCCTTCATGCTGCCCCACCTGCGCGGCCGCCCGCTGATGCTGGAGCGGCACCCGGACGGCCTCGACGGGCCCACGTTCATGCAGAAGAACACCCCGGACCACTACCCGGAGTGGATCACCCGCGTCGAGCTGGCCAAGGAGGGCGGCACCGTCTGCCACACCGTGTGCGACGACACCGCCATCCTGCTCTACCTGGTCGACCAGGCGAGCATCACGCTGCACCGCTGGTTGTCCCGCGCCGACAGCCTCGATCACCCCGACCGGATGGTCTTCGACCTCGACCCGACGGGCGACGACTTCGAGGCCGTGCGCGAGGCCGCCCGGCTGCTCGGGGAACTGCTCGACGAGCTGGAGCTGCCCTCGGCGCTGATGACGACCGGATCTCGTGGGCTGCATGTGATCGTGCCGCTGAACGGCCGGCACGACTTCGACGAGGTTCGCGCCTTCGCCCGGGAGGTCGCCGACACCCTCGCCGAGGCCCACCCCGACCGGCTCACCACCGCCGTCCGCAAGAAGGAGCGTGGCGGACGGCTCTACCTCGACATCCAGCGCAACGCCTACGCCCAGACCGCCGTCGCGCCCTTCACGGTCCGGTCCCGGCCGGGCGCGCCCGTGGCGACCCCCATCACCTGGGACCAGCTGGACGACCCGGAGCTCGGCGCCCGCCGCTGGACCATCGCCGACGCCCTCGAGCAGGCCCGCGGGAACCCCTGGTCGGGCCTGCTGAACCGCGGCCGGGCGCTGGGGCCGGCCCGGCGCCGGCTGGCCGCCCTGCGCGGTTGAGCGGGGCCGCCTCCTCTCCGGGCGGATGGCAGATGCATATGTCCGGAGAGGTTTGGCGAACACGCTTGCGGCCACACGGAGGGGGAGGTGGCCATGTCGAACACAAACAACACGCAAGAGTCACAGAGTTCACAGAAGTCACAGGACTCTCGGAATTCGAGCAAAGCGAACGACAACCAGACGGCCCGGAAGCGGCCGAGCCCCATGGAAGTGCTGCGTCAGGCACGCGGCCAGCTCGCGGAACTCACCGGCATGGAAGCCGAATCCGTGTCGTCCTTCGAGCAGACGGAGGAGGGCTGGGCGCTGGAGGTCGAGGTCCTCGAACTCGAGCGCGTGCCCGACACGATGAGCCTGATGGCGAGCTACCAGGTGGAACTCGACCCCGAGGGGCAGCTCACGGGTTACCGGCGCGTCCGCCGCTACGAACGCGGTCGGTCCGACGCGCGCAGGCCCGGCGGCCGCTAGGCCGCCCGGCCGGACCCGCACCCACACACGAGGAGGAACACCCGGCATGACAGTCGTACCGGCACAGCAGTCCGGCGGCGGAGGCGGCAGCAGCGGTCTTTACGACGTGCTCGAGCTCGTTCTGGACAGGGGGCTCGTCATCGACGCATTCGTGCGCGTCTCCCTGGTCGGCATCGAGATCCTCAAGATCGACGTCCGCGTCGTCGTCGCCAGCGTCGACACCTATCTGCGCTTCGCCGAGGCGTGCAACCGGCTCGACCTGGAGGCCGGGCCGCGCAAGGACCCGGGCCTGCCCGACCTGGTCGGCGAGATGACCGAGTCCGGCGCCCGCGGCAAGTCCAAGGGGGCGCTGTCCGGCGCCGCCGAGACCATCTCCGACGCCTTCAAGCAGGCGCGGAGCGAAGGCTCCGAGCGTGAGACCGAGTCCCGTCCGCGAGCCCGCAAGAGCACGTCGTCGGCCCGCCGCAAGGAGGAGCAGGAGTGAGCACTTACGTCTACGGCATCGCGGCGAGTTCGCACCCCGGCCTTCCCGAGGGCATGAGCGGCGTCGGCGACCCGCCCCGCCCGGTGCGCATCCTGCGCGAAGGTGACCTCGCGGCGATCGTCAGTGAGGCGCCCGAGGGGCTGCGGCCGAAGCGGAAGGAGTTGCTGGCCCACCAGAACGTGCTCAGCGAGGCGGGTGCGGCCGGCTGCGTGCTGCCCATGCGGTTCGGCAGCGTCGCCCCGGACGACAATTCCATCACCGGGGTGCTGGCCGAGCGCGCCGAACACTACAAGGAACGGCTGCGGGCCCTGGACAACCGGGTCGAGTACAACGTCAAGGCCAATCACGTCGAAGATGCCGTCCTGCACCAGGTGATGGCCGAGAGCCCGGACATCCGGAGTCTCGCGGAGGCCAACCGGCAGGCGGGCGGCGGCAGTTACGACGACAAGATCCGGCTCGGCGAGATGGTCGCGGCCGCGGTCAAGGCCAAGGAGGCCGAGGACGGCGCCGCGGTGCAGCGCGCCCTGGAGCCGGCCGCGGACGACGTGAGCGTGGGCCCGGAGTCCACCGGCTGGCTGGCCAACGTGTCGTTCCTGGTGGACCGGGAGTCGGCCGAGTCCTTCCTGGCCGCGGTCGAGCAGGTACGCAAGGACATGCCGCACCTGGAGGTGCGGGTCAACGGACCGCTGCCGCCGTACAGCTTCGTCGAGCCCGGCCCGGCCGAGCCCGCGGGCACGGTGGCGAGCGGAACGGACACCGGAGCGGGGTGAGGACGTGGGCCTGATCTCTGAGGTGCTGCTGCTGCCGTTCGCACCGGTACGCGGCAGCGCCTGGGCCATCAGACAGGTAGTCCAAGAGGCCGAGCGGATCTACTACGACCCCGCCACGGTCCGGGCCGAGCTGGCCCGCCTCGAGGAGCAGATGGAGGCCGGAGAGATCACGGAGGAGGAGTTCGACCGTCGTGAGGACGAACTCCTCGACCGGTTGGAGATCGCTTCGCGCGGGAGCGCGGGAACAGGCAACGGGACGACACCATGAACCGAGTGGGACTGGGTCTCGCCATAGGGGCCGGATACCTCCTGGGGCGGACCAAGAAACTGAAGATGGCGATGGCCGTCGGCAGCCTGGTCGCCGGGAAGAAGCTGAACCTGAGCCCGCGCATGGTTGCGGACCTGGTCCAGCAGCAACTGCGGAACAACCCGCAGTTCAAGGAGATCGGGGATCAGCTGCGCGAGGACCTGCGCGGTGTCGGCAAGGCTGCCTCCGGTGCCATGGTCGAGCGGCAGATCGACGCCCTCGCCGACCGGCTGCACGGCCGTACCGCCCAGGTGCGCGACCAGCTGAGCGGTGTGGTGCCCGGCGGGAAGGACGAGGACGCCGAGGACACCGAGGAGGAGCCCGAGGACTCCGGAGCCGAGGAGGACGAGGAGCCCGAGGCGCAGGCGGAGGAGCCTGAGGACTCCGATGCCGAGGAGGAGGAGCCCGAGGCGGAGGCTGAAGAGCCTGAGGACTCCGATGCCGAGGAGGAGGAGGAGCCCGAGGACTCCGGAGCCGACGAGGACGAGGACGAGGAGGAGCCCGAGGCAGAGGCGGAGGAGCCTGAGGACTCCGGACCTGACGAGGACGAGCACGAGGAACCGGAGGCGAAGAAGGCCCCCGCCCAGAAGGCGCCCAAGGCGCCGACGCAGAAGACGGCGAAGAAGGCTCCCGCGAAGAAGGCTCCCGCGAAGAAGACCGCGGGCCGGAAGGCGGCGGCGAAGAAGACCAGGGGCGCCAAGAAGGCGACCGCCGGGAACAGGGGCGGCAGCGCCCGGTCCCGGCTGCCGAAGGGAGGCGGTGAGGGATGACCGACACTCTCGGATCAGGTACCTCCGCCGCGAAGGGAGCGGCGAAGAATCCGCTCACCGACCTGGCCCACAGCGAGGCCGCTGACCGGCTCAAGGCCGAAGCCCAGGAATACCTGGCCGCTCAGGCCACGCGCATGCTGAGCGGCGTGGGCCGCAAACTCGGCGAGACCACCGGCAAGCTGAACGACATCGCCGAGGGCAACAGCCCCGGCTTCGCCAAGCTCGCCCTCGACGGCGGACGCAAGCTCGCCGAGGGCAAGGGGCCGCTGCGCGCCGCACTGGAGACCGGCGGCTCGCACCTCAAGGACAAGGTGACAGGCGCCTTCAAGAACCTGGGCGGCGGCAAGGGCAAGCGCAAGCGCTCGGCGGGCAAGAAGCCCACGGTCATCATCGAGCACATCGATGTCGGCGTGCCGCTGCGCACGGCGTACGACCAGTGGACGCAGTACCAGGACTTCAGCACCTTCGCGAAGGGTGTCAAGGCCGCGAACAAGGCCGACGACACCACCTCGGACTGGCAGATGAAGGTCTTCTGGTCCAACCGCAGCTGGAAGGCGCAGACGACGGAACAGGTGCCCGACGACCGCATCGCCTGGACCTCCGAGGGGGCCAAGGGCACCACGAAGGGCGTCGTCTCCTTCCACCGGCTCACCGACACCTTGACCCGCGTCCTGCTGGTCATCGAGTACTACCCTTCCGGCTTCTTCGAGAAGACCGGCAACATCTGGCGCGCCCAGGGCCGCCGGGCCCGGCTCGACCTGAAGAACTTCGTCCGTTTCATCACGATCAAGGGCGAGGCCGAGGACAGCTGGCGCGGCGAGATCCGCGACGGCGAGGTCGTCCGCAGCCACGAGGACGCAGTCGCCGAGGAGGAGGCCGAGGCCGAGTCCGAGTCCGAGGAGGAGCGTCCCGAGGGCGAGGAGCCGGAGGACGAGGACGAGTCGGAGACGGAAGAGGAGGACGAGGAGGAGCCCGAGGACGAAGAGGGACCCGAGGGCGAATACGAGGACGAGGAAGAGCCCGAGGGTGAGGAAGAGCCCGAAGCGGAGTACGAGGAAGACGAAGAAGAGGACGAGGACGAGCCAGCCGAGAGCGGGAGCCGGCGATGACGATGCCCAGCAGGATGCCCGAACCCTACGGCCAGGGGAGCGGCGCGAACCTCGCCGACATCCTGGAACGGGTGCTGGACAAGGGCATCGTCATCGCGGGCGACATCCGCATCAACCTGCTCGACATCGAACTCCTCACCATCAAACTGCGGTTGATCGTCGCCTCGGTCGACAAGGCGAAGGAGATGGGCATCGACTGGTGGGAGACCGACCCGGCCCTGTCCTCGCGCGCCCGGCGCGACGAACTGACCCGCGAGAACGCCGAGTTGCGCGAGAGGCTGGCCCGGCTGGAGGAACTGGAGCCCGGCCGCACGGAGAAGAAGGAGGCACAGTGACCGGACTGCGGTACGTCTACGCGGTCTGCCGCCCCTTCGGCACACCGCTCCAGGCCCAGTTGACGGGGGTGGCGGGCGACCCGCCCAGGGCGCTGACGCACCACGGCCTCGTCGCCGTGGTCAGTCACGTGCCGGAGCGGGACTTCGCGGAGGAACCCCTCCGCGCCCACCTGGAGGACCTGGACTGGCTCACCGAGACCGCCCGCGCCCACCAGGGCGTGATCGACGCGCTCACCACCGTCACGACCCCGCTGCCGCTGCGCCTCGGCACCGTCTTCCACGACGACAGCGGCGTGCGGACCATGATGGAGGCCCGCGAGGAGGACTTCCGGCGCACCCTCGAACGGCTGGAGGGCCGAGTCGAGTGGGGCGTCAAGGTGTACGCCGAGTCCGAACCGCAGGAGAGTGCCCGGCCCGCGCAGAAGGCCACGTCGGGCCGGGACTACCTGCGGCAGCGGCGGGTGCAGACCAGGTCGCACGAGGAGATGTGGCAGAAGGCGGAGACTTTCTCGACCCGACTGCACGAGCAGCTTTCCGCTTTCGCGGAGGATTCCCGGCTGCACCCCCCGCAGAACCCGGCACTTTCCAAGGCGACCGGGCGGAACGTCCTGAACGCCGCCTATCTCGTGCCTCGTGCGCATTCCGAGGAATTCGTAGAACTGGTGGACCGCACGAAGGGCGAGCTGCCCGGAATGCGCGTGGAACTCACCGGCCCCTGGGCGGCCTATTCGTTCGCCGGGGAGACCACATGAGCGACGGGGTGAAGCCGTGACCGTAGTGGAACGGCGTGAGGTCGCCCTCGTGGACCTGCTCGACCGGCTGCTCGCCGGCGGCGTCGTGATCACGGGGGACATCACGCTGCGCATCGCCGACGTGGACCTCGTCCGTATCGACCTCAACGCGCTGATCAGCTCGGTGAACGCCCAGGTGCCCTCACCGTTCGAGGAGTTGCTGTGACCACCCCCGAAAGCCCCCGGCCGTCCCGCAACCGGATGGATCTGGAGCCCGACACCGTCGAGCGTGACCTGGTCAAGCTCGTGCTGACGGTGGTGGAGCTGCTGCGCCAGCTCATGGAGCGCCAGGCGCTGCGCCGGTTCGACGTGGGGGACCTCAGCGAGGAGCAGGAGGAGCGGATCGGGCTCACGCTGATGCTGCTGGAGGAGCGGATGGCGGAGCTGCGCGACCGCTACGGCCTGCGGCCCGAGGACCTCAATCTGGACCTCGGGCCGCTCGGACCTCTGCTTCCGCGGGAGTGACGCGAGGCTTTGGCGAGGAACTCCGCGAAGAGCGCGCAAAAAATCCCCGCTTCCCCCGGATCGACTCGATGCGGGGGAAGCGGGGGTTCATTTACCACCTGTACCAACGGCCCCTGCCGCCGGCTGCCGACGTGCCACGGACGAAGAATCCAAGCAGCCACACGATGAGAACCGCCAAGGCGATCCACCAGAGTACCTTCACTGCGAATCCGGCACCGAACAGAACCAAGGCCAGAAGCAGCACCAGCAGGATGGGAACCATAATTCTAACCTCCTGCTTTCAGGGTGTCCCCAAAACGGTGTTTCAGGCTTCCTTCCGGCAGAGAATTTCTCCGTGCAACACGCTGAACCACCCGTCCTCCCGCGTGCCCCACTCCTGCCAGGCCCCGGCCGCGCCCCGCAACTCCTCCCGACTCGCGTGCCCGCCCCGCAGGGCCCGGTCCGCGTACGCCGACGTCAGCGTGCGGTCGGCCCACAGCCCGCTCCACCACGCCCGCTCCTCCGGGGTGGCGAACGTCCAGGTGCCGGAGCTCGCCATGACGTCAGTGAAGCCGGCCCGCAGCGCCCAGGCCTTCAGCCGGCGTCCGGCGTCCGGCTCACCGCCGTTGGCGCGGGCGACCCGGCGGTAGAGGTCCAGCCAGTCATCGAGACCCCCGGACGCCGGATACCAGGTCATGGCCGCGTAGTCCGCGTCACGCACGGCGACGAGGCCTCCGGGCCGGGTGACCCGCCGCATCTCCCGCAGCGCCCGCACGGGATCGCCCACGTGCTGAAGCACCTGATGGGCGTGGACCACACAGAACGTGTCGTCCGGGTATTCCAGGGCGTGCACGTCGGCGACCGCGAAGTGGGTGTTGTCCAGCCCCCGCGCGGCTGCCGTGGCACGCGCCCGCTCCAGGATCTCCGGAACCCGGTCGACGCCCGTGACATGCCCGTCGGGCACGAGCTCCGCCAGATCGGCGGTGATCGTCCCCGGACCGCAGCCGATGTCCAGGATCTTCATGTGGGGCTCGAGCGAGGGCAGCAGGTACGCGGCCGAGTTGGCGGCGGTCCGCCAGGTGTGCGAGCGCAGCACGGACTCGTGGTGCCCGTGTGTGTAGACGGCGGTCTCCCGGGGCTCCGGCATGGCGGATCCCACCCCTTCCGTTCGGGTCGGCATGGGATCACCGTACGCAGAGCGACCGAATGGTGAGATCTGTGTCTTCCCATTTGGACCGACGAGATGTCAGTGCCCAGAGCGGGACGGTCCTGTTCCCCGTTATGTTTTTCGTGGTCCTGCAAGAGGGTCGCTGGCCTCCGGGCCCGGCATGACTTTTGCCCCCTGCCCCGAAATGCGTTTGCCCACCCCGAGACCCGCCACGGACAATCGCGCCCATGGGTCACCTCGAAGCCGCGCACCTGGAGTACTGCCTGCCCGACGGAAGGGCACTGTTGGGTGATGTCTCGTTCCGGGTGGGGGAGGGGGCCGTCGTTGCCCTCGTGGGACCCAACGGCGCCGGGAAGACGACCCTGCTGCGCATGCTCTCCGGAGAGATCAAGCCGCACGGCGGATCCGTCACCGTCGGCGGCGGACTCGGCGTGATGCGGCAGTTCGTCGGATCCGTACGCGACGAGACGACCGTACGAGATCTGCTCGTCTCCGTCGCGGCCCCCCGCATCCGGGACGCGGCCCGCGCCGTCGACGTCGCCGAGCACGCCATCATGACCGTCGACGACGAGTCCGCGCAGCTCAAGTACGCTCAGGCGCTGGCCGACTGGGCCGAGGCCCGCGGCTACGAGGCCGAGACATTGTGGGACATGTGCACCACGGCGGCGCTGGGCATCCCGTACGAGAAGGCGCAGTGGCGGCAGGTCCGCACCCTCTCCGGCGGCGAGCAGAAACGCCTCGTCCTGGAGGCCCTCCTGCGCGGCACCGACGAGGTCCTCCTCCTCGACGAACCCGACAACTACCTCGACGTGCCCGGCAAGCGCTGGCTGGAGGAACGGCTCGCCGAGACCCGCAAGACCGTGCTCTTCGTCTCCCACGACCGCGAGCTCCTCGCCCGCTCGGCCCAGCGCATCATCTCCCTGGAACCGGGCCCCGCCGGCGCCGACGCCTGGGTGCACGGCGGCGGCTTCGCCACGTACCACGAGGCCCGACGCGAACGCTTCGCCCGTTTCGAGGAGTTGCGCAGGCGCTGGGACGAGAAGCACGCCCAGCTGAAGAAGCTCGTCCTGACTCTGCGTCAGGCCGCCTCGATCAGCGACGAGTTGTCCTCCCGCTACCGGGCCGCCCAGACCCGTCTGCGCAAGTTCGAGGAGGCCGGCCCGCCGCCGGAGCCGCCCCGTGAGCAGGACATCAAAATGCGCCTCAAGGGCGGCCGTACCGGCGTCCGGGCCGTCACCTGCGAGCAGCTTGAGCTCACCGGCCTGATGAAGCCTTTCGACCTGGAGGTCTTCTACGGTGAGCGCGTCGCCGTCCTGGGCTCCAACGGCTCCGGCAAGTCCCACTTCCTGCGCCTGCTCGCCGGTGACGACGTGGCGCACACGGGGAGGTGGAGACTGGGCGCCCGGGTCGTCCCCGGCCACTTCGCGCAGACGCACGCGCACCCCGAACTGGAGGGCCGCACGCTCCTGGACATCCTGTGGAAGGAGCACGCGCAGGACCGCGGCGCCGCGATGTCCCGGCTGCGCCGCTACGAGCTGACGAACCAGGCCGAGCAGACGTTCGAGCGACTGTCCGGCGGCCAGCAGGCCCGCTTCCAGATCCTCCTGCTGGAGCTGCAGGGCGTGACGGCCCTGCTGCTCGACGAGCCGACCGACAACCTGGACCTGGAGTCCGCCGAGGCGCTTCAAGAGGGCCTGGATGCCTTCGACGGCACCGTCCTCGCGGTCACCCACGACCGCTGGTTCGCCCGCTCCTTCGACCGCTACCTGGTGTTCGGCAGCGACGGCCGGGTCCGGGAGACCCCGGACCCGGTCTGGGACGAACGCCGGGTGGAACGGGCACGGTAGGGGAGCGGGGCCACAAGGACGCAAGGGGACGGAATCGACCGGGCTGAGCGGCGTGGGGCTGCTTCTGCTGCCGTTCGGGCCGCGCATCCGGTACGTCGAGCGGAGCCTGAAGCGCAACGGAGTGCGGGTGGTGACTGGGGGAGCGCTGCTCACCTGAGGACACGCGTCGAAGGGGCGCGTGGGAACTGTGCGGTCAGCTCCCACGCGCCCCTGCGCGCGACCCGCGGCGAGCAGACGAGCCGCCGGCCTACCGGTATCTGGTCACTTCCAGCGCAACAGCGCCCCCAGACCCCCCGAGGGCACCTCCCGCTCGGAAACCGACAGGGCGGCCGCGTCCGTGGCCACAGCCGACCGGATCAACGCGTCATCCGCCCGGGCCGGCCACGAGTGCTGCTCGCCGAGGATCTTCAGATCCGTACGCCGCACCGCGATCTGGTCGGGGTCCTCGCCGATCCACACCTCGCGGTGCGCGTCGGGCCCGTCGACGCGGATCAGCAGCTCGTCGATGCGATGCTCCCGCGCCGCCTCGACCAGCGCGGGCACGCCTTCCACGGCCCCCGCCCGGCCCTCGCCGTCCGGGGTGCGCGCGGCCCGGAAGCGCTCCAGCTCCGCCTCGGCCTGCCGCGCCACATGCTCGGCGCGGGCGCGCTCCACGTCCTCGTCGAGCAGCCGGCTGCCGGTGCCGTGCGGCGCCTCGACGACCAGGCCGTGCAGCCGCTTCGGCAGCCGCTCGTGCACGGACCGCCGCTCACGGTCGTCACCGACGAGAATCAGCAGGTCGGCGCGTGTCTCCTCCTGGCACACGGCCAGCGCGTCGGCGATCTCCGCGGCGTTGTGCTCCCAGGTGTTCTCCACCCGCAGCTGAAAATGCCGCTCGGACCAGTCCACGGAACTCGTCCGGTGCACCGGCCACTGCCGCCCGGTGACGCCGCCCGCGTCCTGCCGGCCCAGCGCGCTGCGCAGCTCGAAGTCCGCGCCCTTGCGGTCGACGTAGGCCACCACGCACATCGGGTCCCCGCCGGCCAGCTCCAGCAGCGGCGTGACACGGGGCAGCGGCGCCCATTCGGCCCAGTCGCCGCCCTGCGGCGGACGGGCCAGCGGCGGGTCGAGGACGACCTCGCCGGCGCGGGCGAACAGGGCCCGGCCGTGCGGTTCGGAGGAGTGCCGCAGATCCTCGATCGCGCCCTGCACGGCCCGGCACGTCGCCTCGTCCGCGCCCTGCGCGGCCAGCTGCCGGGCCATGGCCTGAGCCGTCAGCTGCCGTTCGTGGGGGGTGTCCTCCGTGTGCCGTGAGGTGTCGACGTACACGGAGGCCCAAGGCCCGGGGTGTTCGTACAGTGGGTGCAGAAAAGCGAGATCCATGGCTCCCTCCCGGGTGCCGCTCGGGGGTAGTGCTCTTTGCTCCCGGGGCGGGTACCCGGACCGCATCAGCGAACACGACGAGCGGGGCGACACGATGACCGGAGTGGACCCTGACCGGCTGGACGACCAGCAGCTCATGAAAGAGCTCGAGACCATCCACCGCACGCGCCACGACACGCTGCTGTACGGCTCGAACGACGCGCTGCGCGCCCACAACGAGCGCATGGCGCAGCTCGAGGGCGAGTACCTGCGCCGCAACCCGCGCCGCCCGGTGGCTGCGGGCCGCACACGCGAAGGGGCCCGGGAGCGGGGGAGCGGGGAGTCGGCGACTCCCACCACCCCCGGCACCTGAGCCCCTCGCGGGACAGCGCCTGCACCAGTGCGAACCGGACCGGCGACAACCGGCCCGGCTCCGCTCGCCCGGCGCCGGCACCGAAGACGTCCTGCGGTGCCGACGCCCCACAGGCCGCTCCGCGCGCGACGCCGTCAGGCGGCCGTCTCGGCGAAGACGTCCAGGAACGTCTCGCAGAAGGCCTTCAGATCGTCCGGCTTGCGGCTGGTGACCAGCTTGTTCGCGCCGTGGTCGCAGACCTTCACCTGCTGGTCGACCCAGGTGCCGCCCGCGTTGCGGATGTCCGTCCGCAGACTCGGCCAGGACGTCAGTTCCCGGCCGCGCACGACGTCCGCCTCGACCAGCGTCCACGGCGCGTGGCAGATCGCCGCGACGGGGCGGCCCTGCTCGAAGAAGTCCCGGACGAACGCGACGGCCTTGTCGTCCATCCGCAGGAAGTCCGGGTTCGCCACACCGCCCGGCAGCACCAGCGCGCCGAACGAGCCGGGCGTGGTCTCGCCCACCACCTCGTCGACGGGGAAGGTGTCCGCCTTGTCGAGGTGGTTGAAGGCCTGGATCTCACCCTCCTGCGTCGACACCAGCACGGGTTCGTGGCCCGCGTCCTTCACCGCCTGCCACGGGTCGGTCAGCTCGACCTGCTCGACGCCCTCGGGTGCGACCAGAAACGCGATACGCATGATGCTTGATGTCCCTTCTTCTCGTTCTGCCTGCTCACGCCCCGCCCCGGCCGTCCGGCTCGGCGCGGCTGATGTCGGCGAGTGCCGAGGCGGGGTCCTCGGCCTCGGCCACGTCGCCGAGGCTCACGATCCCGACCGGCAGCCCGTTCTCCACCACCGGCAGCCGGCGCACCGCGTGCTCACGCATCAGCGCGACCGCGGTCGCCACCCGGTCGTCCGGCGTCACGGTCACGGGATTCCTCGTGCACGCGGTATGCGCGCTCACCGTCATAGGGTCGGCGCCGTCGGCGACGGCCCGGACGGTGATGTCGCGGTCGGTGAGCACACCGATCACTTCCTGCCCCTCGGCCACCACCACGTCGCCGATGTTCTGCGAGCGCATCAACTGCGCCGCCTCGACGAGCGAGGCGTCCGGGCGCACGGCGACGACACCCGCGGTCATCACGTCCTTCACGTACTCGGCCATCTGCGGGGCCTCCGTCCCTTCCCGGGCCGGTGGGCACCGCGGCACGCCGCGATGCCCCCGAACCGGTCCCTACGCGTACTCCTCGGGCCCGGTCTCCCGGGCCCGGGTCAGGGCCTGGGCCAGTTCCTGGACGTTGCCGTAGCGTTCCTGGCGCGGCAGCTGCTCCAGAGCCTCGACCAGGGCGTCGGGCGCCTGCTGGGCGCGCAACGCGTGGGTCAGCTCGCGCGGGCTCGCGGGGAACGCCCTGCGGCCCAGAATCCGGGCCAGCTCCAGCCGCACGGTCTCCAGGGACGTCGGCGCGCGGCTCGGCGTCACCGGCCCGTACGCGACCTCCGGATCGTCCTCGGCGGCCGGCTCCGGGTCGTGCCACTCCTCACTGCGCGTGGGGTGCCCGGACCTGAGCAGACCCTGCAGTTCGTGTTTCATCTCGTCGTCCCGGTGGACGCTCAGCCGGTCGCTTCCTCGCTGCATGTCTCCCTCCAGACGTTCGGGGGCCAGCACCGCGTACCCGAACACCGGGGGCCGACACAGGTTCGGGCCGGTCGATCGCCGCCGTCCGCACCGGTTTGCGCCATCGCCTCCGGGAGACCCGGTTCGGACCCCCCCACACATCACTGGGGAAGGACCCGTCATGGCGATGCTCGCTGTGCTCATCCCGCTGCTCATGCTCGGAGTGGTGCTCGTGCTGGGCCGTTACGAGGAACTGCTGCTGCCGCAGGAGGACGCCGACCGGCGCGAACCGGTCGGTGTGCCCCCCGCTCCCGCGGCGGCTATTTCTTCGCCCGCCCCGGCAGGAACTCCTGCACCTTCGCCTTGAAACCCTGCTTGACCATCGATCCCCGGTCCGCGTCGCCCTTGAGGACCGACGCGGCGGTCGCCTCCATCTGATCCCAGGTGGCGTGCGGCGGGATCGGTGGGACAGCCGGATCGGTCAGGAACTCCACGACCGCGGGGCCGTCCGCCTCCAGTGCGGCACGCCAGGCCGCCTCGACGTCCTCCGGCTTCTCCACCCGGATGCCGGTCAGCCCCAGGGAGCGTGCGAACGCGGCGTACTGCACGTCCGGAAGCTCCTGCGAGGGCAGGAACGACGGGGCGCCCTCCATGGCCCGCATCTCCCACGTGACCTGATTCAGGTCGTGGTTGTTCCACACCGCGACCACCAGCCGCGGATCGTCCCACAGATGCCGGTACTTGGCCGCCGTGATCAGCTCCGCCATCCCGTTCATCTGCATCGCCCCGTCCCCGACCAGCGCGATCGCCGGCCGGTCCGGGTGCGCGAACTTCGCGCCGATCACGTACGGCACCGCGCAGCCCATCGTCGCCAGCGTGCCGGAGAGCGAGCCGCGCATGCCCGGCCGCATCGTCAGGTGCCGCGCGTACCAGTTCGCCGTCGAGCCCGAGTCGGACGTGACCATCGCGTCGTCCGGCAGCAGCGGGTCCAGCGCGCGGGCCACGTACTCCGGGTTGATCGGATCGGCGTCGAGCCCGGCCCGGCGCTCCATGACGTCGCGCCAGCGCGTCACGTTGTCGCACACCGTGTCGTACCACTCGCGCCCGCGCCCGTCCTCGATCAGCGGGATCAGCCGCTCCAGGGTGGCCTTCGCGTCACCGACCAGATTCACCTCGTACGGGTAGCGCATGCCGACCATGTGCGGGTCGATGTCGATCTGTACGCCCCGCGCCTTTCCGAACTCCGGCAGGAACTGGGAGTACGGGAACGACGAACCGATGGTCAGCAGGGTGTCGCAGTCCCGCATCAGCTCGTACGACGGGCGCGTGCCGAGCAGACCGATCGAGCCGGTGACGTACGGGAGTTCGTCGCTGAGGACATCCTTGCCGAGCAGCGCCTTGGCGACGCCCGCGCCCAGCAGCTCGGCGATCCGCTCCACCTCCGCCCGCGCACCGGCCGCGCCCTGACCGACCAGAATGGCCACCCTGTCACCGGAGTTGAGGATCTCGGCGGCCCGCCGCACCGAGTCGTCGGAGGGGACCGCCGTCCACGGGCTGCGGTCCAGGCTGGAGGGGACCATCTTGAACTCGTGCGTCGGCGGCGAGTAGTCGAGCTCCTGCACATCGCCGGGGATGATGACCGCCGTCGGGCAGCGGCGCGCGTACGCGGTGCGGATCGCCCGGTCCAGCACGTTCGGCAGCTGCTCCGGCACCGTCACCGTCTCCACGAAGTCGGAGGCGACGTCCTTGTACAGCGAGTGCAGATCCACTTCCTGCTGGTAGGAGCCGCCCATCGCGCTGCGGTGCGTCTGGCCGACGATCGCCAGCACCGGAACGTGGTCCAGCTTGGCGTCGTAGAGGCCGTTCAGCAGATGGATCGCGCCCGGCCCCGACGTCGCGGCGCACACCCCCAGACGGCCGCTGAACTTGGCGTAGCCGACCGCCTGGAACGCGGACATCTCCTCGTGCCGCGACTGCACGAAACGCGGCTCGTTCCCGGCCCGGCCCCACGCGGCGAGCAGCCCGTTGATGCCGTCGCCCGGATAACCGAAGACCTGCTCCACGCCCCACTCGCGCAGCCTCTGCAGGACGTGGTCGGAGACCTTGGTGCTCATGTACGACCTCCCGGACGCGAAGGGGAAAAGGGCCGGCAGTACGGGTCACCCTGTGCGACGGGGGAAAACCTGGCCGGTGTTTGCGCGCGGGGGCCGGGGGCAGGCGCACCTCAGTGCTTCGGACAGGAGGCACGTCCGTGGGAGCGGCGATACGCGCCGCCACCGGCGCACCTGGTCCGCACAGTCGATGCGCTCACCGCGGTGACCGTCCAGCCCGGAGCACTCTCAAGGGAATGGGGACGCATCATGCCGACCCGAACCAGTGCGAAGCACCCCCATCACGACGCCCCCGACACCGCCGAGGCCTTCTCCCGGCTCGCCTCCATGCCCGTCGGCCCCGAACGCGACGCGCTCCGTGACGCGGTCGTCGAGGCCTGGCTGCCCATGGCGGACCGCCTCGCCGGACGCTTCCGCAGCCGCGGCGAGAGCCTCGACGACCTGCGCCAGGTGGCCGCCCTGGGCCTGGTCAAGGCCGTCGACCGGTACGACCCCGAGCGCGGCAGCGCCTTCGAGAGCTACGCCGTGCCGACCATCACCGGCGAGATCAAGCGGCACTTCCGGGACCACATGTGGACCCTGCACGTCCCCCGCCGCGTCCAGGAACTGCGCAACCGCGTGCGCTTCGCCTGCCAGGAGCTGTCCCAGACCGTCTCCGGCCAGCGGCCCACGGTGGCCGAGATCGCCGCCCACGCCAAGATGAGCGTGGAGGACGTCCGGGCCGGTCTGGAGGCGCTGGAGAGCTTCACGGCGCTGTCCCTGGACGCGGACCTGCCCGGCAGCGAGGACGGGTACTCGCTGGGCGACGCGCTGGGGTCCGTCGATCCGGCGCTGGACACGGTGGTGGACCGGGAGGCCGTGCGGTCACGACTGGCGGCGCTGCCGGAGCGGGAGCGGGCCATTCTGTACATGCGGTTCTTCCGGGACATGACGCAGAGCCGGATCGCCGAGGAACTGGGGATCTCGCAGATGCATGTGTCCCGGCTGATCAGCCGGTGCTGTGGGCGGGTGCGGGAGCAGGTCATGCGGGATGCCGCCTAGTAAGGGCCTGTCGTCCCATCCCCGTCGTCGCCCGGAGGGCGGGGCAGGCGGGAAGGTGACGACAGGGCCTGGCACCGCGGGGGCCGGGGCGGATGCCCGGGGTCTGCGGGCAGCTCCGCTTTCACCCGGTTGGAGGGTGCTGTCCCGCTAATGGGGTCCCGTTCCGCGCAGGGCCGCTGCGGTGGGGCTGTCATGGCAGAGGGGCATGACGACCGAAGGAGTCCCCTCCATGCGCCGCACCCGCAACGCCCTGTCCGTCGCCGTCCTCGCCGGGGTCGCCCTGGTGGGGTTCGCGCCCGCCGTTTCCGCCGAACCGGCCGCCGAGGTGAGTCCCGCCACCGTCGAGCCCGGGGGCACGCTCGTCGTCTCGGTCAGTTGTGATCCGACCGGGGGGTCGCCGCCCGAGAGCATCGACGCCACCTCGCAGGCCTTCGACGAGGGCACGGTCCCGCTGCGCCGCGTCACCGGCAACGACGACGAGACGTCCGGCCCCGCCTACCGCGGCACCGCCCGGATCGCCTCGGCCGAGAACTTCGAGGGCGATCCGGACGCCCCCGGCGAGGACTCCGCGTGGACCGTCGACGGCACCTGCCCGGCGGCTCCCGGCGGGGAGGGCAAGCAGTGGAGCGCGACGTTCACGGTGGCCCACGGCTCCGGCCCCCACAAGCCCACGCACATGCCCACCCACAAACCCACCCACACGCCCTGCCCCGAACCGTCCCACCACCTCGAATCGCACCATTCCGACTGCGGCGGGGCGGCCGTCCAGCGCGGGGTGCGGGCCGGTGACGGCGGTGCCTTCACCGACTCCGTGCCGGCCCTGGTCGCGGGCGGGGTGCTGATCGCGGGCGCGCTCGCCGCCGCCGTGCACCGGCTGCGCACCCGGCAGAGCGACCCGTATCGCTGACCCCGGCGCGCACCACCGCCTCGCGAGCCCCCGCTTTCCCCGGCTCGGCCCGGTCATGCTGTGACCGTCACTACCCGGCCGTACGCCCATGGGGCGGCGGCACCGTGGGTACCCAGTGACCGAGGGCACGAGCCGCACCGTACGGACCACCGGGCAGCGGACGGCGCACGCGCCGGAGGCGACACCACACGGCGGCACCAGGCACTGCGGAGGTACGGATGCGGCGGACGGACCCGCAAGGCCACGGCCCCGTCCGGTTCGGGCCGCCCCTCCCGGACGACGGGCTGCCGGTGCTGCCGGAACTGTCCGCGGTCCTCGCCGCCGCCGCGTCCCGAGGCGGCCACGAGCCGGTCGGCGGCGGCCCGGTCCTGCGTGAGGCCGCCTGCGGCTACTGGGACCGGCGCGGACTGCGCTGCGCCCCCGATCGTGTCGCCGCCGCGTCCGGTGCCCCCGCCCTGCTGCTCGCTCTGACCGCCGCCCTCGGCGGCGACGTCCTCGTGCCCAGACCCTGCGCCGCCTGGTGGGCGCCGTACGCACGGCTGCTGGGGCGCCCCGTCTTCCATGTGCCGACGCCGCCGGAGAGCGGCGGCGTCCCGGACCCGTACGCCCTGCTGGAGACCGCGCGTCGGGTCCGCGCCGAGGGCGGCGACCCGCGCCTGCTCGTGCTGTCCGTCGCCGACGACCCCACGGCCGGTGTCGCCCCTCCCGAACTGCTGCACGAGACCGTCGAAGCCGCCCAGGGGGAGGGCCTGCACCTCGTCAGCGACGAAACCTGGCGCGACACCCTGCACGACCCGCACGGCACGGTGCTGCTCAGCCCCGCCGAGATGCTGCCGGACCGGGTCACCGTCGTCTCCGACCTGGCCGGTGCCCTGCTCCCGCCCGGCTGGCCGGCCGCTGTCGCCCGCTTCCCCGTCGGTGGCGAGGGCGACGGCCTCCACGCGCGCGTGCTCGACGTGCTCACCGCCCTCGACGCCCGCGTCGCCGCCCCGGTCGCCGCGGCGGCTGCGTACGCCCTGGCCGAACCGGAACCGGTCACCGCCCGCGTCGCCACCGCCGTACGCCTGCACGCGAGCGTGGCCGCCGCGGCACACTCCGCCGTCGTCGCCGCGGGCGCCCTCGCCCGGCCCCCGCAGGCCGGCCGTCATCTGTACGTCGACCTCTCCCCGCTGCGTCCCGCGCTGACCGCGCACGGCGTCGGCGACGCGCAGGAACTGGAGGACTTCCTCACTTCCCGCCTCGGCATGCCCGCCCCGGGCGGCCATCGCTTCGGCGACGAACTCGAAGCCCCGCGCGTGCGGCTGTGCACCGGCGCACTGGTGGCCGGCTCCGACCCGGAACGCGCGGAGTGCCTCACCTCACCCACGCCGTTGGAACTGCCGCACGTCCACCGTGCGTTGATCCAACTGAAGTCGGTCTTCGACGATCTCCGCGACGACGCTCAGCGATGGGAGCCTCCTCGATGACGCAGCAGTCCGAGTCGACCACGAGCACGACCACCCAGGAAGCCGACGACCCGGCCCTTCCGTCCCCGCTCGCGCCGCCCTTGGCCCAACCCCGGCCGCTGGCCGAGCGGAGAGTGTGGCCGCGCACCTTCCACGACCGGCTGACCGCCCCGCTCCCCGGCCTGAAGGCCATGGCCCGCTTCGCCCGTGAAGGCGCCGTGAGACCCGACCCGGAAGGCCTCGCCGGCATCCCCCGCCTGCCCTACGCCCCGGCCCCGCTGCCCCGCGTCGACGCGGCGACGGTCGCCGTGACCTGGGCGGGGCACGCCAGTTGGGTGCTGCAGATCGGCGGACTGACCGTCCTCACCGACCCCGTCTGGTCCCGCCGCATCCTCGGCACCCCGGCCCGCATCACGCCCGTGGGCGTGCCCTGGGAGGACCTGCCGCGGGTCGACGCCGTCGTCATCAGCCACAACCACTACGACCACCTGGACGCCCCCACCCTGCGCCGTCTGCCGCGCGACACGCCGGTGTTCGTCCCGGCCGGGCTCGCCCGCTGGTTCCACCGCCGCCGCTTCACGCGCGTCACCGAACTCGACTGGTGGGAAGCGGCCGAGCTGAACGGCGTCCGCTTCGACTTCGTGCCGTCCCACCACTGGTCCAAGCGCACCCTCACCGACACCTGCCACAGCCTCTGGGGCGGCTGGGTCCTCACAGACCAGGGCGGCCAACGCGTCTACTTCGCAGGCGACACGGGCTACGGCCACTGGTTCTCCCGCATCGGCCGCCGCTACCCCGGCATCGACCTGGCCCTCCTCCCCATCGGCGCCTACGACCCCCGCTGGTGGCTCAGAGACGTCCACTGCGACCCGGAGGAAGCGGTCCGCGCGGCCCAGGACCTGGGCGCGACCAGGATGGCCCCCATGCACTGGGCGACGTTCGTCCTGTCGGCAGAGCCGGTCCTGGAGCCCCTCACCCGGGTCCGGGTGGCCTGGGAGAAGACGGGCCTGCCCCGGGAGAACCTCTGGGACATGCCGGTGGGGGCGTCAAAGGTGCTGTAGCGGAACGGACCTGGAAGGGGCGCGGGGAACTGCGCGAACAACCACGGACCATCCCCACCCCGAAGGCCACGTCCCCTCCCTCGGCCCTACCGCACCCGCCGAATCACACTCGGCACCACGCTGATCAGCAAGGTCAGCCCGATCGCCGCGACCACGCCCTCCCACGGCTCGTCGAACAACGACCCCCCGAGAATCCCGATCAACTGATACGTCACGGCCCACGCCAAGCAGGCTGGCAGGTTCCCCCGGGAAAACCTCCGCACGGGCCACCTCGCCAGCAGACAGGCCAGCATCACCGGAATACGTCCCGCCGGCACCAGCCGGGACAGCACCAGCACGGCCACCCCGTGCGAGGCCAGTTTCTCCTGCGCCTGCGCCAGCCGATCCTCCGGTGCCCGTTTCCGGATCGCCTCCAGCCACCGCGACCCGTTCTTCGACTTCAACCCGCGCCGCCCCAGCCAGTACAGCGCCGCATCGCCGAGGAACGCCGCCAGTGACGCCGTCACGAACACCACGGCCAACGAGAACGGCGCCGTCTGGTGAAAGGCGACCACCGCCGCCGAACTCACCAGCGCACCCGTCGGAATCACCGGCACCAGCGCCCCGGCCAGCACCAGCAGGAAGAGCGTCGGGTACCCGATCGCCTGCTGCGTCGACTCCGGCACCACGGCAGCCGGGGTCACGGCCGACACCGCGAGCAGGGGCAAGCCGGCCTGCGCTATGGGCGCGCTCCAAGTCACCGCGCCGCCCCCAGGCGCACGCTCTCCCCGTGCTCCAGCCGATGCACCGCCACGCCGGGCGCACGCCGGGCCGCCAGCCGTACGAACTCATGGCCCGGCGCATGGAACTCGTGAGGGCGCACAGCGTCCATCCCGATCGGCCAGTACGTGCCGTAGTGCACCGGTACGGCACTGTGCGGCGCCAGCTGAGCCAGTGCCTCCGCCGCCCGGCCCGCGTCCAGATGCCCCTCGCCCAGGTACGGCCCCCAGCCGCCCACCGGCAGCAGCGCCACCTCGACCGGCCCGACCTCCTTGGCCATCTCCTCGAACAGCCCGGTGTCCCCGGCGAAGTACGTCCGTGCCTCGCCGGCTATGACGTAGCCGAGGGCGGGGGAGCGGTGCGGCCCGAGCGGCAGCCGCCGCCCGTCGTGCCGCGCCGGCACGACCCGTACGACGACATCGCCGATCCGTGTCTCGTCCCCGGGCGCGACCTCACTCACCCGCAGGTGCGCGAGCCGGCGCAGCCCGGGTACGGCTCGGCGCGCGCCCCGGGGCACGAGCAGGCGCGTGCCCGGCGCGAGGCGCATCAGCGACGGCACGTGAAGGTGGTCGGCGTGCAGATGCGAGACCAGGGCCACGTCCGCGTGGTGGGCGCCGGGGGGCGGCAGGGCTCCGCGCCGGCGGCGCAGGTGCGCGAGCCGGCGCGCGAACAACGGGTCGGTGAGTACGCGTACGTTCGAATCCTCGACCGTGCAAGTGGCGTGACCCCACCAGGTGATCTCCACCGGCACTTCTTTGCCTCCTTCGCGCGACTCCCCGAAGCCTACGTGCAGGAGTAGGGTCGGCGGCGAAACCGGAGGTGAGGGGGACGCCATGGTGCCGGTGCGGGTCACGGCGATCGCGAGTCTGACGCCGCTGGAGGAACTGGACGAAAATCCGTTTTTGGTCGACTCCCGCAGCCAGCACGCGATGTGCGCCCGCTGGGCCGCCGAGCGGGGCTACGTGGTGAGCCGGGAGTTACTGGTGCGGGGGCTGCGGCCCGACCACGGCGTGCTGTGGGACGGCGTCCGGCCCGGCCTCGACCTGTTCGTGGCGCCCAGCCGGCGGGTCCTGGAGAGCGCGCTCGCCTCGGTCGAGGAGTTCACCGCGGAGTGCGCGCGGCGCGGGGTGCGCGTCGAGACGGTGGGTCACGCGGAACCGGCGTACGACGCGGCGATGAAGGCACGGGTGCACCGCCGGCTCTCGATGCCGACGGCCGGCTACGACGGGCGCTGACGCAGCGGTTCGCCGCGTCGGGCGGGTAGCGGCGGACCGGCCCGGCGGCCCCGGTTCCGCACCGTCGGGCCGGGCGGTCGTGCTTGGCCGCCGCCGTGGCGGGAAGGAGACGGCGACCCCGGCTCGAAGGGACATTCGAGGGACGGATCGCGTCTTCGGGGCGTTGAGACACTTTGGGTGAGGGTTTGTGGTCGCGGCGGGCCGGGACGTGAGGTGGCGGGGCGTGCGGGGCGTGCGGTGGCGGAGGGTCGCCAGTCAGGTGGGACGGAGCGTCGCCGTGTGGGCGGTCTCCACCGTCACCATGCTCGTGCTCGCCGGGATCCTGCCCGACTTCCGGCTCCGCTCGCAGGACGGGGACAGCGCGACCGACATCGCCGTCACGGCGGCCTTCGGCGCGGGCGCCTTCGGTCTGCTGTCGGCCGTGGTGTGGCCGCTGCTCGTCCGGCTGCTGCTCCTGGTACCGGCGCTCGTGCTCGGCCTGCTGGTGTTCTTCCTCAACGGCGCCCTCCTGCTGCTCGCCCTGCGTCTCAACCCCGGCGAGCGCGGAGCCGCCGCCCCGGAGACCGCCGTCGTGGTCGCCGCCGTGATGTCGGCCGTGGCGTCGGCGACCGGCGCAGCCCTGGCCGTGCGCGACGACGACGCCTACCGCCGCAGGCTGTACCGCCTCTCCGACCGCCGCCGCCGCCGGTCCGGACCACCCTGTCCGGCCGGCCCCGGCACCGTCTTCCTGCAACTGGACGGCGTCGGTCACGACACACTGCTCGACGCGGTCGACAAGGGCCTGATGCCGACCGTCGCCCGCTGGCTCGACCTGGGCGACGGCGGCCGGCCCACCCACCGCCTCACCTCCTGGCGCACCGACTGGTCCAGCCAGACCGGCGCCAGTCAGCTCGGCATCCTGCACGGCAGCAACCACGACGTCCCGGCGTTCCGCTGGTACGAGAAGGACACCGGCGAGGTGGTCGTCTGCAACCGCCCGACCAGCGCCGCCGCACTGCAGCGCCGCGCCGTCGGATACGCGGGGCACGGCGGACTGCTCACCGTCGACGGCGCCAGCCGCGGCAACCTGTTCAGCGGCGGCGCCGACCAGCAGGCCCTCGTGCTGTCCATCGCCACACGCCGCCGCAGCCGGGAGAACCGCTCCCGGGACGGCTACTTCGCCTACTTCTCCGACCCGGCCAACGCCGTACGCACCGCCCTGTCCTTCGTCGCCGAGGTCGGCCGGGAGATCGGCCAGTCCACCCGCGCCCGCCTGCGCGAGCAGCGCCCGCGGGTCTCCCGCGCGGGCCTCTACCCGCTCGTGCGGGCCTTCGCGACCGTCGTCGAGCGGGACGTCGTCGTCGCCGCGGTCACGGGCGACATGCTCGCCGGACGCACCGCCGTCTACGCCGACCTGGTGGCCTACGACGAGGTCGCCCACCACTCCGGCCCGGCGAGCCGCGACGCGCAGCAGGTCCTCGAACGGCTCGACCGTTCGCTCGCCCTGATCGAGAACGTCGCCGAGCACGCCCCGCGCCCGTACCGGATCGTCGTGCTCTCCGACCACGGTCAGAGCCCCGGCGAGACCTTCCGCTCCCGCTACGGCCTCACCCTCGGCGATCTGGTGCGGGCCGGCTGCGGAATGCCCGTACCGCGCAAGGCGGAGCGCACCCGCAGCGGGGCGGAGGCCCGGGCCGCCGTCCGTGCCGCGCTGCGCATACCCGTGGAGGAGGGCTCCGAGCAGCACCGCCCCCGGCGCCGCTCGGAGCCGATCGTGCTGGCCTCCGGCAACCTCGGCCTGGTCTCCTTCCCGGACGTGCCGCACCGGATGAGCAAGGAGGAGATCGACGCCCGCCACCCCGCGCTGCTGCCGACCCTCGCCAATCATCCCGGCATAGGTTTCCTGCTGGTGCGCAGCGAGGAGCACGGCGGTGTCGTCCTCGGCGCGTACGGGGCCGAGATCCCGCTGGCCGACCTCGACCACAACCCGGGCCCGCTCGCCCCGTTCGGCCCGGGCGCGGCCGACGCGGTACGCCGTACGCACTCCTTCCCGCACACCGCCGACATCATGGTCAACTCCTTCCACGACCCGGCCGACGGCGAAGTCCTCGCCTTCGAGGAGCAGATCGGCTCCCATGGCGGCCTCGGCGGCGCCCAGGGCAAGCCGTTCCTGCTGTCGCCCATCGCCCTGTCCGCGCCGACGCGGGACGGGGAGGAACTCGTCGGCGCCGAGCACGTGCACCGGGTGCTGCGCCGCTGGCTGCGCGAGTCGAACGGACCGCAGGTGCCGCTGGAGACGAGCGAGGAGCGCGCCGCCTGAAGACCGGCTGCGCCGGGAGAGCCGTCCTCACACCCCGGTGGCTCGACCTCATCCTCAAGGAGTCTCTGCTTTTCGGGCGGCCGTCACGTCACGCCCGCCCTGCGGGATCCTGCTCGGCACCCGCCCCCGCGAGTGCCTCATCGGCGTACCGCAGATCCGCGACGGCCTCCGGGGTTCCGCCCGGCCGGGGTGATCGCCCGGGACGAGCCGTACCCAGCGCCAGAGGCCCCCTCTTGCGCGTGAGTTGGACCGGAGTGTGATCGGATGGTGGCCAGGAACCCGGTTACGGTTCCGGATACTCATCGAAAGGATGCGTCATGGCAGCCACGCGCTCCGCACACACCGTGTGGGAAGGCAACTTGTTCAAGGGCAACGGCGTCGTCACCTTCGACTCCTCCGGCATCCTCGCCGAGCAGCCGGTCACCTGGGCGGCCCGTACCGAGGAGCCGGGCGGGAAGACCAGCCCCGAGGAGCTGATCGCCGCAGCCCACTCCAGCTGCTTCTCCATGGCCTTCTCCAACATCCTCGACAAGGCCGGCACCCCCCCGACCAGGCTGGTGACCTCCGCCGACGTCACCTTCCAGCCCGGCGAGGGCATCACCGGCATCCACCTCACCGTCGAGGGCACCGTCCCCGGCATGGACGAGGCGGCGTTCCTCGCGGCCGCCGAGGAGGCCAAGGTCGGCTGCCCGGTCAGCCAGGCCCTCAAGGCCACGCCCATCACGCTGACCGCGAAGCTCGCCTGAGCACGCCCACCCACGTCGCGCGGGACCGCCCCCCTCGGGGGGGGGGGGTCCCGGTTGGCCCATGCCGGCCGCCCACCCGGGTGGGCGGACG